>CAZQDR010000022.1:0-6461 GCA_964591715.1 uncultured Candidatus Saccharibacteria bacterium | reverse complement strand
TGAGCTCGGCGCCACATCACCTCAAAAAGATATTTCATCTCCGCCACCACCGGTCCGGATAGTCGGACGTGCGTGTCGCGCCACAAACGCATCTCCGCCGCCAAACAAATCCCGCCCGTAAAACCGATTTGACCATCAATGATCAAAAGTTTTTGGTGGTCGCGAAAAAACCAGACCGTGTGATTATGAATTGACCCTGGTAGTAAGGTATTAAACGGCACCACCGACACACCAGCAGTGGTCAATTGTTCAATCGCCGGAGACCGCAAAAGCGAGAAGCTGCCGCCGGCGTCCGCGATTAAGCGGACGCGGACGCCGGCTCGGGCCCGTTCGCACAAAAGGCCTGGCCCACCGCGTCGGCACTAAAAATAAACTGCTCTAAATCAATCGAGCGCGTCGCCGCTTTGCAAGCAGCGAGCATGGCCTCCCAGGCCTCGGGGGTCGAAATATAGAATTGCCAAGCGGTATCGTTCATGGCTATAGTATAGACAGCTCGTAACGTTTTGTCCCTTCATCTATTATCCATTTCCCAGGCGTTAAGATAAACTGTCTGTGCTCGCCAAAGACCAACAAGACCCCGCCAAACGTTTAAGCTCGATCGAGCAAAACTTGATTAACCTGCTGGAAAGCACCAGCGATGCTTTTGTCTCGATTGACCGCGAGTGGCGCTATACCTACATGAACCGCAATGCCGAACGCATTGAGCGGATTAAACGTGAGGACATTATTGGCAAAAAAATGTGGGAAGTCTTCCCTAATGTTCGCCAACTCCCCTTCTTTAAAATTTACGAACAGGTCATGGAGACTCGCGAGCCGGCCACGTTTGAAGAATTTATCGACAACAAATGGAACGAGGCACGAGTCTTCCCTTTCGACGGTGGTTTAACAGTTTACTATCGCGATATTACCGATCGCAAAGAGCAAGAGGAGCGCAAGGATGAGTTTACCCGCATGACCAGCCATGAGCTCCAGACACCCATTACTAGTCTCCGTCTCTATTTTGATCTCTTATCGAAAACTTTGGCGACAACGGAGGCCAAACATTACGCCGGCAAAATGTCCGAGCAAGTTAACAAACTCGAGCGTCTAGTGGGCGACCTCTTGGACATGTCGCGCATCCAGGCTGACAAGATGCCACTCTTATTAAGCAAATTTAATATCGTTGAACTAGTGGCCGATGTTACCAGCACCCTCAAGCTCTCGTTAAAAGACCACCAACTTGTCGTCAATCTGCCCACCACACCCATCCTAATTAAGGGCGACCGCGATCGCTTAACTCAAGTACTTAACAACGTTATCCAAAACGCGGCTAAATATTCCCCCGCCCGAACCGAGATCCAAGTTACCATGGAACAAACCCCGACCCAGGCCCGCATTGCTATCAAAGATTTCGGCATCGGCATTGATCCCGCCTTCCACGAAGATATTTTTCAAAGCTTTTATCAGCTTGATGAACGCCAAGGTTACACCTTCCCTGGTTTAGGTGTTGGTCTCTATGTCGCCAAACTAATCGTTGATCGCCATGGCGGCAAGATCGAAGTAAATAGCGAAATCGGCCGGGGTTCAGTCTTTACTCTTTGTTTACCACTAGCCAATGACAGCGAGTAATCCCAAAAAAATCTTAGTCATTGACGACAACCGCGACATCTTAGAGGTGTTGGGGATTATTTTGCGCACCGCGGGTTACGAGGTCGAGCAGCACGATAACGGCGCACCACTCGCCACTCTAGCCGACCGGAACGAGTATCCGGATTTAATTATTTTAGACGTCCTACTTTCTGGTCATGACGGGCGTGATTTGTGTCACAATTTAAAAGATGACCCGATCACCGAAAAAATTCCGGTCATTATGATCTCCGCCTATCCGACCGCCGCCCGAACCGCCAAGGAAGCAGGGGCCAATATCTTTTTGCAAAAGCCTTTTTCCATGAACGATCTCCTTACCGCCGTGGAACAACTGCTCGCGGCCTAATTTTTTAGACAAAATTAAAGGGGCACTATCTCAATGACGTGCCCCTTCCCTAGGATGTAGTGCGGTATACAGGATGTGCTTGGAAGCTATCCTCGCCCGCCTGCTCCATCAACTTGGTCCATGCTCGGACCCTTGCGCGACTCACTGTCGCCGCGAACGATTCTTTCGCTCGCACTCATGTTCATCGTAAACACTCGCTTTCTGGCTCCATCTTGAGCCAATCCCCCAATCTTCGAAGGTTCTCTTTGATCGCCCCCGTGCGATCAAAACTGGGGTAAACTATACCCGCCCTAAATGAATTTAATATTAAAATGCTGAGCTACCAAAAAATCCGCTGTTTAGGCGGATTTTTTGGTAGCTCAAATCGAGTTGTCTAGATTACTTAGGTGCGATAAGTCTCACGTGGCGAGGCCCCGCGGATCGCCTGAACAATACCCACCAGGACGATCGCGCCCAGTAAGGCGACCACAAAGCTGTAGAGGTTAAAGCCAGTTACACCAGTAGCGCCAAAGGCGTTCATGATCCAGCCACCCAAAACCGCGCCGATCACACCGACAACGACATTAAGGATCGACCCTTGTTCAGCATCGGTCCGCATGATGAGGGAAGCAATCCAGCCCACCAAAGCGCCAAAGATGATCCATAAAATAAAGTTAATCATATATTTCTTTGTAGCTTATCTTACTTAATAATTTCGACTTTTTAATATCTGTTTTAACTCTACCTAGTAAATATTAATATCTCATTAACGGTAAAGCTGGTAATTGTAGCTCGATTTATCACTCTTGAGATACTCCACGAGCACGCGCTCCAGATTTGCGGCATCAAAGGCCGCCAAACCATACTGCCAAGTTGGCCCTAAACTACTTGAGTCGCCACCGAAGGATCGTGCCTGGTAAAAAAGGTAGAGCCTCCCCTCGTGAGAATATAAAGTGGCGTGCCCATTCTCACCACTAGCGCCACCTGGTAACACCTGCATAATTGGACCGATACTGTAGTAAGGGCCAACAACTGACTCAGCAATCGCAAAGAAAACGCGTTGACGCGTGCCAAAGTCACCCCGCGGCAAAAAGCAGGTGGCATTTAGCAGAACATGGCGATTTGGCAATTCAATTATTTGAGCGCCCTCCATCCCCCACTCGTAGCTCTCCTCGTCCTCTCGGCGATTGTGATGCCAATCAATATCTTGATGATCAAGAATTTTTCCTTGGCGTTGCCATGGCCCGGCCCACTCACCACTTAAACTGGTGGCAATATATAAATCAGGTTTGGAAACAAAGCGGCTACCCAAGTGCCGCACTTCTGGAGTGCCAGAATAGACTAAATATTTAACACCGCCGTACTCGGCAGGATGGGGATCATACAGCCCGGCCTCGCCCGAGGCCGGCAGGGGCGAAAGTGGTGTATTTTGGCAGGTAAAAATTTTTCCATCCGGCGAGGTTAAATATTCGACCGTACCACCAAGCGACAAAAAATCTTTTTGGATAAACATATGGAACAGCTTATCCTTCTGATCGAAAAGTACGCCCGGCGCCGCTACATGCGGACCGTTTAAGCCAATCAGAACCGCCGGATCCTCCTCGAGCCACGGCCCATCAAGGCTGGGCGCCGTGGCGTGCAACACCTGCCAAATCTCCTCAAGCACACTGCCACCCGAACCGTATATATGCCAGTTCTCACCATCAAATACCGGGCAGGGATCCTTGGTGTCACGAAATCGGTCAGACTTAAAAATCGGCACGGTATTTTTTGTCGGCTGGATCCGATCAATGATGGACTTCATTTGGGCCAGTTTGGCATCACTTCTTTAATTAATCATGAAGTGGCTTCACCAGATTTTAATAGCAGTAGCGACAATCAAGCTGATGTCACCACAATTTGCATCATTTTTTTGGGGCGGTTTTGAGTGTGCCTACGCCAGAGCTGAAAGCGGCCAGCGTATGGATCTCTTGGCCATGAGTCGACACGACACTCTTTGTCGCGAGGATTACCAACTTTTAAAAACGCTCGGGATTAAAACCGTCCGCGAGGGTTTGAGCTGGTCGGGTATTGATGCCGCAGCAGGCCAGCACTACGACTTTACCCGCTTTGAGAAAATGATGGCCATTGGCGCCGAAGAAGGGATGCAGCAAATTTGGGATCTCAACCACTTCGATTATCCCGACGATATTGACCCCTTCGGGCCAGAATTTGTGAACCGCTTTGCCCGTTATGCCGCCGAGGCCGTAAGCCTGATAAAGCAATATCAATCAGGACAAATTTACATTGTACCCATCAACGAGATGTCGTTCTTTGCTTTTATTGGTGGGAGTCGGGGGGTTTGGGCCCCCTATGCGATTGATCGCGGACAAGAATTTAAGCGCCAGCTTGTCCGGGCCTCAATCGCCGCCATGAACGCGATTTGGTCGGTTGACTCGACCGTGCGCTTTATCCAAGTTGACCCCATCTTCCGTCGCGTCCCCGCTCCCCCCGTTACCCCCACAAAAGAATCGCTGGCTAAACATTTTATCACTGATAAATTTGAAGCCTTTGATATGCTGACTGGCAAAATTGAACCGGAGCTTGGCGGCAATCCCAAGTATCTCGATCTGATCGGCGCCAATTATTATCTCTACAATCAGGAGTGGATTACTGGCGAGAATCCTCAAGAACCTGAAACATTTAAAACCATGCAGCTTGATGACCCCGGCCGCGTTTCAGTTGTGGAACTATTAAGAGAGGTTTACGAGCGTTACCAGCGACCGATTATTGTTTCGGAAACCGGCTCGTGGGGTACCGGCCGACCTGAGTGGTGGCAACGGCTAACCACCGAACTGCGCGAAGCGGAGAATCAAGGCTTTCCGCTCTTTGGTGTCTGCGCCTACCCGATTGTGGATCGTCCCGACTGGACCGAGTGGCATCTCACCAACTCTGGCCTGTGGGATTTTAAGGCCGATGATCTTACCTGCCAGCGCTACCCGCACCAGGAAACTATTGCGATTGTGCAAAAATATATTGGAGAGCACGCTGGCTCGTGATATTCTTAGGTAATGGAAAAGCGTAATTCGATTATCATTATTGTTTCGCTAGTTATTGTGTTGGCCTTCCTGTCCTATGTAGCTAACCAGCAAAATCCTAACCTCGAGCCAGCCGCTAATCGGAACTCGACATCAACCCAAGCTGGACCATCGGCGGCAATTAGTGAGCAAATTGGCATCCCTAACCCTTTTAAAGATGACTACCAAAATCCGTTTGAATAAGTGGCGGTTCGCCGCTGTGATTTTTGCTTTGACCTTAGGCTTGCCCGCTGGAGCTCAGATTCAACGGGTCATCTTCCCGATCCCCCAACTCGGTAACTGCTCCAACCAGCAGGCCTGCAAACGCTTTTGCGATTTGCCTGACCACCAAACCGACTGCCGCCTTTTTGCCGAGGCTAACGGTCTCAATCATACCCGCGGCCAAGCTACGGCCACCAGCACCGACGATAAGTTATTAAAAATTTTGGCGGACGGCGGCCCCGGCAACTGCGCCGTTAAGTCGGCTGACCCGAAAGCTACCTGCGCGGAATTTTGCAGTACGCTTGCCAACGCCTCCATTTGCGTCCAGTACGCCGAGAAACATCGCCTTGGTCCGGTTGTAAAAGCCGAGCCGGAAGCCGGGCGAAGTATTAAAACCCTCAGCACCACCACTCCACCAGTCAAAAATGGACGCAACGCTCCCCCCAAAGTCGCCGACTGTCTCAAAGAGCAACTTGGTGAAAGTAAAACTGGGGTAAAAATTGCCACTCCCGACAAACTCTCACCCGAAGCGCGACACCTGTGCCTCCTGCTCATCGGCGCCCTCATCGCATGGGCCAGCACCGAGCTGCCAACACACCTCGACCCACTACCGGCCAGTCTGCTCGGCGCATTCACTACCGTCGCCCTGGCATGGCTAACCCCGTTGACGCGCCAATACGGAATTGGCGCGCCAGATAGTCCTGACAGACTTGACAAGATTGAGTAGTTTGATAACCTAGTCATAGGTCGACCACAACGGTCGACCGGACAAGGGGAAACAACATGTGGTTCATCTTCTACAAGCGCCTTACCAAGCGCGGTCACGTCGGCACCGACATCCTGTCGTACCCAGACAAGACAGCGATTGGCTACGAGTCCTACGCCGAGGCAGAGGAAGCCGGGGCAGCGTTCTTGGAGTCCGGCCTAGACGGTGTGTTCTGGTTCGAGGCTCGACGGATCTACTAGGCACCGAAGGGCCCACCCAAACGGGTGGGCCCTTACCTATTGAGAGGAAGCAATGAGCATGCCAAACACCTACAGCAGCCGAGAGGCAGCAGACATCCTCGACCTGTCACAGTCGACCGTTCAACGCATGGCCGACGATGGCCAACTACCGTCATTCAGGACACCAGGCGGATTCCGCAGGCTTGACGCTGGCGCTGTGCAGGAATACCGCAGGACGCGCATATCGAGCACGGTCACACTGGTCGAGCCGTTTGGCGGTGACGCCG
>CAZQDR010000021.1:0-8856 GCA_964591715.1 uncultured Candidatus Saccharibacteria bacterium | reverse complement strand
CATCAAGCACCATTAAAACAACAGTTTTTTTGCTAGACATAGTGGCTCTATCTTACTATTTTTCTTTCTTTTAAACTACCTACTAAATTTTGAGGGCGGATTTGCCAGGGAATTTAGCATTGGAGCCGAGTGCTTCCTCGATGCGTAAGAGTTCGTTGTATTTAGCCACGCGCTCCGAGCGGCAAAGCGAACCAGTTTTAATTTGACCGGTGCCCAAACCAACCACGAAGTCGGAGATGGTGGTGTCTTCAGTCTCACCCGAGCGATGCGAGACCACGCTGGTGTAACCATTATCCTTGGCCAACTTAATCGCGGCAATAGTCTCAGTCACGGTGCCAATCTGGTTTAACTTAATCAAAATAGAATTACCGACATGGCGATCAATGCCTTGCTGCAGACGTTCAATATTGGTCACAAAGAGATCGTCACCCATAATTTGAACCTTGCCACCCAATGTTTTGGTTAAGAGTTCGTAACCAGCCCAGTCGTCCTCGGCTAAACCATCTTCAATGGAAACAATTGGATATTTTTTAACCCAAGACTCGTAGAAGCTGACCATCTCCTCGGTCGACAAGATTCGCTTCTCGCTGGCGAGATTATATTTGCCGTCCTGGTAGATTTCGCTCGCCGCCGCATCAATCGCAATCGAGATATCCTGGCCGGGAGTGTGGCCGGCGTCGGTAATAGCCTGCAAAATTACTTCAATCGCGGCTTCGTTAGAGGGGAGGGCGGGCGCGTAACCGCCTTCATCGCCGACGCCGGTGCTCAAACCCTTCTTCTTTAAAATTTTCTTCAAGGTATGGAAGACCTCAACACCGTAGCGCAGCGCTTCGGTAAAGTTGGGAGCGCCGAGCGGCATAATCATAAACTCCTGCAGATCGGTTGAGTTCTCGGCATGCTTGCCACCGTTTAAAATATTCATCATTGGCACTGGCATAGCTAACTCATTGCCCAAGCCCGCCAAATCATGAAAGTGCTGGTAGAGGGGTTTTTTGGCCGCCGCGGCACTAGCGTGAGCAAAGGCGAGCGAGACGCCCAAAATGGCGTTGGCGCCAAGATTGCCTTTGTTGGGCGTACCATCGAGGGCGATCATGGCGTTATCAAGCGCTGTTTGATCCCACTCTTTACCCAAGAGCTCGCCGGCAATTTGGGTGTTAACATTGGCGACGGCTTTGGTAACACCTTTGCCACCGTAGCGATTTTCGCCGTCGCGCAGTTCAACGGCCTCATGTGAGCCGGTGGAGGCCCCAGAGGGCACGGCGGCCCGACCAAACGAGCCATCGCTTAAGGTGACGTCAACTTCAATCGTTGGGTTGCCACGGGAATCCAAAATTTCACGAGCTTTAATGTTAGAAATAGTTGCCATATTTATTATTTTTTTTATTGATGTTCTCATCTTAACATAGCTTGACTTATCGATAAAACAGTTGTAGTTTTAGAGTAGTCGTGATCGCTCACTTTGGGCGATCCAAACCAGCGTTCCTTGTCATTTCATCGTTATAGAAAGAAGGTGCTTTATGTCGCGAACAGCTAAAGGCGGCCTGATTGCTCTGGCGGTGCTCCTCGGAGGAGTGGCTGGAGTGGCACGGGTGGTGTACTCAACGCCCGCCGTTACGGTGCAAGCGCATCTCGTCAACGTGCCGGGTTCGCCGGCCGTGGCGGGTTGGGAATGCTTGTACCGGGTAGTCTATTCTGCATCCGAGGATGCCAATTCGGCACTCTTGGGGGAGCGGGATGGGGTGAATTATATCCTCTATCCCGATCCCACGCTTGCGCTCGACTTTCGCCTGACGGGCGAAGGCGAGGCGGGCTTCCAGGATCTGAAGGCGGACAATCCGCAACTGAACGAAAGCAATGTCCACGAGAGTCATTGCTGGGGCGGCTTCAAGCCTGACGGCACTTGTGCTGGTGATGAGCCGGTCCTAATCCGACCCAAGCTCGACTGTTTGCAGGACAGTGTTTCGGTCGCGGGCGCTCAGATTTTTGAGTACCGACTGCGCATTGATGTGCCGTTCGTGCTCAATCGCCCGATCGAGCCCACCGTTCCTGCGAGCGTCGTGTTTGTATCCAAGCCCAATGCCGCTAAGTAAGGAGAGACGCTATGAAGAGAATGCTAATCTTCTTTGCTGGCCTCCTTCTCATGGGGGCAGGGTTCGGGTGTGACAATTCGTCGAATGCGGCAGATGCTCGTTTGGTCTCCGGACTCAAAACGGGCGTAGTGACCCAACTGCGGGAAAAGAACTCTGTTGACAGAGATGTTATGCGGGGTTTCGAGATTGAGCTCACGCTTCAGGGGCAAGATGATGGATCATTTGCCAGTGAAAATGTTGACATCGAAATCGAGATTCAAAATCGTTTCGATCCAACAACCGCTTGTATCGGACACCCTTATGGTGGGGAAGCAAGTGGCGGTAGCTATACCGTTAATGATGCAACCACTCCGTGTTATGACGTGTGGTTCCACAACCACAAGGGTAACACTGGGCCAGGTGAAGGGTGGATAAACGGCAAGCAGCTGGCCCCTGGTGAAAGTCTGTACCTTCAGACCAATAAGAATGGTACCATCAAGTTTCCACTCATCTGGAAGCTGAATGGTGATGGATTCGTTGACTATCATTCGGCGGCCAAGATTCAGATCTTGGCCCGGGCGGTGAGGAAAAGTCATCCGGCACCAGACCTGGTCATTAATTTCGACCTCGATTTTGCCTACAACGGCACCAGATCGTTGATCGAAATCAAGCCGGCGCCTCTGCCATGGCCGGCCTTTCAACCCGATCCGGAACCACAACGGTTAAGTGTGGCGGATTGTCCGGTAATCCTTTCCACTGTCGACACGGACGGGGATGGCTTTCCGGATGATGTCGACGAATGTCCTGGCAGTTCGCAGGGCAAGGCTGGACCTTGCGGTTGTGGTGGTTCCGTCCAAGACTTGGATGATGATTGGGTGATGAACTGTCCCAGTATCTCACCCCAACCGGCTGGGACTGATCGGTGGCCCAGTAGTCGGCATTGCGGCCTCGAGGACCACTGCGGTCAGTCGCCCGATCTCGACCATGACGGCGACGCCGACATGGATGATTTCGGTATCTTCCAACGCTGCTTCGGCCACGTGACGGTGTCCCAACCAAATCCCTGCGATCTGGCGGACACCAATTGGGACGATATCGTAGATGGCAACGATGCCGCCGTGATGCGTCCCTGCCAATCCGGGGTTGGTGTGCCGGTGAATGTTCCGGCCTGCCTGCCCACTGCTCCTTAACACTTCTTTTTCTATAACCTTGAAAACTGACCCCTCTTGCTTCGGCGAAGGGGGTCTTTTTCTTTTACGGCGTTTCTTGTTAGGATTTAAATATGACTCTTGCCACTCATGCCGTGATTGGGGCCGCCTTGGCTAGTACTATGCCCAACCAGCCAGTGGTAGGAATTTGCTTGGCTTTTGCCAGTCATTTTGTCCTCGATGCTTTGCCTCACTGGGACTACCATTTGCGCTCGAGCCAAGAAGATAAGGCTAATCCGCTTAACAATGATCTAACGATTGGCCGCGATTTTTATTTTGATTTAATTAAGATTGGCTTTGATGGTTTGCTCGGTTTGGTGGTCGGTTATTGGTTATTCCGCCAACCCTGGGGGGCGATCGCCGCCATGTTGCCCGACTTTCTCCAGTTCGTTTATTTCAAAACACGCTTAACCGTTATCGGCTGGTTACAGCGCTTTCACATGTGGATTCACACCGATCGCAAAATTAAAAATCGTCCGGTTTTTGGCATCGCCCTGCAGGTGTTCTTGGTGGCGTGGGTCTTGCTTGCCGTCTATGTCCGCTCGTGATACTGTCAATAACGCATGAATACTAAAAAAACAAAAATTGTAGCGACGATTGGCCCGGTCTCTGCAAACGAAAAGACGCTAACCGAAATGGTTCGCGCCGGCCTGGATGTGATCCGAATTAATTTTTCGCACGGTGATTTTAAAGAGCATGAGCCGAAAGTAGTTTTGGCTCGCCAAATTTCCGAGAAGCTCGGCAAACCAATCGCGGTAATGCAAGACCTTTCTGGTCCCAAGTTTCGCATCGGTGACTTTTATCAGGAGCGAGTGCAGCTTAAGGCGGGGGAGCTGATTACGCTGACGCCCGAGAAGATTGTGGGTGATGAGAAGCGTGTTTCGATTAACTACCCGACCCTATCCGAGGAGTTGAAGGTGGGCAATATCATCATGATTGATGACGGCAAGAAAAAGTTTGAAGTCGTCGAAATCAAGAACAAAGAGATTGTCTGTAAAATTATCGTTGGTGGCGAGACTAAGGGTCGCCGCAGCGTTAACTTACCCGGCGCTTATCTTAAAATTAGTTCGTTGACTGATAAGGATAAGAAGGACTTGGAGTTTGGCTTTAAGCACAAGGTTGATTTGATTGCCTTTTCTTTCGTCCGTCGCGCTGAAGATGTGCAGGAATTACGCGATATCTTAAAGAAGAACAAGTCAAACGCGATGATTATTGCCAAGATCGAGACCCAAGAAGCGGTTGAGAACTTCGACGCCATTTTGGAATTGTCCGATGGTATCATGGTGGCGCGCGGCGACTTAGCGGTGGAAATTCCGGCCGAAGAAGTGCCAATTGTCCAAAAGATGATTATTAAAAAGTGTCACAAGGCAGGCAAGCCAGTTATTACGGCGACGCAGATGCTTGAGTCAATGATTAAATCTCCGGTTCCAACTCGGGCAGAAGTGTCTGATGTGGCCAATGCCATTTTTGATGGCACTGACGCGATCATGCTTTCCGAGGAGACGACACTTGGTGATTTTCCCGTTGAGGCGGTGCGGATGATGACGCGCATCGCGGTCCGAGTAGAAGGAGAACTCACTTCAAACGGTAACGATATTGAGGCCGCTCACGGCGTTGCTGACGCGGTTAGCCAAGCGGTTGTCCACACCGCCAACTATTTGGAAGCCCAATTCATTTTGGCCCTGACGCAATCGGGCTTTACGGCTCGAATGATTTCTCGCTACCGACCTACGCAAACGATTGTCGCTTTTTCGCCCAACGCTAAAGATCTCAACAAAATGGTTTTGAGCTATGGCGTTCACCCGGTTTTGATTGATAAGGCTGACAACTTAAACGAAGTCTTGAAGCTGGTCCGAGCTTACGCCCTCAAGCATAAGTTCGCTCAAAAAGGTGATCGCGTTGTTATTGCCGGTGGTATGCCCTTTGGCAAGGCTATCGACACCAACATGATGACGGTCGAGGTAATCTAAATACCTGCGTGGTATACTATTCCTATGAAGACCAATATTAAAGGAACTAATATTGTGCTGACGGAGGCCATTACCAATTATTTGGACGAGAAGTTGCGTCATGTGGATAAGCTCCTGCCCGAAGCGGGGGATGCTTACTTGGCGGATGTGGAGCTGGCTAAGGAAACGATGCACCACCGCCAGGGCGAGGTGTTTAAGGCGGAAATCAATCTAAGTGTCGGCGGCAATAACTTTTATGCCGTTGCCAGCGAAGAGGATCTGTATGCCGCCATTGATGCCATGAAGGACGAAGTGATCCGTCAGATTAAAACTAAGTTTGAGAAGAAGAACACCATGTTGCGACGCGGCGGTCGTAAAGCCAAAGACTTGCTGCGCTCTCTTTATCGCTGGCGCAAATAAAATCCAATGAAGAAAAAACTCATGTATGTTGCGGTAGTTCTTGCGCTCGGTGGGGGACTTTTTCTGTTTACCAATTCATCAACTAACCCAACTAAAACTTGTATGTCTAATCCCGCGACTGCGGTGTTGCACACCAACTATGGTGACATTACGATTGAGCTTTTGACGGCGGAAGCGCCTAAAACGGTTGCCAATTTCACTAAGCTTGCCTGTGAGAATTACTTTGACGGCACATTATTCCATCGGGTGATTAAGAACTTTATGATTCAGGGTGGTGACCCGCTAACCAAACAGTACCCTAAAGATTGGTCAGTCCATGGCACGGGCGGTCCTGGTTATAAATTTGAGGATGAGGCGAACGAAGTTAAGCTGGTCCGCGGTGTCGTGGCGATGGCCAACTCCGGACCTAACACCAATGGTTCGCAATTCTTTATTATCACGGCGCCGAGCACCGATTGGCTCCAGGGTAAGCACACGGCTTTTGGTCGGGTTACGGCTGGACTGGAGGCGGTGACGAAAATTGAAAACGTTGCCACCAATGGTGACAGATCCGGAAATCATCCGCTTGAAGATGTAAAAATTGAAAGTGTTGAACTTAAGCCAGCTGTTTAGTTAAAGCCTCGCTGGTACTCTGTCCAACTGATCTCCTTGCGGCCTTCTGGTGTAACTAAATCAGGCACAAACTGCACGCCTTCCAGGTGGGCGGTTTTGATTTTTAAGCGAATGCCGTTGGCGTCAATCAGCCAAGTGCCCGGTTCGGGATTAAGGGCTAGTACTTTCCGATACTTTAACTCAGGGGAATCTTCTGTTTTTAATTCCGCATCGGCTTTAGAGAATTTTTTGGTAAACGTTGCTCGCTCGTGCTTCTGCTCAGTGAGTTTGATTTTGTCTGTCAGGTAGTCGGGTAGGATTTGGGTTAGTAAGTCAGCCCCAGCTTTAGCCAGTTGATCTCGAAGTTCTACAAAGCTTTCCGCTTTCAGCTGACGGTTAGCAGCTGCCAGAATTGGTCCATGATCCATTTGTTCATCAAGCTTGATAATGGTGACGCCAGTTTCCTGGTCGCCGTTTAAAATGGCACTTTGCAATGGCGAAGGCCCGCGATACTTAGGCAAAAGCGAGGGGTGAATATTTAAGCAACCCTTGGTCGCTAACTTTAAAATTTCTGGTTTTAAGATTTTGCCGTAGGAAGCAACGATGAATAGCTGATAGTTTTTAGATTTCAGTTTTTCTGTATCAAGAGCAAATTCAATTCCATTCTTTTCTGCCCAAGTCTGGACCGGCGAAGCCAGAGTCACACCGCGCCGGCTACTGCCGGGTGTGGTAACAATTAAAGCCGGCTGCAACCCCTGGGCTTTAAGTTCGTCTAAAACGCCCACCGCAAACTCATCGCTGCCAAAAAAGACGAAGGGCATCATTGGACGCTTTCTGGTTTAATTTCCTGCATATCAGTCGCCTTATCGATAAAAAGAGTTCCAGAGAGGTGATCCATTTCGTGTTGAAAAATCTGAGCCAGTAAACCCGAGCCGTGATGAACAAATTTTTTGCCATCACGATCATAAGCCTCAACGCTGACGCGCTCGGCGCGCTTAACGTGGCCATATATCCAGCGTACGGAGAGACAGCCTTCCTCCATAACTTTTTTAGTGCGCGACATTTTAATAATCTTGGGATTAATAAAAACAAGGTCTGGCGGGGGAGTTTCCTCATTAATCATTTTTCCGGCGACAATAAAAATTTGGAGACTTTCGCCAATTTGAGGCGCCGCCAAAGCGACCCCGTCATCGGCGCTAGCCAAGGCGGCACTCATGACTTGTAAGACGCTTTGGATTTTGGGCGTCGTGATTGATTCCTGGGGCACCGCTTCGGCGCTCTGCCGGAGAATCGGATTTTCTTTTTGAATGATGAATGGGGGCATGGTTATAGAATATCGCTGGGTTCAACATTGACAATAAAGGAAGGCGGCAATGATTTCAAGACCGCGGAGAGTTCTGGATCCGGCCAACTGGCCGGATCGAGTTTAAGTAGCAGGTTGAGTCGGTAGCGATTTTCGCCTTGAGCAATAAAGGATGGGTACACGGCTGGCTCATACTTTTTGAGCAATCCCTCAAGTTTTTTCATGTCTTCCCGCACTAGTCCGCGGCTACCTTCGCGGCTAATCTTGGCCAGCAATTTAAATGGTGGGTAACCGAAGTTTTGGCGATTAGCCACCTCCTCGCGATAAAAGCCAATAATGTTTCCCCGCAAAGCGTACTCAAACAGGGGTTCGGTCTCATGTCGCGTAGCAATGGCAAAATTCTTGAGCGCCAAGGCGCGGAAGCGGATAAGTAGGCCGAACAATCTTTCGTGGGTGCGAAAGTCGGGCAACGCCAGCATACTGTCAACGGCTACCACCAAAATGTTTTCGACGGGTTCGTGTAAATAGTAGAGGACCATTTCGGTGGCGACTAAAATGGCGCCTGGGGTAGCAAAATACTTTTTGATAATTTCCCGGGCTTGAGCTGCTGTTTTAATGCTGTCACTGTCCAGTCGCAACAACGTGGTCTGGGGAAAGAGTTCCGTCAGCTCACGCAGGACTTTCTCGATCCCGGTGCCCAGTTCTTGGAGCCGCCAGCTATCACAAACAGCGCAAGTCTCCTTGGCGCTGCGGCGGCTGCCGCAGCGGTGACAAACAAGGGTGGTTGCGTCGCTAGCTTCCTCAGCCTCACTGGCTCGATGAAGAGCCATCGGTGACTCACAGCGCTCGCAAACCACGGTGGTTCCACAATCATTGCAGACCACGAGTGGTGCCAAGCCACGTCGGTTGGCAATAACCAAGGTTCGCTCGTCGTTCGCCACGGCGGTGGCGAGCAAATGTCTCATCTCTTCCTCAAGTGCCAGCGCGGTGCGGCCTTTAACTAACTGGGGTTTGGCATGGGAGGGCGCACGCTGTTTTAAGGCACTGGCGGCGCCCAGCAGTTTAGCCTCGGCGCGGTACATGGTCTCGGTGCGCAAACTAGAGTCGCCGATAATTAATTTGGTTTGGTAATGACGACTTAAAATTTCAATAAACACCCGCCAATCAAGCAGGGGTCGGCTCATTTGCTTATAACTACCAACCTGTTCGCGATCCATAATAATTACTCGAATGTCTTGTCGCGGCAGGGAGAGGAAGGTTGGTGTCGCAACCACTAAAATCGGATGATTCAAGGCGAGCGCCTTTTTCCAGCGATT
>CAZQDR010000020.1:0-9463 GCA_964591715.1 uncultured Candidatus Saccharibacteria bacterium | reverse complement strand
CACCATCACCGAACCCCTGAGGCTCCTCTCAATTAACTGGGCGAAATTCAACAGTAACGCCCAGAGCTGGTCATCCATGGCCCAGTTCCGCCCCGCTGTCGGTGCCAAGGCCGTGGCCAGTCTCGCCAGCTAGAAAGCCCCCACCCTAATCATCCCACTCTCCCCGAGCACTGCGCTCGGGGATTTTTTTAAAACTTTAGTGCCTACCAAGCCGTCCATCCACCATCGACATAGAACTCGGCGCCGGTTACATAAGAGGCTTTCTCGTGTAGAAGAAATTCAAAGACTGGAATTGTTTCGTCTAAGTGCATTAAACGTTGCGCTGGCGCCTGTTTAGAATACTGCGCAATAAACTCTGGATCCTGGTTATTAGGATCATTAACGCCGCCAAAAATAACGGTATTAACGCGAATGTGGGGCGCGTAATAAGTAGCGAGATACTTAGACATAATCACCACTCCCGCCTTCGAGACCGAGTAACCTATTGGCTTGACGAAATTTTTGTAAATATGATGCTTGGGGGCAACCGAGCCATATAGAGAACTGATATTAATTATGACGCCATTTTTATTATTCCGAATAAAATTACGACAAACATCAAAAGCGCTCACGGTATTAATTTCGAGATAGTCACGCAGTTCCTGCAATGGCATATCAATCGGCTCAACTTTTTTAGTATCAATCGTTGGCACTGGATTGTGGGCGTGGCAAACAATTAGTCCGTAAAGATTTTTATTCTTTTTGAACCAACTGGCCACAAATTCCTGATCAGAAAGATTGTGGCCCAAAGTTAAATCAAGTCTCAGGATTTCATAATCCTTTTTAAAATGAGAAACAAGCCGACGACCAATAAGACCCTCACTACCAGTAATAACAAGACGCTTTTTCTTTTTCATAGTAATTATTTACCGAAATAGTTAATTGCCTTTTTAAGAGCATTCATCTGGAGATTCATATCAGCCTCAATCCCCTGATTCGCTGTGAACTGCATGAGTAAGGGCTGCAACTGTTCCGCCTGGGGACAGGTCACCCCCTTTAAATACCCCTTAAGCTGTTTAGCCTGACCGGACAGATCTTGAAACAAGGCTCCCTTCTTATCAATCAAACGCATGATCGGTTCATTATAGACCAACGCCCAAGCGGCATAAATACCGTCCCCGCCAAATTCCATAAACTTTTTGCGAAAATCGTACCAACTTACACCCTTGTGTTTCTCCCCCTCATAACGAGCGGCGAAGGTGTAATAAGAATTAGTATATCCTTTAGGTGCGTGTTGGGGTCGAATCCACTGGCAGTCACCAATCGCTTTAAGGTATTTGGCGGCAATCTGCTGACGCTTTTTAACTAAAAAGTTAATCCGTTCAACTTGAGCTAGGCCGATTGCGGCTGCCACTTCCGGCAAACGATAATTAAAGCCAAAAGTGTCATGGCGCAAATACTTTGGATCTTGAAATGCATCCTTATTCTTGCGAACCTGGCCGTTTAAAGCGCGAATATTTTTGAAGCCCATGCCACCAAACTTACGCATCCGTTCCGCCAACACTTCATCATTCGTTACTAAAATGCCGCCGTCGCCAGTAGAAAGATGCTTAGAATTTTCAAGACTGAAACTACCAACATGACCAATTGTTCCACCAATGCGACCACGATGATCGGTGCCTAAAAAACACTGGGCGCAATCTTCCAGAACATAGAGATTGTACTTTTTAGCGATTTTCATGATCGCTTCCATGTCGCAAACCTGACCATACAGGTGAACTGGCATAATCGCTTTTGTCTTTTTGGTAATCTTTCGTTCTATATCTTTAGGGTCAATCAAAAAAGTATTAGGCAAGACGTCGGCAAAAACTGGCTTAGCACCCGCATGAACAACAGCGTAACCACACATCACAACCGTTAAGGCCGGAACAATTACCTCATCACCCGGACCAACACCAAAGGCCATCAAAGCCTGATGCAAAGTTGAGGTACCTGAATTAGAAGTTACCGCAAATTTAACACCAAAACGATCAGCAAAAGCGCGCTCAAACCGTTGGTTCATATTCCCGCTGGTGGAACTACCGAAACCTGATTCTAAAACTTGTTGGACATACTTAAGCTCGTTACCCTGGAAGCGCCAACTGTTACTTGTTTTAGCAAATTTCTCTGGTTGCTTTTTCATTGAATTATTTTAATTCTAATTTTTCTAGTTTCTTTTGATTTAGGCGGAAATCGTTTTGACGAAAAAAATTGATCGCCACTAAATCCGGTCGAGAATCAAGAAAAGCCAAAATATCGCGCAGCGGTAAAATGTTAGAGCTTATCGGCATCTCTGCAAACACTCGCTGAAAAAATTCATAATCCTCGGGGTAATCTAAGGTTAATCGAACGCGATTATTTTTAAACACGGGATCAACTTGCAGCATGCCATCTTCAAATAAACCACTTTCAAATAAATAAGGTTTGGTCATTTCGGTATCATCAGACGCCTTCTCGGCACAAATTTTTTGCAAAACTCTAGTAGCAATACCATGCGTAAATCCCCCACAAACATAATCGGGGTGATCAGCGGTGATAACATCCATGGGTTTTTCCTCCAATTGTTTGATTGCCGCCGCGACTAATTCGGGGTCACAGAACGGGTCGTCACCGTCGATTGTAATGATATAATCTGCCCCAAAATGCTCGGCGGCACCACGCCAGCGATCAATCTTATCCTTTAAACTGCCGCGGTAATGGTCAACACCATGATCCTGCGCAATTTTAACAAAAACATCATCGGCGGCGTCGGTCGAAGTACACACCACCACTCGTTCTAGACCATGGTTCAAGCTTAGTTTGGCACGCTCAATAACATGATCAATCAGCCGGGCCGGACCGATAGGCAAAAGCGCCTTCTGGGGCAAGCGGCTAGAGCTAAGACGCACAGTAATCAGGCCGATATAGCGATGCTTCATAGTTTACTTGCTCGTATTCAATCACGAGTGACGATTTTAAACAACCACCTCCCCGGCTTTTATTCTGCTTAAACTTGAGTAGAATGGTAGGGATGGACAAAATCAAGATATTATTGAAATCCAGGATTGACTGGACAAGCCGGCTAATTGGCACCGACATGATGTATGTGGTCAAAAACGGCTTTTGGGTCAATGCTAATTTTGTGCTCTCTATTTTTCTCGGACTAACAAGTTCGGTACTTTTTGCCAACTTTGTCTCTAAAAATGTCTACGGAACTTATCAGTTTATCTTGGCCTTAGCGGGAACCATTGCTGTCGTCGTCCCCAATAATATGTCCAGTGCTGTTTTGCGGTCAGTCGCTCAGGGTCATGAGGGAGATTTTATTGCCGCCACCAAATTTCAAATCCGTTGGGGAACCATCGGTTCAGTGATTGCCCTGGGTGCCTCGGTTTGGTACGCGTTGAATCAAAATTTAAATCTCTCTTGGTCGCTAGTTGTGATTGCCCTCTTTATGCCAGCGACTTACGCTCTTAATACTTGGAGCGCCTATCTGCAAGGAAAGAAGGACTACCAACGCTTCTTTTACTATAGCGCTTTTTCCTCACTAATATCCTACGGCGGGGTATTTGTGGTCATCTTTATCAAGCCTGAATATTTTTGGCTCGCCCTCGCGAATATTGTTGCCGCTTTCATTGCCAACTTATGTCTCTACTTCTTTACCCTACGCCAAGTCCCTCCAAATAAGAAAACCGACCCCGAAACTATTCGTTATGGCGCCCACCTAAGTCTGATGGGAATTCCGCAAGGTTTGGCCGGCCAGCTTGATGCCCTACTGATCTTCCATTTCCTGGGACCAACCGCTTTGGCAATCTACTCCTTTGCCACATTGTTACCAGAAAAGCTTACGGGTGGACTTAAATTTATATCTTCGATTGCCTCACCTAAATTTGCCGAGAAAAGTGAGGCTGACGTAAGTAGTTTCTTTAAGAAAAAGATTTGGATTTTGATTGGATTTTTGGCCGTGATTATTGGTTGCTATGTGATCATTGTTCCGCAGGTTTTTTATTGGCTCTTTCCTAAATATCTTCAGTCAATTCCCTTTACCCGACTTTACGCCCTTTCCTTTTTGTCAGTTGCTGCATCGGTTGGCCAAACCGCCATGGTTTCCCAGCGCAAACTTCGAGAATTATATGTTCTTAGTTTAACTGCCCCCTTCCTTAAAGTTGCCCTGCTGGTGGGCCTAGGATACTTCTTTGGTGTATGGGGTATAATCTGGGCCCAATTAATTGTGATCCTTTATCAAATCGGCTTCCCCATTTTCTCTTTTCGAAAGTAGGCCCATGGATCTACCACTTGAATCTTTAGAGTTGACCCTGATCAAAAAGTTGCTAAAAAAGCATGAGCTATTAACCAAGAACTATCTTGAGGTTGGCTGTGGTGACGGCCTAAATCTCGAATGTTTCTCTAAACTGGGCATGCGAGGCGAAGGACTCGACCTCTCCCCCGACGCGGTTCGCCTTGCTCGAGCGAAAAATTTGCCAGGTGTAACCATCAATCAGGGAGACTTCCTCGAGACGACAAAAAAAGATTCAGGGCTTATTTTGATGCTTAATGTTTTAGAACATGTTGCGGATGATCTGGCTTTCTTCCGCCAAGCTTCTTCTCTCTTACCCGCCGGAGGTTATTTGATTATCGCCATACCCGCTAACTCCAAGGCCTTCCGCTTTGCCGATCGCAATGCCGGCCATCTTCGACGCTATGATCGACAAGAATTAAAATCCAAACTCGCCGAGGCGGGATTTGCGATCGAAGAGTGGTTAGATGTCGGCTTTCCGACTAATCGTTTTTATACCTGGCTTTTCAATTGGCTTAAACGTAACCAAGCTGTCACCAAATCAGACCTAGATCAAACCTTAGCCTCTGGCATCCGCCACCACGAAGCTTATTATGGTGGCATCTTTGACGCCCTAGCCAAAATCGCCTTTCCAATCCTAAAAATTATTATTCAAATTGATCGACTTTTTGTTCACACTAAACTAGGCAACAACTTTATTGTCTTGGCTCGAAAAAGCACCAGTTAGTACTTGCCCGCCAAACGATTGAGTAGCACTCGATTTAACCCCTTGAACGATCTGATCGCATCGCGTAATGGCTTAATTCGCGAATCCCGATCATCGGTCCAAATCACCGGCAACTCGGCCGATTTCCAGCCGCGGAGCTTGGTAACATAAACAATCTCGGCCTCAGCAGTAAAGTGATTATCATATTGATGTTGGAAAACGTCTTGCGCGGCTGCTCGACGTAGCATTTTAAAACCAAGAGCAAAATCGGTAGTGCGCCAAGACCAAAACATAAATCGCGTTAAATAAAGAAACCCGTAGCCCATAAAAATGCGCAAGGGCGGCTGTTGATAAGTAATCTTTGCACCCTTCATCATTCGACTACCAAAAAGCACATCTAACTCCGGCTCTTTCTCAAACTGTTGAATAAATCGTCCAATCGCCTCAGGGTCAACACTACAGTCGGCGTCAGTATCTAAAACAAAGTCACCCGTCGCCGCCAGCATTCCCTCCCGAATACTCGCCCCTCGTCCATGATTAGGAAAATGAGAATAAACTTTCACTACAGCGCCAGTTGACAGGCCAAACTCCTCTGCCACCCCAATCGTGCCGTCAATACTACCATCATTAACGATTACAAATTCATGACTAATCTTCGCTTCCTGAAAATACGCCTCCAGTCGCGCCAAGGTCGCCGGTAGACGTTTTTCTTCGTTGTAAGACGCGATTACCACTGAAAGTCGCGGGATTGAGGCCATACTCTTTACAGCAAATGATAGCACATTACTCTCAACACCAGACCTTGACATTTTTCTTATTTTAGGTAGTGTATCAACAGCTTAGCACGTCGCTCTCAAACTTAAACGAAAGGGGGTTCGAGACCAATGCCATCTGGAATAATCGTGGGCAATGGAGCCCAGGCCAAAATCTCAAGCCATAGCGGTTGGGTCGTCGGCCACTTCATGAAGGAGGCTTTAGCCTACAACACCGACCTCGAAATCAAGGTCTGGGAGTATTCCGCTCCCCCAGAGTACGGCCTGAAGCGCTTTGGAGGAACCGAGTTCATTATTGTCGAACGCGGAGCCCTCCGACTTGAGGTCATTCCGCCGGGTGAGAAAGAACCTCGGATGATTGACCTGGAGGGAGATTGGCGGGATTATACTATCTTGCCTCCCAACTGCCAGAAGCGAGTCATCGTGACCCGAGCGCCCGCTGCTGGACTTTGCGTCCGTTGGCCTTCAGCGGATGGTCTCAATCAAGTCGAGTGAACCCGAAGAAGCAGGCCAGCCCTGCTTCTTTTTTTGTTATTTTCGTGTTAACGTCCATGTAATGAAAGCTCCGATTACCACCCTCATTATACCGGCGGCCGGTATTGGTAGCCGGCTCCAACCGCTGACCCCATTTTTACCCAAGGAGATGCTGCGGCTGGTTGATAAGCCCATATTTTACTACCTGCTCCAGGAAGCCTATCTAGCAAGGATTACGCGGGTTATTTTTATCATTCATCAAAAAAATCAGGCCTTAAAAAAGTACCTTTCCGCCCCAAGCACCAGATCACTTTTGGCCGACTTCCCCGGACTTACAGTTTCGTTTATTGAAACGCCAGACCGATTTGGCGATGGCCACGCCCTACTGCAAGCCAAAGACCTGGTTGCCAATGATAAGGCTTTTGCTGTGACCATGGGAGATCTTTTGTCCTTACCCGGAAAATCAATTATTGGTGAGCTCATAAAGGTTTATGAACAAAATCCTATTCCACTCCTCTCGGTCGAGAAGATTGAACGCAGTAAAACAGAGCGTTATGGCATTATTGACCCCAAGACAAGCGACGGTAGACTCTATCGTATTAATTCAATTGTTGAAAAACCAAAGCCCAACCAAGCCCCCAGTCTAATAGCCATGACAGGCAAGTACATCCTCACCCCCAAGATTTTTTCCTATCTCGAAAAATTGATGCGCCAACGTACAGTGGATGAAATTAAACTTTCCTACGCCCTGCGTGACTACTCTCACGATTACCCACTCAATGCCTATCGTTGCCAAAGCAGACATTACGACACGGGAGTTAAGTCTGGCCTCCTAAAAACTGAACTGGCTTTTGCTCTCGCTCACCCCGATTTTGGGCCCGACCTTCGCCGCTACCTTAACCAGCTATCTAAAACTAAATGAGTGGTGAGAGTTTAAACGAATATTCCATCTGGCTTGAACCTGAAGGAATAACTCGCCGTCGGCTCAAAAAAATAATTTCAAGTCTAAGCGACCAAAACGGTACCGTGCCGTTCGAACCTCACATTACCCTCTTAGGTGGCTTAATGTCTGCACCAAAAATAATAATTAAAAAAATTGAGGAATTGGCCCAACGCCATTCTCCGATAACTCTTACTTTAAGATCCGCCGGTCACACCAACAATTATTACCAGGCCATTTTTTTTAAGTGTGTCCGCAATCCCAATCTCACTAAACTCAACCGAGAGGCCAAAATATTTCTTTCAAAATCCTCACCATATCGACCTCATTTGAGTTTAGTTTATGGCGAATTACCAAAAAATCAGCGGGAGAAAATATTAAGTGATATCAAAAAAATAAGCTTAGTTAATCTCACCTTTACCGTTAAAAGTCTTTCGCTTTGGCAAGCAAAAGGTCCGGTCAAGAAGTGGCGCCGACTAGCGATTAGAAAATTTAAAGGCAAAAGAAACCCCCAGGACTAGCCCGGGGGAGTGATTATGAACTTCGAAGGATGGCGGGCGGTAAGCCGGCTTGACCCATCGAGTGCTCATATTTGATAGTGGCCGCTGAAGCGGGATAAGGGATGGCAAGTTCCGAGCGAACGACCCGCTCAATCTGGTCGCGACAAGCTACCAGATCGGTTGAGCTGAGCGCATCGGTGTAGACGTAGGCTTGATAGCCGCCGTCCGGGCTGCCCTTGTAGAAGTCGGCTTGCTCGGAATAGTCAACCTCCTTTTGATACAGACGATCCCCTGTTCGGGCTTGAGTGTAGACCCAAGTCCCAGGTTGACCCACCACCGGTACCGCCTGATCATAGTAAGGCGTTCCCGGATAACAGGTAATGATCGTGATATCAAAGTCGTCGGGCTTAGCCGTCAGCAACCAGTCCGTGGTTTGACTGACCGTCTCCCGCGTCTCGCCCGGATGTCCAATAGACATTAGGGCTTTGACCTTGAGACCGGCCCGGTGAGCAATTTCGAGACAGCGCGTATTTTCCTCGCGAGTCGCCTTCTTGTTGATGTTGGTAAGAATCGTCGGTGAACCCGACTCAAATCCCACCAAAATCCACCGAAAGCCCGCCCGAAACATGGCTTCCGCTTGGGTTTGAGTGAAGAGCTCGGCCTTGATAAAACCTCGCAAACGCCACTCGCACCCAAGTTCCTTTTGCCGCGCCTCGATGAGCTGCATCAGGTCAACCATTTTGTCGCGACGAACGTTCAGTTCGTCGTCATACAGCATCATGCCTGGCCGACCGGTCAGCTCGTAAAGGTACGCCATCTCGTCCACGACATTTTCCTCCGACCGAGTTCGAATTCGCCTCAAACTCGGACTTTGGCGTCCGCCGCAGAATCCGCATTCGAACGGACAGCCCAGTTGGGCAATGAGTGAGTTAGCCGCTACGCCGTCAATGGTGTAGTGGTAACTTTTCCAGTCAAGCAGTTGCCGGGCTGGCCAGGGCAAGTTGTTGAGACGATCGTTCGTCAAAAACAGTTGCCCACCGGGGACATCCGCATCGACCAATTGCTGGTCCGGTGAGTTCAAAGCGACAAAAATTGCCTCTTCTCCGTCCCCAGCCACCAACTGATCAAACCGCGCCTGCAAAATCGCCATCGCGTGATGGGCTCGGCCTTGGCGGTGATGCTGATTCTCAAACTTGCAGGCCGCATTCACCAGGGTGACATGCGGCCCTCCCAAAATGACTCGATTCCCTGTCTGGGCTTCACGAATCAACCGGGAGATCTTCGCAGCGGCTGGCAATTGCGGCGTCGTCGCCGTTAAGCCAAACACCTGCGCCTCGCTTACCCGTAAGTGGTCAGCGATGGCGTCCTCGTAGTTTTGAACACCAGAGAGATCGATCATCTCGACTTTCCAGTGCCGCGCCAGCAAGACTGCCGCCACCCGCAAAATCCCCAGACTCATAAACACGCGTTCGTCTAGGAGAAATGGGGAGGGCGGGGTGATCAAGCAAATTACCCGTCGTTCCATAACCCTTCTCCGTTTTGTTAGAGCTCACTGACAAAGAACCATTCTAAGTCAAATCCCATCCTACTAATCTTTGGTCTTTTTTTCAAGGATAGTGTACTTATACATAGTCAGCCCAGGGCGGTAGTGCTCCAAAAACCAAGCCTGATGTCTTTTGAAGTTATCCGTTTCTAAAAATATTTTGTCAACTGTCCCCGACTCTACCTCCGCTAGCTGCTCTGGTCCAAATGGACCGCCAGCTGGCTCCAGATACTGAT
>CAZQDR010000019.1:0-10144 GCA_964591715.1 uncultured Candidatus Saccharibacteria bacterium | reverse complement strand
CCAAAGCGGATTTGGATGCGCTAGTGGGCGAGGCTGCGACCGGTAAACAAAATCTCACCGAGCTCTTAGTCTCGTCTGGCAAAATTACCGAGGATGATTTGCGCCGCGCCAAGGCTTACGTACTTGGGATTCCGTTCGTTGACTTGAAGCGGGTTAAGGTTGATCGCGACACGCTCTTTCTCATTCCGGAGCCAATCGCCCGCAAAAATAATATTGTGGCTTTTGCCAAGAGTGATCGAGGTTTGGAGGTGGCGATGCTTGACCCAGAGGATATTGGTGCGATTGATTTCGTTAAAAAGAGCGTCGGCCTAAAGATTCTGGCACGCCTAACCGATGTCGCTTCAATTAAAAATCTGCTTTTGCAGTATCAAAAGAGTTTGAAGGCGGAGTTCGGCGACATTGTTAAGGAGGAGGCACTTAAACTTAAGGCTGTCACCGAGGAGGAGGGCGAGCAAAGCGAGAGCGATCTCAAAAAAGCCGCCGCCGACTTGCCAGTGGTCCGAATTGTGGACAGTCTCTTGTCTCACGCCATTACCCAAAAGGCCTCGGATATTCACATCGAGTCATTTGAGGATCAGGTGGTGGTTCGTTATCGCATTGATGGTTTGCTTCACGATGCCATGATGTTGCCCAAGAACGCCGGTCCAGGCATTATTGCTCGCATTAAAGTTTTGTCCAATCTCCGTTTGGATGAGAAGCGCTTACCTCAAGACGGGCGTTTTAAAACGGATCTCAATGGTCAGAAGGTCTCCTTTCGTGTTTCGATCCTGCCGACCTTTTATGGCGAGAAGATAGTTATGCGCTTGCTGATGGAGAATGCTAAAGGTTTAACGCTCGAGGAGGGGGGCTTCCATGGTGAGGGACTGGAGCAGGTGATGGCGGCCACGCATCACACCACCGGCATGCTCTTGGTTACTGGGCCGACTGGCTCTGGTAAATCAACGACACTTTACACTTTGCTCGAAATTTTAAATACGCCCGACGTTAACATCTCCACCATTGAGGATCCGATCGAGTACCAGATGCCGCGCGTTAACCAGACCCAGGTTAAGCCAGATATCGGATTAACTTTTGCGGCCGGCTTGCGCAGTTTGGTGCGTCAGGACCCGGATATTATCATGGTGGGAGAAATTCGTGATAAAGAGACGGCGTCGCTCGCGATTAACGCCTCGCTCACCGGTCACTTGGTGCTCTCGACCCTCCACACCAACTCAGCAGCCGGCACTATTCCGCGCTTACTCGACATGGGCGCCGAGCCGTTTTTACTGGTATCAACTTTGGATATCATCATTGCTCAACGCCTTGTGCGACGCTTGGGTAAGAGTAAAACCAAAGCGACGTTAACTGACGTGGAGCTAAAGAAGCTAAAGGGGATGGTCGACCTCGATAAAGTTTTGGCGCTGTTGAAGGAGGAGAAAGTGGTGACCGAAAAAACGGACTGGTCGGACATCCCGTTTTATCAGCCAAAGCCCGAGGGAGAGACCGACGACGGCTTTCATGGTCGAATCGGTATTCACGAAGTCTTGAAGGTTACGCCAACGATTAAAGAATTGATTATGAAGGGGGCGACTGCGGGCGAGGTTGAGGCTCAAGCCAAGAAGGAGGGGATGTTAACCATGATTGAGGATGGCGTGTTTAAAGCCGTGCAAGGTATTACGACACTCGAGGAGGTGTTACGAGTCGTTAGCGAATAATTGTTATGAGTCAAAGTCAAAAATTTTCTTACACTGCGATTGATCAAAACGGCACTCAGGTGAGTGGTGAGCGCGAGGCGGCGGACCAAAATGCGCTAGCTCGCGACCTACGCCGCGAAGGCTTTACGCCGCTCTCGGTAAAGGCGGAAGTGGAGGGGGGGAAGACCAAGTTTAATCTCCAATCTCTGCCCCTGCTTGGCCGAATTGGCATGCGGGATAAAATTATGTTTGCCGGCTCACTCTCGGCCATGATCTCTGCTGGCCTGTCGCTCTCGCGGGCGATTGAGGTCATTGGCCGTCAGACCCACAACAAAAAATTTAAAGAAATTATTGCCAATATTAATGAGCGAGTGAGCCGCGGTGAGCCGCTGTCGAACGCCTTAGAGGCCTACCCAGACGTCTTTCCGCAAGTTTTCGTGGCGATGGTCGCCGCTGGTGAGGAGTCGGGTAATTTACCGCAGTCGCTCGAGATCGTGCGCCAGCAGCTCTCCAAAAGCTATGATCTGCGGCGCAAAGTCCGCGGAGCCATGATTTACCCTGCGATTATCGTGACAGTAATTATTATTATCGGTATTTTGATGATGATCTTCATGGTGCCGAACTTGAGCTCAATGTTTAATGAACTGCACGTAGAGTTACCTCTATCGACGCGCGTCATTATTGGCATCAGCGACTTCTTGTCGAACCACACCATTGCCTTTGTAATTACTCTCGTCGCCCTAATTGCGGTAGTAATTCGCTTGTTAAAAACCACGCGTGGTAAGTGGGTGGTGGCCTGGTCGTCACTGCGCTTTCCGGTGGTCAAGGTGATTGTTAAAAACCTCAACTCGGCTATTACCATGCGAACGATTTCTTCCTTAGTATCCTCTGGAGTGAGCGTGCTCGAGGCCATTACGATTACGGAGCGCGTAATTCAAAATGCTTATTTTAAAGAAGTACTTTCTGGTGCCGGCGCTATGATCGAGAAGGGTGGTAACCTGTCAACGGTGTTTAAGAATCGTGAGGACCTATTCCCTGTGCTGGTGGGCGAGATGGCCGAGGTGGGTGAGGAGACAGGTAACCTCTCGGGGATGCTTCTAAAAGGGGCCGCAATCTTTGAAGAAGAGGTTGACCAAGCGACCAAGAATCTCTCGACTATTATCGAACCAGTGTTGATGATCTTTATCGGTTTGTTTGTTGGTCTCTTTGCCGTTTCCATGCTCGGACCAATGTACTCGCTCAGCAATAATATTTAATCGGCCATGAAATTACTTGAAGTGGTAATGGTGATCAGTCTCGCGCTACTGGTTGCGATTATGGCCTACCTGCCGTTTGCTGGCTATCGCAAAAGCCAGGCCTTATCGGGGGCGACCGAGAATACCCTCTCGCTTTTGAGTAAGGCCCGCACCGACACGGTTTCCTCGGTTAACAATAACCAGTACGGCATCCACCTAGCTAGCTCTTCGTTGACGCTATTTGCTGGTAGTTCTTATCCGGGCACGACCGTGCAAACCGTGACCTTGCCGTCTGTGGTGGTGGTCAGCGACACCTCGCTCTTTGGTAATGATGTAAATATTATTTTTGACCGGGTGACGGGCACTACTGCGGCTTATGGAACGATCACCCTACAGCAAGTGGGCGATGCCACCAAGCAGCGAATTATTAAAGTGGAAGCCACGGGCCTAAGTTATGTGCAATAATAGAGGAATGGGGAGAATGAGTTATCAACGAGGTTTTAGCTTAGTCGAAGTGTTGGTTGGCGCCGCGATCATTGTCTCATCACTGGTTGGCCTCCTGACAATTTTCGGTAATCTAGCCCAACTTAATGTTAAAAATATCCAAGCGGCGCAAGCGGCCTTCCTCTTAGAGCAGGGGGCTGAAGTGGCGCGGTATTGGCGGGATCAAAACTGGAGCAATATTAGCGGGCTAACCGCGGCCACAAATTATCGCGCCGTGTATGCCAGTAACCGCTGGTCAACCTCCACTACCCCGACGCTGATTGATGGTTTGTTTGACCGAACGATTGTTGCCACCAACGTTAATCGTGACAGCAATCAGGATATTGTGACGAGTGGCGGCACCTTAGACAGTGAGACGCGGCTTATCACGGTAACCGTGGCCTGGCGTCAGGATGCGGCCACTACCACCAAAACACTGTCATTATATTTGAGTAACATTTTCAATGACTAAACGAGGCTTTACTTTAATCGAGAGCATTATTTACGCGGCGCTGGCATCGCTCTTAGTGATCACCTGCTTTACCTTGCTATTTAATATGATGCGGGTCTACGCCAACTTTCGTTCCGCTCGAACTCTGACCCATTCAGCCACGGTTGGACTGGACCGGATTTTACGGGAGATTAAGCAGGCGAGTAGTGTGGACACCGCCAATAGCACTTTTAATGCTAGTCCGGGTCGGCTCAAGCTTAATACGACCGATAGTTCAGGTAATCCCACTACGATTGATTTTTATGTTAGAGGCAATGTAATTGTTGCCCAAAACGGGTCTGGAGTGGTGGCGACAACCACTGACGAGGCTTTGCAAATTACTAATTTAATTTTTCGCAATCATCCTACAACCAACTCTGAGGCTGTTAGCATTGAGCTAACCTTGACCGATTCTCGTCCCGCCACCGCGCGGAGCGCGAAGTTTTATGGGACTGGCGTCTTGAGGGGGAGTTATTAATTTTTTTATATGAATATTCTAGCAACAACCAAAAACAAATTAGGCTCGGAGCGGGGACAGGCGGTGATGGGGGCGGTGCTGCTGACCGTTATTATGGGCTTTACTATTTTGGATACGCTAGTAACACCGTTGACGCGGGAGATCGACGGCGTGCGGGAGCTTGGCCGTTCGCGGTTAAGTTACTACACGGCCGAGTCGGCGACCGAGGATGCCACCTATCGTTTACGTAATAACCTTAATTACAGTCCCAGTTACTCTCTCTCCTTAAACAACAGCTCGGCCGCGGTGACGATTACCGACTCGGGCGATAACAAGATCATCACTGCGGTTGGTGATTATCTTGACCGTTATCGTACGTTGCAAACCACGCTCAACCTCTCGACCTCCGAGGCCCAATTCTTTTATGGTATTCAAGCGGGTAATGGCGGCTTTGTCTTGCGCGGGGGTTCACAGATTACCGGTAACGTTTATTCTAATGGTTCCATTGTTTCGACCAATGGTGAACGAATTACCGGTTCAGCCGTTGCCGCCAATTTGCCGGCACTCACGGCTGATCAAAGTAATACAACTCCGGCGACTATTGCTAGTTGTACCACCTCGGTATGCGTCACCTTCCGCAACACCTCGGGGACGCAAGATGTCGCCCAGAGCTTCCAGGTTTCTACTCTGGCCCCGGTCAACAAAGTTCGTTTTTTCGTTAAGAAGGTTGGCTCTCCGGCCTCCGCGACTGTGCGGATCGTGGCGGACAATGCGGGTCGGCCTGGAACTTACAACTTACTGAGCACCAATGGCACGCTTAACTCCACTTTGGTTACTACCTCGTTTGGTTGGGTGGACGTCGTGTTTCCCACCAACCCCTCGCTTGATCCCGGAGAAACCTACTGGGTGGTAATTGATTCGGGAAGTCAGAGCAGTAGCAACTACTTTATAATCGGTGCCAATAATACTTACAGCGGCGGTTCGGCAAATATTGGCCAATACAACGGCACCTGGAATAATACGACTCCCGCTGGTCTCGATTTATACTTTGATCTGTACTTGGGTGGTGGTAATTCCACGATTGGTGGTGGCGGTTATGTTGGCGCTACTCGGATTGGCACAACAGCTAGTGATATCACTTGGGCTCACACGGTAAGTGGGGCGCAAGTTTCGGGCCCACTTTATTGTCAGACGGGTACCAATAATAACAAAGCTTGTGACACCTCGCGTGCCGATCCATCCTCAACGGCTATGCCGATCTCTGATTCGCAAATCGAAAGCTGGAAAGATCAGGCGACCACCACACCCGGCGGTTGGACTTACAACGGTAATTTAACGATTGGCTATGCAGGCACGACCACTGCGACCTTAAAACATATTAACGGCAACTTAACCGTCAACGGCGGTGGCATCGCGACTTTTGGCGAACTGGAGGTAACGGGAAATATTACCATCAGCGGCGGCGGTCGACTTAAGGCGGGCCCACTCCTAGTGGGCGGCAACCTGACGGTTGGCTCAACCGGGTTAACGTTGAAAGGGACAACTTACGTTAAAGGTAACTTTATTTTAAACAGTGGCGCGGCTGTTGGTCTTGATGCTTCGTATGGGGCTGATAGCGGCATCTTTGTTACTGATGGCTATATGGACCTCTCTGGCGGCGGTACCTTTAGTGGTTCGGGCACGACCGGCAGTTACCCAGTTTTGGTGACGGCCAGTAATTGTCCGGCTGGTGGTACTTGCGCTGGGCATAATGCTGTTGATGTAAGTGGCGGCGCCGGCGCCGTGGTTATTGTTGCCCAAAACGGCACGATCTATATGAGTGGGGGTACGAGCGCCAAGGCGATGGTGGCTAATCAGATTGTGGTGGAGGGTGGCGGCTCGGTCAGTTACGAAAGCGGTTTGGCCAGCCTCAGCTTCTCTAGTGGACCGGGCGCCACCTTTGAAATCACGAAGTGGCAAGAACAGTAAGAGATTGCTAAACTGGTGCCATGGCAAAAAAATTGATTGTGGCCAACTGGAAGATGAATCCCGAAACGCCCCGGGAAGCGAAAGAAATCCTCACGCCAGTTAAGAAAATTGCTCAAAATTTAAAACGCGTTACGACCGTGCTCTGCCCGCCGGCGCTATTTTTACCATTAGCGGTGGGGGCTAAACCCAGCGAGAAGGTAGCCGTTGGCGGTCAGGACTGCTTCGGCGAGATTAGCGGTGCCTATACTGGCAAGATTAGTCCGACCCAGCTTTATTACGCTGGCGCCCGCTATTTGATCTTGGGCCACTCGGAGTCGCGCGCGGCCGGTGACACTGATGCGGCCATAAATCACAAGCTTCGGCTGGCGCTTAAGGCTGGTCTCAAGGTGATTTTGTGCATTGGCGAGCACCAGCGCGATGAGGCTGGCCAGTATCTCCAGTTTATTAAGCAACAGCTCGAGGAGGATTTAAAAAATGTTCAACGAAAGTTTGCCAATCAGTTAATTGTGGCCTACGAACCAGTTTGGGCGATCGGTATCGCCGCCTCGGGACCAGATAATCCCGAGTCGTTCCACCATCAGTCAATTTATATTCGCAAAATTGTGGCTAGCTTTTTGGGTAAAGAGGCGGCAATGGATTTACCGATTCTCTATGGCGGTTCAGTGACGAGTAAAACCGCCGAGGCTTTTTTGAAGGCGGGGGAGGCGGATGGTCTGCTGGTGGGCCGCGCCTCACTTGATCCGGCCGAGTTTGGCAAAATTCTCAAAATCGCTGAAGCCGTTAAATAAATTATGAATCTGCGCTCAATCAAAGACTTAGCCCCGAAAGATTTGCAAGGCAAAAAGGTTTTGCTCCGTTTGGACTTGGATGTGCCCATTCACCTGGAGGGTCACGTGACGGAATCATTTCGCCTCGAGCGCTGTTTGCCGACCGTACAATACTTGCAGGAGCGGGGAGCGAAGACAATTATCATTGGTCACATTGGCAAAGACGGCAGTCAAAGCCTAAAGCCGGTCGCCCAATGGTTCCAGAAGCGACTCCAGTTGGGCTTTATCCCGTCACTCGAACTGACCGAGATTTTTGACACGCTCCAACCGGGCGGCGTCGTGATGGTGGAGAACTTGCGTGAGAACGAGGGCGAACAAACTAATGATCCGGCTTTTGCCAAAAAACTCGCGTCGCTGGGGCAAATTTATATTAATGATTCCTTTGCTACCTGTCATCGCGCGCATGCCTCGATCGTTGGCTTGGCGGCACTGCTACCCGGCTATGCTGGCTTGAATGTTTTGGCGGAGGTGGAAAATCTAAGTCAGGCGTTTAACCCTGAGCACCCGTTTATTTTTATTTTAGGCGGAGCCAAGTTTGGCACCAAGGTGCCGCTAATTGAAAAGTTGTTGCCGAGCACGGATCAGATTTTTATTAGCGGCGCACTGGCGAACACTTTTTACCGCGCTCGCGGCGAGGATGTTAAAGACTCGTTGGTGGATGAGAATCTTGAACTGGTGAAGCCCTATCTTGATAACCCCAAGATTATTTTGCCGGACGACAAGGTTTGGGTGGGTAATAAAATTTTAGACGCTGGGCCGCAGTCGGTGGAACAGTTAAAAAAGTTAATCAGTACGGCCAAATTTATTTTATGGAACGGGCCGTTAGGTAATTTTGAAAATGGTTATACGGCTGCGACCGACGCGGTCGCAGCGGCAGTCGCGGCGAGTACCGCTATGAGTATTGTGGGCGGTGGCGACACCGTGGCCTCAATTCAAAGATTAAATTTACTCGACCGTTTTACCTTTGTCTCTACCGGTGGTGGGGCGATGCTCGACTTCTTGGCCTCAAGCGGTGATTTGCCCGGGCTTAAAGCTCTGCAGGTTAAATAATTAAATTACGCGCGCTCGAATTTGCTCGGCAAACTTGTTGAGATTGTTGTCGTCGTACTTTTTGGTTGGCCAAAAGCCAGCCAATCCGTCATTGAAGAAGCGGGGAATTAAGTGGATATGAAAATGGGGCACATCAACACCCACGACCGAGAGCGCCACGTAATCGGCCTTGGTACCCTCTCTGACCGCCAACATCAAACGTTTGGCGGTTTTATACAGCTCACCCAGCAGTTCGTCCGGGACGTTAACCATGGCCCGATGGTGGTCCTTAGGGATCAATAGTGTGTGACCGAAGTTGACGGGGTTAACATCGAGAAAGGCCAGCGACAGCTCATCCTCGTGGATCAGAGCGGCGGGAATTTCTCGCTTAACTATTTTGCAAAAGACGCAGTCATCCATAACGACTATGATATCATAGCTCCAAATGTTGAAGAATTGGGTAATACGCCCGCTTGTCCATGAGGATCTCTTGCAAGACTTGGCGACGGCTCGTAATTTAGAGTCGGCGCCCGACTACGATCGTGGCGTCCATGATCCATTTTTGATGAAGGATATGGCTCGAGCGGTGGAGCGAATTACCGAGGCCATGCAGGCGGGAGAGAAGATTGTCATCTTTGGCGACTATGATGCTGATGGCGTGCCGGGTACGGCGGTGCTCGCGGAGTTCTTTCGCTTCCTCAAGTATCCGTACTTTGAGGTTTATTTGCCGGATCGTCACAATGAGCAGTACGGTTTAAGCGTCATGGCGATTGAGAAGCTGGCTCAAGCTGGCGCCGATCTGATTATTACTGTCGACTGTGGCATTGCCAATGTGGCGGAGGTTGCGCACGCCGCTAAGCTGGGGGTGGAGGTCATAATTACCGACCACCACTTGGTGGGTGAGACCTTGCCGGAAGCTTTTGCCATTTTAAATCCGAAACAGGCGGATGATAGTTATCCATACAAAATGCTTTGCGGTGCCGGCGTGGCGTTTAAATTGGTCCAGGCGCTGGTTAAAAAATCAGGCGCCAGCTTCCCAGTGGGGTGGGAGAAATGGCTCTTAGACTTGGTGGGTATCGCGACCATTAGCGATATGGTACCGCTCGACGGTGAGAATCGCGTCTTAGCTTACTACGGTTTAAAAGTGTTGCGTAAAACCCGTCGCGTGGGCTTGCTCCACCTGTATCGCAAATTAAATTTACGGTCCGAATATTTAAACGAGGATGATATTGGTTTTGTGATTGGACCGCGGCTTAACACGGCGAGCCGAATGTCGCATGCGTTGCAGGCGTACCAACTTTTGGTGACGCAAGACCCGGCCACTGCCGAAACGATTGCCGATCATTTGGAGGAGAAAAATAGCGAGCGCAAACTCTCGGTGGACGCGGTGCTTAATCATTTAGACGGCGCGCTGGCAGCGGAGCTACCGGTGGTGATTGTGGCGGGTCGCGAGGATTGGTCGCTTGGCGTGCTGGGACTGTCCGCCTCGCGCGTTGTGGAGAAGTATGGGCGCAGCGTCTTCCTTTGGAGCAAGAACGGTCAAGGTGAGATCCGCGGCTCCTGCCGCTCCGACGGCACGATAAATGTGGTGGAACTAATGCAGGCCGCCGGCGGCAATGAGTTGTTTAGCAATTTTGGCGGTCACGCTGGAGCCGGCGGCTTTGCCATCTCGGCCGATCTTTTGCCGGAACTGAATCGTCGGCTCGCGAGTGCTTACGAATTGGTGCCGCGTCAAAGCGTCGTCCCGGAGCTGGTGATCGATCGCGAATTGCCGCTCGACGTCGTTAATGATTATTTGGCTGGCAAAATTCAAAGTCTCGCGCCTTTCGGTATGGGTAACCCCAAGCCGCAATTTTTATTTAAGCGCGTGCGAGTGGCGGAGTTTAAACTTTTTGGCGCGACGGGGAATCATTTGGAACTGACGCTTGCGGCAGTGTCGGGCAAAACCCTTAAAGCGATTGCCTTCTTTAACCCTTTTGGCG
>CAZQDR010000018.1:0-12523 GCA_964591715.1 uncultured Candidatus Saccharibacteria bacterium | reverse complement strand
ACCCACAAAAAACCACCCGGTCTGTTCCGGGTGGTTTTTTGTTTGGCGGAGGAGGTGAGAATCTCACATCGTGCGCCAAGGCGCACTCTTGCAAACCCCTCGGTTTGCGAATTCCGCCAAGGGAAACTCTCGTTTCCCTACCCCTTCCCGTTCCAATCTCACTAGACCAACACAAAAAGCGCCCGGCCAAAGCCGAGCACTTTTTGTTTTGCGGAGGAGGTGAGATTCGAACTCACGATACCCTTTCGGATATGACGGTTTTCAAGACCGTTGCCTTAAACCGCTCAGCCACTCCTCCGTATAATTTCTCCAATTAAACGTCTCCCGAAGCCAGACTTCAAGAAGTTTTCTCGCTTCCGAGCTTCTGTAAAACTATCATATCTTTCACTATGAACCAATGCCCACGGCCGACCATGCTTGGTTGACTTTGTTTTACCTAAATTATGTTCGGCCAATCTAATATTAAAATCCTCGTGTCGGGTTGACCCGATGTACATCCTACCTGTTGTCTCACTCTTCAACACATAGATTCCAGACATAATTTTGAGCCTTTCCGCCAAAGGCGGACCCGCCTCTGGCGGGAAACCGTAGAGCCACTCCTCCCTCGTGGATAAAACTACCATAAATTTACTGGCCGTGCTACCGTTAGATACATGAAAAAATTAATTTTAATTGTCATTATTGTTTTGGTTGGTTTAGTTGTTTTAGATAACTTGGGCAAGCAAGACGGTACCACCCCGCCAACCCCTGGCAACCCCCCTGTCCCCGTCAACGAAACGGCGACCGCCAAAAATTCAATTCTCGGCACCGCTGTTTCTCCCGCCAACTTTCCTAATTCGAGCGACGCTGACATTAAAGACTTCTTTAATCAGGCCGCGCAGATCGGTGGTCACATCACGCTTATCTCTCAATGGGAGGAGGTAACCCCCACCCCAATCGTTTCGCAACTTGTCACCCTGGCGCACCAAAAGGGTCTTAAATTCCGGTTTGAACTTTCTCCGACCGCCCTCGACAGCAAGCGCAACACGCCGTCCATCCCTTCTGGCTTAGGCAAAAGTTTTACCGATCAAAAAGTTCGCGACGCCTTCAAAGCCAAAGCTCTAGAACTGGCTGGCACGGGCATTGATCAACTTGGTCTAGCGACCGAAATTAACTTTCTCGTTACTAATCAAAAAGAGTGGGACGCTTTCGTCACTCTTGAGCGCGAGACTTACACGGCCGTTAAAGCTCAGTACCCGTCACTGCCTGTCACCGTCTCCTTCCAGTGGGATGTCATGAGCGGCACCAATCATCCCGAGCCACTCACTGTCTTTAAAGGCGCCGTGGATATTTACTCCTTCACCTCTTACCCCAGCGATCACTTTAAGGATCCGGCCAAAATGCCCGCCGATTATTATTCAAAAATTCGTACTTACTTGCCGTCAGAGAAAGTAGCCTTCAGCGAAGTTGGTTGGTCTACTAAAGGCAGTAATGAGGAAACTCAAGCCGCCTTCTACACCCGTTTACCTGAGTTAATGCGCGGTATTAATCCCCAGTTCGTCACGCTCGCTCTCTTAAATGATGTTAAGTCTTTCGGCGGAGCGCTCGGCGGTTTAAACTCCGTTGGCATCCGCAACGCTGACGGCTCACCTAAGGCCAGCTGGAACACCATCAACGACTTACAGTTCTAGTTAAAAATAAAATAGAAAAATCCCTCCAACTCAGCAAAGAGTCAGAGGGACTAAGATCCAAAGTGTCAGTAGACACTAGGGCTTGAGGGGTAGTTGCGCCGGCCCGCCGTTCTTGAGGGGGACGACCATCTGCCGGCGATTCTCGGCGCACCAAGCCAAGCCGCCCGAGAAGCGGTCGATGTACGCGTAAGGCTGGTCATCGGTGCGCAGGCCGACGCGAGCAACGAAGAACTTGTCGCCAACCTTGAACAAAAGAAGGCTGGGGTAGGCGTTCTTCCGCAAACTCGAAAGATTCTTGAGAACAAAATCAATGATTTGATCCTGTTCCCAACACAACTGGTCCAGGGGGACACCGAGCGAATTGAACATCTGCTTGGAGGTCGCGTCTTGGACCAATTCGTAGACGCTTGCCTTCGTCAGTCCAGTCGACTTACCGGCAACTTTCGTGCCCCAGTACTGGAAGTTTTCATCAATACCTCCGGTAAACACGTCTGAGCTCTGGACGATCGTTCTCGTGCCGTCGCAGGGGCCGACGGTGAGGTCTTCTCCTTCAGAGATAAGACGGAGGATGGCAGGCTGGACCATCTCGGCTGGAGGCGCAAGAACTGACAGAACTCGGGCCAGGCCGGCGGGATTCTCGATCCACCCCTGCCGGACTTCACTGCTCGTTTTGGGCAGATTCTGAAGCACCGCCGCATGGAACTGGGCATAATTGGACATGGCGTTTTTTCCTTTCTTAGGTTTTCACCATTTTAGCTCCTGCAGGTTGGCACACCACCTTCCCAAATCAAGGAACTTTCTAGCTGTGACAATACATTAGATTAAGCTATTTTGTCAATGATTGGTGTAGTGAAGGTAAAGCGGCTACAATGATTAAACGATGGTGATTATTAACGACGACTTTGTGCCTAAGCGGGCGGCGGATAAGCGTTTGCCACCTGGGCAATACCTCACCCGCGACTTCCCCGTCCTTACTTTTGGCCCCACGCCTGAACTAGCGCGAGACGATTGGCAGCTCCAGATCACCGGCCTCGCCGCTAAACCCCTCACTTTAAATTGGGCGAGCTTTCACGAGCTGCCGCAAACCGAAATCAGACGGGACATTCACTGCGTCACCAAGTGGAGCAAGTTCGACACCGACTGGTCGGGCGTTTGGCTGGATGAACTAATTAAATTAGCCGGGGTGGATTTGGAAAACGTTACTCACCTTATCGCCCACTGCGCCGACGGCTACACTACTAACCTGCCAATTGAGGACGTTACTAACGGACAAGCGCTAGTGGCCACTAAATTTGAGGGCGACGAAATTAATCCCGAGCACGGCGGCCCAGCGCGTTTAGTGGTTCCTCATTTATATTTTTGGAAGAGCGCCAAGTGGTTACAAAAGTTGGAGTTTGTCGAGGCCGACCAGCCCGGCTTTTGGGAGGTGCGTGGCTACCATAATTACGGCGACCCCTGGCGCGAAGAGCGTTACGACACTGATTAAAAATTTATCATGGAAATAACAACCACAATAATTGAACAGCACTGGCCCCTGTCTGGGGTAACGATCGAGAAGATGCCTAAACAAGGGATGGGCGGCCAAGTTGGGATTATTGTTTCCGATCAAGGCAAGTTTACTTATAAAATTGCCGGGTCGTGGAAAAAGCCAGCTAATTTAGAACGGGACTTAGTAGTCTATGAATTCCTTAATCAAAAAAGCTTTCCTAACATTTCGACCCTTCTTAAAACCCGAACGGACGAAAGGTTTGTGGCCCTTGGTGAAAAACTTTTGTATTTAATTGCTTATGTTGAAGGTGAACATCCAGCACAAATAACCCAGACTTATGCCGAGTTAGGTAAAATTACGTCCGCATTACACTCCATTAAAGATTTTCCTTTTGAAACAGACTACCGCCCAGCAACCGCTGTACCAGACTTAATTGCCAATTCTAGCCAGTTTATTTTTCAAGACGAGTATTGTGGTATTTTAAAGTCTATTCGTTCTTTCAAAGATTTGCCTCTAGTCCCCATCCATACCGAAATAACCCCTGGGAATGTTATCCAACAATCTGATGGCAAAATAATCGTTATTGACTGGGACGAAGCTGGGTTGGGGCCGGCAGTTTTAGATTTAGGTGTCGCGCTCATAAATCATTTTGTGACTGAGGATTTAGAAATTCTTGAAGTTGAAGCTAAGGCTTACTACTTTAATTATTTTACCCTTCGACCAATGAAAACTGAAGAAAGAAGCTATGTTTGGGATGCGGCTTTGTTTTGGGCTTGTTCCTGGATTACTTACGGCAATCAAGAAAAACGTTGGGAAAGGATTAAGTGGGCAATAAACAATCGAGAAAAGTTAGAAAGTTTTTATAAATCGAATGATTGATTGGCGTGTTGGGACTTTGGTGGAGAGTAAACAAGCTAGCGAACATGTGAAGTCGCTCACCTTTCTAGTACCGGACTGGCCCGGGCACTTGGCCGGACAACATTGTGATATTTTACTCGTCGCGAAAAATGGTTACCGCGCCGAGCGCAGTTATTCCGTCGCTTCCTCACCTGCCTGCGCAGGCAGGCCAGGGTCGGGAACAAAAGTTGAATTCGGCGTCGCCTTGTTAACTGATGGTGAGGTCTCGCCTTACTTGTGGCAATTAAAAGTAGGCCAACAAATTAATCTCCGCGGACCGATTGGTCGGCATTTTATTTGGGAGCCAACCATACCCGGGCCGTTGGTTTTAATTGGTGGTGGTTCAGGCTTGGTGCCGCTGGTGGCTATGCTCCGCCACTACGTTAATCATCGCGGCGAATCACCGCACGAAGTGGTCTTGGTGGAAAGCGGCCGCACCGAGGCCCGCCTCCTATATCGCGACGAGATTGATCACTATGTCGAGAAGTTTCCTGAAATTAAAATTTCTCGGCTGATTACCGATACCGCGGGCCGCATTACGCCCGACTTTATTGATCAGGCTTTGGTAGGAATCGACAAAGCCGCCGCCAACGTTTACGTGTGCGGCGGCACCGGCTTCGTGGAATTGGTGGCCAATACCCTACTCCAACTCCAAATCCCTCGCGAAAAAATTAAGACTGAACGTTTCGGCTAGCCTCGACGATTAAACCGCAGTATACTTAAAAGGTATGGAGATTAATTTGCTGGCGGTTGTCTTTTCCGCAATCGCCACCATGATTATCGGCTTCGCTTGGTACTCGCCGATGCTCTTTGGCAAAATTTGGACGCGGGATATGCGAATCAGTTCGCAGCTTTTACGCTCAGCGCGCGGTCGCGGCCTCAGTGCCGCTTACCTGCTCTCGTTTTTTACTTCGCTCGTGATGGCGTACACGCTCTCCGCTCTTTTTAAACTGGTGGGCATTCTCACTTTGTCCCAAGCTCTCCAGGTCACACTTTTATTGTGGCTCGGCCTCGTGGTTACTGTCAAAACTACCGAGGCCCTCTACAGCGGCAAGCCGGTCCGGCTCTATTTTATTGATATCATCTACGAGCTAACCTCGCTCACTGTCACGACGCTTATTATTTTTTTCGTTTAAATTATGGATCCCAAAACACCCAATCAAACAATCGAATGGCAGGCTCCAGAGTATGACCACTTCGAGAAGGATGCCAACTGGTTTTGGATTACCGGCTCAATCGCCGTGTTGTTTGTCCTAATTGCCATCATTCTTAAGAACTTTCTCTTTGCTGTCATCTTATTAGTGGGCGGCTTTACCGCCATGCTCTACGCCGCTCGACCACCCGAGCTGATTTATTTTGCCCTCACCCCCAAGGGCGTGCGGATTAAAAATCGCCTCTATCCTTACGACCAACTCCAATCATTTTGGGTTAGCGACAATAATCGCAAGCGCAAAATTATTTTGGAATCCGAACGCTTCTTCCTCCCCCATCTCATTATCCCGTTACCAGCCGAAGTGAGTGATGAGGAAGCCCGCGCCTATTTACTCCCCCTCTTGGCCGAAGTCCGCCACGAGGAATCGCTAGCCGATATCATCGCCGACACGCTAGGCTTTTAATTTTCTCGTTTTGTGTTAAAGTTACGACGTTCTCGTTAAGCGACCTTTGGCCCCGTAGTTCAACGGATAGAATATGAGATTGCGGATCTCACGATCGAGGTTCGATTCCTCGCGGGGTCACCATAACAAAAGTGTCACACTCTTACGGTGTGGCATTTTTGTTGTTCCAATCAGGCGAGAAATCGAACGAGGAGTGGGGTCGGGAGAACTCTAGGTCTCCCGTAGAGGAAGGAGTCCGCCAAGGGCGGACGATTGGGAGAACCGTGGGTTCCCCAGGGGTGAGATATCCTCGCGGGGTCACCAGCACAAAAAAGCCGCACCAGATGGGTGCGGCTTTTTGGGGGTCAAATTTAGGCTTTCTTACTTAAGCCCAGCATCGCGTAGAGGCGAGCTTTGCGGCGAGAGGCATTGTTGGCCTTAATGATGCCGTTCTTAGCAGCCTTATCGAAGGCTTGGTAGAGGCTAGGGATCAACTTCTCGGCCTCCTTCATCTTCTTGGCCTCAACCAACTTCTTGAAGTTTTTAAGCACTTCAGTAAGGGCTCGCTTGCGATCGAGATTATAACCGCGCTTGCGGGCCGAGGAACGGATTGCCTTCTTAGCTGATTTGATAATTGCCATAATCCTAGTAGTATAATGATATCTTATGATTGGTCAACTAGTGGGTACTATTGCCTATCGCGCCGAGCGCCACATTATCTTAGAGGTCAGCGGCGTTGGCTACAAAGTTTTCGTCTCCAGTGAGACCCAACTAGCGCTCGGCCTGCCTGCGCAGGCAGGCGCCATCACCCCAGAGCCAGTTCGACTCTGGACTTACCTTGCCGTCCGAGAGGGCGCGCTTGATTTGTACGGATTTTTGGAGAAGTCCGAACTCGACTTTTTTGAGCTCCTGCTCTCGGTCTCGGGTATTGGCCCCAAGTCGGCGCTAGCCATTTTGTCGCTCGCCCCCCCGGCCACGCTCGAGAAGGCGATCGTCGCTGGCGACAGTTCCTATTTAACTAAGGTCTCCGGCATTGGCCGCAAGAGTGCCGAAAAAATTATCGTCGAGCTGCGCGACAAGATCGGTTCACTGGCAAGCGCCGAGAGTTCCGAGGCCCTTCAAGGTGAATCCGAAACGATCGAAGCCTTGGTGGCCTTGGGCTACAATTTGCGCGACGCTCGTGAGGCACTGCATCAAATTGACGACAAGTTCACCGACACGGGCGACAAAGTAAAAGCAGCGCTTAAAATTTTAGGTCAACGCTCATGAAGTTTCTTCGGGCTATCTATCATTATTTGTGGGCAGTAGCCGGAGCGCTGTGGTACCGCTTCCCTTCCCGCTCGCTTTATCTTGTCGGTATCACCGGCACTAAAGGCAAAACCACCACCACTGAATTAGTGAACGCCATTTTAGAGGAAGCCGGTTACCAAACGGCGCTCTCCTCGACCCTGCGTTTCAAAATCGGCAATGAGTCCAAGCCTAATTTAAAAAAGATGTCGATGCCCGGGCGCGGCTTTCTCCAAAAGTTTTTACGCCAAGCGCAGGCGGCCGGCTGCACTCACGTGGTCCTGGAGATGACCAGCCAAGGCGTACCGCAATTTCGACACAAGTTTATTGATCTCGACGCCCTGATTTTTACCAATCTGGCTCCCGAGCATATCGATTCTCATGGCTCCTATGAGAACTACCGCGCGGCTAAATTGGCGATCGCCGAATCACTCGCCCACTCGAGCAAGCCGCGCAAATTATTGGTAGTAAATGCCGACGACAAAGAAGCGCCAAAATTTTTAGCGATCAAGGGACCAGAAAAAATCACTTTCTCACTAGCCAAACAGCTCAGCTACACCAGCGCCAGCCAATTAATTGGCGATTTTAACAAATACAATATTTTAGCCGCTGGCACTTTTGCGAGCGCCATTGGTATTAGTGACGAGGTGATTACCCGAGCAGTGCAGAAGTTTAAGGGCGTCCAGGGCCGGATGGAACAAGTGCCCGGTGCCCCCTTCCAAATTATCGTTGATTACGCTCACACTCCCGACTCACTCGAAGCGGTTTACCAAGCTTTCAAACCCAATCCCCTAGAACCTAGTCCCTGCCACCTAGTTTGCGTTTTGGGTGGCACGGGTGGCGGCCGTGATAAATGGAAGCGCCCCGTCATGGGTGCCCTAGCCGAGAAATATTGTGATCAAATCTTTTTCACTGATGAGGACCCTTACGATGAAAACCCGGAAACGATTGTTAATGAAGTGGTGGGAGGCCTGACTGCGCAGGCAGGCGTGAAAGACAAAAACAAATATCAGATAATCATGAACCGTCGCGAAGCGATTGCTACCGCCTTGAAAGCAGCGAGGCCTAATGACGTCGTCCTTATTACGGGTAAAGGCACGGACCCCTACATCATGCGCGCCGGTGGTACCAAAGAACCGTGGAGTGATTACAAAGTCGCAGAAGAAGAATTAGCGAAAATTTTGAAGTAGAAAAAGAAAAACCCCGAGCGCAATGCTCGGGGTTCCATTGTTTACGTTTTTGGAATACGTTTCGGCAAAATGCCGGAGAGGTCCAAGGTTAAAGTGTCCAAGCTTAGCTTGGAACACGGTGACCAAGTCAAGCACTACTTGCGCACAGCCACGAAGCCACCCCGCCAAGGACTTTCCCAACCATAACAGGGCGTGCAATACGATCCGTAATCCGACTTCCACCAACCTCTGTCATCCCAGCACAAGCAGCGGATGATTGTCTGGCCGCCAGGAAAGTAGTAGACGGTACCCAAGAAGTAGACATTTTTCCCCTTCCACTCCTCGGGGATGAGCTCGGGGTGCTCGAGAAGGAAATCTAGCACGTTGGCGTTCAAGACCTTCTGGTCTTTAAGCGCCCTACGCAGGTAGCTTTGGATGCGCTCGTTTTGCTTCTGCTCACCTCTGTCGAGATACAGAGAGATACTCAAGTCCGACCATCGGACTAAGCCACCCTTCTGGTGTTCTAGCACCTGCCAGTTTTGGGGGACGAGAGGATCGGCGTCGCAGTCGATGACGTGGCTGACTTCCTCCGTCTTCTCTGTGCCCTTGTCGTTTGCCATTGTCAATTTCTCCTTCACCGGTCCCACCTGTCTGGGGGACGTGGTTAAAAGAAGCCGCTCCAGCTTTTCCGCGCCTTGCGGAGACCGGAGTACTGACGCGAACGCACCGAGCGAGTCTTTACCAAAATCCCGAATCGCGCAAGCGTACCATCTGGCCGCTTTTGCTTTCTTTTGGCTCCCCGTGCTACGCAGCACGAGTGTAAAAGCTTTAGTAGGACTTGGCGCCGACTCAACAAGGTTAAGCAACTCTGGATTAGTCCAGATTACTTTGGAACGTGTCAGGTAAAGCATCAGATCATCAACCTGTGCTTCGTCCACGACTTGCTCCCTATCTTGTTGTAAAGGTGCTAGCTCAAGAACACCTCGAGCTTACTATCTTAATTATACACCCAAAGATAGCCCTTTGTCAAGAGGTAAAGAGCGCCTATAAATAAGGCTATTTGGGACCAACTAGACACCAACACCTAAAAACTACCTGCCCGGCCTTTGGCATGGTAACCTGCCCTTATGCCTGAATTACCGGAAGTTGAAACCCTAAAGCGGGAACTCTCACGCGTTTTGGTGGGGAAGAAGATTAAAAACTTTTCAGCCGAAAAGTTTGCTTTAGATTTGGTAGGCAAAAAGATTGAGTCGGTCGAGCGCCGAGCCAAAATCTTGATTTTGGAATTATCTACCAGCCAAAAGCTAGAAGCTAAAAGCTATTTACTGGTTCATCTTAAGATGACCGGGCAATTAATCTATTTGCCCGCGAGTGGCACCAAAGCTAAACCCGTGATGGGTGGCCACCCCGAGGATCCAACAAAATATACCCGAGCCGTTTTCCAGTTCACCGACACTAGCCAATTACTCTTTAATGATCTGCGCAAGTTCGGCTGGCTCAAGTTAGTCTCAAGTAGCGAGGCGGCTACAATTTTAGACCGCCACGGCGTTGAGCCGCTCTCGCGCGCTTTTACTCTTGATAAATTTAAAGAAATTTTAGCCCGCTACCCCAAGCGCAAAATCAAACAACTCTTGCTCGACCAAACTTTAATTGCCGGCTTAGGTAATATTTATGTTGATGAGGCCTGCTTTGGCGCTTACATCCTCCCTACTCGCCTGGTTGGCTCGCTGAATGAACAGGAAGTGGCCGACTTGCACCAAGCAATCATTGCTGTTTTAAAATTATCGATTAGTAAAAAAGGGACGAGCGCTCGTAACTATCGCCGCTCGACTGGCGAGAAGGGTGGCATGGTCGCCTTGTTAAATGTTTATGGCCGAGCCAAGCTCCCCTGCAAACGTTGCGCGGGCACGATTGCGAAAATTAAACTTAACGGTCGCGGCACCCATTTTTGTAATAGTTGTCAGAAATAGGCGGGCAATAAAAAAAGGGCGTTCCAGTTGGAACGCCCTACCCCTCCATCGCCCCCTCACCGCGATTCTATGACGCGGGCTCCGAGATTTACCACTCCTGCGGTCACTCTGAAAGCAATAACCAGAGCGACAGACAGGATGTACCCGACAGTCATCACAATCCTCGCCGAGAGGACGATGCCTTCTTTCATCCCGTAGGCGAACCCTTCAACGTACCGCATTGTTATTCTCCAAAAGTAGGCCTTCTTGCTTACTGTAATGAACTCCCTAACGTACTACCAGTTTAGCATAGTTAAGGGTATTTGTCAAGGGCTTAATGGTCCAAGAGGCGGAAGAGCAAAATACCGCTAGCTACAGCCACATTTAAGGACTCCTTCCCACCCCGCATCGGGATCTCGACGATTTGATCGCACTCCTCGAGGATAGCGGGGTCTATCCCCTTTACCTCATTGCCCACAATAATCGCCGTTGCCTCTCCCAGTTTTACCGCCTTATAATCAACCGAATTTTCGGCCTGCTCCAGGGCTAAAAGCTGGCAACTCTCATTTTTTAGCTTTTTAATTAGTTCAAAAATATTCACGACATATTCCCAAGGTAACGACTGCTCCGCCCCTAAGGCGGTTTTAGCAATCTCCTTATTTACCCGACCAAAACGATCCAGTGGTGCCGGGGTGTAGCCCGTAAGATAAATTTTATCAATTCCAATCGCGTCGGCGGTGCGGAAAATGGAGCCCACATTATGATTGCTCCGGAGATCATGCAAAATTAAACTGGTCATGTTAGGATACTACTATGATCTTGAGCGTCTTTCCATCTCTCTTCTCTTACACCCTGCTGGGTATCTTTGTGCTCCGCTTAGCTCTTGGCTTGGTAATTCTCCGCCTAGCCTTTACCACGCTCTTTAAAATTAATCGGCCCGAGAGTTGGATTAAAGGCACCGGCATCGCCCTCTTGTTGGTGGGCATTCTTTTAGTGATTGGTTTGTACACGCAGGTGGCCGCCTTGCTGGTGGCGCTCGCGAGCCTCTTGGCAGTAATTATTAAAATTCGCGTCCGTTTGGCCGAACACCAATCCTTAAGTCAGGGGGTGGAATATTACTTCCTGCTCCTGGCGATCGCCGTCTCTCTCCTCTTTCTCGGCGCCGGTGCGTTTGCCATTGACTTGCCGTTGTAATATAGTATCGTCGTTAACCGCCCGTAGTATGGCTGTGTAGATCCGCCGTGGCGGATTTATTAAGCAAACGGTTTATGAAATACACGGTCTATGTTATAAAGAACGAACGGGGAAAGTTTTATACTGGCCAAACGGCAAATCTGGATAAAAGATTATTGCGTCATAACCAGAAACTACCCAATAAGCCATCGTCGTTTACATCAATAAATCGCGCGGTTTGGGTACTCGTTTACAGTGAAGAATTTGAAACAAGAAGGGAAGCACAGGGAAGAGAAAAATTCTTGAAGTCGGGAAAAGGTAGAGAGTTTTTGAAAAGTAATAATATCCGCCCGTAGCTCAGCTGGTAGAGCAGTTGCCTTTTAAGCAAACGGTCACAGGTTCGATTCCTGTCGGGCGGACACGAGTTTACGAGTGCCGCGCCGAGCGAGCCAACTGCTTGGCTCGCGGCAGGAATCGAAAGGAGTTTCATTATTCGCCGCAGGCGGATTGAAACTCACCCGCGACGGTAGTCGAGATTCCTGTCGGGCGGACACTTATAGACTTAGCACTAGTCGCTCTAAACCAACCTCAAAATCTGGGCCGTTTTCGCGTTTACTCTCGTGCCACAGAGAGACCAACTCGCCCGAGAGTTGTTCGAGTTCTACCTGCGAATAATTTTTAGCGAAGCGCGCCGCCTTGCTGGCCACAAACGGTTTAACCGTTTTAAGAGGTGTTCCTTTGGCTTTAATTACCAGAAGCATCATTTTGGTTTGCCAAACCAACTTCCAAAAAACCTCCTCTGCCGCTACACCCGCAAATAACGCCTCCTGCAGTAAGGTCCACAATAGTTTGCGGTCGCGATTGCCGAGCGCCTCGGTTAAAGCAAAAATATTAAACTCGCCACTCGCCTCGTCGCTACTGCCACCAACTGACTCATCGACTTTACCCGCCACCTTCTCAATCTTCTTTAGTAGCTCCTTTGGTGTTTTAACTTCTAAAAAAGCAAACACGGTCGCGGCGTCGTTTATCGCCTTCGTATTTTCCTCCACGAAGGCTAAAGCCTCCTTGTTCTCGAGTAGTCGATCAGCCACCACCAGTCGTTTGCCACCAAACAAATCTATACTATTCAAAAGCTCAGCAAACTGGGCTTGGTCCCAATGTTCAGCGTCGAAGCGAAAGATCGCCCCTTCTGGGTACTTGGCCTCGAAGCTCGCCATTACCTTGCGCCACTTGGCACGAGCCTTATCTGTATTCTCACCGTAAAAAAGATAAATCATAAATCAATTTCGATTCC
>CAZQDR010000017.1:0-13141 GCA_964591715.1 uncultured Candidatus Saccharibacteria bacterium | reverse complement strand
CTGGAAGCGGAGACGATACCGTTAACCGCTTGGAGGTTGCCACTTAAGGTGCCGATGTAGAGATTATCCGAAACAGTAAGAGCGGTAGAGGAAGCATATGGGAAACGAGAAGCTAAAGTTGAAGTAGCAGTAAAGTTACGAGCCGCCACCTCACCCACTACCGACAGAGCCGCATAAGGTGTGTCAGTGCCAACACCAACATTACCCAATCCAAAGAAAATATTTGAACCGCTGGTGGTCCACTGGGATGTTCCCGCAATTCCCAAACTGGTGGTGGAGGTCAGGGTGTAACCGCCCAAACTATTGCCCAATAAAAGTTGTCCGTAACCCGGTGTCTGGTTTAACCCAGTACCGCCATACAAAACACCGAGCGAGGTCGTGGCTGAAATGACTCCGTTATTAGCCTGGAGAGGTCCATTGAGTGTCGCCAGGGTTAAAGCACTAGTAGTTAATCCATTGTTTGCCGTTAGATTGCCGTTAAAAATCGCATTACCGTTAAAAGTATTTTGGCGGCTAAAAATATTCTGGGCATAAGTCTTAGGAATAGTAGTCGACCCAGCAATGTAGGCATTTACTCGGCTGTCGAGATAAAACAAATTTGAACCCTCGGTAATATTGGTCGTCGACAACCCAAGCGAAGAAGTAGCCAGCAAAGTGTAGCCATCGTTGTCATTACCAACCAACAACTCTCCGAAGGCGGGGGTCTGAGAAAGACCAGTCCCACCCATCGTCACGCCAATAATGCCACCAATGGTGGCCAAGGTATCAGTCGCTACCCAACGCGGGATCCCGCCAATTATCGACAGCACTTGGCCCTCGCCACCACCAGTAGTTGTCGCGATGCCCCCTAAACCATTTCCATACAAAACTTGATTAGGCTCAAGGTATGACCAGCCCGTGCCCCCGCGCGAGACCGGCAAGACCCCAAGCCAGTTGGTAGTAAAAGTATGAACATCACCGCTTGAAGTTATAGTGAGGCCAATGTTTGCATCCGACGAAGTGGCAAAGGTTTGTGTGGTGCCATTTTGAGTTTGTCCGGCGGCACCCAAAGCGACCAAACCTGACCCGGCTGAAGCACCGATACAGGTGCCGTTAACCGCAAAACAGCCGCCGGCGCCTGGCAAAATGTTAATACCACCAGCAAAAGTTGAGGTGGCATTATCGCCGACAATTGTTGTCGTGGCAGTGGAACCAACATAGAACGTTTTATCTGCCGAGATTAAGGTTGACGAGGCTTGATTTAAAAGTGACAACCCGGCGACATTAAGCGTCGAGCCAATAGTTAATCCTCCATTATTACTAATTGCGAAGAGACTAGTGCCGTTCACATTGCGAACGTCAAACAGATTGGCCGTCTGGCCAGTTGTACCCCTAATAACCAGCGCCGTCGCATTGGTTGAGGTGGCCTCAACAGTCAAAACACCATTGCTTGGCGTGGTCGTGCCGATCGTTGATTGACCAGTGCCGCTAACCGCACCAGCAATTTGAGCAAAAGCGGATGAAGAAATTAAAAGACGCGGGTTAAGCGTTTCGTAACTAACACCGTTAGAAGAAACCTCGACCTGCAAGTAAAGAGTGCTGGAAGCAAAATTATAATTTAAGGGATCGGGATAGCCGCCAGCCGTGTCACCAATATTTACATTAAAGACACCCTGCTTAACTGTTGCAGTTACCGCTGTCGGTGCTGCAGTTGGCCACACTCGTGAACCGGTTGATGCCGCATCGTAGATAGAAAATTTAAAATAGTAAGTTGTACCGGAGCCACCAAGCAAATTACCCGAGGAGTCAGTGAGTCGTCCTTGATAACTTAAAATTGAGGGCACGCCGCTGACCGCTGTCGCCAAAACAGGCGCAAACAATAATGTTGCGAGTAAAAGTAATATTCCAGCGATCTTATTACGCATAAAGAGCCAAGCTGCTCTACGTTCGGGCTAGCTTGTCTCTATTAGTATAACAAGGAAACTAGCCATTAAATATGGCTGGGAGTGGATAACACAGCAGTATTTACTACTTTCGGTTCTGAATGCTCCGCTTACCCCAAACAACCAAGAGTGGTGAGGCAATAAAAATGGAAGAATAGGTACCAACTAGCATACCGATCGTGAGGGCCAACGCAAAATAACGTGTCGTTTGTCCACCAAATAACAAGAGGGCGACCAAAGCCAGGATAACCGTCAACGAAGTATTGAAAGAGCGAACAAAGGTTTCCTCCAGGCTTTTTCCCACCGTCTCGGTAAACGGTTCGGTACGATGCTTTTTCAAATTTTCACGAATGCGATCAAAGACGACAATCGTGTCACTAACCGACAAGCCAAAGATCGTCAATAACGCTGTCAAAAACAGCGAATCAATTTCGACGCCATAAAAATGGCCCAGGATAGCAAAAACGCCTGTCGGGATAATTACGTCATGAAGCAGGGCCACAATGGCAATTACTCCGTACTTCCAAGAGCTAACCGGTCGCGAGACCGCTCGGAAGGCAACCGCAATGTAAATAATAATTACACCGATAGCCAAACCAAGGGCAATCATCCCCTTGCGGGCAAGCTCGGCACCCAAACTAGGACCAATCGAACTGTAGCGCGTCTCGGTAGTAGAGGCGGTACCAGCGGTCAATACTCCTAAAATAGCCTCGTGTTCCGGCTCGGTAATGGTGGAGAAGCGCAGCAGCATCCCCTGATCGCCAGCCGGTTGGATAACGACCGAACGTAGATCGAACGGCTCCAACTTTTCTCGGATAGCATCAGCACTTGGTCGGTCAGCCGAATACTGCAGCTCCATGATGGTGCCACCCTTAAAGTCGGTACCAAAATTAAGGCCGTAGGTAAAGAGCGCCCAAACAGCGGCAGCCACGGCCAAGAGTGAGATGGTAAAGAAAACTGCTTTGTATTTAATAACAAACATAATATTTATTTAAGGGCTGTCCCGAACAGCCAGCGGTTAAGTTTGGTTTTGTGCGAGGGGGCAATCGATAAAAGCAAGGTGCGGGTAACAACAATGGCAGTAAACAAGCTCACGATAATACCCACAATTAGAGTGAGGGCAAAGCCCTTTATCACACTAGTACCGAACCAAAACAAGATCACCGCCGTCAGTAAGGTGGAAATATTGGAATCGCGAATCGACGACCAAGCGCGGCCAAAACCGTCATGAATTGCTGTGTGGATATGATCGCCGCGACGCAACTCCTCTTTCATTCGTTCAAAAATCAGGACGTTGGCATCAACCGCAATACCGATGGAAAGAATAAACCCGGCAATACCAGCGGCGGTAATGGTAACGCCAATTAGTTTAAACAACAGTAGGACCAAGGTAACGTAGATCGCTAGGGCAATAGCTGCCACCAAACCTGGCAAGCGGTACCAGAGCACCATAAACAGCCCCACCAGAGCAAAACCGATCATACCCGCCTTAACACCGTCCGCTAAGGCCCGCGCCCCCAAGGTGGCACCCACCGTCTCGGTCGAGGCAAGCGTAATTGGCACCGGCAATGCGCCTAAGTTCAAGTTGCGAGCCAATGTCCGAGCCTCCTCAACGTCAAACTGACCGCTAATTTGCGCTCGGCCATCGCGAATTTCCTCATTAACCACTGGCGCGGAAATCAAAACATTATCTAAATAGATGGCAATCTTCTTGCCGACATTCTCCTTAGTTAGGGTATCAAACAATTTCGCTCCATCGCTATTAAACTCAATCCCGATGGATGGACCGAGAGAATTCTGAGTAAACTCGACTTGGGCGCGCTGTAAAAAGCGTCCCGTTAGACCGGTTGACACAAAGTAAGGATCCTCACGCAACAGCGGATCGTTTGGTAATGGCTTACCAGCTGCCAGTAAGGCTTGCGCGGCCTCTTGAGCCTTAACAATCGCCTCCTTCTCTGGACCCTCAGGACGCTCCGACTTAAATTCGAGAGACGGCGTCACACTAATAACCGACATCGCTTCTTTTACATTAGTCACTCCCGGCAATTCCACAATCAAGCGATCGTGGCGCGTCCCACCAAGACCAGACTGCTCAACCTGAATAATAGGCTCTGCCACCCCGAAGACGTTAATCCGACGCTCAATCACCTCGCGAAGGGAGGCCATGGCATCCGGTACGTCCGCAGCAGCAATTTTAGAAGTATCGGCATCATAAACCAGGTGGCTGCCACCCTGGAGAACTAGCCCGAGACGGAAGCGGCGCTGCCAAACACCGCTCCCCGTCTGCTCGGAGAAATAAACAAACAACGCCAGGGCAACCCCTACGACGATAATTAAAAATGCAGCCAGCCGTTGCTTAGACATTGGCGCTATTATAAGCGAACAGCAGTTTTATGCAACCCTTCGTGATTAAAGACTAAACGCAGGATCAGAGTCACAAGGCCAGCCAAAACAAAGCCCCCAATCACATCCGACGGCCAGTGTAGTCCACCCGCAATCCGAGCCAAACTTATAAGGGCCGCCCCAAAAATCAAAACATTGCCAAACCCCCGACGATAACTGTAGACCGCCAAACCAAAGGCAAAAAAGACTGTCGCATGACCAGAGGGAAAAGAGTCAGGGCCCCCATACTTCATTAGCGGGGTGTAATTATCGAGCTCTAAAAATGGTCGGGGGCTAGCATAGAAAAATTTGATTGCGGCGCTCGCTACCCAGGCCGTCAAGACGACCGTTAAAACGAAAATAATTTCCTCGCGCCACTTCTCGCGTGGGCGCCAGACTAAAACAAAGGGGTAAACAATAAACAACAGCCAGCCAAGGTAACTAGCAAAGAAGGTGACGATGCCCGGCATGTCACCGAGGGTGGCCGTCAGAGTGCGGACGACAACTTCGTTCATACTTTAAATTATATACCAGTTCGAGACAAAATAGTCTTGATTGTCTTGAGACCGATCGTAATATCGAGCCACAAACTGCGGTGTTTGATGTAATAAAGATCATACGAGAGCTTCTCGCGCGTGGCCTCGGCCGAGGTGGTGAAGTGAGGGTGCCCCTCCTGATAAATCTGCGCCCAACCCGAAAGGCCAGGAGCAATGAGGTGACGGATATCGTAATAAGGTATCTCCTCTCGGTACAAAATGACATAATCTAGGCGCTCGGGACGCGGACCAACTAAGGACTGGCCGCCAAAAACGACACTCCACAACTGAGGCAGCTCGTCGAGGCGACTCCGGCGCAAAAACCGTCCAACCCGAGTAACCCGACGCTCCGATAAATCAGCCTCGCGGGACATACTGCGAAACTTGAAAATTCTGATCGGGCGATTATTTTTGCCCACCCGTTCCTCGTGATAAAACAAAGGGCCACCATCATCAAGTTTGATCGCCAAATAAACAAACGGATAAAACACCAGGGAGACTACGGCCATAATACCAGCAATCATAATATCCATTGCCCGCTTAAAGAGGTCGTAAATCAGTTGAGGTTGGTTGGAAATACGCTCGAGAAACCAGCGTTCGTTAATGAGCGAGAGAGGCACTCGTCCAAAAATCTCCTCGTACAGCTCCTGAACACTCACAAAGCTGACGCCGCGAAAGAGTAACCGATACAGGTCATTAAATTTATTGGTCGCCGATTGATCGTACTGATCGTAGACAATAATGTTTGGCTTTTGGGATACCACTCGCAAATTGTAGTTGGTATTACTGGCCAATTCGGTCTTCAAAAGCTCAACCTCCGCCCCCTGGCATTCAAAAGCAATGGTAATCGGCCGGCCGCGGTAAAAGTAGTGAGCCAAGTAGCGTCGCCAGATCAAAATTAGCCCGAAAGAAAAAATCAGATCCAAAAACAAATTAAAGCGGGGCGTCAGACCCAAGCGATTAAAAAATGGAATAAAGTAGAAAAATAAAGCCGCAATCAAACTGTTGAAGATTTGCGCCCGCAAAATCAGCGCCGGTAGCGAGCCGCCGAAGACGATGGTTTGTTTGCGATAAAGATCAGAAATAAAGAAAACGAGGGTCCACACCAAGAAGATCAAGCTAAACGGAATCAGGTGAATAATGAAGAGCTGTTGGTCGGGCAATTGGCCGTAGCGGACAAACAAAGTAAGCCATAAAGCAATGGCAAAAAAGACTAAATCGCCTCCAAAGAGGATCAGCGCCTCCTTCTTACCGCCGAGCGTCATACTGTGCTAGTATTGCATATATGCGGCCTAAAATAAAGCCGCCGCAGAGTCGGCTAAAAATTTGCTACGTGATCACTAAAAGCGCTTGGGGCGGGGCCCAGCGCTATGTTTATGACCTTGCAGCCGGACTGCCAAAAGACCAGTTTGAGGTGATGGTTGTCCACGGGCCGGCCGGGGCGTTAACCGAGCAACTAGGCTTGGCCGAAATTCGCAGCGTTAGTCTCCCCTCGCTTGGTCGCGACGTTAAAATTTGGAGTGACCTGCGGACCTTCTTTGCGCTCTGGCGCCTATTTCGGATTGAGCAGCCCAATATCATCCATTTAAACAGTTCCAAAATTGGTGCCTTAGGGGCTTTGGCCGGCCGCCTCGCCCGAGTGCCAAAAATTATCTACACCGCCCACGGTTGGGCGTTCAACGAACAGCGGCCGGCCTGGCAACTCAAACTGATTACCCTGATCCACTGGTTAACCGCCATCTGGTGTCACCAAGTAATTACGGTAGCCAAAGTTGAGGCGGAGCAAGTGCGCCACTGGCGAAAGACCGCCGGAAAATTGGTGACAATTTACAATGGCCTCAAACCCGAAATTCTCCTCTACCGCGATACCGCCCGCGAGCGCTTAAGCATGCGTGATCCTGATCTCCTACCCTATCGCCGCGACTTCTGGCTGGGCACGATTGCCGAACTTCACCCCAATAAAGATTTGGTTACCGCCATTCAGGCAATCAAACTCACCACCAAACAATACCCAGATATCCGCTTCGTTATTATTGGCAGTGGCCAAGAGCGCCAGGCTTTAGAAAAGTTAATCAGCGAATTGGCGTTAGTAAACAATGTCTTCTTGCTCGGACCACTCCCGGAGGCCGCTAAATATCTTAAGGCCTTCGACATCTTCCTCTTCAACTCGCGCAAAGAAGGTCTGCCTTATGCGGTTTTGGAAGCTGGCTTAGCCGCCCTGCCGGTTATTGCCACCAATGTCGGCGGCATCCCAGAGATTATTGAGAGCGGCCAAACGGGCGTTCTTGTCCCACCCGAGCAGCCAGCCGTGACGACCGAAGCGATTTTAAATCTAATGGCCAATGGCTTAGAACGAGAAATTTTGGGTCGCAATCTCGAGTCGGTAATTCGCACCCGCTTCTCGGTAGAGCGGATGGTTGCTGAAACGATAAAATTGTATACTAAATAATATGCTTAAGCGTGGTTTTACTTTGGTTGAGCTTTTAGTAGTTATCTCTATCGTTTCCTTGCTTTCTAGTATGAGTTTAGCAGCGATGTCTGAGGCAAGGTATAAAGCTAACAATTCGGCCATAAACAGCCAAATGCTCCAATACCGCAACGCCATAGAGTTGTATGCTTCGGATCATAATGGCTACTACCCAGTACCAAACAATAATTCAGAGGAAATACTTTTTGCCTGCCTAGGAACCTACAATTCCCCAGCCCCTTACGCGGGCGGCAAGTGTGGTAAATCAAGTCTAACGGTTAACCCGTCGACCAGTTTAACGAACAGTTTAATTATCCCAGGCTATCTCCGAACCTTCCCACCCATTAGCAAAGGTCCTGTCACTTTCTCAGATTCGACCCAGTGGCTGGGAGCAATATATGAATGCGACCCGTTGCTGGCGGGCAATAGTTTAGCTTTAGGTTGCCGATCCGCTTACGCCTTGTGGTATATCGCTAAACCTAGCCAAAACTGCGCCCCAGGTAAAGCGATTTTGGCTGGTGTTGATCCCGTCACTCAACAAAATATCACCGACGATCCACTCTTAACTCTTTGCCAACTTAATTTTGGCGCTTAAATATGCCCAAACGCGGATTTACTTTGATTGAACTGCTGGTGGTTATTTCCATCATTTCATTACTCTCCAGCGTCATCTTGGTCACTCTCGGTTCCGCACGCATCAAAGCCGAGAACTCTAGGCGCAATTCAATGGTTGGCCAATATCGTAACGCTCTCGCCCTTTACGCTTCGAGTCATAACGGTTTGTATCCCTGGCCCGGGGAGGGAGCCTACTGCGTTGGCACTTATAATAATCCTCTTTTCCCTGTGGATAATCCCTGCGGTACACTCAGCACCTGCACTACCAACTGTGCGTCTTTACCGGGGAAAACGGGACTTGAAAGTTATTTATCTCCACACATTCAAGGCTTTCCCCCTATTAGCAACCGCGTCATTACCTCTCACCTTGACGGCAGTAATCCCGCCTACTTTTTGGGGGGCGTGTATACCTGCTCCAATGGCTCAATTAGCGGCTGCGCAAATCCCGCGATTCAATGGCTACTCGAGGGTACAAATCAAAACTGCGGATCAGGAATCCAATATGGACCATACGGTTCTGACTATGCCTACGGGGGACGAGCGACCTATTGCGTATTATTTGTCGGTCAATAGGCTGACCTATTTAGATGCGCTATAATTAATTTTAAGCATGATAAAACAGCGCGGATTTACTTTAATTGAGCTATTGGTGGTTATTGCAATTATTGGTATTTTGGCTGGAATTGTCCTAACCTCCCTTATGCGCGCCCGAACCGCCGCCCTAGACAGTAAACACCTCCAAGAGCTCCGTCAAATTAAAACGGCTTTGGAGTTATACAACACGGCCAACAATCGCTACCCGGCCCCGGGCGTGACCCTCCCCGCCAATTTGCAAAGTTTTAATACAACTTGCTGGAATGGTGATTGCTATATCACCGGTGTTTCCGCTACAACCATTAAGGACCCCACTCGCCTGGAGTCCGCCATTTCTACTCTGTGGGGCGGTAACCCCAGCAATCAACTGTACATTTACAAAGTTGATCCATCGGGAAATAATTACAAGCTGTTTACCTTTTTAGAAACACCATCTTCGATACCAGGAAGTTTTCTAGATACAACTTTTTTCTCGCCCAAAGTCGGCGACTCTTCTTTTGGTTTTAATGTACCTGGTAGCTGGGGTGCTTATGTTGCGGGAAATGCGACTCATGGTTTATCTATCGTCTCTTCAGAAGCGGCGGCAACATGGAATGTCTATTGTACTTTTGACGGCAGTACCGCCAATACCTGTGCCCAATAAGTTAGATGCCTAAAAACTCGTTCTTCATATCGTCACGATGGAAGCCGCGCGAGTAGCGGCGCATACCCATCAAGATACCCAAACCTAAAAATTCCACCAGCAGGTGCGAGCCACCATAGCTAACAAACGGCAAGGTTAAACCCGTCACTGGCAATAAGCCAATATTCATCCCCACGTTTACAATAAAGTGACTCAAGAGAAAAATGGCTAAGCCAATCCCAAACAAGGATTCAAAATTTGTTTCGCCAATCATCGAGTGCCTAATAATCCGCCACAGCACGGTGCCAAAGAGCGCAAAGAGAATAATCACGCCAATAAATCCCCACTCCTCGGCAAAAGCGGCAAAGATAAAGTCGGTTTGATATTCGGGCAAAAACTTAAGCCGTGACTGAGTGCCAAAGCCCACCCCCTTGCCCAACAATTGGCCAGAGCCCACAGCAATGGTGGACTGGAACGAGTTGTAGCCAGCGCCCCGGATATCGTGCAGTGGGTTTAAGAAGGTCACAATACGGGCTTTTTGGTAAGGGGCAAAAACCATCGTCCAGAGCAAAATAAACGCCACCGCGCCAGTGCCAAACACAAAGAGTAAGTGCTTCTTGGAAATACCGGAGAAGATCGTCATCCCCAACCAGATAAAAAAGATAATGATCGCCGAACCAAAGTCGGGCTGGAGTAAAATCAAAACAAAAGGAATCAACGCATAAAGACCCGAAATTAAAATATGCCGGATGTGAGCAATCTCAACATGACGCCGCGAAAAATATTTGGCTAACATTAAAATTAGCACCAACTTCATCAGATCACCCGGCTGGAGCGAAACACCACCAAAGTTAAACCAGCTCTGTGCCCCTCTGGCGGTGTGGCCCACCAACCACAAGCTTAAAAGTAGCACCGAACTGGCCCCATAAAGTGTCACCAAAATGCCACTGCGACGCAAAAAATGCCAGTCAACTAAACTGGCGGCAAAAAAGATAACGAGAGCCAAGGCAATCCACACCAACTGTCGGTCAAAAAAATAACTCTCACTAGTAAAGGAGTTCATGGTGACCAGTCCGGCAGCGGTGAGCGGTAGGACGGCACCCACCAGGATCCAGTCGAGGCGGCGCCAGAGAGTTTTTTTAAATAGCTCGACCATTGGCAGAGAGCGCAGTGAGATCTAGGTGAGGGTAAAAGTCGAACGCGACTGGCGCCGCCGCAAAAGATTTGGGCCAAGTAAAGACAATCTCTTTGGTCTCTCCCTGATCGAGCGTATCAACCAACGTTGAGCTGACCGCCATCACGTTTTGCTCGTCGTCCGAGATGGTGGCTACCACCACCAGATCTTTGACATTCTCGAGCGACTCATTGCGAATAGTGGCCACCAGGCTTGGCCGCGGTGAATTAGTAAAATCCTTTTTGTTTATTGAGATAGCGGGCAGCTGGCGACTCACTTTTTGCCACACTGGCGGATCAACAAATTCGAAAATGGCTCGCGCTGGTACGCGCTTGCCGACCGCCAACTTGCTGTGGAAGATGACAAACTGCTCCCGCGGATTAAGGAAGGTGGAACCATCAATGGTGGTAATCAAGATATTATTCTGATCAAAAACGCGGATTAGGTAAGGCAAACTTTTAATGCCATGACGAGGATTGGGATTCTCCAAAAAGATGGCTGTATCGTAGACCCCATCATCAATCTTAAAAACCCGCGACCAAACCACGCGTGGATCCACGGTCTCGGAGGGGCAAACTTGGGGGCACAACCCGCCACAGTCAACACCAAGCTCGTCCTGATTGCGGATGCCGTCAAAACACGACGGCGCCGGTTGGCAATAATACCAAACCGCAAAAGCCGCGATACCAATAACCGCGAGAGTAATAAGCAGATAAATTATGCGGCGTCTAACACTCCAGCTCATATGCCCGCTATTGTATCAGAAAAAGGCAAAAACTTAATAAACAACAGTTTCTCGCACGCTGCAATTATATCCCAACTCTAGTCGAGGCCGAGAGGTTAAACTGGCCAGAACTACTGCACTCGGTCGTGCCGGCTTTGCAGATGCGCACGGTGTAGTTGGCCGGGGGAATAACTTTGTTATCAACATCCGTCCCCACAATCCAGTTGTAACTGGTGTTGGCCGCAATGTTTTTATCGAGCAAATATTTCATTGAGTCTGGAGTATTGCAAGGCGTGGTGATGCAGTAAATAACACCGTCGAGATAGAGATCAATTTTACTGCTCGCGCTCGCACCCGGATAGCTCCAGCTAATGTTTTGAGTGGTGTAAGTCTCCCACTTATCCCCCGCCTTTGGTGAAGTTACGGCAATTTTTGCTTGATTAGAATCGGTAATGGTAAACGCTTGGTCACTACTATCACAGTTAGTCGCAGATCCCGCGAGACATACTTTTACCACATAATTCCCGGGTAGTATTTCTTTATCGTTTACATCAGTACCAACAATCCAATTATAGGTCGTGTTCCAAGGAATGTTTTTATCTAGGACATAATTAGGAAGAGATGGCGACATACAAGTCACACCACAATCAACAATCCTATTTAAATACAAATCCACCTTTGGAATAACGCAAGGACTTCCATCGGCAACACAACCATAGGGAACCCAGGTAATTGGCTTAACTGATTTTGCCACCCAACTTTCCCCACCGTTTGGTGAAATCACCGTAACTTTTGGCTGATTCGAGTCGATAACAACAAGCGTGTAGGTTTGAGAAGCTGTTTTACTTCCATCAGTTGCTTGAACCGTGAAGGTGTACGTGCCAGGAGCAGAGGGCCAACCGCCCACGATCGCCATAAAAGTTTCTGTTGAGGTACAGGTAGAAGGATAAATCGCGGGGCAAGCAATAGTTTCTTTTTGCAAATATACCCCTGGAGGCACCGAACCACTTACCACCGACCAGGTGAGATTGGAACCAGGGGCAAATCCATGAGCCTTAAGTGTTTGCTGCTGGATTCCCTCACCTGCAGTCCTAACTTTCATTGGCTCCAGTGCATTAGGAGTAATGAAGATTTTGCCGCTACAACCGTAAAGCAAGTTTAATTTAGCGCGGGTTAAGGGACCAACGTAACCAGTGTTAGGAACACCATTTTTAGCTTGGAAGTCTTTAACCCAAGCAAAAACGTTATCGTTAAACTGGGTATAATCAGCCGAAATTTCGGGCTTCAATAATCGCACCAAAGAGCGCACGTCATTGCCAGTTGATCCTCGAGTTAAGTCTTTATCAAACTGATAACAATTGCCGACCGGATTGGGTTGGTTGATTAACTGCTTTAGCGCCTCTTGAATTTTAACCAACAAGGCCGGATCAGCTTTAATTGCTTGAATAATTTGCTCAATCGAGATGTTCTGGGCAAAAACCGGGGTTATGACGAACAAACTGAGTAATAAAATCGCGGCAAAATATTTTTTCATATGCCGTGGATTGTATCACAAAAACGGCCTTTTTGGAAGGCCGCGCTTGGTGTTAGTGTTTTTTATTTAAGTGCTCTGTTCTGGCGGATAGCTACTCTCCCCTTGCGAGTACCATCGCTACAACGGTGCTTAACTGCTCTGTTCGGAATGGTAAGAGGTGTGACCACCGCGTCAAACCACCAGAACACAACACTCAAAAATTTAAATTCAGAAAAAAGTAATCACTCCGCCGCGGCGGACATTTGTGTAATGATTTTCAGGTTTCCCAATAGGAATCGGCTCATTAGTACACCTCGGCTGAACACATTACTGTGCTTACACCTAGTGCCTATCAACCTGGTCATCTCCCAGGGGCCTATAACGATACCTAATCTTGGAGTTGGCTTCCCGCTTAGATGCTTTCAGCGGTTATCCTTTCCTGACATAGCTACGGAGCGTTGCGCCTGGCGGCACAGCTCCCAGACCAGAGGTCAGTTCATTTCGGTCCTCTCGTACTAGAAACAACTCTCCTCAAGTATCAACGCCTGCAGTAGATAGGAGACCAACCTGTCTCACGACGGTTTGAACCCAG
>CAZQDR010000016.1:0-13160 GCA_964591715.1 uncultured Candidatus Saccharibacteria bacterium | reverse complement strand
GGAAATAAGTCCAGCGTCGAGAATAAAATTTTTCAACTGCTCTTCATCGAGCCACATATATCTTTAAGTATAGCAGAGAATCAAAACAAAAAACTCCCCAACTGGGGAGTTTTTTGGGAAAAAGTTTTTATTGAACAAGATCAATCAGTAATACAAGCTGGCCAGCTTCTCGCTACAGTTTTTGACCAAGTGGTTGCTCCGGGACTTGGTTCCATCCGCACTCCTTCACAGTGAACCTGCCAGCCATTATCCACAATTTTTGCACTCACCAAAGATCCCCAAACACCAGGATTACCCGCATCACCACACTCAGAACTACCACCAACAATGTGGCTGCCAGCGGGACAATAAAAGGTAACAGTCGAACTTTGGGCATTGGGGCCCGTTCCTCCATCGCCGACACTCACTAGTTGTGGCGATGCTGCGGTAGCACTAAGTTTGTAGTTAGGCACTCCAGACTGATTTGTTATCCCAATTTGAATACCCGCACCCTGGGAAAAAGTTGGAACAGTAACGGAGATATCACCAGTTTTGGCACTAACAGAAGCCATTCCATAGCCCGTTAAACTAGTCACCCCGCCACCCCCCGTACCTCCAGTGCCCCCCAATTGAGTAATTGACTTACAGTTATTGCCCGCCTGATCACAGTAATAATCAGCTCCAACCGAACCATTAACCTTTAATCGAGTAGCGCCAAGTGGGTCTGGGGTAGTACCAGAAGTAGCATCAAGAGTACCAACCATCATCCGCTTACTAGCAATGTTAACGTCTTTGCCGCCATAGGTACCCAAACTCAAAGTATCACTGCCATATGTAATTGCCGCGCTGTTACCGGTACCATCACCGCCAATCATAATTCCCCCGGTGGGAGGAACTCGTACCATGGTACGACCAGAACTATTTAAAATATCCAATCCGTTGCGAATCCAAGGTAGTCCGTTAGTAAAGACACCAATTCCCGCCCAATTACCTGCTGCGTATTCATATAATTTAAGCATGGCATCGGCTGAATCAGTAACCGGAACATTTAACGCATGAGTTAAGGCCCGATTAGTAGAGATTTGTCCGGCTACCTCTAATTTACTTTTAACGTTTGGGTCAAGCGTACCAATACCCACATTACCTCCTGCCGAGGCCAAATAGGTATTACCCGCAGAGGTAAACCAACCGTCAATCTGGAGAGGGCCTGATTTACGTTGCGACTCCCCACCAACCCAAATTGGGGCAGGGGTATTATCGGCTGGCGGCGAGGACTTCGGCGGATCCCAACTTAATGCCGATACTGCCTGCGCGACAACTAAAAAGGAGAAAACGAATCCTAAAGTGGCAAGAAATTTGTAAGTTTTGGTTTGGTTCATAAGATTGGTTATTGTTGACTTGATCTGGCTTCTAATTGTTTAAAAATTTCATCAGCGGCGGCCTTTTGTTGCGGTGTCGGCGGAGCAGCGCCCTTTTGTTTAAGCTTAAGATAGACAGCATCCGCAGCCGCCGTTGAGCTTGCGGTCGGGGGTGGGTTGTTCTTTTTTAACGTGGCGTATACCTCATCTGGGGTCAAATTCTTTTCCGTCGGCATCTGCTCCACCACTGGCTCAACCGAACGAGATTGCAAATACATGATTGCCGCAATGATCACCAGTAAGACAAAAAGAACGCCGAGAATTACCGGCCACAGAGGATGACGAGGAGTAACTACTGGTGAAGGAGCAGGATTTGGATCCATACGCTTTTAATAATAGCAAGATCGTCGGCCAACTCACAGCGGCCGAACGTCGAGCTGTTGATAACTATTGTTTAAATATTAATAGAGTAGCCGCCAAGCGTAAGCGTCACCGGCATCTTTGGCACAAACTTCGAAAGTATCTTTGCTACCTCCGGCCGCTTGGGTAAACCAGGTCGTACCCCGAACCGCGGCGTCACAAGCTGGCTTAGCCGTGGCGGTGTTATAGCGAATACCGCCATTAACCTCGAGCTTTTGACTGGGAGCGGCCACGCCCACACCCACCTTGCCGGAACTTAGAGTTTTGCTGGTGCCATCTACACCCGTGCCAAAAATTAAGTTACCAATTGTGAGCTGATTAGAACCAGTATCCACTGGCAAATCGACATCATAACCAATCGCAATATTATTTGAACCAGCGGTTAGACTGTCACCAGCTCGATAACCCAAGGCAATATTGTTGGTGCCACCGTTAACGGCATAGAGGGCCGAGTAACCAATCGCGGTATTGCGCGTGCCGGAGGTGTCCGCGTCCAAAGCGAAGGCGCCCAAGGCGGTAATCCCCGAGCCCGAACCATTGAGGCGAGCGGCCCGACGACCCACCGCCACGTTATCGGCACCGGAGCTATTTTGACCTAAAGCATCCAGACCGAAGGCGGTGAGGTTGGCCGAGCCAGCCCCAGCAGCGGCGCCAGCGCCATAACCAACTAAAGTATTGCCCGAGCCAGTTTGGATTGCCGCACCCACATTGGCACCAATAAAGACGTTGGTACCCCCCGAGGTTAAGTTTTGCCCCGCCGCATAACCAATCGCCGTGTTGGAGTTGCCGGCCGCGATGTTAGCCATCGCGGCCCGACCGATACCCGTGTTGCGACCAGTGCCGCTAGTGGTTAAGTTACCCGCTCCGACACCCGCAAAGAGGTTGTTGGTGCCGTAAGTGTGGAAGAGGAGGTTGGTGCCGGATTTAATTTGACCAGCAGAGGCGGTGGTGGCCGGCAGCTTGATATTACCTGTCAGTTCCAATTGTTCAGTTGGTACCGCCACTCCCAGGCCCACGTTGCCGCGACTAAATTGAGTGTGCTGACCCACGGCCGGGGTAATAACAACGCCGTTGCCAACACTAATTAACCCGCCGCTTTGTTTGGAAATATTAACCGTACCACCAGAATCGAGCGTCATACCAGCAGCGCCGTAGAGATTCATGATGGCATTACTATCACCCACCGTAATATAGTTAGTAATATTGCCATCGTAGATTACCGGCGGCGCCACCAAAGCATCGGCTGCCGAGGCGTTGATGGTGGTTCCCTCACTAAACAAGGCGTCACTATTAAAGACAGTTGGCTGATTGATATCAATAAAGGGGTAGAGACCGTTGTGGTTGAAGGCCAAAAAATTACGGTAATTCCACCCCGCTCCCATGTTGTAGTAGCCGCCGATATTAAAGGTGCCCAGGCCAGTTGTACCGGTTGATCGGAAGGAGATCTCCGCTTTCGGATTAGTCGCATTAGCGTTGTAGGGCAAGTAGTACGCTAAAGCTGATGAGGAGGCGGAGCCAAAGCTGTAGGCGTCGCTGACCCCCACACTGCCACCGGCAAAATAAATGTTGGCTCCCGAACTGCTCCACTGGGTTGACCCGCCGCCCACACCACTGCCCGCGATACAGGTTCCATTAATCGCAAAGCAACCTTTGGTTAAATTAATCCCGTTAGCAAAAGTGGAACTAGCCGTAGTGGAGGTGGTTCGAATAATCGTTGAGGTGGCCGTACCGGTTACCGTTAAGCCACCGTCAATCGAGCCGGGGCCAGTCACCAACAAGGCATTGTCGACAATTAGATCAGTGAAGGTGCGCAGCACACCCGCGGCAATACCGCCAGTTTTGATTTGAGTGACGCTTGAGACATTAAGCGGCGCATCACAGCCCGCGGCACCAGCGTCACAGCCTGGTGGCTCCAAGTCGGGCGGGGTCCACTCGGCCCGAGCGAGCGGCGCGCTGGCAGCGAGCACCAAAGCTATAATTAATAAGAAGAAGCGAGTGGGGTTATGGCGCATAAGGTGAGGGCATATTTTTTAAAGCATCGATATCCGCTTGCGAGGGTAACGCTCGCGGTTTAAGTTCATTTATTTCTTTGACGCTATCTTGGTTAACGCTAGCCGTCGCCTCTCTCACCTCCACCGCCGTGCGCTGACGCTCAACCGTACTCTGGACTTTAACTGGCGGCAAACCATTAGGATCATTTAAGTCCGGCGTTTGGCTCGCCAGTGACCAATACCAGCCAGCCACCCCGAGCACCACCACGACCAACACTATTAAAAGAGCAACCCACCACTTGGTCGTCGAGCGCGGTGAAAGATCATCAGGAAACATACCTATTAATAGTAGCAAGTTTAACCCGAGCTCGATAGCCAAAAAAAGATGGGAAGTGTTGAAAACTCGGCCGTTTGCATTATTGCTTTCGGTACGATATAATACCAAGTGTGATTTCCGACTGTCGTTCCGCCGTGGCGGACCGGCATTTTTTAAAAAATTTATTAAGCTAATCTAAAATAACAACGATGATGGACTTAAAAACGCTCCGCTCGGCGTTAGAACAATTAGAGGAGGAGCGCGGCATTCCCCGCGAGAAGATCCTAGGCGCCATTGAGGACGCCTTAACCGCCGCGTATAAGAAGGACTACGGCAAGAAAGGCCAAATTATTAGGGCTAAATTCGACATCAATACCGGTACGACCGAGTTCTATCAGGTTAAGATTGCCGTCGACGAATCAATGTTGAAGCCCGAGCTAGCCGAGGGTGAGGAGGAGCCCGAAGAGGAGCCAATCAGTGCCGGCGAGCCCGAGAAAGTGCGCTTCAACGAGGAGCACCACATCATGATTGAGGATGCCCGCAAAATCAAAAAGGATGTTCAGTTGGGCGAGGAGTTGATCTTTCCCCTGGAAGCCAAGGACGATTACGGCCGCATTGCCGCTCAAACCGCCAAGCAGGTAATTATTCAACGCATCCGTGAGGCCGAGAAGCAGTCGGTCCTCTCCGAGTACGCCGGCCGCGAGGGTGAGATTGTAAATGGTAAGGTCCAAAAGATCGAACGCGGCAACGTCTTCGTTGATCTCGGTCGCGCCACCGGCTTGCTCTCCCGCGAGGAGCAAATCCCCGGCGAGTACTACCGCCAAGGCGAGCGCATCAAAGCTTATCTTTATAATGTCGAGGAGACCCCTCGTGGTATCAACTTACGCCTGTCACGCTCCCACCCCAAGTTTGTTGAGGAATTGTTTGCCGTCGAGGCCCCCGAGATTGCCAGCGGCACCGTTCAGATCAAGGCCGTGGCTCGTGAGGCTGGGTCTCGCACCAAGATTGCCGTCTTCTCCACCGATTCTAATATTGACCCCGTCGGCTCCTGCGTTGGTCAGCGCGGCGTTCGCGTCAACACCGTTATCTCCGAGCTCGGAGGTGAAAAAATCGATATTATCGAATGGTCCACCGAATCAGAGGAGTTTATCTCCAACAGCCTCTCGCCGGCCAAAATCAACAGCGTTACTCTCTTTAGTGAGGAAAATCGCGCTCAAATTGAGGTTGATCCCGACCAATTCTCCTTGGCCGTCGGCAAAGGTGGTCAAAATGCCCGCCTAGCCGCCAAGTTAACGGGTTGGAAGATCGACATCGTCTCGCCCACCCCGACCGAACCACGCGCCACTGAAGAAGCCCCTACTCAAGCAACCGAGGAAACGGTAGAATAAGGCCTATGAACTACTGGCATGACATTGCGCCGGGAACGGCGGACAGCATCAACGTGATCGTTGAGATTAATCGAGGTTCGAAGAATAAGTACGAGGTAGATAAGGAAACGGGGCTGATTGCGCTCGACCGAGTGCTTTTTTCCGCCCAGGACTTCCCATTTGACTACGGTTTTGTGCCCCAGACGCTTTGGGAGGACAACGACCCGGTGGATGTCATTATTTTGACGACTTATCCCCTGGTGCCTGGCCTCTTGGTCAAGGTTCGACCGGTGGCACTCATGAATATGATTGACTCGGGCGACTCGGATGATAAAGTAATTGCCGTACCAGTGGGCGATCCTCGCTGGGCCGACATCAAAGACTTGGCTGACATCAATCCTCATACGATTAAAGAAATCGAACACTTCTTTATGACCTACAAGAAGCTACAGAATAAGGAGGTAAATGTTCGAGGCTTTAAGGGCCGAGCCGCCGCCGAGGAAGTCTTCACCAAGGGCTGCGAATTGTATCAAAATAAGTATAAAGTATAATCAAATCATGACTAAAAAAATAACATTGAGTATTCTTGCCCTGGCGCTAATTATGCCAGTGCTCGCCAGTGCCCAGGAAGCAAGTGTCCGAACCCGGGCCGCCAGTTCGACCAAAGTCGAGGTTAAAACCAACAAGTTAGCCGAACGCCAGGCCAACGTCCGCGCTCACGCCGACGAACTGTTTGACCGCATCATGCGCACGGGTGCTCAACTTTCAGAATTACTGGTTCGCGTTAACAGCCGCATCGCCAAGCTTGATGCCACCAACAAGGATGTCATTAAAGCCAAAACCGCCGCCACTGACGCCCAGACCGCCCTCGACAAGGCGGGTAGCTCGCTGGCCGATCTTCGACTCCAGATCGAGAACGCCGCCAGTTCGACCAAGCCAGTCCAGGCCTTTCAACCTTTGAAAACCAATCTTAAAGGCGTAATTCAGAACTTTAGAACCGCCCACCAAAAGATTGTCGACGCCATTAAAAGCCTTAAGAGTGCCTCGGTTAGCGTAAACGCGACCAGCACCCAGCAATAATTAATATGAGCGATACCCCTTCACCTATGCCTCAAGAAGAATCAAAAGGTTCTCTAATCGGATCAGTTATCATTGTTTTGATTTTGATTATCGGCGCCGTTTACCTCTACTTTAATCGCAACACCACTCCGATTACGCCCGAGCCGACCCCCTCCGAGGAAATGGGCACTCCCGAGCCAGTCGCCCCAAGTGATGATGTTTCGACTTTAGAGATGGATGCCTCATCAACCCAAACGGCTGATTTAGACGCTTCGCTCGACGCTCTCGACAAAGACTTCCAATAGAATTTGTTCTCTTAAAAAGCAATTAGCCGCGGCTGATTGCTTTTTTTGTGTCTGTCGGCTACACTCACCCCTATGAAAACAACCATCACCAAGCTCCCCAACGCCGAAGTGGAAATCACCGGCGAATTACCCGTCGCAGATTTTGCGGTTTACCGTCCCGCGGCGCTAGCCACCTTAAATGAGGGTGTAAAAATTGACGGCTTTCGCGCCGGCAATATTCCGGAAAAAGTTTTACTGGATCACGTTGGTGAGGAACGCGTGTTGATCGAGATGGCGGAACTAGCCATCCAAGAGTGGTATCCTAAAATGATTGAGGAGCACAAACTCGACGCGATTGGTCGACCAGAAATTTCTTTAACCAAACTAGCCAAAGACAATCCACTCGGCTTTAAAATTAAAACCGCCGTTCATCCGGAAATTACTTTGCCGGAAGTTAAACCAATCGCTAAAAAAATTAACGGGAAGCCCGCTGAAGAAATTACGATTACCGACAAAGACGTGGAAGATGTTTTAACCGAGCTACGAAAATCACGGACCGAGAAAGATCAGCCGGAGCCAGAATTAACGGATGCCTTTGCGCAGTCGCTCGGCAACTTCTCCGGCGTTGAAGATTTGAAAACAAAAATCCGCGCCAATTTGAAATTGGAGAAGGAAGCTAAAAATAAAGACAAGCGCCGTTTGGAAATCGTGGAGGCAATCAGCCAAGAAACAAAAGTGGAGCTGCCCAACATTTTGGTTGAAAGTGAACTGGATAAAATGGTTGCTGAAATGAAAGGTCAGATCGAAGGCATGGGTTTGAAGTTTGAAGAATATTTAAAGCACCTAAAAAAAGAGGAAAAAGATTTGCGCGCCGATTGGCGAGCGGACGCGGAACGACGCGTGAAGACGGCGCTGGTCTTGGCCAAAATTGCGGAGGTGGAAAAAATCGGCGCGCCAGATGAGGAGGTGGAAAAAGAAGTGAAGCATCTAAAGGAGCACTACAAAGATGCGCCGGAAGATCGACTCCGCCAGTATGTTGCTAATGTGCTCATCAATGAATATGTCTTCCGCTTCCTTGAAGAACAAAAATAAGTTATAGTCCAAATATGAATCAAAAACCAACCAACCAAATTTTAGTGCCCACGGTAATTGAGAAGACCAATTTTGGCGAGCGGGCGTATGACATTTATTCGCGACTATTGAAAGATCGTATTATCTTTTTGGGTGATGCGATTGATGACCACGTAGCCAACATCGTGATTGCTCAGCTGTTGTTCCTCTCCTCCGAAGACCCAAAAAAGGATATTGATTTGTACATCAATACGCCAGGTGGTTCAGTCACGGCAGGCATGGCGATCTACGATACGATGCAATTTATTAAACCGGATGTGCGCACGATTTGTATTGGTATCGCCGCTTCAATGGGTTCGGTCCTTTTGGCTGCTGGTAAAAAAGGGAAGCGCTTTGCGCTCCCCAATGCCGATGTCATGATTCACCAAGTGTCGGGCGGCTTTCAGGGTCAGGCTTCGGACATTGAGCGACACGCTAAGTACGCGCTGCGTTTGAAGGAGCGACTCAATAATATTTTAGCTACGCACACCGGTCAGCCTCTCTCAAAGATTGAGCAGGACAGCGACCGCGATTATTTCATGAGCGCTCAAGAGGCGAAGAAGTACGGGTTAGTCGACGAGATCATCAAGACGACGCCGATCTAAAGTAAGCGAGCGCGACACTGTAACAAAAATTCCGTGTAACGCGGATAACCCCCAGGTTCCTAGTGGAACCTGGGGGTTTTGATTGCGAGGGAGAAATGATCGCGCTCGACAAAGCTCACGAAGCTTGGTATGGTAATGATGTTACCTTTATTTAAATTTTATGAAATTTTATGGACTTAGTAACCTTAGTTTTTATTACTGGCACAGCCACGCTGGCCGGTATCATCTTCGGTTACTTCCTGCGCTGGATCATCACGCTCGGTCGGAAGGGTTCGATGGAATTGACCATCAAGCAGACAATGCTCGAGGCCAAGGACCAAGCTCAAAAAATCGTTGAGAAAGCGACGGAAGAATCAGAAGAGTTATTGCGAGAAGTAAAAGGCAAAGAGAAGGAGAAGGAGGGTGAATTGAAGAAGAAGGAAGATCGTCTCGTTAAAAAAGAGGATATTTTAGACAAGCGCCAGGAGGACTTAGACAAAGAACTGGAGCAACTAAAATTGCGTCTGGATGAGGTTAAACAATTGCGCGACAACGTGACCAATCTCGAAGCCGAGAAGCGCGTCGCCCTCCAAAAGTTAGGCAATCTCTCCCCCGCTGAAGCCCGCGAAGAAATCATCAAAACCATCGAGGCTCAATATGAGGAAGATTTTTTGGTGCGCATGCACAAGCTGCAAAATGAGCATAACGAGAAGTTGGACAACAAGGCCAAAGAAATTTTGACCAGCGTTATTCAGCGCCTCGCCAACTCCACCGTCCCTGAAGTAATGTCGACCGTGGTCGAAATTCCGTCCGATGATGTGAAAGGAAAAATCATTGGTAAAGAAGGTCGCAACATCCGCGCCTTTGAGAAGGTCACTGGTGTCGAAGTAATTATTGATGACACCCCGGGCACGATTGTTTTGTCCTCGTTCGATCCAGTGCGTCGTCACATTGCGAAAGTGGCCCTCGAGCGCTTGATCGCCGACGGCCGCATCCAACCATCCAAAATTGAAGAGGTAGTCGATAAAGCCAAAGAAGACGTCGCGACAATCATTAAGCAAAAAGGTGAGCAAGCCGCTTACGAAGCCGGCGTGTTTAATCTTGATCCGCGCATCTTGTTGATCTTGGGCCGTCTCCACTTCCGCACTAGTTATGGCCAAAATGTTTTGCAGCACTCGATTGAAATGGCGCACCTCGCCGGCATGCTGGCTGAAGAGTTAGATGCTGATGCCGCGGTGGCTCGCGCTGGTGCTTTGCTCCATGACATTGGTAAAGCCGTTGATCACGAAGTGCCCGGCACTCACGTGGAAATTGGCCGCCGCATTTTGGAGAAGTTTGGTGCCAGTAAAGAAGTGATCCAAGCGATGCAAGCCCATCACGAGGAGTATCCGTACGAAACTCTAGAGTCAATCATTGTCCAAACCGCGGACGCCATTTCTGGTTCCCGCCCCGGCGCTCGCCGCGACAGCATTGAGAACTATCTCAAGCGCTTAAAAGAACTGGAGGACCTAGCCTCCACCTTCCCCGGCATCGACAAGGCGTACGCCATCCAGGCCGGCCGGGAGATCCGTGTCTTCGTTAAACCGTCAGTCATCACTGATCTCGATGCGCGCAAATTGGCCCGCGAGATTGCTGTTCGAATTGAAAAGGAATTAAAGTACCCAGGCGAAATTAAAGTCACGGTTATCCGCGAAACCCGCGTCACCGAGTACGCCCGCTAATCAACCCTTCACCCTAGACCCTTAAACTAGTGGGTATGAATCAAGACCCGTTTGAACCTTTGCCGCCGCCAGCCGAGCAGGACCTCTCCGGCCTCTCGGAGCTGGCCGATGGCAACTTGTTCGCCGCCAGTGAGGAGGCTAACCAGGGCGCTAATCACCCCAATGACGATCTCCCCCTCGACAACACCATTCTCTTCCAGGATGGTCAACAAGCCTTGTCTTAAAAATGGCTTAACGGTATACTGGAATCTACGTGGAGAGGGTCGAACATTAGAAAAAAGTAAATCTACACATCATGAACAAAGCTGCTCTCGTAGACGAAATTCATGCCAAGATCGGCGGTACTAAAGTATCGGCTGAGCAAGCTGTTGATACGATCATCGAATCCATTGTTGGTACGCTCAAACAGGATGGTGAAGTCTCAATTGCCGGTTTAGGTATCTTTTCCGCCAAGAAACGCGCGGCTCGCACGGCTCGTAATCCTCGCACTGGTGAGGCCATTCAAGTTCCGGCGATGCGCGTTCCTAAGTTCCGTCCCGCTAAAGCTCTCAAAGACGCAGTAAAATAAAATAGTTTTATCTTATCACCCAAAGTACCCGCCTCTCCGGCGGGTTTTTTGGTTTAGTATTTTTTAACAAACTCCGAAAAAAGTGCCCTTAGCTGGCGAGTGAGGGGGCCGGGAGTACCATCACCAATGATTTGGTCATCAATCTGGACGATGGGAGTAATATCTTTGTTGGTCGCGGTGAGGAAGGTCTCGTCAGCGGTTTTTAGCTCGGCCACATCTACCTCTCGCTCCTCAACAGCTATCCCCGCTTTGGTCGCCAAATTAATCACCAGGTTCCGCGTCGTGCCATAAAGAATATCAACCTTAGGCGTGATTAGTGAACCATTCTTAACAATAAAAAAGTTTGAGGTTGAGCATTCCAAGACTCGCCCTTGGTGGGTATACAAAATCTCCAGCGCCCTCTCTTGCTTCTTCTGCTTCTGCAATTTAATCGCCGTAATATAATTAGTTGTTTTAGCCTCCGGCACCAAGCGCAAGTACTCGTGGGTAATTACTTTAGCGCCGTGAGTAAACGTTTTGGGCGGATAGACATAGAGATCTTCAATCAAAATCGCAAAGTTTGGCTTAGTGGGTGTCATGCCGTCTGCCGTCGCGCCACCAGTAAGTATGAGGCGAATACTCCCATCTTTGATTTTACCTGCCTGCGCAGGCAGGTTTTTCTTAAAGAGATCCGTAATAATTTTTTTGACCGCTGACTCCCCCACTGGCAGCTTGAGCCCGAGCGATTTAGCCGAATTATTAAACCGTCGCCAGTGCTCGGTCCACAAAAAAGGTTTTTGATTTACCGTCTTTAAAAAATCAAACACCCCATAACCACGGAGCACCCCTAGATCGTTTAGCGCTACACTCGCCTTAGCCGTTGGCATAATTTTGCCATTGCAGTAACAATATTTAAGCATAGTGCGGGATGGGAGAATCGAACTCCCGACCACAGTTTGGAAAACTGTTATTATACCATTTAACTAATCCCGCCTGCCGACATGCTAGCAAAAAATTAAACCGTGAGCCAATTGCCCAATAGGGCGAGGAAGATAACACTGCAACAGATCGCCGAGGTGATACAGAGAACGCACCACTCCTTAAGTCGCGAAAATTGAATATAAGTTAAGTAACCCGAAAAGAGGAAGGCGAAGATGCTAATTAAGGCGACCGCCACTGCCACGCCGGTGTGGCCAACTTGCGGCGCGCCGATAATGATCAGGTAAATGAGGGCAATCAGACCATAGTAAATCATGCCGAGATGCTCGAGATGGAAGCCGAGAAAGCGCGAGTACTCACTATGGACCACGCGATCGCAATTAGAATTGAGGGGGCAAACTAGAACCTTTTGATGGCGCTTGTGGTGATCAATATACCAACAAATAATCAGGCCCGTAATCGCCGCCACCACAATCAACAGATAAAAGTACAATGACATAGCTCAAGTATATCAGAAAGTTGACCAAACGAGTCGGAGTGCCGGGAATCGAACCCGGGCCGCGTGCTCCCAAAGCACGAATACTACCGCTATACTACACTCCGTCAACCTCGCCACTGTATCATTTTTACGCTACAATGTCACCGCAATCCGCTAAGAGGCGGAAAGACGGGCCGTAGTATACCGGTAGTATTTGCCCATGGGGTGGGTAAGGACCGGGTTCGATTCCCGGCGGCCCGAAAGCATAATCCTCAACAATCCCCTGACTTAGTTAAAGAATGATGTCTTCCAAGACCTCAATCTTAAGCATGTCCCCTGCTGGGCTTAGGTAGACAGAGATGGCGTCCACCTGCCAATCAATCTCATCTGGAATGTCCTTTTGCAAAATATAGGTCTCGATGATTCGTCGCAGACGCTTTTGCTTCCACGGGTGAATGTTCTCCTCCGGATCATAATTATCTTGGCTAACTTGGGCCAAGGTTGCACGTGTAACCGTCTTAACCTCAACAAAGCGTAGATCAGTCCCCCGTCGAGCCACCACATCGATCTCGCCCCAAGGCTTCCAGTAATTGCGGTCAATGATGGAAAAACCTTGCTTAATTAGGTGTTCGCAAGCCAAATCCTCACCTCTTTTCCCCACTTGTTGCTTAGCAGTAGCCAAAGTGTTTCATAAGAAACGTTTTACGACCTTTTTGACGTATATAAGCCATATTATAGGTCTAAGACATAACAGACAGCTGTCTCTTATCCCCGTTGTCCCCAAAGTTATCCCCAGTTTCGTGTCTTTTTGGCGTCCTTTCTGTTGTGCTCCCGGAGGGATTCGAACCCCCAACGACGGTTCCGAAGACCGTTGTGATATCCATTTCACCACGGGAGCGTGGTCTAGCTAAAGTCTAGCAAAAATAGGGTCAGCCTGCTATAATCGCGGCAGGCGGGTGTAGTTCAGTGGTAAAACACGTCCTTGCCAAGGATGAGTCGGGAGTTCG
>CAZQDR010000015.1:0-13907 GCA_964591715.1 uncultured Candidatus Saccharibacteria bacterium | reverse complement strand
CAAAGTTAAACTTTTGAAAGCGGAACGTGATTGAACCAACGACTTATATTATTTTCGGCGCGACTGGCGACTTAGCCCAGGGCAAACTTTTGCCGGCTCTATTTGATCTGAAGGAGAAGGGGATGCTACCGGCGCAATTTAAAATTGTGGCTTTTTCGCGGCGACCATTTAGTCATCAGGACTTTCGGCAGTTTAGTCTAGAAACTTTGGCTGTGAAGAAGCCGGGAGTGGACCCCGCTAAATTGGCGAGCTTTTTGGAACTGGTCAGTTATGTCCAAGGCACTTTTGACGAGGTTGCGGCTTACCCGCGTTTAGGTGAGGCGCTGGCTGCTGTCGATCAGTCGTTTGGGATTTGTGCCAACAAGCTCTTCCACCTAGCCGTTCATCCGGAATTTTACGAAGTGATTTTAAATAATCTGGCGGCCTCTGGACTCTCGATCCCTTGTGGCGGCAATCTGGGTTGGACGCGAGTGCTGGTGGAAAAGCCTTTTGGTCGTGATACCGAGACGGCCCAAAAATTGGAGCGCTTACTGGGGAGCCTCTTTCAAGAAGAGCAGATCTTCCGGATTGATCATTATTTAGCCAAAGAGACGCTGCAAAATATTTTAACTTTCCGCTTTTCCAATTCGCTGTTTGAGCCGCTGTGGAATAACGAATTTATTGCTTCCATTAAACTCTCCTTATTTGAACAGGCCGATGTGTCAGCGCGGGGTGATTTTTACGATACCGTGGGAGCGTTGCGTGATGTGGGTCAAAATCACTTGCTGCAAATGTTGGCTCTGGTGGCACTCGACTTCCCGGGCGAACTTTCAACCGCCGCCATTCGCTCCGCAAGGGCTAAGGTGCTAGCCGACTTAAGCTGCACCACAGCCAGTCGGGCCCAGTATGAGGGCTTTACCACCGAGCTCGGCGTCGGCCCCGATTCCACCACGGAAACTTATTTTGCCCTGGAGGCGGGGATTAATAGTCCGCGCTGGCAGGGCGTACCCTTTTATTTAGAGAGCGGCAAGGGGGTGGCCGAGTCGCGGGCCGAAATCGTCGTCACCTTTAAGGATAAGACGACCCAAATTAAAACCGACCGGCCAAACCAGCTCATTTTTCGGCTCCAGCCTGACGAGGGGATTAGTGTCCTATTTTGGCTCAAAAAGCCCGGTTTGGGTCTAGTGGCCGAGCCGCAATATTTGACCTTTAATTACGCTAATTCGCCGGATACGGCCAAGCTACCAGATGCCTATGAACGGGTGCTCCTGGACGCGTTTAGGGGCGATCAGACCCTGTTTACCAGTACCGAGGAGATGATGGCCTCTTGGCGCTTCATTACCCCTATCCTCGCGGCCTGGCAAAATGAGCCCTTGCTAAAGTACCAAAAAGGTGTAAACTATACCCACTATGGCATTCGCAATCATTAAGACCGGCGGCAAACAGTACAAGGCTGTCCCTGGCGAAACCCTGACGATCGAGAAGATCGATAAGCCTGCTAAGGGCGATACGGTTACCTTTGAGGAGGTTCTTTTGGTGGATGACGGCAAGGCGACCAAGCTCGGTAAGGCAGTCGGTGCGATTAAAGTTACCGCTTCAATCGTCAGCGAGGGTAAAGGCAAAAAGCTCCACATCATTAAGTTCAAGCCTAAGTCCAACTACAAAAAGAAGATCGGCCACCGCCAACCCTTCACGAAAGTCAAAATCTCGGAGATTAAATAGTCTCCAACAAGGTGGTATCTCTAATCACCAAATATTTATCATAAAATCCTTTTGTCGTATCCGATGAGAGGATTAGTTTTTTGGCTTCTTCTGGTGTTACCCACATGACATCTTTACCCTCGCTGATTTCTTTTTCTGTTAAAGCGAGGTTACCTCTCGATACTACTTTTGCTAAGTAACCATGGGAATCATTTGAAATTCCACTCATTTTTCTTAATTCTAAAATGCGACCTATGGGTTTAATTATTTCCACTTCGCAACCAGTTTCTTCTTTGCTTTCTCTGATTAGTGCTACTTCGGGTGTTTCATTTTCCTCCACGCCTCCACCGGGCAATTCGTAATAATTATTGTTTTTGGCGTGAATAATAGCGATTTTATTAGCGTCAATTATTACGCCTCTAACGGCGGTTCTAGGTTTAAGAAGAGCGGCCTGTTCTGGAGAAACGCCCTCTTCGTTTATTGTTTTTAATAATTCCATTATCATATTGTATCTTTAGCTCAGGCAAAAAGAAACCGCCCTCCAACGGTTTCTTTTTCGTTGTGGGCGGGTGTTGCTTAACTGGTGTGGTGGACCGATTCGATGGTATTCCCTTTATTGAGGAATTGATCAAATGCTTCCGCATCGTCGACCACGAGGGTGATCACGGCGCTGCCATCAGATCTCTTGGTGAGATGGCGCAGCTTACTGGTGTGGATAAAGAGATCCTGCCGCTCTGGGTCAATCAGCCACCGCAGATCGCCGAATACTCGTCTGACGTCGGGGCTGCGCATGTGCGTAGCCAGGTCGCTCCAGGCGGTCTCAACGACCCACTTCAACATCTCGAATCCTTCTGAGGTGTCTGCGTGATTCCCTTGGTGGGCTAGGCGGAGTTCGTCCTCCGTCATATCCAAGGCGAGGTCAGACTTGATTGGTTCGTACAGCTCCATGGCTAGGCGAACGAGTGCTGGATCGAAGACCTCGCAGCGCATTAGTCGATAGATCATTTTGTAAAACTTGATCTTCTGCTCAACCAGTTCTTGCTTACTCATGGTAAGTCTCCTCGGCGGTTTCGTCACGCCATACGTAAGCTGTTTTGAGACGATTGCTTAAACGTCTGGTTTGAAAGATCATCTGTTTCGAGCTTTCGCTCTCATCAGCCAGAATACACATCCTGGTACAGAGTGGGTTTTAAGGTTAACCCACGAACCGGGCAAGTTGATTGCCATCAACCAGGGAGAACGCAACGCACGTGGTGATTTTCAGTCTTCGCCGCGTAATCTGCCTTCACCTGGCCGTTCTGCCAGCCAAACCAGGAGCCCGTGTTGGCATAATGGTAGCTGGTCCAGTAGCTGGAGTGCTTCCCGAAGTTTTCTTTCGCGGCTTCGAGGGCACCCTTGAGCTCCTCTCCAGTGGGGAGTCGGCCACCTTGGTCGTCGCACCACTTCAAGGCCTCAGACCGATTCATGGCCACTTCAGACTCCGGACCCCAAGTGATAGTAATCATTGGAATTCTCCGCGGCGGTTTACGTTGCGCCAGACGCAGATTGTTTAGAGACGACTTCTGAACGTCTACGTGAAAGATCAACTGTTTCGTCCTTTTGGACTCATCAGCGAGAGTACATACTCTCGGACAGTGAGGCATTTACAATGGCGCCTCGACCATGAGTGTTTTATTGGTGAACACACAACGCAAGATTGCCGCCCGCCTACCGATTGCGCGTGTGAGACTCAGTCCACAGGTAATCAAAGGCAGGCCCGTCCCAACTAGCGAGAAGCTCGGCATTGCTAGAATGCCATCTTGCCCACTCACTCTCGGTTAGAGTCTGAGTGGACGCTTCCCTGCGGTAGCTGGGAGGAGACGCGGGACAGTGGACCGACACGACAGAGCGTGCTAGATCACTGAACCCGTTTCTGGAGGCAATCCCCGACAGCTCGCTCTGGGCATCGCACATGCAACAGGGTGAGCCGGCGTCAAAAACGGACGCGTAGAACTGCCAGGAGTAGCTGGGAGCGTCTCGGTGGTACTTGCAAGTCTCGGAGATGATGTAGTCGAAAACTACACCAAAAATTCTCCTAGCCTCGCCCGTCTCACCAATCGCACACAGCTCATCGATGACAGCGCCGAAGAAAGCGACCACTTTGTCGAGGTTGGGCAAACACTCACTCGTGTGCTCCTTTCCCCAACGGGTCAACTTGATCGGCTTCGACGGAATGACGAGCTTGTCATTCTGGACGTAGGACTCAACGATCCGTTCGATTGCGCTGTTTGACATGGCAAACTCCGCGGCGTGTGAGGTCAACGCCATACCTAAGCTGTTTTTAGACGAGTGCTTAAACGTCTTTGTTTTGAAAGAGCAACTGTTTCGTCCTTTTGGACTCATCAGGCGAAGTACACACTTCGCGACAGATGGCAGATACTAATAGCGCATCTGCCGATTATTTGTTTGGCTTCTAGGATGGTTATCTCCACCCTTGAGCAGTCTTACTGCTATAATTTCCGTGGCGGGCACTCCTTCCAAGGTTGATCGTTGATCGGGCATTCAGGGCAGCCCGATCGGCCAATCGTCTTGGTAGAAGACCGAAGCAAGAGCTCGATGACTTCACTGCTGATGTCGTCGTGGTGCACGTGGCACCAGTCCAGGGATTCGCCAAATTGGCTGTACAACCCTGAATTGTGCTCAATGTCTTCGATCTTCAGGTCGCTGACGAGAGTGTAAGTCTCATCGGCTTGCCCATAGTGGGATCCACGAGCATCGAACTCACACTGATGCTCAATGATCAGTATCCTGTCTTCAAGTGAGACAGAGACTACTGCCACTGGGCAATTGTGAGCATAATGCTCGTTGTAGTTCGCCACGAAGCTGTGCAGGGTGGTGTGGAGGACGGTGGACATGGGATCACCTGTAGAGGCGGTAACGTTTAACGCCATACGTGTCCAGTTTGTAATTGGTCGGACAAGACCTTTGGCTGTAACCACCCACACGGGTAGAAAACAGCCTATTTAAAGAACTTTTTATAGTATACACCTAATGGCTGTGTTTGTCAAGGGGTGATTAGTCGCGGTGGCGGAGGGCGTTTTTGAGGGTGTCGGCGTCGGAGTATTCGAGCTCGGTGCCGGTAGAGAGGCCGCGGCCGAGAGTAGAGATTTTAAATTCTGGTAGTAGGGAAGCGACGTCCGGGCTTAAGAAGCGCCGTAAATATTGCGAGGTGTAGTCGCCCTCAGGATTGGCGGAGAGAGCTAAGATCACTTCTTTTAAGCCGCCAGCCCGGCGGCGAGCGACGACTGCTTCCAGCTCGCGCAGGCGCACGCGGCGCTCGGGCTCCTTTTCTAAAATCGGGATCAAGCCGCCGAGGACAAAATAATAGCCGCGATAGGTATCAGTGCGCTCAATGTTCTCCAAATCCAAATCTTTTTCTATGATCATTAACTCACTGGCGTCCCGACTGGTGTCGCGGCAAATCGGGCAGGGGTCACCAGCTTTGGCGCGAAAGGTGAGCGGATAAAAGCGAAAGCAGTCAGGGCACTGGGCAATGCTCGCTTTCAAATCTTTAATTTGTTTAACCAGTGTCTCCACCGTGCCGTGGTTGGCGCGCAATAAGTAATAAACAAACCGCCGGGCCTGGCGCGGGCCAATGCCGGGGAATTTGCGAAAGCTTTCAACTAATTGGTCGAGCGGCGAGTCAGCCATGGATTAAAAACCACCGAAATCGGACTTCTCAATAGTGTTAAAGGAAACGCGACTTTCGTCGAAGTAGAGCTGGACTTCGCCGGTGGGACCATTGCGGTGCTTGGCAATAATGATTTCGGCAATATTCTTCTTGTCGCTGTTTTCATTAATTTTATCTTCGCGGTGAATAAACATGACCACGTCAGCGTCCTGCTCGATGGAACCGGAGTCACGGAGGTCGGAGAGACGAGGCTTACCGCCACGCTGCTCCACGGCGCGCGAGAGCTGGGAGAGAGCGAGTACTGGCACATCCAACTCACGGGCCAAGCCTTTAAGGGAGCGCGAAATTTCGGTCACTTGCTGGACCATGGAGTCCGTTTCCTTGCGGGGGACCATGAGCTGCAAGTAATCAACGACAATTAAATCCAGGCCATGCTCGGCTTTAAGTTTGCGGGCAACCGATTTCATTTTGGTAATCGTATTGGAGGCCTCGTCATCAATATAGATTGGGGCAGTGGCCAAGCGATCAAGCGCGTCACGCAGGCGCGAGAAGTCCTCGTCGGCCTTTAGTTTACCGGTCCGCAAATGCCATGAGTCCACGCGGCTTTCTGCCGCCAAGAGACGATCAACTAATTGCTGGGAGGACATTTCGAGTGAGAAGATGCCGACGGACTTGCCGTACATGCAGGCGACGTTGCGGGCAATATCGAGAGCGAAAGTGGTTTTACCAACCGAGGGGCGGGCGGCCAAAATAATTAAGTCCGATTTCTGCAGGCCGGCCAGTTTGTTGTCGATATCGCGAAAGCCGGTAGGGATGCCGCGCATCTCGCCGTCAGACTTATGCAATTTGTCGAAGCGCTCCCAGGCCTCAACCAAGGTGTCCTTTAGTTTAGTGAAAGTTTTTTTGGAGAAATTGCCAATGTCCATAATTGTCCGCTGGGCGCTGTCAAAAATAGTGTCGAGCTCTTCCTGTTCGTTGTAACCCATCTCGGCAATTTGATCGGCGGACTGGATTAGGCGGCGTAGGGCGGCCTTTTTGCGGATGATTTCGGCGTAATAAACAATGTTGGTCGCCGAAGGGACATGATTAATAAGTTCAGCCAAATAGCTCGAGCTGCCAATCTGCTCCAAGTGCTTGTTCTCGCGCAGACAGCTAGTCATGGAGACGATATCAATCGGTTCGCCTTTGTCGTGGAGTTGAACCATCGCTTTAAAGATCTTGCGATGCTTCTCGGCGTAGAAGTCGATCGCCGAAACAAGGTCCATTATTTCGTGCATGCCATCGGGTCGAATCATGATCGAACCAAGCATGGCCTGTTCGGCGCCCAAATCTTGAGGCGGCATGCGTAAAGCGCCTTTCATAAACGGCATCGCTGGGGCCGGAGCTTCAACTTTTTGCTTTACGATTTTCTCCATCCCGCTCATTGTACCAAGTGGCGCGAGTAACTACCAACAGGCCAAAAAACGGCTTAAAGTGTACAAGCAGGGGATAAGTTGGCCAGGGTGGCGTCTAGGCCTGTTTCTTGATCAAAAAGGTAAAATACTCTCTCGCAAATAGTGCGGGTAGATAGTATCCGAGAAAACCCTTTAGGAGATAGACAAGTTTATACTTACTATAATTACCGAGGTAAAAAGTGGCCAGATGCTCAAGTGAGGTTAAGCCCTCAAATTCCTCTCGATTTTCCTCACGAATCAATTTAATAATTGCTCCCGGTGGATAAGGTTTAGTGTGACCAAAAGTTCCCCAAAATTTTTTAGTCACCGTTTCGGAGGCAATCATAAAAATGCCGCCTGGTTTAAGGACCCGAATTCCTTCTTTAATCATTTGATACGCTTCGTCAACTTCTAAATGTTCAATAACATTGCGACAGTGAATGGCGTCAAAAGTTTGGTCTTCAAAAGGCAATTTGGTTGCATTGCCCAAGACGACTTGTGGTCTCTGGGCTAAGCGAGCGTTAGATTCTACACCAATAATATTTGGATCATTTCGTAAAAATTCGCCTGCACCGCAACCCAAGTCAAGCGTTTTTCGGCCCTTAAAGTAAAACTCGTAAAGGAAATCTCGACGCTTGAGACGACTCTTAACGATATAGAAGAAGGATGGTTTCATAGAATCATTAAAGTTGGGTAATTTGGGGGCCGGAGGGAGAGTCGTTGACTTGGAAGCCGAGTGAAGCAATTTTTGCGCGGAGTTCGTCGGCCAAGGCCCAATTTTGCGCTTGGCGGGCAGCCTCGCGATTTGCGGCAAGCTCGGTCACGGCGGGCGGGATCTCGATCGGCTTTAAATCTGCTAGGCCTAGCCCTAAAACTTTATCAAAATCCAAAATCGTTGCTAATTTGACGGGCGGTGACAGGGGGCTGTCCAAGAGTTCCCACAACAAGGCCAAGGCTTGCGGCGCGTTTAAGTCATTATTCAGGGCCGCTAAAAAACGTTCGCGAAAGTTCTGGTCAACTTCACCGAGAGTGCTACCAAGGGCTCGGACCAGAGTATAAATTTTATTGAGTGCAGTTTGGGCACCAGCCAGCGCCTCCCAGCTAAAATTAGCGGGGGTGCGATAATGCGCCGTGAGGACCCAAAGCCGATAGGCGAGGGGAGAGATCTGTTTGATCTCGATATCGCGAAGGGTGTAAAAGTTGTCTAACGACTTAGACATTTTTTCGTCATTAATATTTAAGAAGGCACCATGAAGCCAAAAACGGGCAAGGGGTGATGCTCCCGTGGCCGCTTCTGATTGAGCGATCTCATTATCGTGATGGGGGAACATGAGGTCAGCGCCGCCGGTGTGAAGATCAAACTGGTTACCAAGCTCGGACATGCTCATGGCGGAGCACTCAATATGCCATCCCGGTCGGCCGGCGCCAAAAGGGGCGTCCCAGCCAACTTCACCGTCGGTCGCGGATTTAAATTTCCAGACGGCAAAGTCGCGCGGGTCCTTCTTGTCGTGACTCTGGTCATCACGAGCTTCGCTCCCGTCAACTGGGCGCTGGCTTAATTTGCCATACTCGGGGAAGCTGTCGACCGCAAAATAAATGCCATCACTGGTAGCGTAGGCATGATTTGTTTCAATAAGTTTACTTATCAAATCAATCATCTGAGGGATAAAGGCGGTGGCATGAGTAAAAATAGTTGGTGGCAAAATGTGGAGCGCCTTCAGGTCAGCTAGAAATGCTTGTTCGTAAAATTGCGTAAACTCCGTCAGTGATTGGTTAGCTTTTTGACTCCCGCTAATAGTTTTGTCATCCACATCTGTAATATTCATGACATATTTAACCGGAAACTGATTGTACTCTAGGGTGCGTCGTAGCAAATCGCCCATCAAAAAGCTTCGCCAGTTGCCGATGTGGGCGTAGTTGTATACGGTTGGGCCACAGGTATAAAGCCGCACGGTTGGCTCGAGGGGCGTAAAGATTTCCAATTGGCGCGTTAGGGTGTTGTAGAGCTTTAAATCCATCGCTTTCTCTTTAACAATTTTTCATTATAGCATATAATTTAGCCATCGATGTCGGCCGGTTCAAAAACCACCCTGTTTGTAGTGATGATCTTAATCGCCCTGGGGGCGGCTTTTAGTGCTGGGGTAGTCATGGGCTATTATGAGCGACCCGAGGTGACCCAAATCACTGATTTGGTCAATAAGGAGAGTGAGCAACCAACGGGGGTGGATTTCGGACCTTTCTGGAAGACCTGGCGCATGTTGGATGAGAAGTTCGTCAACACCAGCTCAACTTCAACACTAGCCAGCACAACTAGTAGTACTACTTTGGCGGCTGACCAGCAAAAGCGCGTCTGGGGTGCGATTGCTGGTTTAGTTGACTCGCTTGATGATCCCTACACCACTTTCTTTCCCCCGGTTGAGAACAAAGCTTTTAATGAGGAAATCAAGGGGAACTTCGGTGGTGTCGGCATGGAAGTGGGAACTCGTGACGGCCAGCTGGTGGTCATTGCTCCCTTAAAGGGGACACCGGCTTTTCAGGCTGGTATCTTGGCGGGCGACAAAATTTTAGAAATTGACGGTCAGTCGGTCGGCAAGCTGCCAGTTACGGAGGCTGTTAGCCGGATGCGCGGTGAGGTTGGTACGAAAGTTAAGCTTAAAATTGGTCGGGGGACGAGTGAGACTCATGAGTATACTATCACCCGCGCTCAAATTGAGGTGCCAACCGTTGAGGGTAAGCTCTTGCCTGGCAATGTCTTTAAGATCTCCTTCTATACTTTCAGTGCTCGTTCAGCGGACCTGTTTCGTGAGGCTTTGCGAGAGTTTGTGGAGGCTCGCACGGACAAACTGATTATTGATTTGCGCGGCAATCCCGGCGGCTATTTAGATGCAGCAGTGGATACCGCTAGTTGGTTCTTGCCAGCGGGGGAGGTTGTCGCCGTTGAGGATCACGGTGGTGGCAAGGAACCCACTTACTTCCGCAGTAAAGGTTATAACGTGTTTAGCGATCAGTTAAAGCTTGTCATTTTGGTTGATGGTGGCAGTGCTTCCGCCTCGGAGATTTTCGCTGGAGCGTTGAGCGAGCACAGTAAGGCCACGTTGGTTGGTCAAAAGACCTTCGGCAAAGGTTCCGTTCAGGAGTTAGTACCAGTAACCCCCGACACCTCGCTTAAGGTAACGGTGGCGCGTTGGTTAACACCTAAAGGGACCTCTATCTCCCACAATGGGATTGTGCCCGACGTCGAGGTGCCATTTGTGGCTGCCAGTTCAACTGGGGAGATTGATAATCAGTTGGCACGCGCTCTCGAAGTGATTAACGCCATGAAGAAATAATTTTAATTATGAAAGTCATACTTTTAAAAGATGTCGCCAAAGTCGGGCGCCGCTATGAGATCAAAGAACTGGCTGATGGTTTTGCGCGTAATTTTATAATTGCTCGCGGCTTGGGTGAGGTGGCAAGTGCCGCCAACCTTAAGCGTTTGGAAATTCTAAAAAACGAGAAGCAAAAAAGTAACACCACCGGACGAGACTTGCAATCAGTAACAATTACGCTGAATGCTAAGGCTAATGATGAGGGTCACTTATTTGCCAGCATTCATAAAGAAGAAATTTTAAATGAGTTGCAACGCCAAGAGGGGATAAAGTTAGAACTAAAGCAGGTTGAACTACCCGAACCAATAAAAGCGGTTGGAGAACACCAAGTGAGAGTAAATTATGATGCTAAAACGTCAACCTTCTTTACGATTTTAGTGCGACCGTCGTAGTTGGTTTTGCGCTTATTAACGAAGCTGACCACGCCCGCGGTGAGAGCGAAGATAGTATGATCGCGACCAAGTTTGGTGTTAGCGCCCGGGACGAAGTTGGTACCGCGCTGACGGACAATAATTGATCCTGCCTTGGCGGTGTCGCCGGCCGTCAATTTAATACCCAAATACTTTGGATTTGAGTCGCGTAAGTTCTTAGCTGTGCCTGCCGCCTTTTTATGTGCCATAATTTATATTGGTATGAATATAGCGCAGACGGTGGAAAAAATCAAGGCCCGGCAGGAGGAGCTCCTAACTGGGCTGGGGATAGTTTTAGCTCTCAGTCTAGCCTTTGGCCTGGGCCGTTGGTCCCAGTTAGGGGTAGAGCCAACCCCCGTCCGGATTCTCAATATCCCCACCGGGGCAATCGAAGCAAGCTCAACCACTCCCACCGAACCCACACCCCCGGCAACGGGCAACTACGTAGCTTCCCGCAATGGGCAAAAGTACTATCCGGCCGATTGTAAATCGGCTAATCGGATCAAACCGGAGAATCGGGTTTACTTTGCCACTGCGGCCTTAGCCGAAGCGGCGGGCTACACACTGACCGTTACCTGTAAATAGTCAAGGAGTTCATGAATGCCTAATGAAGAAGTGAACCCCAGAATGGTGAGTGGCGCCGAAGCTTGTGTTAGACTGCCGAGGTATGAAGATCAAAATCATGGCAGCAAAATTTTTGTTCAGCTTTTTACTGATCTTTGGGTTGTTCACCAGTGGTCTAATGCATGAATCACCCCACTACCAAATGGCTCCTTTGGCGGAAGCCGCTCCTATGAGCTTGCCCAGTTTTGCGGCACCGTTATCACTCTCAATTGCCAAGCTTAATCTCCTGGCGCCAATTGTAGCAATGGGCAAAACTAAAGCCGGCAAAATGGCCGTCCCTGATAATTACACCCAAATTGGTTGGTACGGCCTTGGTGCCAAGCCTGGAGAACAGGGGAGTGCGGTGTTGGGGGCCCACGTCGATAACGGCGGTCGGGTAGCGGGTATTTTTAAAAATCTAAAAAAGATGAAAGTGGGTGACGAACTTTCGATTACCACGGCGGCGGGCCAGCGACTGACATTTAGGGTGACAGAAACCAGGGTCTATAATTATCGTGATAAAAATACCGCTGCGATTTTTAACCAAAACAGCGGAGCATACCTTAACTTAATTACTTGTCATGGTACTTGGTTGCCTAGGGAGAAGACTTATAATCAGCGTTTAGTGGTATTTACTGAATTGGTGGCCTAAAATCGCCCTTCCTCAAAATTTCATATCGATGGGTATACTTAAAGGGCATGAGCACAACCAATAAAAAAATCGGCATTACCTTTAGTGCCTTCGACTTGTGCCACGCCGGCCATGTGCTAATGCTTAAGGATTGCAAAACGGTTTGCGACCACCTCATAGTCGGATTACAGTCAGACCCGTCGACAACGGATCCGGCCTATCGTGGCAAGCAAAAGAATCAGCCCATCATGACTCTTGAGGAGCGCCGGATAATTTTAGAAGCTAATAAGTATGTTGATGAAATTTTTGTCTACGAAACAGAAGAGGACTTATATAACTGGGTAAAAAATAATCATTATGATGTTCGCATTTTAGGCTCGGACTGGGAGGGGAAGAAGTACACCGGTTGGGACCTACCTCATACCGCCTATTTCCATCACCGAGACCACGGCTGGTCAACCAGTGAGTTGCGCCAGCGTATTTACGAGGCCGAAGTGGCTCGCCACGAGGCTGCAGGTGCAATGGCTGAGCTCAAGGCCAACAACAACGCCGGTCAAACAAGCCAACTTTCAAATCCGGCGCTAGCCTAATATTTTGCGACGTTGTTTTATTTGGCGGTAGGGTAGGGTTAAACTGACAGCCAAGAAGGGAAGCCAAGGAAAGATCTGGAGCGATCAACGCCCCAGATTTTTTTGCGCCTCTTCAAAGGGGAGGCGAGTATTTTTTTATTAGTTAAAATTTTGGTGGGCGCTGCCACAGAGGGGAAAAAATAATATAACGTCGCACAACATAGATTTCACGACATTACCATTTAAAAAAAAGGGGTCTGGGGCTTTTAACTCCAGACCCCCTGCTTCTAATACTGGTTTTGATCCCAGCTGCTTCTTTCCCAAACCGTTCTAGGCCGCTTTGGCCAAGTTCAGTTCAACTCCCCGACCTTCTTTCCCTTCCGGACCTTTGGTTGGTCCCGGGGGTTGCACCCTGGGTTTACCAACATTCAGCTGGACAAGCTTGTGACGGGTGTCAAAACACAACTGGCCAAATGGATTAAGGCAGTACAGGACAATGCCGCACTGACCCAAGTGACGGCATCCCAGACACCCAGCGACGTGATCGATCTTGCGATTCGTGCCCATAATCACGCGACGCGTCCCCGGCGCGCCAAAAAAGGTAAAGACGATGTTCAGGTCCGTCTGAACGTTGGAAGCTGACGGCATGCTGACCTAACTCCTTCCATGCTGTTAGAGAAAAAACAAAAGACCCGACCGCTGCTACTATAGCAAGGACTCGGGTCTTTCGTCAAAGAATAATTTTATTTACCCCAGCAAGGCTTACTGTAATTCCAATGTCGAGATCCTTCAGTCTTCAAGAGCCACATGGCGTAATCGATATTACCTTCAGTGGTATAGATATCGTGGCCAAGGGCGATACTCGTCTTCAAGTGATAGACCTCGTTAATCTGGAATAATCCAATATCGTTGGCGTTTTGAATGCCGTGCAAGGGTTTGCCGGATTCGTCGAACTGACGATTTGAACTCTCACAGAAAGCAATGCGGGCAGCTAGATCAGAATCAACACCGTGGGCTTTCGCCTTGGTCCGGATGGTGTCGCTTAGACTTAAGGCCTGAGTGACAGGTGCCGGAGCCGTCTCTGCCGCAGCTACGAGAGCAAGGGTCTGGTTGGTAGTTGAGGCGGTGTTGAACTGTGAATTCAGGGCTATGAAGCTTGCGAGGCTTATTTGTAAGAGTGAGTTATAAATAACTTTAAACAGAAAAGTGGCTCTATAAAGCCACCTGACACTATCTTAGCACAACCGAGCCTGCTTGTCAATACAACACAATACTACTTCATGAATGTCAAATAGAGAGAATTAGGCCTGCCACCGGGCAACAAATAGGCGAAAATTGTTCCAGATTAGACCTATAACCACATCATTCCAGATATATGAGGCGGGAGCGGCTAAATATTGTTGCCAGAGACTGGTTACAGTACCCCAAACATAATGAAGGTTGCGCTGGACCATCTCAGATTCTATTACCTGGCGGATATCAACTCTAAAATAACCCAGAACGATGATCGCAATAACGATTAGAACAATAAGTTTGATTAAAC
>CAZQDR010000014.1:0-15834 GCA_964591715.1 uncultured Candidatus Saccharibacteria bacterium | reverse complement strand
CGGGCAGAACGTGGGCGTACTCGGGGTACTTCGTGGCATCAGCGTACTTCGGGTGCCACAGTGAGTAGTAGACGACCACCCGGCGCGGATCAGGCTCCAGTCGGAGGCACCCAGCCAAAAGGCGTGTCACCTCGAGCACATTGTCCGGATGATCCGGAACCATCATGATCGAAATCTTGCCCTGGACTGACTGGTGGAACGCGGTCAGGGCCGCGAGCTGTTCTGTCGGTACCGCCGTGTCGGCAATCGAGGCGATATCCCCAATCACCGCCACTCGTTGAGTGGGGTTTTGCCTACTCGCGGTGTAATCCATGGTCAGCGCCAGGTCGGACTGAAAGCCTTCCAGACGACTGAGGGCTCCCCAGGTATCCTCGACGGCGACGACGGGGATCGCGAGAGAGCGAGCCGTCATGGCCACTTCGACTTCCCAGTTGATCGGAGCCGAGCAACCAACCATGACGACGTCAGGCTTGATCTCCTGGAGTCGGGCCTGGGCATTGCCCAGCGGCTCCAGTTTCTTATCTCCGGTCAGAAGGATAGGGAGGCCTGATTTTTCGGCCAAGCCAATCGCTTCACCTTCGACGGCCAGTACGACCTCATTCGCTCCGTTTTGGAGCAGTTTAAGCACCGGCTCCGCCATCTTAAACCCCATCAGATCTCGGAATACTCCCAGAATTCTCATGTTCGCACCACCTTTCAATGTCCAGATTTATGTTTGATCTACAATATGGCAACAGGCCATATTTACCAAAAATTAAACTAGCATTTTATTTTTAGAATGTCAATAGAGGTAATCGGTCTTTAAATAGACAGGCTCGCCATTATATATTACGATTATAAGCATTCTTAAAAAAATCAATTTTCCTTATATGGTGTCGAGTGGGACGGTCCGCTCTGATATGTCTAAAAAAGTAGCAGTCTTTTTTGGGACGGATTATTACAACTTACCCCGGGATTCTAATCGCCAAGAATTTATCGAGCGAACAAATGATATGCTCGACTACATCAGGCGCAATTGTCCTGATTTTGAATTTATTTATCAGCCTCACCCCAACGAAACAGATGAATATAAATATTTGAAATTAGAGGGCTTTAGGGTTGGCGAGCACACCGTGGCAGAAATTTTTCTTTATGAGTATGCTCAGACCATCGGCTACGTTTTCTCGGCTTGTTCCGGTGCTTCAATTTCAGCGTACGCGATGGGTTTCGAATCGGTCATTTTTATTGATACCTTGCATGGTGCGGTTTCTCCGGAAACTATTCAAGGCTATCGGAGCTATTTCGCTGGTTTACCTGAAACCTTTTTTATTGGTCGGTATGATCAACCTTTGCCTAAGCGATCAGCTTTGGCGCTGGAGCGGCAGCAGCAAGGGCTACAGGCAATTACTGAATGTTTGCCAGCCTCTGGTGCTCTATGGGTCTTGGCCGCCGATCCAGCGCTTGCTCTGCGGGCGGCGATTCTCGTAAAACAAATCAAGGCAGCTCAACCTGGTACTCGGGCGGTTTTACTGATGATTAATCATCGTCGCTGGGAATTGATTGATGCCCATAAAGATATCTTTTCCGCCTTTGACGAAACAATTAAATTGCCTAATCGGCGGGTATGGTATTCCTTGCGTCCTCAAAAAATATATCGGGCCTGGAAAACGGCCCAGTCGCTAAAAAAGTTGCCGTTAGAGCCTGGAGATACCCTGATTAGTTTTTGTCACCTGCTTTATGAAGAGAATTGTTTGTTGTCGTATTTTCCGAAAGTCCATCGGGTACTTTTAATTGAGAACCGCTGGTTTCACTTTGTTTATGGCCCAGGAAGTAAAGAGATGCCGGTTGACGGTTTTAAAACTGCATGGGGGACCCACTTTTTTAATTACATACTTGAGCCTGTGCTAGGGCTCCATCGGACTATCTACCGTGAGTACAAAGACGGAAAAGTGTTAAACTTATTTCGTTATCGCTCGGATTTGGAAGAAGTTTATGAAAGTACTTTTGTTTTGATGCCATGATAAAGCGAATTATCAATAAATTAAAACGTATGGTGTGGGGGCCTGTTCGTCGCCGCCAAATTGCCCGCGCGTGGCGCGCGGGCCAACCCCTCGCTCGGCGACGTGATTTGCAGGACTTGTTGGGGGTGCCAGCACTTATTAATGATCCAGAGGTTGTGGCGTTACAAAAGTACGCGAGCCTCGCTGATCAATCCATTGTCGAGATTGGCTGTGCCTATGGCGGTTCCTCATTATTATTTTTACTTGCCAAGAGAGCCGGTGTCAGAGTGACCTCGATTGACCCGTTTGTGATTGACTCGATGGGAGATTTTCAAGCCACCCAAAAATTATGCTCTCTCCACGTTAGTAGGGCGCTCAAATTAGTAGGTAAATCTGAGATTGTTAAAGACTGGGAGCTATTACCGGATTATAGTTTTAATGTAGTTAAAAGCTGGAACAAACCAATTGATGTTTTGTTTATTGATGGCGACCATCGTTACGAGGCCGTAAAAAAAGATTTTGAAGATTGGTTGCCTCTGCTAAAGGCTGGTGGTTTTATTATTTTTCATGATTCATGTCAGCCGGTTGGCGGGAGCGATCAGAAGTATGTCTATGGCTGGCCCGGTCCAAGTCAGTTGGTACGAGAGTTGCAAACTAATCCCCAAGTTAGCTTGCGTGAGCAGGTCCACTCGCTTAGTATTTTTACGAAAAAATAATGACTCAAAAGCCTACGGTCCACTTTGTTTATAAATCACCTCGTCATGGGGGTTTGATTGGCCGAGGCTTGGACTATATGGGGATAAATTATCCTAATCTTATTGATCCGATTTGGCGTAGGGGGGACCATATCACCTGGAAGATTCCTAAACGACATCCCGCCTCTGCTTCTTTTAATTTAATTAAAGAATTTCGAAGGCGAGGACCATTGAAATTTTATGATCTTTGGGAAAAGGGAGAATGCGATATTAAACCAGGAGATAAATTCATCGCCCTACCAGTTCACGTATATGATGGCCGAACCTGGGATGACCCTTCTATTCAGCGCGTAACAACTCGTACATTAGAAAAGTATCCGGACCTAGATGCGACAATAATAATGCCTTACTGCCATGACGAATTGTATACGCGATCAATCCGGGGCTTACTGGAGAGATATCACCCCAAAGCAGTATTATTGTCTGGGGAAATTTGGACTCGAGACTGGGATAAAAGTCCAATCAAAAATCTAGTTAGCGATATTCTGCGGGTAAATATGGGTATCGATCCAAACGAGTATCCCAGGTTAAAAACAAGTTTTAACCCGAAGGGAAAGAGGAAATATCTTTACATTGGTCAGACCGCTTGGTATAAAAATACGAAGCAACTTGAGGAGATTGCTAAAGCGATGCCCCAATTTGAGTTTGGTTACATTTCGCAGGGTAATATTGAGGGTTGGAAGAAGATTGCTAGTTGGGCTGATTTAACAACTGAATTTATGGCTCAGGTTACAGCGGAGTATGATTTTTTTATAAACACCAGTACTGCTGACCCCTCGCCGGCCACAATATTAGAACAGATGTGTTTTGGCTTGCCGGTGGCCTGTACGCCCGAGTCATCGTATGAGTATGACTCAATCGTTCGCTTAGACGTTAAAGATATTGCTTTCAATGTTCGACAGCTTGAAGCGATGCAGTATCAGTCTGAAGAGGATTTGATCAGAATTGCTGATACTAATCGAGAGCTGGCGATTAAAAATCATAATTGGGAAGAAATTTCTGCCGACATTGCTAACTTTATCCTAAAATGAAAAGAATAATAATTAAAATATATGAGTGGGCGCGTCGCCGGCTGATGAGGCTCAAGCGTCGTTTTGTTGCGCCCCAATTACCCGTTAATCCCGAGGGTAAAATTTATGTTAATGTTGGCTGCGGTGATAGTTCGGGCAAAGAGTTTATAAATGTTGATGTCTTACCTTATCCCAACATTCACCATATTCACGATATTGCTGATCTGTCGATGTTTGCCGACAATTCAGTAGACTTGATCTACGCCAGTCATGTTGTTGAGCATATTCCACGCGAAAGTTTTAATTCAACCATTAAGGAGTGGCAGCGCGCCCTTAAGCCGGGCGGAATTTTAAGAATTTCAGTCCCTGACTTCGATAAACTTATTGCTGTTTACGAGGGTAATGAGCGGGATATTCTCACAGTCAGAGATCAGGTCTTGGGCCAAAAGCCACCTTACGACAACCATTATACTTTGTGGAACTTTGCTCACGCCCAGAAGACTTTCAGCGATCTTGGTTTTGCGGAGATTCGCCGCTGGGATTCAGCGACCGCCAACCATCACGATTTTAAAGATCGCTCCAGTCGCCAGTTAAACAGTGGCGGAAAAGAAATTGCAATTAGTTTAAATGTGGAGGCCGTAAAGGCTGGAGCATCTCGATAAGTTTTTTGCCTAGAACACTCAGGGTTAAATCTGTTTGATACAAATTGTGTCCCGCCGCAGCCACCCGGTCTAGGCTTTCGGGGTCGTTTTTGAGTTTGCGGATAGCTTCCACCAAGGCGTTGGCGTCGCCAGGCTTGAAACAAAAGCCGGTTTCGTTTTCTTTTAATAATTCTAAAATCCCAGGTTGTCGGGCGGTCAGATAGGGTAGTCCCAAAGCCCAACTCTCAAAAGCCTTGTGAGGAATGGTGCGCTGGAGTCGCGGATGGTCTGATAGTTGACCCAAAGCAAGATGACACTCCGCCATTTTGTGGCGAAGCTCTTCGTTATCCAAGAAGTTGGTGATTAATTCAACATTGGCCAGCTTGAGATCAGCCAACTGCTGCTCAACTTTAGATTGCAACAAGCCATGGCCCATGATTCGAAAGTTTATATTTTCCTCTTGAAGCTGGTTGGCGGCTTCGAGTAAAACTTCAACACCGGCTTCGGGCAGAAATTTGCCGCGAAAGAGAACGGTAAAAGTGGCGAGTTTTTTTACGATTGGTTCGTAAAAGAAGAGTTCTGGTTCTACGCCGGTATAATGGACAGCAATTCTAGCCGGACTAATTTTGAAGGAAGTAGCAATAAATTTTCTCTGCGCCTCACTCTCAACCAAAATTAGATCCGCTCCCTTGAAAGCTAGCCAGTCAATTAGCCAATATTTCCAGGCGGTTATAGAGTGAGGCGATCCCGCCTGGCGTGAAATAATCATGCTTTCGTAGATTGAAGCCAGGGCGTTGTAGACAATTTTGTTTTTGCTTAGCAGTCGGATCCACGGTACCAGTAAGCCCCCAGTATAACCAACAAAGTAAATTTTGTTTGGCTCACTTTTTAAGTTTTTAGCTAAATGCCAAAACTTTTTAAGCCCGATTTTGTCTTCTTGGATTTCAGTGACGCGCAAGCCGGCTACTTTGAGCGCGGCCATAGTGACGCGATCGCGAGAGGTAGCCTTAACTAGGGTAATGTAGTCAATTGACAACCCCTCAGAGCTTGGGTGAGCCTGACTCATAATGATGTGCCCCAGTATACATTTTATGGTATTCTTGGTCTATGAATATCAAATCATACTTGACGTGGACAATTATCGCCGGTTGTTTTTCAATTTTATTAACCCCTTTGATTGTTGCTGGATCACTCTTCTTCCCATTTATTACGGGGAAGGCTTTTTACTTTAGATTTATTATTGAAGTTCTGGGTTTATTGTGGCTTTTGAGAATGTTTTGGTACCCTGAAACCCGCCCGCGCTTGTCTTTGGTAACGATAGCAATGGCTTCATTTGGCATCATTGTTTCCCTGGCAACAATCTTTAGCTTGCATCCCGTGCACAGCTTCTGGTCAAACTTTGAACGAATGGAGGGGTTGGTTACTTATCTACATCTCGGATTGTTTTGGTTAGTGTTATCCTCGACGCTTGTCAGCGAGAAAGTTTGGCGAGCCTACCTGGTGGCCTCGGTTGGGGTGAGCTTGATTATTTGTGGCTATGGCTTTTTCCAGTTGGCGGGAGTCTTTGAGATTCATCAGAGTAGCGTTCGTTTAGATGCAACTCTTGGTAATGCTATATACTTGGCGGTCTATTTGTTGATTCATATTTTCTTGACTCTCTATTTAATGATCGGTAATCGGTCGAAATTTTGGCAAATTGTTGGCTGGCTTGCGGTAGTCACTCAAGCCACAGTTCTTTATTTTACTGCCACCAGAGGTGCCATTCTTGGTCTGATTGGGGGATTAATGGTCACGGGCGCTATTTTGATTATTCGTCCGCCGTCTCCCGCTTGGCGCCGGCGTTCGCTGTATGGTCTCGCCGTTATTGTGGTGTTGATTGGAGCCTTCATTGGTCTGCGCCAAGCTTCGTTTATTCAAAACAGTCCGGTCTTGTCTCGCTTCGCTAACATTTCGGCTCACGAGACAACAACTGAGTCGCGCTTGATTATTTGGCAGATGAGTCTAAAGGGTTTTACTGAACATCCACTCTTGGGTTGGGGACCGGAGAATTATAATGTTGTCTTTAATAAGTATTATGATCCGCGCTTGTGGCCTCAAGAGCAATGGTTTGACCGCTCCCACAACATCTTTCTTGATTGGCTAATTAGTGCGGGCGTACTTGGCTTGGTGAGTTATCTCGGTCTATTCGGAGTCTCGCTTTATTATCTATGGTCGCGCCGTCGTTTATTTACGTCAATGGAGCAGGCGATTCTGACTGGTATGCTCGCGGCGTACTTCTTCCACAATATTTTCGTGTTCGACAACCTTGTTAGTTATATCTTGTTTATTTCGGTCTTGGGCTACGTTCACTTTAGAGCATTGGCTGGTAAATCGGAGCTAACGAAGCGAAAAATTCCGGTACCGATTTCTGGGGTCCTCTCGGTGATGGCGGTAATAATTTTTGGGGTGACGGTATATTTTGCGATGGCAAAACCCTTTGACACGGCCACGACACTAATTAAAGCCTTAAGCACGCGTAGTGCCGAAGAGAGCTTGAGTTACTTTGATCAGGCTTTGCGCTCGAGCTATTTGGGTCGAGCCGAGGCACGGTTACAGATGCTCAGCACTGCCCATCAAGTGGTTCGTCAGCCAAGTATTAGTACGAGTACCAAACAGGATTTTGTGTCGCGGACTATCAGTGAACAACAAGCGCAGTTACTAGAATTGCCTGACGAGGCTCGCTACACTCTCTTCTTTGGTTCCTTTTTGACTAACCTTGGCTATCCCAACGACGGTTTAGCGTTACTCAAGAAGGCGGTCGATCTCTCTCCGCGTAAGCAGACGATTAAATTTGAATTAGTCTCGAATGCTTTGCAGCGTAACCAAGTAGATGAAGCTTTGGCGATTGCCAAGGAGGCTTTTGAGCTTGATCCCAGCTTTCCGGAGGCACGACGCCTTTACGGCCTACTCCTACTTCAGAAGGAGAAGTTTGTTGAGGCTGATGAGATTTTAACGTATACCAACCCGCGAACGGGGGCGGTGCTAGAGTTGGATGAGCGCTTCATTAATATGTACGTCGCACTTAAGCGTTACGATAAAGTTTTAGAACTGTGGCAGGCTAAGGTGGCTGCTGATCCGACAAATGTTCAAAATATTTTCAGTTTAGCCGCGGCGTTTCTTGCTGCTGGTGATCGTACGAATGCGATAAAAGAAATTAATTCCGCAATTAGCATTGATCCAGGTCAGCGCACTTTCGGTGAGCAGTTAATCAAAGAAATCCAAGCTGGCCGCAATCCCTTAACGCAATAATTTCTTTTCGAGAAAAATTAAAAAAATAAATTGTGAAAATATTTTTTGAGTTATCCACATTTATCGCAAAAAAATATTGAGTTCGCTCGTTATTTGTTCGATAATTAATGTGTGCGTAGTGATCAAAATTAATTTGCAGAAATTTTCAAATATTATTTTGCAAATGGTCGCTGGTCATTATGGGAACTTTAAAAAATAAATTCAAAGACTATTATGGCAAAGAAAAAGAAGGCTGCTAAGAAGACCACGAAGAAGAAGACGACGAAGCGCAAGGCTCGCCGATAGATCTCGTTTGGTTTCTTGAAAAACAATCCCACCACATTCGGGATTGTTTTTTTGTCTAAAAAAGCGCAGAATAGAGCATCTATGTCATTTTTAAGCCGTTTTTTTGGCTCTAATGCTGCCCGTCAGGTGACAGCGCTCGACCCAATTGTTACCTCAATCAATGAGCTTGAGTCGGTATTTAAGGCCAAATCTGCGGCTGAGCTCTTGGCGGTGACGGCCGATTTTAAGGCGCGTTTGGGTGATGGCGAAACGCTGGATGAACTTTTGCCAGAGGCTTTTGCGGCTGTGCGTGAGGCCTCGCGCCGAACCTTGGGTCAGCGTCATTATGATGTGCAACTTTTGGGCGGTATCATTTTGCACCAGGGAAATATTGCCGAAATGCGCACCGGTGAAGGCAAAACTTTAGTTTGTACTCTGCCTGCGTATCTAAATGCACTTGACGGCAAAGGCGTCCACGTTATTACGGTGAACGATTATTTGGCTCGACGTGATGCTGTTTGGATGGGTCAAATTTATGCCGCTCTAGGAATGTCGGTTGGGGTCATTAATCATGAGTCATCATATTTATATGATGCCACGGTTACTGCGGAAGATAAGGAGCGTGATGTGGAGGGTTCATTTAAGGTTTTTTACGAGTTTCTAAAACCGACCAGCCGGCGCGAAGCGTATGTCGCCGACATCACCTACGGCACCAATAACGAATTTGGTTTTGATTACCTGCGCGACAACTTGGCTCACGATCCTTCTCGGGTGGTGCAGTTGAGCAAGCCGACCCGGCTTAAGCATCACTATGCCATAGTAGACGAAGTCGACTCAATTTTGATCGACGAGGCTCGGACACCGCTTATTATTTCAGCGCCGGTGGCTGAGTCAGAGAGTCTTTATGGTAGTTTCGCGGCCATTGCCACGGGTCTCGAAGCGCCGGCTGATTACACGGTTGATGAGAAAACCAAGTCCATCGCTTTAACTGGCGAGGGTATCACTAAAGCGGAGAAGGCGCTGGGGGTAGAGAATATTTACACTGAGCGTGGCATCAAATATGTTCACCACCTGGAAACGGCGGTGCGAGCTAAAGCGCTTTATCAACGAGACAAGGAGTATGTCGTTCGCAATGATGAGATTGTGATTGTTGATGAGTTTACTGGTCGTCTCCAGCCTGGCCGGCGTTGGTCGGAGGGGTTACATCAGGCCATTGAGGCCAAAGAAGGTGTGCGGGTGCAGGAGGAGTCGCGAACTTTTGCGAGTGTCACCTTTCAAAATTACTTTAAGTTGTATGGCAAACTGGCGGGCATGACTGGTACGGCCCAGACCTCAGCGGAGGAGTTTATGCGCGTCTATGGGCTGGATACCGTGGCGATTCCGACTCATCGGTTGGCACAACGCTTGGACCACACTGATTTAATTTTCCAAACTGAGGCGGGAAAGTTTAAAGCGATTAGCCAGAAGATAAAAGAGTTAAACGAGCGCGGTCAGCCGGTCTTGGTGGGTACTGTCTCTATCGAGAAAAACGAATTACTCTCGGCCTACTTGCGGAAGGAGGGCGTGCCTCACCGAATTTTGAATGCTAAAAATAATGAGGAGGAAGGCGCAGTAATTGCGGAGGCGGGCAAAAAGGGCAGCGTGGTAATTGCGACCAACATGGCTGGTCGTGGCGTTGACATTAAACTTGGTGGGCCGGAGGCCGATGAAGCGGCGGCCGCGGCGATTAAAACCTTAGGCGGACTTTTTGTGCTGGGTACGGAGCGACACGAGGCGCGGCGCATTGATAACCAGCTCCGCGGCCGCTCGGGTCGCCAAGGCGACCCTGGTGAGACCCAATTTTATATTTCTCTTGACGATGAGTTGGCTCGCATTTTTGCGCCGGAGAAGATCAAGAAAATGATGACCCGTTTTGGTATTCCCGAAGATGAGCCAATTCAAAACAAATTAGTTTCGCGGGCGATCGAAAGTGCCCAGACTAAAATCGAGGGCCTGAACTTCGATCTGCGAAAGCACTTACTAGACTACGACAACGTTTTAAATACGCAACGCTCGACTATTTATGGTCGCCGGCACGCTATCTTGTTTGGCGGCAAGGATGAAGTTGATCAATTCATTAACGAGGCGTTGGCAGGAGCGGGGGACGGGGAAGCAACTCTCCGCTCTCAACTTGAGGCCAAAAGTGCCGAATTGGGTGAAGCGAGACTGATTGAAGAATTGAAGCGCCTCATTCTCCAGGTTATTGATATGCATTGGGTGGATCATCTGGAGGCGATGGAGTACTTGCGTGGTAGTGTTCGATTGCGTGCCTACGGTCAACGCGATCCGCTGATCGAGTATCGTCGTGAAGGTTTGCAGATGTTTAAAGATTTAGAGGATCGCATCTACGATGAAGTGCTTAAATTACTGCCCAATATTGGTGCTCAGTTTAAACAGGAAGCCGTCCAACTCAGAACTATTCACGAGTCGGTGTCGCAGATTGGCTCCGCTCAACAGGCCGCCGATACTAATGCGCTTAAAAATTTTAAACCAGAATTAAAAATTGGCCGCAATGATCCTTGCCCCTGTGGTAGTGGTAAAAAGTGGAAAAAGTGTGGCGAACTTAATACGCCTGAGCACGAGCGCCTACTGGCTCAAAAAATTTAGTGAGTTTTGCCTTGAGAATAAGGCTTGATCAGGCTACAATTTACCATAATGAAAGCTATTGTCCGCCGCCTCGGATTACTTCTCGTGCTTGGAAGTTTTTTCTTCTCCAGTTCTTGGCTGACGAAGACTATTTTAAGTGGACTTGATTCGCGCCAACTAGCCGCTATTGGTGCGCTTGGTGCGGGACCACATTCCTATGCCAACAGTGTTGATGTTTTTATAAATACTCCCACCTCCGTGTCACTTATGAGTGACACGGGCAATAGTTACGAAATCGTGACGGCTCCGGTTAATGGCAGTTTGGGACCAGTTAGCGGCAGTAGCGTCACTTACACGCCCGCCGCTGATTATACGGGTCCGGACACATTTACTTTTTCGGTTGACGGTTCAGCGCCGGCAACAATTTGGCTTACTGTGGTAAATCGGCCGACCGACGCGCGCCCAAACCGCGATGCCCATACCCTTGTCCCGGCGCTTACGTCCAGTCACTGGCAAGATTCATCTAGCTTGCAATCGACCGCCAATCCCTCTAAAGCCGACTATCTCACTTTTATCACTAGCACCTACAATCGCCGTCAGCCGAGTAACCCGGATCCGTTTTATGATTACGCCCCTTTTCTTTACAATTCCTTTTTTTACAAAGCCCTAGGTGATCAAAGCTATTTAGATACCGCTTTGGGGAACTTAGATTCGTTGTACGAATATTACACCACTGGCGCTAGTAGTACCGACCCAAATTACGAGTTCCGTCGGGCTGATTTCGGTCACACCCTTGGCGCCTTAAACTGGATTATTGATGGTGTGACAACAATGGGAAGTTCAACCGAGGTTAAAACTCGCATTTTAAAGTTGGAAGAAAAAACGGAGCGCTTTAATCCGCCCACGGTGCCATGGCAGTTTGGCGCTGGCAATCAGAGCTTTGGACCGGCCGCTGGCCGCAAAATAATTTCCGCTCTGTATCCCGATGACGAATCGGCGACCGAACGCGAAAGCATGGCAAACCAAATTTGGCAGGACTTCGCAAATAATGCGGACACTTACGAGAACGCCAGCAATTACAACGCCCTTTTTAATACTTTTATGTTGGATTGGTTGACGGTCGCCAGTGATGCTGATCGGTCGGCGCTCTATGATGATCCGGAATTCAAATCATATGTCGAGCGCTTTTTAGCTCAGGTTAGTCCCCTGGGACTGATTCCAAGCTATGGCGACAGCTTTGGTTTTGGGGCTTCTCCGGGTAGTTGGGTTAACATTTTTGAAAGTTGGGCCAGTATTTATAAAACTCGTGACTTGACCTTAGCACGACAATTACGTTGGGCGGCGCAGGCGACATACTCGTGGATTCTGGGACAACAGACGCCGATGGATTTTTGGGGCAACCTCACTGATTCTACGATAAACGATGTCATGAGAGCCTGGACCAGAGTTGATGATTCAATCTCACCATCAGCTCCCACTAGTGGTAGTCAGGTTTTGTACCGCCACGGTGTTAGCATGAAGAGTGACAGTGAGCGCAATCAGACTGGCTACCCGGCTGTTGTAAATTCAGGCAGTATTCCCGATAAGTTAATTTTGCGCAGCGGCTGGGGAGGGGAGAGTTTATATGCCATGTTTGAGTTGGCGCCGGCACTGGGACACGGCCACTACGATACAGGTAGTCTCAATTCGTTGGTAGCGGGCGGCAGTTACTTGCTGGGTGATACACCCTACGCCGTTAAGGATCATCGTTTCCATAACAGCTTCCAGGTTGTCCCGAGTGGCGCCGAAACCCTTTCCAACAGTTTTACCAAGGCTTCGGCGATGAGTAGTACGGTAGAACTACTTGAGGAGGCTTCACTCGGCACGGTGGCAGAATTCTCGGTTTCTAATTATTTAGGCCGACCGCTCACCTTAACTCGCACGGCCCTAATGGTTAATGATCCTGTCTCAGGGGCGCCCTATTTATGGATTCGCGATCGACTTGTGGGCACCCAGGCTTCCGCTTTCACGGGGTCGATTGGCCCAGCTTGGCAGACGCAAACTATTTATGGCACGAGCGGTGATGGTTGGGCAAACACCACCTATCAAACTATTCCGGTGGCTTACTATGGTCAAAAAGAGTACATTACCCAATGGAATAATCGGTCTTATGATTTAGCAATTGCCTTCCCCACGGGATCGGGATCTTTGACGGTCGATAATGTCACTCATGACACTACTAGCTTAACAAGTGCCACGGACGAACAGAACATTGCTAAGTTCCGTTTGTGGAATAAGACGTCAGCAACCGTGGGGACCGAGCCCCTTAGTTTTTCCACGCTGTTATTGCCGCATTCTCCAGCCCCCGATGCTAGTTCGCTGGTGGAAGCTTTTGCCACGGTTCAGGATGACGCGCAAGTAACCATAATAAAACAAACTAAAGATGGAATTGATCAGTATCTAGGCGTTAATGATTCCGGGTCGGCGGTAGAATTTAATGGGTTTCGGACCGATGCCAGCCACTTTATTATTAAACAATCTGGTAACAGCGTAAATTACTACCTTGTTGGCGCCACTGAGTTTATAAAAGATACAACAACGATCGTGGCGCCCGGCAGTAATCGTCAAAATCGAGAAGGCAATACAACACTGATAGTAATTACACCCGAGACGGGTGGCGGTTCCTCGGGTAGTCGCAGTGGTAGCCGAAGCGGAGGTTCGCTTGTGATTGTTACTGCTACTTCAACGCCAGTGGCGGTAGCGCCAAGTACCACCATGAACACTACCGCCGCAGTACCACTGGCGATTCCCCTTACTTACAATAGTGGCAAGCCGCGTCTGACGGGACCTTTTGGTTATGGCATGAGAAGTGAGCAAGTAAAAGTTTTAGAGTCGATGTTAGCCCAAGACCCCACACTGTACCCTAGTGGCAAAATCACTGGTTACTATGGAAACGATCTGGTTAAAGCGGTGTCTCTTTTTCAAAAACGTTACAAGATTGTTAGTTCCGGGACGCTGGATACAACCGGCTTTGGTTTGGCGGGTCCGGCGACGCGGGTAAAATTAAACGAAGTATTTAGCTCAAAGCCGGTGCCGACCAATTTGGAAACCCTGACTTCCGCCCAGAAGCAAGTTCTAACGGCCCAAGTGCAAGCTCAAATTAAAGAATTGCAATTGAAACTTTTACAACTGTTGATTAAGCTCAATACCAGTAATTCTACCCCGTAGTTTAACCCATCCTTCACGCCGAGTTTGCTATACTCTTGGTTATGGCACAACAAAAAAATTCGGTTTCAACGGCGACTCAGGTGGGGGTGGGAGTAGGAATTATGGCCGCCTTGGCCGGAGCCTACTTTCTTTATGGTACTAAGGCGGGAACTAAGCGCCGCGAACAAGTTCGCGGCTGGATGCTCCGCGCTAAAGGAGAGGTGTTGGAAAAGTTAGAAAAACTAAAAGAGGTCAACGAGGAAGCCTATAATCGGGTGATCGATAGTGTCACTGAGCGTTACGAACGCGTTAAGGATGTTGATCCCGGAGAAGTGGCCGCTCTGGCCAAAGACTTAAAAATGCACTGGCAAAATATTAGCCGCCAATTGCGTTCCAGCAAAGCGGGCAACGCAAAATCAAAGCGCTTACCTGCTAAATCGAGAGCCAAAAAAACAAGCTCGACAACTACCTAATGTTATCCACGGAAATACTCTAAGACTCGTCCTATTTTTGCGGGCAGACATGGTATACTAATTAGTAATAATGAGAAGAGTAGTAGCACGTTTAAGTTGCTATAAATCTTCTGTTCAAAAGCATCTTGCTAAATGCGCAAGCTTGTTTTTGGTGGCTTTAATTGTGGCCACCGCTCTAGCCAGTACTTTAAATGTGGCCACTGTGAGCGCGGCGCCGACCCTACAAATAAATTATCAGGGCAAGTTGGCTCTGGTGGATGGCACGGCATTAAACGATGGTTCCTACTCAATGGTATTTGCCCTCTACACCGCCAGTAGTGGTGGTACGGCAATTTGGACCGAGACTCAGTCAGTTTCTGTCAGCAGTAATCTCTTCTCGGTCATGCTCGGTTCAGTCAGTTCGTTGGCTGGGGTTAACTTTAATCAGCCGCTTTACTTGGGCATAACCGTGGGGGCTGATACGGAAATGACACCGCGCAAAGTTTTGGGTACGGTGCCGACGGCTTTTGAGGCGACTAACTTGGGGGGCATTTCTAGTGCGGGCTATGTTCAAAATGGATCGTCAACACCTCTTGGTTCGTTTAATCGTCTAGCGACAACAACCTTGGGTTCCTTAAGTACGGATTTTTTTCGCGACATTATTGTAGCTGGCCGTTATGGGTACGTGACTTATATTGATACCTCAAATAGTACTGGTGCCTTAAAAGTTTTTGACTTAAGTGCTTCTACCACACCTACGCTTATCAGCACGCTCGCCTTGCCGAGTCGACCAAACGGTCTAATGGTGGCGGGTAGTTATGCCTACGTTACCGATTTTAGTGCCGCTAATTTTTGGGTGATCGACATTAGTCGACCAGGGGCGCCGGCCATTTTGTCCACCACAGCAGTGAGCGGTACTTTGTCGGCGGTCATTGGCAATTATGCTTATCTAGTTTCGGGGGCAAATCTTAAACAGGTGGATATTAGTAATCCCAGTAGTCCGCGTTTGGTGGCCACGATTACCAATGGTTCGGCCACTAACGTCGTTGGGGTTCAAGGGTCATATGCCTATTTCCGAGATAACTCTGGCAATTTATTTGTGATGGATATCAGTAATTCGGCCAATCCTGTCCAAGTGGGGACGCTGGCAATGAACGTAGCTGGTCAAGGTCAAAGTGTCTTCATGGGACGTTACCTGTATATTATGAGTAATGTTAGTTCGGTTAATAAGCTCCAGGTTATTGATATTTCCAATCCGGCCGCGCCGACCGAAGTTACTGATTTAACCGTGGCTGGAACGTCGGCGGCTGGATCGATCATGGCCGCCGGTCGCTATCTTTATTACGCTATTACCTCAACGCTGTATACGGTAGATGTTTCTAATCCAGCTAACCCGGTCTCCCTTTCGGCTAATAATCTTACCTTGGCGGCGCCCCTGGCTGGTGGTTCGCAACTGATCTCCTTGCCCGGCAAGTTTTTGTATATCTTGACTCGTAGCGCGGCGGGTAGCTTTTTGGAAACTATCGATCTGGGCGGTGCCTACCTTAACACTGGATCGTTTAGTTCCGTTCAAACTGGCACCTTACAAACCACAGGTAATGCGGTAATTGGCGGCAATGCCTCGGTTATGGGGG
>CAZQDR010000013.1:0-16813 GCA_964591715.1 uncultured Candidatus Saccharibacteria bacterium | reverse complement strand
CTCTCCGCGGTCGGATCTGTCGGTGTGAGCTTGATCCAAAGCGGGAAAAGCAGCGCCAAGCATGGAAACAACAACTGTGGCGGTCCATGGAAGATCTTAACGCGGTGTAAATCACAACTGCCGCCCGGCTAACATTGATCATGTTTAGCCGGGCGGTTTTTTATTGGGAGTTAAATAAGGTCATCGCTTTTTCACGGCTGTCGGCAATAAGGACATCAATTGCTTCGGTAATCTTTCTCGCCTCTTTTTTAATTAGGGTCAGCTCGGCTGGTTTAAACGGTCCAATAATAAAATCAACCGTTTTCTCCCCTTTCGGATTCTTTAATTTTCCCCCTGGGGTGGTCGGTGAAATGCCAACTTTAATTCGGGTAAACTTTTGGGTTTTGAGCTGTTTAATAATCGACTCCACGCCATGATGGCCACCAGCCCCGCGATCAAACACGATCTTAAAGCGGCCGAGCGGCAAATCCAGATCGTCATGAATGACGATCAACTGCTCGGCCGCCTTCTGACTCTTTACCACCTTCCCAACCGCCTGGCCAGAGTGATTCATGAAGGTGTCGGGCACCACTAACTTGGCTTTAGCGTCCAAATTTTTGGCCACCAACGCCGCAATAATCCGCCCAGTGTTGTGCCGCGTATTCTCGTATTCCTCCCCGGGATTTCCTAAACCGACAATAATATATGCCATATTGGACACAGTATACAAAAAAGAGTAAACTGTCGCCATGGAAAATGCGCCAAAAGCCTCCTGGCAGTCATCAGTTTGGGAAATTGCTAAGTTTGTTGCAGTCACTCTCCTCATCGTTATTCCAATCCGCACCTTCATTGCTCAACCGTTTATTGTCTCCGGCGCCTCGATGTATCCGACCTTCCACGACAAGGAATATTTAATTATTGACGAGCTAAGCTATCACTTGCGAGCACCAACGCGGGGTGAGGTTATTGTTTTTAAGTATCCTCAAGACACCAGCAAATATTTTATTAAGCGCATTATTGGGTTGCCGGGTGAGACGATCGTCGTCAAAAACAACGAAGCCTTTGTTAAAACGGGCGAGCAACTAACGAAGATTGACGAGCCGTACGTTAAGGAGCCGTATTGGGGCAACACTGAGGTAAGCTTGGGTCCGACTGACTACTTCGTCATGGGTGACAATCGCGCCGTCAGTCTCGACTCTCGTACTTGGGGACCATTGCCCAAAAATTTAATCACCGGTCGCGCCTTTATCCGACTCTTCCCCGTCGGTCAAATTGGGGTCTTACCAGGAAACACGCCATAAATCATGACTAAAAAAGAAGATTCCAGCAGCGAATTACAAGCACCTAAAGGGATGCGGGATATTATCGGTGCCGACTATTACGCTTACCAAGGCTTTTTTGAAAAGGCCGCGGAAATTGCACTGTACTACGGCTTTACCCCAATTGAAACACCCATTTTGGAACACGAGCAACTCTTTGCCTCCGGCGTCGGCCAAGGCACCGATATTGTCGAGAAGGAGATGTATACGCTCAAAACTAAGGGTGGCGATCATTTGGCTCTCCGCAGTGAGGGTACCGCGCCGGTTATGCGCGCCTATTTTGAAAACGGCTTTCAATCCCAGCCGCAACCAGTCTCGCTGTACTACAGCGGCCCCTTCTTCCGCCACGACAAACCCCAGCGCGGCCGCTTCCGCGAGTTTTACCAGTTTGGTTTGGAGATGATTGGCACCCCCAAGTCGATCGCCGATGCCATGATTATCCGCGTGGTGACTTTAATTTTGGAGGAAGCGGGCGTCAAAAATGTTCGCGTCCAAATTAATAGCATTGGTGACAAAGAATGTCGGCCAATCTTTAAGCGCGAACTGGTTAACTATTACAAAAAGCACGCCCGTAATTTGTGTGAAGACTGTCGCGAGCGCCTCAAAAATAATCCCCTGCGTCTGTTAGATTGCAAAAATCCTAAATGCAATGAATTGAAGGCCGCCGCTCCCACCTCGATCTCTTACCTCTGCGGCAATTGCAAAGCCCACTTTAAAGAGGTGCTCGAATATTTGGAAATGATGGGAATTGATTACGAAATCAATAATAATTTGGTCCGCGGTTTGGATTACTATACCCGTACCGTTTTCGAGATCAGCGAGGACGCCCAGCCGGTTGCCGAAGGCGAGCCCGTGCCGGCGCCGCTGTCGGTAGCTGGTGGCGGCCGCTACGACTACCTGGCCAAGGCGTTGGGTTACAAGAAGGATACGCCAGGCGTCGGCGCCGGCATCGGTGTTGATCGCGTCATGCTCTCACCCCACTATCAAAAACAAACTCCACGCATCGTCAAAAAACCAAAAGTCTTTTTCATTCAACTTTCCTTTGACGCTAAACTCAAAAGCTTGGCCGTGATTGAGATTTTACGTAAAGCTAAAGTACCACTGGCGCAGTCGCTCTCTAAAGATTCCTTGGGCGTTCAGCTGGGTATCGCCGAGAAGATGCAAGTGCCTTACACCATCATTTTGGGCCAAAAGGAGGCGCTCGATAACACCGTTATTGTTCGCAATATGTCTAACCGCTCTCAAGATGTTGTTCCGCTCGCCAAACTCCCCGACTACGTCAAAAACCTCAAATAAAGTTGACGGTTGGCACAATTGGTGATTATGTAAGAGGAGCCAATTAAACCCGATCTTTCCTTTTTGGAGGTGCCAAATGCTCCAGCTAGATAAACCAAACAGCCACAACGCGACCGTGCGAGATGTCTCATACCAGAGTGGGATCAGGCGAGCGACAACCGCCACTGAGTGGGCAGAGATGATTACGACAATCACCGCTCACCAGATCTATGGTCTTGATGCCCGATCGGAAGTAATCGACTACTTTCTGAAGCACTGCCCCGAAGAGAGCGTCCGGCAAAGCTTCTTTGAAAGTATTCTGGCGGCTGGCCATCGCTATCTCGACAGCATGATCGCCCGTAACCAGCCCTTCATCGCCCGCGAGACTTTAGGCCTGATGTGGCGAGCCGCCCAAGCGCTCGGAGAAGAAGCGGTGAGCCGTCTGGTCAGCTATATCGGCGACCACGGGCTAAGCGACCAGCTTCCCCTGAAGTATCGCGGCGCCTTCGAGCTCGCTCGCTCTCGCCTGAAAGCCTGCTGCTGACCGCCAACTTCCATCCCCAAACCCTTCCCCCGCTCGAAAGCTTTCGAGCGGGGCTTTTTATTGCCAAAAATATAGGGCTGTGCTAGTCTAAAGCTCACATGATTAAGATCGAAGTAAAGCGCGATTCCACCGAATCAACCTCGAGCGTTCTGCGCCGCTTCTCGAAGCGCGTCCAGGGCTCGGGTATCGTTCGTCGCGCTAAGGCTCTCCGTTTTACCGAACGCCCCCTCTCTCACTACAAGAAAAAGAAAGCCGCTCTAGTTAAACTCGAACGTCGCAACGCTTATGAGCGCCTCAAAAAACTCGGCAAAGTCCCGACTGCTCCCCAAAAGCACTAAAGATCTTCTCAAAGATCACGTGCTTGGTGCTGACTACGAACTCTCGCTCGCCTGGGTCTCGCCCGAGCGCATGCATGAGCTAAATTTGTTGTATCGCGGCAAAGATAAACCGACCAATGTTTTGAGCTTCCCCTTAAGTGAGACTGAAGGGGAAATTTTGTTGTGCGCCGAGCAAATGAGCGACGCCGAAGTCATTCCGCTCTTTATCCACGGCTTACTTCATTTGAAAGGAATGCGGCATGGTAGTAGAATGGAGAACGAAGAGCGCAGAGTAGTCAACTTTTTAATTTTAAATGCCACGAACCATCGTCGCCGGCCTTGACATTGGTACCTCCACCATCCGTTTGGTGGTTCTGGAAAGTGGTAAAGAAACAAAAACTCCTCGCATTCTCGCTCAAGCTAAGAAGGAATCCCGCGGTTTACGCCGCGGGTATATTATTAATTTTGAAGAGACCTTAGCCAGCCTGCGCGAGGCCATCCGTGAGGCCGAGCGCCAAGCTAAAGTGCCCATCAAGAGCGTCTTTTTAGGAATTGGGGGTATTACGCTCGAAGCCAAAACAGCGGAGGGTCAAGTGGCCGTTTCGAAAGCTGATCTTGAAGTAAGCGACGTAGATGTTAAGCGCGTGATTGAAGCGAGCGAACACGCGCTCGGCGACCTAACAAACCGTCGTATTATTCATACCATTCCCCTTAGTTACAAGCTGGATGGTAAAAAAATCTTAGGCCGACCGGAGGGCTTGCGCGGGGCCAAACTCGAGGTTCGTACTCTCTTTATTCACTGCCTCAATCAGCACCTTCACGATCTGATCCGGGTCGTTGAGACGGCCGGCCTCTCAGTTGATGACATTGTTGCCTCCCCTATGGCCGCCTCGCTACCCACCCTCTCAGCCGCCCAAAAGGCCGCTGGTTGCCTCCTAGCTAACTTTGGCTCACAGACCACCTCCATTATTACCTACGAGGAGGGCACGCCGCTCTCCCTCCAAGTCTTCGCCCTCGGCTCTAATGATGTAACGAATGATATCGCGCTTGGCTTGCGCGTCCCCATTGAAGAGGCGGAGAGAATGAAGCTTGATCCTAATTACGCTCTGACAGTCAAACGAAAATTAGACGAGATTATTGAGGCGCGCTTGATTGATATGTTTGAAATGATTGAATCACATTTAAAAAAGATTGGCCGCAACGGTTTGCTGCCAGCTGGCATTGTCATTATTGGCGGTGGCGCGCAAGTTGATGACATTGAGCGACTTGCCAAAGAAAGTCTGCGATTGCCGGCTAAAATTTTTGACCCCTTAACCGACCCCTATCTCAAAAGCCAGATTAAAGACTCAAGCTGGGCAGTCGCCTACGGCCTGTGCCTTACCGGACTAGACAGCGAGAGAAGCGACTCCCCGACCCAAAGATTAAAACAGCTCGTTCGCCGATTTATGAGGTGGATTAAGGAGTTTTGGCCGTAAATCAAGCTCGAGCACGGTGGTTGCTTTTTCTTGTATTCTTGCTAACCTTAGCGTATCATAAACAAAAATATTTTTGACCATGCCTAAAATCGATCCTGAAATTGAAGCGTTTGCTCGGATAAAAGTGGTAGGTGTTGGCGGCTCCGGCACCAACGCGGTTAACCACATGGTCCGCTCAAACGTTCGTGGCGTGGAATTCGTTGCTGTTAATACTGACGCCCAGGATCTCCACCACTCGCTTGCTAAAAAGAAGGTTCACATTGGCAAAAACTTAACCCGTGGTTTGGGTACCGGGATGAATCCCGAGATGGGTCGCAAGGCCGCTGAAGAATCAATCGAAGAAATTCAAAATGTTCTTAAGGGTGCCGACATGATCTTCTTGGCTTGTGGTACCGGCGGCGGTACCGGCTCGGGTGCCACCTCACCCATCGCCAAGGCAGCTAAAGACCAAGGCATCTTGACGGTCGCGGTGGTGACTCGACCCTTCTTCTTTGAGGGCAACCAACGCATGCAAATCTCCGAGCGCGCGATTGAAGAAATCCGCAAAGAAGTTGATGCCATCATTGTGATCCCAAACGATCGTCTCTTAAGCCTGATCGACAAAAACACCACCTTTGCGACCGCCTTCTCCATGTGTGACGAAATTTTGCGCCAAGCGGTTGAGGGTATCTCTGACTTGATTACCATGGAGGGTATCATCAACGTCGACTTTGCCGACATCCGCGCCATCATGGCCAATGCCGGCCCCGCCCTCATGGGTATTGGCCGTTCTGCTGGCGACAATCGCGCCACCGAGGCCGCTCGTTTGGCGATCAACTCGCCACTCTTGGATGTCTCGATCGACGGCGCTAAGGGTGTCCTCTTTGCTATTGCCGGCGATCAAAACATGACCATGTTTGAGATTCAAGAAGCAGCTAAGGTCATCATCGAGTCCATTGATCCAAATGCTAAAGTGATCTTCGGTGCCTTTAAAGACGACAAGTTAAACAAGAACGAAATCAAGGTTACGGTTATCGCTTCCGGCTTCCCCGAGAACGCCAAACGTAAACCAATGGGCAACAGTGACTCGCATGTTGAAGAGCCAAAGATCATGTCGAGCGACAGTGGCACCAATCTTGATCTCAAAACTTTTAAAAAAGTAGAGCCGCCGATGGGTCCAGGCAAGTCAATCAAGCCCACCTCCGACACTCCCGCCACTGATGACGAAGACGACTGGTCTTCGATCCCCGCTTTCCTCCGACGTCCTAAGCAAAAATGATTTTTGATTTACTAATTATTGGTGGCGGTCCGGCAGGCGTTGCGGCCGGAGTTTATGCTGCCCGCAAAAAATTAAAGACGCTATTTGTCACCTTCGATTTTGGTGGTCAATCCCAAGTCTCGGCGGAAATTCAAAACTGGATCGGCACCAAAGCCATCTCGGGCGAGAAGTTAGCCGCTGATCTCAAGGATCATCTCTTAAGCTACCAAGGCCCTGATTTGACCGTTAAAACCGGCCTCAAGATCCAGTCTGTCCTCAAAAAGGAGGGCGGCTTTGTAGCTACCGCTGACTCAGGCGAGAGTTTTGAGGCTAAGACAGTGTTGGTGACGACCGGTGCTGATCGTCGCCACCTGGAGGTCCCTGGCGCCAAAGAATTCGACCAAAAGGGTATCACCTACTGCGCCACCTGCGACGGCCCGCTTTTTGCCGATCAGGACGTCGTGGTTATCGGCGGGGGCAATGCCGCTTTTGAGAGCACCGCTCAACTAGCCGCCTACTGCAAAAGCGTGACCATTCTCCACCGCAGTGACAACTTCCGCGCCGATGCCATCACGGTTGAAAAAGTAAAAAGCAAACCTAACGTCAAAATCATCACCAATGCCGAGGTTCAGGAGTTTAAGGGTGAGAAATTTTTAAAATCTTTAGTTTATAAAAATACGGTGACCAGCGACTCAATCGAGCTTGCCACCACGGGTGTCTTCGTCGAGATTGGCTTGGTGCCCACCACTTGGTTTATTAAGGATACAGTCACACTAAATGACTACGGCCAAATCATGGTTGACCCTCGCACTCAGCGCGCTTCAACCAAGGGCATCTGAGCAGCTGGTGATTGCACCGACGGTCTCTATCATCAAAACAACATCGCCGCTGGCGATGCCATCAAAGCCCTCGAGGACATCTACTCCTATCTCCATTTGCAGGCTAACTAGGCTTGCGGGTACAATACGGTCATGAATTTTAAAATCGAAGGGGGCCGGAAGCTTAGCGGCAAAGTCACGGTCAATACCTCCAAAAATGCCGCGGTCGCCTTGTTGTGTGCCTCGCTCTTAAATAAAGGAACTACCACTTTTAAAAACGTGCCCCGGATTGAAGAAGTTAACCGGATCCTGGAAGTCTTGGCTAGTATCGGCGTGACGAGTGAGTGGTTGAGCGCTAAAGATTTAAAAATCCAACCGCCAGCCAAATTTAATCTAAAAAAATTAAATCGCGAAGCGGCGATTAAAACCCGAAGTGTGATTATGCTTTTGGGATCGTTAATGCATGAGGAAGAAAAATTTACCCTCCCCCATCCTGGCGGCTGTAAATTGGGAGCCCGAAGTGTTAAACCTCACATCTACGCTTTTGAAAAATTAGGCGTCAAAGTTATTTCCCGCCACGCGGATTACGAAATTGATTCGCGCCGCCGCAAAGCCCGCGAAGTTATTTTGTATGAGGCGGGTGACACTGTGACCGAGAACGCCCTAATGGCGGCGGCGCGGCTCCCCGGCACTACCACGATTAAATTTGCCACCGCCAACTACATGGTCCAGGACTTGTGCCACTATCTGGAAGCGCTGGGAGTGAAAATTGAGGGTATTGGCTCCACCACGCTCACCGTTACCGGCCGACCGCAAATTAACGAGGCGGTCGAATATTACTTGAGCGAGGATCCGATCGAGGCAATGATGTTTTTATCACTCGCGGCCACGACTGGCTCGAGCCTAACCATTGAACGCGCACCGATCGACTTTTTGGAACTCGAACTCTTGAAGCTGGAGAAGATGGGCTTTAAATATAAAATCTTGAAGCGCTACAAAAGTTTAAACGGCGCCACCAATCTGGCCAACATTAGCACCGCCCCGAGCAAACTTAAGGCCCTGGAGGAGAAGATCCACCCGATGCCCTTCCCTGGGCTCAATATTGATAACCTGCCCTTCTTTGTCCCCGTGGCCACTCAAGCCAAGGGTACAACGCTGATCCACGACTGGGTCTACGAGAATCGCGCGATCTATTATATGGAAATGAATAAGCTGGCTGCTGAAATTATTTTGGCTGACCCCCATCGCGTCATCATCACCGGTCCAACCGAATTAAAAGCGGCCGAAGTGATTTGTCCGCCAGCCTTGCGCCCAGCCGTCATTATTTTGATCGGCATGCTCGCCGCCAAAGGCACCTCCATTTTGCGGAATGTTTACTCGATCAATCGAGGTTACGAAGATTTAGTTAATCGCCTAAACAAGCTCGGGGCGCGGGTCGAGGTTCTCGAGTAAGGCCAACTGCTCCGGCGTGTTAACACCCAAGCCCTCCTTGGCGTCAATCGTCACCGAACCAATCGTCTCACCATCCGCTACAGCCAGGGCCACCAGATCGGTTAAATAGTACTCTCCTTGAGCGTTGTCGTTGGTGAGGCGGCCAATGCTGCGCCAGAGCCAGTCTGTTCGGAAGGCAAAGTAAGCCGGATTTACTTCGAGAATTTTTAATTCGTCTGCCGTGGCATCCTTCTTCTCCACAATTTTGGTAATCTGACCCCACTGGTCGCGCACCACTCGACCAAAATCCTGGAAGGGCGCCCGCCAATCTTTAAAATTAGGCACCTCCACCGTGGCCAAAGTTAGCACCGCGCCAGATCCCTCGTGAGTCTCAGCCAAATTACTTAAAGTGTCAGCCGTGACAAACGGATGATCGCCATAGAGCACAATTAGGTGCTCCGCTTTATCTTCTAAAAATTCTCGCGCGATCTGGACCGCATGACCAGTGCCTTTGCGTTCCGGCTGATGAATATATAAATACTGATCGCCAAGCGCCTCGATGACCTCCTCGGCCTTATGACTAACCACAATCGCTGGCTCGTTACCCAAGTTGGCGTAAGCAATCTCGCCGAGCAAATGCTCAATCATTGGCTGGCCATTAAGCGGTACTAAAACTTTTGGTAAATCACCGCGGTTCATCCGCGAACCATTGCCGCCCGCCAAAATTAATACTTGGAAATCATTCATGCTTATTATAAGTAATTAAACTGATAATCTGTTACCAAGTGTAGCGGGTGACAAATGAAGGTTTAAGTAAAAGAAAAAACCCCGCCTGTGGTACAGACGGGGTTTCCTGGTGGTGAGGCGGGGCCAGAAGCTTGGGTAAAAGCTCTCGCCCGCGCACCTCACCGGTAACCGGAGTTAATCAAGCGGCCAACCGCAAGCACTGTAGCTACCCCGATGACGCCGATGCAGGCGTTGCTTCTCGCCTCCACGTGTTTCGTTTCTCCCCTTCTCTAATGGAGCTGGAGTCGCTTCCTCCCGTGATGTTGCCTCAAGTGATTTACCCTCAATCACAGACTGAGGCGGCGTTTGGAGCGAGCCTGACGTGAGCTCTGACCGTGACATGACCACCTCCTTCAAATTGTAAAAAGACCTGACCTTCATGAACCCAGATGAACATTACTCTCTAACAAAAAATCTCCCCTGGTGGGGAGATTCTGGAGCTCTGCAGTTTTGGTTTTATTTTTGGACCTTAACCTTAACTGGCACAAGCTGGAATCTCCCCTCAATGATGAGGGAAATCGTACGGACGAGATTCTTAAACGTGTGCCACTGTGATTTCATGACCTCTTCATCATATTCCCGCCTCCAAAGCGTGTCAATAGGAAAAATGAAGAATACTAAAAATAAAAGCCCCCCGAGCTCCAGCAAGTTGGAGATCAGGGGGCGAGCGCCGGTTTGAGGAGGGCCAAGTCGTGCGCCGCCTGTTCGGCCGTCCGAGCACAGTGGACAACGTTGAAATAATACTCAAACTTCTGTCCGCAGTAACTCAAGTACAGTGGCTCAGTGTTACCGTAGCGGCGACGGATGGTGTTGAGGCCACACAAGACCGGGTTAGGATTGGCTCCGCATAATTCCAAAAGACGGACGATGGCATTTGGCGCCACCACCAAGCCCACCTCGCAGGTTTTGTTGGCTAGCCACCAAAACGTGGTGTCAATCAGGGGACCCTTAAGACAGGGGTACAGACCCATGACCAGATTTGCGGTCAGGACCAGCGGCTGCCGAAGAATGATTGGCAAGCCCGCCGCCTCAATTGTTGTGGCGATTAAGTCCCGATACGGCAAACCTTCCGGCTTCACAATGAACAAGACATGTTCACTACTCATAGTTGTCCTCCCTTCCTGTTGTTTCTGAGTGAACGCTACTATAGCCAGCGTACGCCTAATTAAAGTGGTGTCAAGGAAAGAATACGGGGGACTTTAGATAAAAATTTAAGATCGGATCTTGAGTAAAAAATTATTTCCTACTTATCTTGTGAGGATAAGCAACTCGGACTTCATAGTTTTTCCTTCAAAAAGGACAAATCGGTTGAATCTTCTTTAGGCTATCAATAAAAAGTTTTTTCCAGCCTTCAAAAATTGGTTTTATTTCCGATTCCCAAGTAAATATCGTTATCACAGGCAATTCTGACTTCCATGGAGAGAAACCGCTATAAAAGTTGTCACCCATTGTGTTGGTTGCGCCTGATGGAAATAAGTTGAGTATAGACCTTAATATTGTTTCGGGATTATCTATGGGCTCACCAGTCTTCCTGTCTAATTTGGGGTATGTATACGCGGTGTGAGCAACTACCTTATGGCGGAAAGTTCTAATTTTTTTAAACCTTGAAATAAGGTGCGCGCAATCTTTCTCTGGCTCGAATGTTGTTTTACTATCAGTAGCTTCAGCAATAAGTTCTGCCATTCTTTTGTACTCAAACTTCAAGATATCTTCCATAAGGCACAGCTGATTAACATATCCTTGAGTTCTTGAACCAAGCCGTGTACTCAACTTATCATAGGCATCTAAATTCTCTTGAGAAGAACCATTTTCTTTTCTCCGTTTCTTTATATCCTCGTGAGTGGTATTCCAATCACTTATAGCTTCATTTACTAACCATTCCGTTGCTTCGAAAAGCTGGTCTAATGGGTGTAAAGAAATAACATTAGGAATGTAGTTCAACCCATTATCTCTTTTGACTATTACCTTGTAATCGTTTATTTCGTGGAACATTGAATTAGAAATTCCCGTGTTCGCTGGAAAATTTCGCGACCCCGCCTCGTCCGCCGTTGCGGACTGCGGCTTCACAAAAGCTCCGCTTTTGTGACCCTACCGGGAGTCGAACCCGGATTACCACCGTGAAAGGGTGATGTCCTAACCATTAGACGATAGGGCCAAGAATAGCTTCCAGCTTATAGCTTTTAGCTGCTTTTGGCAAATTACAATAAAAATGGTAGGATACAGCCGTGTTCCTGGAGGCGTGGCTGAGTGGTTGAAGGCACCGCATTCGAAACGCGGCAGGGATGAAAGTCCCTCGTGAGTTCAAATCTCACCGCCTCCGCTCCCGCACCGCCAGAATTTGAAAATCAAAAAGGGCGATTAGCTCAGTTGGTAGAGCGTTTCTTTGACGTAGAAAAGGTCACAGGTTCGACTCCTGTATCGCCCACATTTTTGTTTGACTCCCACTTGTCCTCGTGCTATCACTAAACTGGAACTGATCCCTAAATCTCTTACTGAAAGGGCGTGTATGACAACAGTGAAGCCGATGTCTCCCCAGGACATTCACCGGATGATTAACGGCCCTGGGTCCAACTCCACCCTGACCTTCAGCCTCGAATTCGGCGCCAACACGGTGCGACATCAGATCAACCACTTGAGTCATGGCCTCGCCAGTCTCCAGCGCATCGAGTTGGCACTCGGTCTCTACCGTCTCGCCACGCTCGGCTATCATGTGCCCATGGAGCTGACCTTGAGCGATCAGATCTTCATGCCGGGCGCGATTAGAAAACTCTTTTCGCCACCCTACTACTACAGTCTCGAGGACTGTGACGGTCGCTGGGAACTGACGGTCTGGCTCCGGCACACCAGTCCCGAAGAGGCCTCGATGAGCCGTCGCGACGTGGCGCTCTGGAAGTTGACCACCTCCGTCAAGGAACGCCTCGACGAGGTCGTGCACTCGCTCCAGAAGATTTGTCCGATCAATGATATCCTGGAGGAGGTGGACGCCACTGTTGGCCAGTCCTCGACGGCCGCTTAAGCGGCTCACCCCTCGCCCTCGTTTGCCGTGACCACCGGCAAACGAGGGCTTTTTTGTTCCCGCCAAACTTGCTAGACTCTTCTCATGACAATTCTCGCGATTGAGACTAGTTGTGATGAAACAGCGATTAGTATTGTTGAGGCCGAGGGCGGGAAAAACCGACCCAAATTTAAGGTCTTAACCCATCTCATCTCCTCCCAAATTAAACTGCACGCCGAGTGGGGTGGCGTGGTACCCTCACTCGCTAAACGCGAGCACGCCAAAAATATTTTGCCTTTACTTTTGGAAGGGCTCACTGCCGCCGGACTCTTAAGCGAGAGCCGCGAGCGGGTCAATTTAACCATCGAGACCGCGACCCATTTGCGCACCATGTTAGAGCGTGAGCCGGAGCTCCTTGATCTCTTTTTGCAAACTATTCCGAATATTAAGCCGCCTAAAATTGACCTGATTGCCGTCACTCAAGGTCCAGGACTGGAACCGGCGCTCTGGGTTGGAATTAATTTAGCCAAAGCCCTGTCGTATGTGTGGGGCATCCCCGTTTTGCCAATCAATCACATGGAGGGTCACATTCTCTCCCCGCTCGTTAGTGCCGAGGTCGGCAAAGCTAAAAGCAAGAGCATCACCTTCCCTGCCCTCTCACTTTTAATCAGCGGCGGTCACACCGAATTAGTGCTCTCGAAGGATTGGCTCGACTACACCGTTATTGGCCAAACACGCGATGATGCGGTCGGCGAAGCCTTCGACAAAGTGGCCCGCATTTTAGGCTTGCCCTACCCTGGCGGACCAGAGATTAGCCGCATGGCCGAACTCGCCTCCGGTCATCCACCCGAGAAGTTGCCCCGGCCAATGATTAACTCCAATGATTTTGATTTTTCTTTTTCAGGTTTAAAAACCGCTGTCCTTTATTTAGTTAAACGTCTGGCGCCGATTGATCAAATTACGCGCGTCGAGATTGCGCGCGAATTCCAACAAGCAGTGATTGACGTCTTGCTGGCCAAAACGCTTAAAGCGATCGATAAATATCAGCCACAAACACTCATTATCGGTGGTGGCGTGGTGGCCAACACTAAACTGCGTGAACGCTTTACTAAAGTAATGAGCGAACATTACTCGGGTGTCACTTTGCTCACTCCCGAAGCCGCCCTCTCCACCGACAATGCCACCATGATCGCCATTGCTGGCTACTTCCGCGCCAAGCTGGCTACCCCCGCCTACGTAGCTGGCGATTTTGCCGCCCACGGCACCCTGCCTTTATCTTAAGCCCTGATTTTGCTAAGATTTGGGCCATGGAAACGCCTAATATCCCTGAGAAATTACTGAAGCCTTACAACCCCGCCGAGACCGAAGCGCGCATTTATAAAACTTGGGAGCAAAGCGGTTTTTTTAATCCCGACAACTTGCCCGGCGAGCGAGCCGAGGCTTTCACTATCGTCATGCCCCCACCCAATGTCACCGGTGTTTTACATATGGGTCACGCCCTAATGCTAACCCTGGAGGACATTATGATTCGCTACAAGCGGATGCGCGGCTTCAAGACTCTTTGGCTTCCCGGTACTGATCACGCCGCTATTGCCACTCAGTCGGTGGTCGAGAAAAATCTAACGAAAACCGAAAGTAAGAACCGTCACGACTTGGGTCGCGAAGAATTTTTAAAACGAGTTAAAGACTTCGCTCAACAAAGTCACGACACCATAGTCTCTCAAGTTAAAACAATGGGCGCTTCTTGTGACTGGAGCCGCGAGGCCTTCACTCTCGATGAGAAACGAAGCCTGGCAGTGAGGACGATCTTCAAACAAATGCATGATGATGGCTTAATTTATCGTGGCAATCGAATTGTAAACTGGGACCCTAAAGGTCAAACAACTATTTCTGACGATGAGATCGTGTACGAGGAACGAAAAACCAAACTTTACACTTTCCGCTACTCTAAAGACTTCCCCATCGCTGTGGCGACCACCAGACCAGAAACAAAACTGGGAGACACGGCAGTGGCAGTCCACCCCGACGACGTTCGCTACCAAGCTTATGTTGGCAAAGAATACGAATTAAATTTCTGCGGTGTGCCCCTAATAATTAAAATCGTGGCTGACAAGGAGGTTGACCTCGCGTTTGGCACTGGTGCGGTGGGAGTAACTCCGGCCCATAGTACAACGGACTGGGAGATTGGTGAGCGCCACCAGCTCGCTGTTAAGCCGATCATTAACGAGTATGCCAAGATAACAGTTGGCGGTGATAATTTATTGAATAAAAAAGTCGCCGAGGCTCGTGAAGTGGTTGTGGAGTGGCTAAAGCAAGAAAATTTGTTAGAGAAGGAAGAAGAAATTACTCACTCGGTGGCGACAGCAGAGCGGACTGGTGGCATCATTGAACCGCTACCTAAACTGCAGTGGTTTATCGATGTCAATAAAACTATTCCCGGTCGAGGTAAAAGTCTTAAAGAATTAATGCGTGAAGCAGTGGCTAGCGGACAAATTAAAATCATTCCCGATTATTTTGAGAAAACTTACTTCCACTGGATCGATAATCTCCGCGACTGGTGCATCTCCCGCCAAATCTGGTATGGCCATCAAATACCCGTTTGGTATAAGGGCGAGGAAATTTATACTGGACTGGAAGCGCCAGCCGGTAACGGCTGGCGCCAAGACGAGGACACCCTCGACACTTGGTTCTCCTCTGGCTTATGGACCTTCTCCACCCTTGGTTGGCCTGAGAGTACGCCAGACCTTGCCACATATCATCCGACCGACGTGATCGAAACCGGTTATGAAATTCTGCCATTCTGGATTGCTCGAATGATTCTGATGACCGGCTATGCCCTGGAGACTATTCCCTTCAAGACCGTTTATCTCCATGGCACAGTTCGTGACGCCAAAGGGAGAAAGATGTCAAAATCACTTGGTAATGGCATTGATCCGATTGAAATTGCCGGAAAGTTTGGGGCGGATGCAGGCCGGATGGCTTTAATCATTGGCAACACGCCTGGAACCGATAGCCGAATCTCCGAGGATAAAATCAAAGCCTACAAACTTTTTGCTAACAAGGTCTGGAACATCACTCGCTTTGCCATGACCAACTGTCCCACCAACGAATGGACTGCCGCGCCCGCCGCTCATCCTTATCTTGCAGAACTTGCCACTTTGACCGCCGACGTGACTACCGACATGGAGAACTTCCGCTTTTATTTGGCGGGCGAAAAGTTATACCACTACATTTGGCACACATTTGCTGATAAAATAATCGAGGAGGCGAAAAACGATGCCGCCGTTCGAGCGCTCGTGCCTCATATTTTAATCACCTCCCTCAAACTGCTCCATCCGTTTATGCCGTACATCACTGAAGAACTCTGGTCACTCTTGCCGCCCGGCAATCGCTCCCCGTTGATTATTGAAGCATGGCCCAAGTAGTCTTCGCCATTATCACCGGAATTGTTCCCGCCTTGTTTTGGCTGTGGTTTTGGTTGCACGAGGATAGCGCCAAACCTGAACCCAAAGCCTTAATCGGCGAGATTTTTGTGCTGGGTGGTTTGGCGGTCATCCCCGCCTTTTATCTTGAGCAATGGCTGGGCGCCGGTGAGCCACTGCCCACCACGCTCACCGGCCTGCTTTTGGTGATTACATTGTGGGCCACGGTCGAAGAAGGGCTTAAGTTTATCGCTGTTTATCTGGGGGGCTTACGCCTCTCCTTCTACGACGAGCCAGTTGATGCCATGATCTACATGGTCACGGCGGCGCTCGGCTTTGCTGCTATTGAGAACACGCTCTTTATCTTGGGGGCGCTCAATGATTTGGGTGGCGTTCATTATATTCTGACCGGTAACTTTCGCTTTTTGGGTGCCACTCTCGTTCACGTGGTGTGCTCAGCGATCATTGGTGGCGTTATTGGCCTCGCCTTCAAACAAAGCCGACTCAAGCGAGCTTCTTACTTTACGGTTGGCTTTATTGCCGCCTGTATGTTGCACGCGCTGTTTAACTACTTTATAATTACCACTAACAGCGACCTGATTTTCATTATCTTCGGAGTACTGTGGCTGGCAGGCGTCTTGATTATTTTTCTTTTCGAGCGAGTCAAGGATAGTATTATTGAAAAACATTTCACCCCATCATAAGCATGCAAAAAAAGCGATCATTTTTTGAAAGAATTACCGGTAGCGTCTCTGTCCATGATGACGAGGAGCTAACCCCCGTCCCTGTTGCCGCCAGCGGCAAGGAACACTGGCTTGAGGATAGCGCTGAAGAGGGCGAGCTCGCCGTTGATGTTTACCAAACGCCGTCTGAGATCGTTATTAAAGCCATGGTTTCAGGGGTGAAGCCCGAAGATTTAAATATCGCTATTACCCGCGACATGGTCACTATTAAAGGCAAGCGTGAGGCCGCCCGCGAGATCAATGAGGATAATTACTTCCAGCGTGAGCTCTATTGGGGCGCTTTTTCGCGCACTATTCTCCTGCCCGCCGAAGTCGAGGTCGAGGAAGCCGAGGCCTTGGAGAAACACGGCCTCCTAACACTCCGCCTACCCAAAATCGACAAAGACAAGACCCAAAACCTGAAGGTTAAATCACTCTAAGGTGCTTGGAGCCGGGCTCGAACCGGCGACCCTTCCCTCTTCAGGGGAATGCT
>CAZQDR010000012.1:0-18494 GCA_964591715.1 uncultured Candidatus Saccharibacteria bacterium | reverse complement strand
AATCTTACACGTTATTGAATTCCGAGCAATCTTCTGGTATATTACAAAACATTGCGCGTGTAGTTCAGTGGTAGAACGCTGTCCTGATAAGACAGAGGTCGTAGGTTCGATTCCTACCAGGCCCACAAACCGACGATAGGCAGGTTTGGGCGAGCCGGAGCGCGTCGGCGCGAGGCGGGGTCGCGGAAATTTTTAGCAAAAAGGGCGTGTGGCGGAACTGGTATACGCGTACGTTTCAGAGACGTATGGCCTTCGGCCATGGAGGTTCAAGTCCTCTCACGCCCACCGTGATGTGCGGCAGGTGAAGTGATCGGAGTGTGGTGTAACGGTAACATTTACGATTCGGGTTCGTAAGACTCCGGGTTCGAATCCCGGCACTCCGACAATGTTAAATCGAAAAGCTTGGGAGGAAGAGTATCAACAATTTAAACTCGTGGTTAACCCATTAGAAGATCGCCCCCAGTCAAACTTGGCGGTTTTTTTGAAGTACTTAAAAAGAAAAGAGAAAATAAACATTGCTGATTTAACGGTTCTCGATTTGGGTTCGGGCGCCGGCCGTAATTCAACTTTTTTGGCGGGTGAAGGTGCCAAAGTGGTGGGCTTAGAATTTTCGTCTAAGGCGCTGGAGTTGGCTCGGGCACGCGCGGTGGTTGCGGGCGTGACAGTTGATTATCGGGAGCACGATATGGGGACGCCGTATCCTTTTGCTGATCAATCTTTTGATTTAGTTTTAGACATCACCTCCTCAAACTCTCTTAGCGCCAAAGGTCGCGAGACTTATCTAAGCGAGGTGGCGCGAGTATTAAAGCAGGGTGGTCCTGGCCAGTCGGGCTGGTTTTTTGTTCGGGCGCTGTGTAAGGAGGGGGATAAAAATGCCCAAACCTTGCTTAAAACTTCGCCCGGACTCGAGCCGGATACCTATGTGATGCCTGATTTGGGTTTAGTCGAGCGAGTTTTTAGTCGGGCGGATTTTGAAGAGTTGTATGGACGCTACTTTAAAATTGTTTACTTGGAACGGACCAGCCATTATGCGACGGTTAACAAGCGCAAGTTTAAGCGCTATTATTGGGTGGCGTATCTTCAACTTAAATAAAATGACCAACGGGCAAGACTATTTTAAAGGTAAAAAAATCACCGTCATGGGTTTAGGTCTTTTGGGTCGGGGTTTGGGTGACGTTAAATTTTTAGCCGAACAGGGCGCGGAACTAATTGTTACTGATTTGAAATCCGAAGCCGAGCTGGTTTCTTCATTAAAAGAGCTGCAAAGTTTTCCCATTACCTTCCATTTGGGTGGCCATCAGTTGGCTGATTTTCGCGATCGAGACTTGGTGTTGAAGGCGGCTGGCGTCCCGCTTAACTCGCCATTCATTGCCGAGGCGGTTAAGAATAATATTCCGGTGGTAATGAGCACAGCGCTGTTTGTCTCGCTTTTACCAGCGGGCGTAACAACAATCGGTATTACTGGGACGCGCGGTAAGTCGACTACGACTCACCTCATTTACGAACTAGTTAAGGCAGCCGGCAAACGGGTCTTTCTGGGCGGGAATGTGCGCGGGCTTTCCACTCTGGCCCTATTGCCCGAGATTAAGAGTGGGGATTATGTGGTGCTGGAATTAGACTCCTGGCAGCTTCAGGGTTTTGGCGATCTAAAACTTAGTCCGCAGATTGCCGTGTTTACCAATTTGTTACCCGACCACCTCAATTATTATGGTGGCGATATGGAAAAGTATTTTGCCGACAAGGCCAACATTTTTAAATATCAAACGGCAGGGGACACACTCGTGGCTGGGGCCCAAATTGCGCCGCGTTTGTTGCGTGATCCGGCGCCGGAGCTACCGGCTGATTGGCGGCTAAAAATGCCTGGCGAGCATAATCGAGAAAACGCGGCGCTAGCCAAGCAAGTGGCAGCGGTTTTAAAAATTGACCCCGTCGTTATTAAGAGTGTAATTGAAAATTTTCCTGGCGTGCCGGGACGGTTAGAACTGGTTCGCGACTACCAGGGGATTAAAATTTATAATGACACCACCTCAACTACGCCAGACGCTTTGCTAGCCGGAGTTTCGGCGCTAGCTACCGAGGCTAAAAATCTGATTTTAATTATGGGCGGCGCCGACAAGAATTTGGATTTTACGATGGTTACACCAGTCATTTCACGAGTTGTTCACGAAGTTATTTTGTTGCCGGGAACGGGGACGGAAAAGCTGTTAGCTAATAGCTACGAGCTTTCGGCGGTCAGAGTTGCCAGCTTAAGTGAGGCGGTAAGTTTGGCGATCCAAAAAGCGAAGGACGGTGATACGATTCTTTTTAGTCCCGGTTTTGCTTCGTTTGGTCCGCCACCGGGCGGATTTAAAAATGAGTTTGACCGTGGCGATCAGTTTAATGAGCTAATTAAAAATTTGATGTAAAAAGCAGCGACGTTAGTCGCTGCGCTTGGGGCAATCAATTAATGGTTACCTCGCCGGTGTGGGCGAATTCTCGGACGATGTTTCGCATCTTCCTGACCTGTTCCGGGTCATCATCGTCGAAAACGAAAACGGGCATGGTGCCACCGTCTCGCGGGGGTCGAACGCCGCGACCTAGACGATAGATTTCTTCACCATACACCCAGTCCAGGTTTTCGATAGTGATGTCCTCGGAGACTTGGCCGATCCGGAATTTTCTGGTTTGTCCCTCAAAATACAAACACTTCCAGTTTTCTGGCATAAGGCACCTCCTTCGTTTATACTAAGCAAATTATGGATTTAAGCAAGATAAAGCAGGTTCACTTTATTGGTATTGGCGGGATCGGCATTTCGGCGATTGCCCGGATGTTTTTAGCCGAGGGCAAGGCGGTTAGCGGCTCGGATCAGGGTAGTTCGCCGGTAACCGAGGAATTAATTAAATTGGGGGCAAAGATTGCCTTCGGGCACGCGGCCGAGAATGTGCCAGTCGAGGCGGAACTGGTGGTCTACACTATTGCCGTCACGTCGGATAATCCAGAGCTAATTAAGGCACAAGAGCGTGAGCTCCCAACCTACTCCTACCCTCAAATACTTGGTTTGGTGAGTGCCGCCAAGTACACCATCGCCGTGGCCGGCACGCATGGCAAAACGACGACGACGGCAATGCTCGCCAAAATTTTTATTGACGTCGGCTTAGAGCCAACGGTGATTGTGGGTAGTTTTTTGAAAGATCAAAAGTCCAATTTTATTGCCGGAAATAGTGATTATTTTATTGTCGAAGCTTGCGAATATCGCCGCTCATTTTTAAATCTTAATCCTCAAGTTTTAGTGATTACTAATATCGATAATGATCACCTCGATTATTATCGGGACTTAGCGGATATTCAATCCGCCTTCGTGGAGCTATCCCAAAAGGTCCCCGCAGATGGTTATTTAATTTGTGATACGAGTTCGCCGGAACTGGCGCCCGTGGTTGCTGCCGCCAGTTGTCAGGTCTTGGACTACCGGGCGGTGACGACTGATTTTGCCTTGAAAGTTCCCGGAGCGCATAATATCAAAAATGCCCAGGCGGCGCTGGTGGTGGCAGAGACGCAGGCGATTGCCTTTATTGCCGCCGCTCATGCCCTAGCCGGTTTTAGCGGCACTTGGCGGCGTTTTGAGTACCGGGGTCTGACCAAAACTGGCGCCCAAGTCTACGATGATTACGGTCATCATCCGACGGAGGTCAAAGCGACACTCGCTGGTGTTCGTGGTCTGGTCCCCGGCAAAGTTTTTGTTGCCTTTCAGCCGCATCTATTTAGTCGGACCAAGCAATTATTTAAGGAGTTTAGTGAGAGTTTTACTGATGCAGGCGAGGTAATTGTCTTGCCAATTTATGCCGCAAGGGAGACCCCCGATCCAACCGTCTCGGCCGAGCAGTTGGCAGCGGCGATTGGGGCTACAGGTCAGCCAGCCAGAGCGATGAACTTTGAGTCCGCGATTGATTATTTGGCGTCAGCGGCTGGCCCCGACGATTTAATTTTAACCATGGGAGCAGGGGATGTTTTTAAGATTGCGGAGACTCTAGTATAATCGACAACATGGAAAACCAACAATATAAAAACTGGAACAATTTCTTTTTGGGGCTAGTGGTGGTTATTGTGCCTTGGCTGGGTTTGCCGCTTGGCTTTAAGAAAATTATCTTCGTTATTGTGGGTCTGCTCATCGCCCTTTTCTCTTTGGCTCGGGTAGAGCCGCGGGCTAAAAAAATCTTACCGGCCGAACCCGCCACCAATGAGTCCGGTTCGTAATCTCTATTATATTATCGGCGCCGGTTTAGCCGTTGCCTTGGTTGTCGTAGCTGTTGTTTTGGTTTGGTCTCGCTATGATGTCCCCACCAATTATTTAATCGGCGCTCCCGGCGCCACGACCTCACCAGCTCAGATTTTACCGCCAGTGCCGCCGGCTCCACCCGCCGCGACTCACGTGGCGACGCCCGACGCGGTTAAGGCGCTGTACATGACGCAGTGTTATGCCTCAGCCCCATCGCTCCGAGACCGGTTGCTTAAGTTCGCGGCCAGCACAGAGGTTAATAGTATTGTGATCGATCTTAAAGACTATAGCGGCACCGTGGCATTTGTCTCCTCAACGACCATCCCTGGTGCCACGGGTTGTGTGGTTAAGGACTTCAAAGAGTTGGTCGAAAAGATGCATGAGCAAGGTCTCTATGTAATTGGTCGGTTAACTGTTTTCCAGGATCCACTTTATACCAAGGCTTATCCAGATCAGGCGGTGCAGAGTGCGTCCAGTGGTGGTGTCTGGCGTGATCGCAAGGGCTTGTCCTTCGTTGACGTTAGTTCAAAACCCTATTGGGAATACATTACAAAACTGGCTCGGGAGGCGTATTTGTTGGGCGTGGATGAGATTAACTTTGACTACATTCGCTACCCTTCGGATGGCAACATGAAGGATACGCGCTACGTGCAAACTGGCTCGTCGCACCCGGAGAACTTGGAGCGATTTTTTATGGCCGTGACAGCGGGGGTTCGGGCGGGCTTTAGTAGTTCGAGCCCCAAGCTCTCGGCTGATCTGTTTGGGATGACCGCCACTAACTATGACGATTTAAATATTGGCCAAGTACTTGAGCGTGCTTTGCCCTACTTTGATTATATTGATCCAATGGTTTACCCATCACATTTTCCGCCAAACTATAATGGTTGGGCTGATCCCAATAAGCACGCCTATGACATTATTTATTACACTATGAAAAAAGCCGTGGCGCGGACCATGGCAACCACTTCGCCAGTTGAGGCGCTCACTCATGTGCGGATCGGCACTTCAACTCCGGCCCGATACGAAAAGCCGGCTTATGATAAAAATAAAATCCGACCCTGGTTGCAGGACTTTGATTATCCGGTAGTTTATACCGCCGAGATGGTTAGGGCACAAATTCAAGCCACCTATGACGCGGGGCTAAACTCGTGGTTGATGTGGGATCCCGCTAATCGGTATACCGCGAGTGCTTACAAAAACAACACACCCTAATTTATTCTAAGGAGTCGAGGGATTCGGATACTCTAAAATACAAATCGTCGCGTTTGTGTTCGTTAGACGAGCGGCGGCGGTATCAATGCCATTTAAGGCACACTTTTGGCTAGCCCCTTGGAGCACCCAGCCGAGCGAGAAATCTTTACAACCATTGTTGCGACAGAGGAAAACGGCGCCTCGCCAGGCATCATTTTGGTTGTTGTTGGTTTGCAGGGCCAGGGGTGTCGGTCGAATGGTCGGTTGGGTTTTCATATAAGGTAACAGCGCTGAGTTGAAAGCGGAACTCTCGTGATAGCGAGCATAAGTTTTGGCATTGGTGGCGTCTGTGACGGGGTTCCCAGTTAGGGGACTAAAAATACCAGATTGATAGCCACAGTCGCCGACGCCGTAACTACCCGTCGGCGCATAACCGTTACCCAAGCAATGATAAACCTGCCAGTAACTATAAATACCCTCACCGAACGCGGGGTAGGTATCTTGATTCTCCGAAGCGTACAGTTGAAGGGCGTTGAAGTACTGGATAATCTGGCTATTGATTTGGGAATTGGTGGCTTTTTGCCTCGCTTGATTTAAGCTCGCTAAAACAATACTCGACAGTAAGCTGATGATGGAGATTACCACCAACAGTTCGATCAAAGTAAAGCCGCGCTTCATCCGTCCAGTATATCCCAACCGGTCAATTGTAAAAAATGGTCTAAATTGCTAAAATACCAATTGAATGGCAGAACCTCAACAAAACGGGATAACGTATTTTGCGGAGACGGACTTCCGCGGCAAACGCACCAAATTCGGCATCAAAGATGATGACCGTGCCCGCCACGTTTATGTGATTGGTAAAACTGGTATGGGTAAATCAACCATGCTCGAGAACATGGCGGTGCAGGATATTCAAAATGGCCATGGTATGTGCTTTATTGATCCGCACGGCTCAACGGCAGAGAAGTTGCTTGAGTATGTGCCCGAGAATCGAATTAAGGATGTGGTTTATTTTGCGCCGTTTGATTTGGATAATCCGATCTCGTTTAATGTGATGGAAGATGTCGGTAAGGATCAACGCCACTTGGTGGTGAATGGTCTGATGAGCGCCTTCAAAAAAATCTGGGTTGATGCTTGGAGCGCCCGCATGGAATATATTTTGAGCAATACACTCTTGGCGCTTTTAGAGTATCCTGGTTCGACACTCTTGGGCGTTAACCGCATGCTGGCCGATAAAGAATTTCGCAAAAAGGTAGTAGAGGCTGTAACCGATCCATCGGTTAAATCATTTTGGGTTGATGAATTTGCTAAATACACGGACCGGTTTGCGGCTGAGGCTACACCGGCGATTCAAAACAAGATTGGTCAGTTTACTTCTAATCCACTGATCCGAAATATCATTGGTCAGCCGCGTTCGTCCTTCGATTTCCGTAAAGTGATGGATGAGCGAAAAATTTTAATCGTTAACTTGTCTAAAGGCCGAATGGGTGAGGGTAATGCCAACCTAATCGGCGCCATGTTGATTACAAAGATTTATTTGGCGGCAATGTCGCGAGCCAACGTTACCTCCTCGGCCGAGGCGCGTCAACTGCCACCGTTTTACTTTTTCGTAGACGAGTTCCAGTCATTTGCCAATGAGTCTTTCGCCAACATTTTGTCGGAGGCGCGCAAGTATAAGCTAAGTCTAACCATTGCTCATCAATATATTGAACAGATGTCAGAGGAGGTCCGGGCGGCCGTCTTCGGTAACGTCGGCACCTTAATCTCGTTTCGCGTTGGACCATTTGATGCCGAGATCTTTGAACGCGTCTTCAGTCCGACGTTTATGAAAGAAGATATGGTTAATCTCGGATTCGCCCAGATTTATTTAACGCTCATGATTGATGGCGTTGGTTCACCGCCCTTTTCAGCGATTACTTTGCCGCCAATTGCCGAGCCGGTGCAATCATACAAGTCTGAGATAGTTCAGTCTTCTCGTTCGCAATTTGCTCGACCGCGCATTCAAGTTGAAAAGGAGATCGCCGAGTGGCACCAGCAAGAGCGGGTGACGGTTAGTGCTAGCGTGCCCCGGCCGGCCGCGCCTAAACCTCGCTCTGAACCGGCGCGGCCGGCCGCCCCAAGAACCGAAGCTCGACCACCAGTGGCTCCTGCGCCAGCCGCCAAGTTGCCACCAGTGGCGCGTCCAGTGACTCCAGAAAGTCGACCCAAGAACGACCCCGAAAAACCCCTATCTTTAAGTTCGCTCAAAAATACCAACAAAGAAAAGGCGAGTGGCAAGCATGCGGCTGATCTGCGTCAAGTTTTGGAAGAAGTCCAAAAAGAAGTAGTCTCTGCTTTGCCGAAAAAGGAGGAGAATAAAGCCGAAGCCAAACCAGTGGTGCCCCCACCTTCACCAGCTAAGCCCGTCGAGAAAGAAAAGGATAAAGGAGTACCCGAAGACGTGCTTCGGAAAATGCTCGAAGTCTAACTATGGCCAAGCCCCGAATTCTAATTTTTTCACTGGCGTATTTTCCGTTCGTCGGCGGTGCCGAAGTGGCAGTTAAAGAGATTACCGACCGACTACCCGAGTTTGAATTTGAATTAGTGACCGTTAACCTTGACGGCAAACAAGAGCGGGTTGAACGAGTTGGCAATTGTACCATTTATCGATTGGGAAGCGGGCCGAAATCAAAGTATGCTTTTCCGCGCTTGGCCTATCATTGGGCCGTAGAGAGGCACCAGGCCGAACCATTCCATTTAACTTGGGCGATTATGGCCAACCAAGCAGCCATGGCAGCGGCCTGGTTTAAAAAGGCTTGCCCAACGATTCCTTATCTTTTGACTTTGCAGGAAGGGGATGAAGTTACCAGCTTGGCTTATCGCTTGCGCCTATGGGGACCAAAACTAGCTGGTGTTTTTCGGCGGGCTGATGCGGCGCAAGCCATCTCATACTTTTTGGCTGCCTGGGGCAAGAGGATGGGGGTGACTGGGCCGATTACGGTCGTGCCGAATGGGGTGGATTTGGAAAAGTTTGTCATTCGCTCTCCTGTCACAAAAGTTCGACCAAACGGCCGGACCACGTTAATCACTACCTCTCGGCTGGTCAAGAAAAATGGCATCGCTGATCTCATTGGCTCACTCGCATTTCTACCGGCGACCGTTAATTTAAAAATTTACGGTATTGGACCGGAAGAGGCAGCACTTAGGCGCCTGGCTAGTAAACTTGGTATCAGCGAGCGAGTTATTTTTGCTGGCCAGGCTCATCATACCGAACTGGCCCAAGCTCTAGCTAACGCCGACATTTTTGTGAGGCCGTCTTTGTCTGAAGGATTAGGAAATTCTTTTTTAGAAGCAATGGCCGTGGGGTTGCCGGTGGTGGGTACTCCCGTGGGAGGCATTCCCGATTTTTTACACGCAAACGAAACTGGCTGGCTTTGTCGGGTGGGTGATCCCGCAAGCATTGCCGAGCAAGTAAGAGAGATAATTGACCCCGCTAATCAGGAAAAGGTGGAGCGGATCACTAAACAAGGTCAAGAGCTAGCCCGGCGCGACTATAGTTGGGAGAAGGTTGCAGGCGAGATGAAAAAGGTTTTTAGTGACTTAATTTAGTTAGCCGGCTTAAGAGTTGGACAACCTGGAGGCCGAATTCTCCCGAGGTGATCGAGGTTGTCTGGTCAGTTAGACAATTAATAAAACTTTGACACTCCAGCTCCAGGGGGGAAGTAGTGGCTTTAAAGATTGACAGATAGCCGTCGGGCGATAATAAAAAAAGTTCATCATCCAGCCACCATAATGTTTTGGTGGCTGTTTTTAGTAACAAGGATTTATTTTTAAATGGGGCTAGCCGGTTAATTAAATTTACGGCTCGACGACCGTCTGCAAATTGAACTTGGCACTCCAAAATGTCGCCAAGGGAAACGCCTTTCTCCTCTCGAGTGATAGTTAGGGTGTCGGGAGTTCCCATTAATTTTAGGATGGTGGCCAACTCGTGGCAGAGAAGATTAAAGCTGATTTCTTCAACAAAGCTGCCGTACTTATACCAGGCTGTTTCTAGATACTCCACTGGCTCGCTCCCGACAAGCTCAGTTATTTTGGTGAAAACGGGGTGGTAGAGATAAATGTGTCCCACTATCAAGTGTAAATTTTTCAGAGCTGCGAGGGCGACGAGGGCTTCAGCCTCACCAAGACTGCCGCAAATGGGTTTTTCGACAAAGACATGCTTGCCCGCTTCCAGGGCTTGTTTGGCGATGGTAAAGTGTGTCGCGATTGGGGTGGCGATTACCACGGCTTGGATTTCCGGTCGGGCCAAAGTTTCCTCGTAACTAGGATTGCCGTCGTGGGGTACTAGCGTTAAATCGGCTACTTTTGAAAACTCTTGGATTAGGCTTTGACCCCAACGGCCGAGGCCAATAATTGCGATTTTAGGCTTTTCGGGCATACTTATAGCTATTATAGGAGGTATGGCTCAAAATTCAATAAAAGTAGTGTTGGCGACCGGAATCTTCTTTCCCGAGGTCGGTGGCCCCGCTATCCATGTTCGTAAAATTGCCGAGGCACTCGTTGGTGCTGGTTTCAAGCCGGTAGTTATTGCCTATGGAGATATCACTAAAGTGGACGACTTTCCATTTCCGGTTCGACGAGCCTCGCGTCGCTGGCCCAAAGCGTTGCGCTGGTCGGTTTATTTTTGGCTTGTGTTGAGAGAATCTCTGGGAGCCAAAGTTGTCTATGCTTTTGATGTTAGCGCCGCAGGTCTGCCGGCTTTTCTGGCGGCTAAAATGTTCGGCAAGAAGTTCCTCATCCGCATTGGAGGCGATCCGATCTGGGAGCGAGTGGTTGAGCATGGCAAACGATTTCTTTCTCTCGATAAATATTACGCCCAAGGATTATTTCGCTCTGATCGACCATGGCTTTATCGGCTAATTAGATTAGTTGTTGGTCATAGCGATAACATTATTCTCTGTAATGATTTTTTTAAGGAATTTTACATCAAATACTTTGGCGCTTCACGAGAAAAGATCACGGTTGTTGCTAATCCGATTTATGTCCGGGGTATAGCTAGCGCAGAACTCCCGGCTGATCCGATCATTCTTTTTGCGGGACGTTTTGTGGCTTACAAAAATCTCCCGCTCGTTATTCGGGCTTTTGAGCGCTTTCGCTTGGAGACTGGGAGAGGGCGGTTACTTTTGGTGGGACATGGTCCCGATCAAGACAAGTTGGAGCAACAGATTGACGGTTCGTCATTAAAATCTGCTATTTACATTCGGTCGCCACTGCCCCAGGAAGAGTTGTTTAAATTGATTAATGAGTCGGCCTTGGCGATCGGTCCGGCTTTAAGCGAGTTCAATCCTAATTTTATTTTAGAATCACTTTCTTTTGGTAAGCCGGTGGTTTTGTCCCGTGGCCATGGTCTTTCTATTACCCTGCCTGAAGAATTTTTGTTTAATCCCGATGATGAGGATGAGCTCTTGTCCCGGTTTCGATTATTGTTAAGCCCCGATAATTATGCTGAAGCGGTAGCGACGGTCGCCACTTTGCCCCGCAGTCAGAGTTGGGAGCAGGTGACCGGAGTCCATGTTGATTTAATACGAAGACTAAGTCTAAAATCATGAAGGTCTTAATGCTTTCGACGGACCGACTATTATTCGAACCAGGTAGTGAAGTACGTGAGCGCCTGGCGGCTAAAAGCGGTGAGTACGAATCCCTAACCATCGTTGTATTTGCTCGTCGAAGCTTAAAGTTTCAAGCTTTTTCCTTGAGCCCAAACACCAGAGTTATCCCCACGGATTCGCTCCAGTCTTGGCGGTATTTGCTCGATGCCCTAAGTTTGGGTAAAGGTCTGCCCCGGCCGGATTTAGTTACTGCCCAAGATCCGTTTGAGACGGGTCTAGTGGGGGCTTGGTTGGCGCGCCATCACCAAGCTAAACTCCAATTACAAGTTCATACCGATTTTCTTAACCCCTTCTTTGCGCGCCAGTCTTTGCTAAACCTGGCGCGAGTCTGGCTGGCGCGCTACTTGTTGCCGAAGGCAGATTTGATTAGGGTGGTCAGTCGTCGGATTGAACAAAGTTTGCTAGCTGTGCATTGGCCCCTTAAAGCGCCAATCACCATCGAGCCAGTTACCATTGATGTCGAAAGAATAAAATCGGCACCGATTACGGCTGATCTCCACGCCAAGTATCCGCAATTTAATAAAATTATTCTGATGGCGTCACGTCTAACCTGGGAGAAAAATTTGGAACTAGCCGTAGAGGCAACAGCGATAGCTCTAAAAAGTGCGCCCAATCTGGGTCTTGTTATTGTTGGCGCTGGACTGGTCGAGGCAAAATTGCGGCTCTTAATTTCGAATTTGGGTGTTCAGAAGAATGTAATAATTGAGCCCTGGACCCAGCAATTAAGTTCCTATTATAAAACAGCTGACCTCTTCCTAAACACTTCATATTATGAGGGCTACGGGCGCACTTTACTGGAGGCTCAAGCTTGTGGTTTACCAGTTGTCTCAACGGATGTGGGGGTGGCTAACGAAATTGGAGTGATCATTACCCCGGCTGAACCGGCGGCGCTGGCGACAGTACTCGTTAAGACTTTGGCATCATGAAAGTTCTGATTATTGCTCAGGTCATGGATGAGCGTGATCCAGTGCTGGGTTTCTTTAGTCACTGGGTTGAAGTTTTCGCGCAGCATGTTGGACGGCTGACGGTGATTTGTCTTAAAGAAGGGGAGCACCAGTTGCCGCCGAATGTGCGGGTACTTTCTCTTGGTAAAGAGAGTGGAGCATCGCGGCTGAAGTATCTCAAAAATTTTTATCGTTTTATTATTGCCGAGAAAAATAATTATGATGCTGTTTTTGTTCATATGAATCAGGAGTATGTGCTCTTGGGTGCGCCGTTGTGGAAGCTGTGGGGCAAGAAAGTGTTTATGTGGCGCAATCATCCGGCGGGCAACTGGCTCACCAGATTGGCTATTTTGCTTTGCGATAAAGTTTTCTGTACTTCCAAATATTCTTATACGGCCCGTTTTAAAAAAACCACGCTCATGCCAGTGGGGATTGATACCGCTATTTTTGAGCCGCCAGCAAGTGAGGTGAGGCAGCCGCGCTCGATCTTGTTCTTGGCGCGAATGGCCCCGATCAAGCAACCGGATCTCTTGCTGGCGGCTTTAAATCTTTTGGCTGCCCAGGGCGTGGATTTTACCGCTAGTTTTTATGGAGATCCCTCGCCCGTCGATCGGGGTTTTTATAATCAACTCAAGCGGCTGGCCGCTGACTATGGTATCCTTGATAGGGTTCGCTTCGCTCCAGGCGTTCCCAATACCACTACCGTGGCCATTTATGGCCAACATGACCTGTTTGTTAATCTGAGTCCTAGCGGTATGTACGACAAGACAATTTTCGAAGCGGCGGCCTGTGGCGCCCTGCCGGTGGTGTCCAATAAAAATTTGCACGGCGAGTTTGATGAGCGGCTTCTGGTGGGCGGTCACTCCGCCCCAGAGTTAGCCGAAAAGCTGAAGGCCTTGCTCGAATTAGAATCAGCCGAACGCCAAGCCCTATCGCAAAAGCTCCGGCACTATGTGGAAAGTCGCCATTCATTATCAATGCTAGCCGAAAAACTTTTTCATGATCATTTGGTTTAAATCTATTTTCACTGGACGTTACGGCAAAATTTTTCGCTATTTGGTTGCCGGTGGTATCTCAACTTTTGTTGATCTGGTGGCACTCTACATTTTTACCTCGCTTTTGGAGATTTGGTACTTAACGTCGGCCATTTTGGCTTTTCTGATCGCTTTCGGGGTTAGCTTTACTCTGCAGAAGTTTTGGACTTTTGCCGACATGTCGACTGAGCATATTCGTAAGCAGATGATCATTTACTTCATTGTTGCCGGCATTAATCTGGGCATCAACACAATTATGATGTATTTGTTTGTCGACTTGGCGGGCCTCCACTATTTGTGGGCCCAGATTTTAGTCACCGCCCTGATTGCCTGTGAGAGCTACTTTGTCTATCAAAAATTTATTTTTCGATGAAATTTTCTAAACTTGCTTGCTTTCTGTTGCTCTTGTTTGTTTTAATCCGATTGCCGGGTTTAGCGCTCCCTTATCATCAAGACGAGTGGAAGACGGCCCGGGGTGTGGAGCTTGGGGCTAGTGGCACCAGCGGTCTGTATCACCCGCCATTAACCCAGCTGTTTTTCCAGGGGGCGGGGGCGGTCTTTGGCGCGGATCACTTGCGTCTATTGCCGTTATTGTTTGGGGTGCTCTCGGCAGCGCTGCTTTATCAGGTTCTTAAAAAGTTGGCTGATGAGAAAACAGCTCTGCTCGGTTTATTTTTGTATGCCTTCTCGGCTGCCAATGTTTGGGCCTCGCTTCAACTGGACACCGATGGGGTAATTTTGCCCACCTTCTTTTTATTGACCGTGCTAGTGTACTGGCGAGCCCAAGTCGCGGTGGGCCGGTCACGCTGGTGGTGGATTTTGGCGACGATTGGAGCCTTACTACTTGGGCTAATGGTTAAGCTTAGTTTTATTTTAGTGATCGGCGTCATTTTGGTTGATTTTGTTTGGCGACAATGGTCTGCCGGTCACCGCCGGCCCATTCTTTACGCCTTGGGTGGGTTGGTTGGTTTAGCCGCTCTGTTTGTGGCTGGCCTGCTGGTGGTGCGGGCGCTTTATCCCGCTTTTAGTATCAGCGGCATGATTAGTCACGCCCTCTCGTATGTTCGTTTTGGGGGGAGGGGCTATTTACAAATTATTGTCCAAGGACTGAAGGCGGTCATGTATCTTTCGCCGCTTGGCTTTGCCGCTGCCCTCTGGGCCCGAACAGACGTTTGGCGTAAACTTAGGATTTTTTGGCTCTACATCGTTTTCGGTTTTATTTTTTATTTCATTCTTTTTGATTTTTCTCAAGGAGCCCTCGATAAGTATTTACTTTTCCTGATCGTGCCCTTGGTGGTAATCTCAAGTTTGGTGCTGGCGCCGGTCCTGGCTCGTCATAATAGTAAGATTTTGCGGCGTGGAATCGGGTGGGGCACTTTCCTGGCGATGGCCTTAATTGGCCTTAACTTTGTTTCTCAAAACTTGATTCCGCTCTATCCTAAAACGGCTTGGTTTGGCGAGGTGCTTTCGGGGCGCTGGAACGTTTTGACCCCCTTTATGGGTGGGAGTGGTCCGTTAGGATATTACATCTCATTTTTATTTATTGGGGTTAGCTTTATTTTGGTCGCGGGCCTGATTGTGCTTGGGTGGTTTAAGCCCCAGTGGCGCTTGAGTTTGGCCATCGTTTTAATCATCACCAGTTTTGCCTATAATGCAATTTTTATCGAGGAATTGCTGTTCGGAAAGATTAATGGTAGTGCGCCAGCGGTACTGCGTCAGAACTTGGCTTATTTGGCTGGATCTCCGGCGGCAGCTCCGGTTTTGACTTACGGTGACGTGGGAGCCTTTGAGCTAACAACGATGGGGAAGTATGGCGGGCGTTTTTATGCCGCGCCTCAATACGAGGAGGCTCACCAGAAGCTTTTCTCCCAGTTCCAGGGTGATTATCTAGTAGTAAATTTGCCACCTTTGAACCCAGACAGTTTTTATGGTAGATTTTTTGCTAATTGTCAGATTCGTTTCGAAGCGATATCAAATAAAGTTAGTGGCCGCATCTATTCATGTCCAAAACCGAAAGCCTAAAAGAGTATTGGCGCCAGCGCAATCGTTTCTATTACGATTATGTTGATTTTTTGGTCGGTTTTTTGGTGCCGGCTGGTAGGCGGGTGCTTAAGATCGACAATGCGAATTTAGATTTTGAGACCTTGGCGGGAGATTATGATTATGTTGTCATCTCTGATGTGTTGGGCCATGTTGCCGATGTTGAAGAGTTTATGCGCCGAGTTATGGGGCAGCTAGTTCCTGGGGGTCGAGTGGTGATTACCCAGTACAGCGCGCTTTGGGAGCCAATCCTGCGCCTTGCTTCGTGGTTTCGATTGCGTTCGCCAGTAGTCGAACAAAATTGGTTATCGCCCCAGGATTTAAACAACTTTATCTATTTAGCTGGACTTGAGAAAGTCCGCTCCGGTAGCAAAATGCTGCTCCCCAAGTATGTTCCTTTATTGTCCGCATTTTTTAACGCTATCGTGGTTAATCTCTGGCCGTTTTCGCATTTGGGATTAATCCACTATCTTGTAGCGCGCCGGCCGCAAGCTGTCTCGGCTAATGTGAAGCAGCCCTCGTTGTCGATTGTGGTGCCGGCTCGCAATGAAATGGGTACGATTGAAAAGATTGCCCGAGAGCTACCGGCGCTCGGCGCCTTCACGGAGGTCATTTTTGTTGAAGGCAACTCAACTGATGGCACCCTTAATGAGATTAAACGAGTGGTGGCAGAAGTAAAGACAAACACCCGTTTGCTGTGGGCGACCCAAGAAGGCCGAGGCAAAGGGGATGCGGTCCGCAAGGGTTTTGAGATGGCCACCGGTGATATTTTGACTATCTATGATGCCGACATGACCGTACCGCCCGAAGATGTGATCAAGTTCTATCGGGCTCTGGTCGAAGGCAAGGGAGAATTTATAAATGGTTCGCGCTTGGTTTACCCCATGGAGAAGGAATCGATGCGGGTGCTAAATTTTTTTGGCAACAAATTTTTTAGTTTAATGTTTACTTGGATTATTGGTCAGCCAGTGAAGGATACTTTGTGTGGCACCAAATTGCTCTGGAGAAAAGATTACGAGGCAATAAAAAATGGACGAGCTTTTTTTGGTGACTTTGATCCGTTTGGTGATTTTGATCTTTTATTTGGAGCCACTAAACTAAATTTAAAAATTCTGGACATCCCGGTTCATTATCGGGAGCGAATCTATGGTGCGACCAATATTAGTCGCTTTAGTCATGGGTGGCTACTGCTTCAAATGACTTTCTTTGCCATGAGGAAACTAAAATTTATTTAATTTTGGTCGCGTAAATATTTTTGGCGCACTCGTAATCGGGGAATTCAGAAATGAATTTATTAAAATCTGTTAGGGGAACGAGTTGTCGGACATCTTCGTTTATTTCAAATAAGTTAAAGCCCAGCTCTTTAAGCCGGTTTAAGAATTCTAAGGGGGATTTTTCAAGACGGTTTAGGGCTTTTGGATAAAATTCAGTAAAAATAATCAATTCGGGATTACAGGCAATAGTTTGAAGCATTCCCTCCAAAGCCAAGACCTCAGCCCCTTCAATGTCCATTTTAATGATGTCAATTTTAGGCGAGCCATACTTACTTAAAGCATGATCAACAGTATCTGTTTTGACTATAATTTTTTCATTAGTGTTACGATTATTTACAAAAGCATGAGCCCCTTTATTGTTTTCCGCCAGGAAGAAGGTTCGTTCACCAACCGTGTCACTGACCGCCTGTTCCTCAACTACCACATTAGATAGTTTGTTGATGGCTAGGTTTTTCTTAAGAATTGTTGCGTTTGTTTTTTCGGGCTCAAAGGCAAACACCTTGCCAGTCGGCCCAATTAGTTTGCCAGCAATCACGGTGTAGTAACCGATATTGGCACCGATATCAAGCACGTTCATCGCGGGCTTAAGAGTCTTTTGAAAAATGGCCACCTCGGTTTTTTCAAAGAGGCCGAAGGCCATTGCAAAAGATACCCCAACATCTTGCCGATTTAACATCAGCTCACCTTCCGCAATTTTAATGGTGGCCGGGATCAATAATTTGGCAAAGTAGTTAACCGATGCCTGAACCGGGGGAAAGGAGAGCCATTGATTGTAAAGACGATTTGGTAACGAAGACGAAAACAATCCCGTAATTTTGTTTAAAAAAGCCATATTTTTATTTTGTTGATTATAAGGTATTATCTATTATAAATCAATGAGCAAAAAGGTTGAAATTATTTGTCTTACTTTCCTACTGATGGTGGGAATGTTTTTTGCCACTTTTCACCTAACGGAGAGTCCTTCGGTGTGGTTTGACGAGGGAATTATAACTCAATTTGCCACCAATCTTGCCACTGAGGGGACGGCGGGTTTACAGGTTGCTCCGGACAAGATCGTATTTATCTCCAAAATGTCAACGGGTTATCCGCTAATTTTTCCCTTGGTATTGGTTTTTCGCTTGCTCGGGGCTAGTGTTCTAGCTTCCCGGAGTCTTATGGTGTTATTTATTTTGGGGACGCTAATCGTTGGGGATCTATTAATCCGACGATCTTTAGGTGCTGGCTTGGCGCTTTTGGCTTTACTCCTTCTGGTTACGTTTCCACCTTTGTATGCCAATGGAAAAAGCGCGATTGGCGAGGTCCCGGGGTTGTTTTTTGGGTTGCTGGCTCTATTGGTATTAGTCAGAGCTGAGATTAAACGCGGGCCCATCTGGTTTATTGTGGCCGGCCTCTGCGCCGGCCTTAGCGCGGCCACCAAACCGATCTATTTGTTGCTTCTACCGGCATTGGCTTTGGCGCTAATTATTAAGTGGCGTAGTAAAAATATTACAACCAAAGAAATTATCTTAATTGGGTTTGGTCTCTTGCCCCCGCTAGTCATCTGGTTTTTGACGCAATTTGCACCCCAAACTCATCTGGGTGACATTTTAAATTTTTATGCGGATCCTTATGGTGGTAATAATTTAGGAAAAACCATAATAACCAATCTTGGTGCTTTAGTAACCTCACCTGGGCCTTTATATTTATCGCTCATGATGCTCACTTGGACGGTAGCCTTGATTGTTCGCTGGAGGCAAGGAGTGGAGGTCGCCTTAAGTGAAATGGTAGCCTACTTTACCGCTGGGCTAATGATCCTGGCCTTTCTCCGGATTTTTGGTTGGTTCAGATATCTTTTACCAGCCCAGATAATTGCTCTCGTTTACCTGCCCTCCTCTCTGACTATTGTTAGTTCTCTTCAGGTTAGATTCTTTTCTTTAATAAAACCTCTAATCATTCCTGTTTTGGTTGTCGTTGGTTTGTATGGCCTTATCTTTAACTCTTGGGTGGCGGATTTTTACAGTAGTAACAAAACGGCTTTCTGGGAAGATTATTTCAATAAGCTTCCAGCCGAAGAGATTGTTTTCTTTTTCCACACCCCAGAAGTCGTGATTTTCTCAAATAGTAATAATTA
>CAZQDR010000011.1:10742-22425 GCA_964591715.1 uncultured Candidatus Saccharibacteria bacterium | reverse complement strand
GGAACAACATAAATTTTTCCTATACGCCCGCAAGTCCACTGATGTGGAGGATAAGCAGGTTTTGAGTATTGAAGCGCAGATCACGGAATTGCGCGCTTTTGCCAAGCAAAATAACCTTGCCATTATAGAGGAATTGACCGAGAAGCAGTCCGCCAAAATCCCCGGCCGTCCGATATTTGGTGAAATGATACAGCGTATTGAAAATGGCGAGGCGGACGGGATTTTGGCTTGGCACCCCGACAGATTGGCGCGCAATTCCGTGGACGGTGGCAAGGTTATTTATCTCATAGATTGCGAGCGTATCGCGGCGTTGAAATTTCCGCAGTTTTGGTTTGAGCCAACGCCGCAAGGAAAATTTATGTTGAACATTGCTTTTGGGCAAAGCAAATACTATGTGGATTCTCTTTCCGAAAACACGAAGCGTGGTTTACGCCAAAAAGTCCGACGCGGAGAATATCCGAGCATTGCGCCCATTGGCTATATCAACGATGTGCGAACAAAAAGTATTGTGGTGGATAGAAAGAAAGCAAAAATTATCCGCGAGATGTTTGAATTTTATGCCACTGGCAATGCTCGGCTGGAAGATGTGTCTGACTTTTTGGCGAAACGCGGGATACTATCCCGCGGCGGAAAGAGAATCCATAAGACGAGGGCGACTTTTATCCTTTCAAATCCGTTTTACACCGGATTATTCAAATATGGTGGTGAACTCCACGAGGGCAAGCACGAGCCAATCATTACAAAGAAACTTTTTGATACGGCGCAAGAGGTTTTGAAACAACGCGGTAAACCGCAACGCAAACCGAAAAATGAACCGCAAGCGTTTTGCGGTCTGATTTCTTGCGTCGAATGCGGAATGATGATAACTGGCGAATACAAGGTTAAGCGTCAGAAAAACGGCAATACGCACAATTACACTTACTATCACTGCACCAAGAAAAACAAAGCGGTGAAGTGTTCGCAACCTTGTATTCGCCAAGAGGAACTGGATAACCAGTTATCATCACTCATTCAAAAAGTTTCTTTGCCTGCGGACTGGGCGGAAAAATTGCTTAAAATGGCAGAGCGGGATAAAGAGCAATCCGCTCAGTCCGCTTTTGCTTTTGTTCAGGAAGCCCAAGACAAAATCCGCGCCATAAATATCAAACTCCAGCGTCTATTAGACGGCTATTTGGAACAGGATATTGAGCGTGAAGTATATCGCGAACAAAAAGCCGTTTTGTTGTCTGAAAAGAAGACGCTGGAGGAAAAAATGGCACGGATTGAACAAAAGCAAAATGATTTGCTCGAACCGCTCCAGAATTGGATAAAAGTCGCTTCAAACCTCGTCAAAATCGCAAGGGATAACGACCTTTTTGAGAAAAAGGTCGTTGCCAAAGAAATCTTTGGCTCGAACCTCCGCTTGGGGAGCCGCGCCCTGCGCGGCGACCCTGTTTTTCCCCACCTTTCCGCGCTTCGCGCGGCTGAATCCATTGGCAAAATGCCTGAAAGTCAAATTTTGGTGACCCTACCGGGAGTCGAACCCGGATTACCACCGTGAGAGGGTGATGTCCTAGCCATTAGACGATAGGGCCGTTTTACTTTTTATTAACTCTTCTTTTATTCTCCTTACTTGCTTAATCTCCTTTTCTCTAGCCCTTGCTTCTCGTAAATTACCACACACTTCCCAGTGAATCAATTTATATGGCGCTCTAAACTTGGTTGATCTAACTTCACCGCGATTGTGTTGGCCCAACCGTCGCTCAAGATTATCAGTTGAGCCCACATAGACCCAATTATGATCGACACTTTTGATTAAGTAAACAAAAGCCATTTACTTATGTCCTAGCCATTACCTGCCTGCGCAGGCAGGGACGATCGGGCCGTCATACTTACGTTTAGCCAAATAACGCACGTATCATAACATACTTTAGCCGCCAGTCCAGAGATTAGGCGCTAGCCTTGATTTTGTGCCACTCGGGCTCTTGGCGCACTAACAGCTTATTTTTAAGCTCGGGCTGGGCCATAATCGCCTCTACCACCTTCTCAAGCCGCACGCCCTGGGACCCCTTAACCAACACTAAATCATGAGGCTTAATTAGTTCGCGCGCCGCTTCGGCCGCCTCCTCCGCTGTGGCAAAGTGGAGCATCTTCTTCTTACTCATTTTCTTGTGTTCCGCCTCTTCCGAAATAAATTTAGCGCGAATGCCAACGGTGATTAAATTATCACAAACCTTTGCTGCATGAGCGCCGGCCGCGCGATGCGCCTCGGCGGTGTGACTACCCAACTCAAGCATGTCGCCCAAAATGGCAATTTTGCGGCCGGCGCATTCAAACTTGTCTAGCGTATCAAGCGCCGAATCAAGAGCGGCCGGGGAGGAATTGTAACTATCATCAATCACGAGCGAATCCTTAATACCGGGCAGTAATTTAAAGCGGCCGGGAGTAGCCTCCAGACTTTCGAGCGCCGTGCCAATCTCCACCATATTAAGCCCGAGCGTTAAACCAGCACTGATTGCCGCCAAAATACCATAGAGCTGATGGTGGGCGTAAATGCCGCGCAGTCGAAAAGGCATTGTGCTCCCCTGGTAATCAACACGGAGCGACAAGCCATCAGGGATTTTAACCCCACCCTCCGCCTCCTGGTACATGATCGTCTCACTCGAGCCGCGCACGCTGGCGCTATTGCCCCAACCATAAGTAACCATTTGGGCTTGAAGCTCTCCAGCAACAGCCATAATTTTAGGATCATCAAAATTGAGAAGCACGGTGCCACTAGATTTAACGGCGCGAGCTAAGAGCAACTTCTCGGCGACCAATTGTTCGTTAGAGGTAAAAAATTCGACATGCGGCAAAACCTCGGGCAAGCGGGTAATAATTACTAAATCAAACGGCACGTAACTTACTGTGTCGCGAATGTCGCCTGGTCGATCAGCCCCCACCTCCAACACTAACCACTCGGGATACTCGGTCCGGAAGACAATCAAACTAAAGCCCTCCAAAATATTACGAATCCAACCGCCGAGATTGTACCAAGCATTGTCACAATTAAGAATGGTGAGCGGGACACCAAATTCGCTGTTAAAACTCTTGGGACTTTTGCGCACACTAAAACGGCTAGCCAAAACTTGAGCCACCGCATCCTTGGTCCCCGTTTTGCCAACACTGCCAGTGATGCCAATTATTTTTGGCCGATATTTTTTTAAGACAATCTTCGCCTCAAAGCGAATGATAGCAACAATAATCTTTTTAGCGATCTGGCGGAACATTGTAGTAGTTTAGCAAAAATTTGGTCAGATTCATAAACGGGCTCACCAAACTCTCGGAGGCATACTGCACCCCCTTGGGATTAACCATGTACAAAAAGACAATAAAGCGCGGATTGGAAGCTGGGAAGTAACCAAAGAAGGAGTGCAAGTAGCGATCGGTATAATAGCCCCCACCAGGGATCGGCATTTGGGCGGTACCAGTTTTGGCGGCGATGGTGTAATGATCAAGCTTAGCCCGACCCTGGACCAGCGCCGTGTCGACGGCCGTGACGAGCATCTTAGTGATGGCCTGACTAGTGGCCGGCTTGATGACCTCTCGACCCACCACTGGCTTGGTGTCGGTCGAGAGCTTGGTATTTACTCGCTCAAAGCGTTTAACGATGTATGGTTTGACCAAATAGCCACCGTTACCAAGACTGGCCAGCGCGCGCGTAATCTCGATTGGTGAGACGGCCACACCTTGGCCAAACGACGCCGTTGCGTACTCCACTTCGCGCGGGCTTTTGAGATTGTTTATTAGACCAGTCGCTTCATCCGGCAGATCAATCCCCGTCTTCTCACCCAAACCAAAATTAGTAAAATATTCGCGGAAGCGATCCTTACCGAGCTTTTGCATTACGAAGACGGCCCCCGTGTTTAAAGATTGATTGATCACCTCCTGCATCGGGATAACCCCGCGAGCGCGCCGATCGAAGTTAGCAATTTGTTTGGTGTCGATGGTTAAAATACCAACGTCGTTGTAGGTGGTGGTGGGCGTAATCACGCCAGCATCAAGCCCGGCCGCAAGCGTCAGGGGTTTAAAAATTGAGCCCATCTCATATATATTTTGGACCAGTGGATTTTTAAGAACATCGAGTGAGTCGATTTTTCCGCCTGGATCAAAAGTCGGCCAAGCACCCATGGCAATAATCTCGCCAGTCTTAGGATCCATCACAATCGCCCCGGTAGTATCCGGGTAATACTGGGTGGCCACTGCCTCCAAGCTCTGCTCAAGTGTCTGCTGGACAGAAGGCTCAATCGTTAGCACCAAGTTTGCCTCATCGCGACCGCCCGCCTCCTCGTCACCCTTAACCGTGCCGCCAATCTCCGAGAAAGCTTCGGCAATAAAACTAATAAAACTTTTATCGGGCTCGCGCGTTAGGGTGTCGTTGTAGTAACGCTCCAAGCCATATCGGCCGGTTACCTCTTTGCCATCAGAGCCCATAAAGCCAATCACCTGTGCCGCCAAACTATTGCCGGGGTAGGCACGCCAACGATTTTTAAGCACCGAGACGCCGGTCAGCTTGAGAGCCATAATTTTGTCGGCGGCCACCTGCTCAACTCGATTAGAGAGCTCCTCATATGGGTCATCATTCTTAGCCACCTTGCGGTAAAAGTCAGCTGGATCGAGAGTGATTAAGGGCGCCAGTGCCTCATAAGTACGGTCGGGATTTGTGATGAGACGTGGATTGATCGCTACGATATAGCCCTCATGCATTGTCGCTGCCGAGACCAACTGACCATCCTTAGCTTGAAAGTAAATCGAACCGCGCTCCAACAGATTGCCAGCTGGCAACTGATACTGTCGGTCAGCACGCTCGGCATAATACGAACCCTTAATAATTTGAATGAAAAAAAGCCGCCCCGCCAAAACGACAGCCAAAATAACAATTATTAAAAATAGTATCCGAATCCGGACAACTGGGCGGTGCTCCATTACTGGGTGCGACGATAGGACAACGTTACCCCTGGGGTGGATGAGTAAGCAAAGCTTGCTTTGTCGGCTGCATCCTTATAGCCAAGGTTGTGGGCCAAGTCGAGCGTAATTGTACCAGAAATGGCCACATACTGCGACTCAAGATTGGTGACACTAGTCTTTAAAGCGCCGAACTTGTTGCGCAAATTCTCCCGCTGCACAACACCCATGACAATGACATTGATGCAATAAATATAAACGAGCACTAAAGCGATAAGCGTATAGGTTAAGTACCAAAAAAGTTTTTTGTGGGAATAAGTGGCGGCGATGGTTTTTGCGGTCATGATAATTTCTTAATTACTCGTAATTGGGCGCTGCGGGCGCGGGGGTTTTTCTTCACTTCTTCATATGAGGGCTTGGCGGCGTGCTTGATTACCAGTTCGCCGCGACCAAGTTTGACGTATTCGCGGAAGACGTTCTTGACCAAGCGAGCTTCGAGACTGTGGAAGCTGATAATGCCGATCCGGCCACCTACCTTGAGCAGTTCCCAAGCCGTCGGGATGGTCTCGGCGAGCACGGTCAGCTCATCGTTAGTGGCAATGCGTAAGGCCTGGAAGGTCCGCGTCGCAAAGTGGAGTCGCTTATGGGTGTACCACTCGGGCACGGCGGCCTTAATCGCGGCTACCAGCTCCCCCGTCGTCGTAATTGGTCCAGCCTGACGAGCAACGACCAAACCTTTGGCAATCTGTTTGTCAAAGCCTTCCTCGCCATACTCCTTTAAAATCCCAGCGATCTCTGCCTCGGACCAATTGTTAACGATCGTGCTCGCCGTCTCGGCGTCTGCCTCGGGAGCGCTAGCAAAAGTCATCAAGAGCGGTTCGTCGCGCTGAAAGCTGAAGCCGCGACCCGAACTCTCAAGCTGATTGGAACTTAAGCCCAGATCCATCAGGATGGCATCAATCCGGCCATGATAGCTCTCGGGAATTGCCTCGCGCATTTGGTGAAAGTTGGTATTAATCAACTCCACCTGGCTTGGACAACTGCTTAAATTATCTTTTGCCTCCTTAAGCGCCTCACCGTCGGCATCTAAACCGATGAGCGTGCCGGCCGACCCTAGAGTTTGGCAAAGGGCGCGGCTGTGGCCTCCGCGATTGACTGTGGCATCAACCACAATCGCTCCGGCGACCGGCGCTAACGTCTCTAGCACCTCATGTAAAAGAACTGGTTCGTGAATCATTAGAAGACTCCGATCTCACCTAACTTTTGAGCGAGCGAATCGGCCTGTTTGGTTACGCGCTCCTTGTATTCGGTCCAGCGAGCGTCGTCCCAAATCTCCATCCGGTTGTGGACACCCGCCATTACGACTTGCGTCTGTAGACCGGCATAGCTCTTCAAAAAGTCAGGAATCAAAATGCGACCCATCGCGTCCATCTCGGTTTCCACAGCTCCCGCCAGCATAAAGCGGTTAAAGCTCCGAGTGTCAGCCTGTCCCATTGAGAGTTCTGCGAGCTTAGAAGCGACGCGTTGCCACTCTTTGACTGGATAGACTGAAAGACAATTGTCTAAACCATGAGTAATAACTACTTTCCGTCCCAGTTGTTGACGTAACTTGGCCGGTACGGCAATCCGTTTTTTGGCATCCAGTGTATGTTTGTATTCGCCGATTAACATGCCGTTTCATTAAATTACCCACTTTATCCCACCACATGTATATTGTAATCCACTCTAACCCACTCAACAACCCCACTTATCCACTGTTTTTTGCGTTCTTACCGAAAAAATTCACCATTGCTGTGCTGTAATTTTAAAACTTGACTTTTACTTTTTCTAGTGCTACAATTAAATAAGAAAGGTAGGTGCACTTTGAAAGCACAGATTGTCTGGTACGCAATAAACGTCCTGGTTGTAGCTGTGCCGCTGGCCTTGTTCGAGATTTGGCTGGAGCGGTTCAAAACCGGGTGGGGTGGTGAGTTCCGCAGCCCATTCTGGAGCCACAAAATCACTTGGCGCCCGTTGTGCCTAGTGATGCAGAAGACTTACGTCACCACGTATCATCTCCTAATGTTTGGGTTGGTGATACCGGTAGCTCTCGTTGCCCAGTGTTGGCTTACTCCTCTTCCCGTCGTCGGGCCAGTGTACTTCCTGGCACTGTGGATCGGGGTCGCAACTTTGGAGGACTTCCTGTGGGCAGCCTTAAACTGGCACTACCCCAGAGCCCTCCACCGTATGTTCCATCAAGGGTTGAGCTGGCACACGAAGTGGGTCGAGATCACTCAAGATGTAAAAGTTCCCCGCTTTTACATTACCAGTCCCTTCTGGATCGCCGTCCTCTTGGTGATCCAACACCTCATCATCCGCCTTGGTCACACATGACCCGGGCGGTTTTTCTTGTTCAAATTTTAGCTTGACAAAACGTATTTGTGATGTAGTATCACAGGAGAAATTCCTATTCGGATGGATAGGCCGTTCGCCAACAAGCGAAAGAAGAAGGTTAAACCCTGCCTTAGCCAAAGGGTTGGTTCTTTTTGAAGGAGTCACCGGATGGCAACTCGCAGGACGATCACGAACGGTCCTTCCAAGTTTGATTTGATGAATGCTCTACCTGATGGGGACTCAAAAAATCGTCGGACGATAAAATTCACGATTCTTGAGGAGAACGGCCCCAACCTTCTGCCCTTCATCAGCGAGCCCATTACCATCAACCGGCTGGAACCAGAAGACGGCTCGGGCGAGAGTTGGCTCTTTGAAGGCTGGTACGGTAAAAACCGAGAAGTTAAGGGTTACTTCCGCACCGACGAGCGCAGGGGCTGGATCGAGTTCTTTAATGAGTAAGTCAGTAAAAGCAAAGCCGGTGGAGCGATCCACCGGCTTTTTTCTTTGGCAAAAAATAGTAAACCTAGCGCGGGCGCATCGTTGGGAAGTAAATTACTTCCCGAATATTGTGGGTGTCCGTTAGCAACATCACCAAGCGATCAATGCCAATACCCACACCACCAGCCGGCGGCATGCCGTACTCCAGCGCCTCAATAAAATCCTGATCCATACTTTGCGCCTCACTGTCCCCGGCTGCCTTCTGCGCCTCCTGCACTGCAAAGCGCGCCGCCTGATCAATTGGATCATTAAGTTCCGAAAAGGCCTTAACAATTTCCACGCCGCCAATCACCAGCTGGAAGGCGTCCACCAGTTCCGGATTTTCCTCGCTTAACTTGGCAAGTGGCAAATAATTTTTTGGATAATCAACAATAAAGGTCGGCTGAATCAGTTTGGGTCGGACCACCTTTTTATAAATCGCATCCATTAACTTCTCGCGACTGTCGTTCGCACTAACCTTGGCACCCAACTGTTGAGCTTTTAAGATTAACTCGTCATGGGTGGCCGACTCAGGATTAGGGATCAGCGCGTAACGCTTCAGTAAATCAAAATAGGAGAAGACTTTAAATTTACCACTAAAGTCGATAACCTGCTCACTGTAATGAATGGTGGAACCGCCAGTTAATTGTTTTACTAGCGTCTTAAACATTTTCTCCACCAGGGCGCGTTGTTTGGCGGCCGTGCTATAACTCTCGTAAAACTCGAGCATGGTAAACTCGGGATTGTGAGTGACATCAATCCCCTCATTGCGGAAGTTGCGCGACAAACTGTAAACGCGTGGGAAACCACCGACCAACATTCGTTTTAAATATAATTCCTCCGAGATCCGTAAAAATAAATCAATATCGAGCGCCTGATGATGCGTCACAAATGGCTCCGCGGATGCCCCACCCGCCTGGGGTTGGAGCACGGGCGTCTCAACCTCCAAATAATCCGCTTTGTCTAAGAAAGCGCGAATGGCGGTAATCAATTTGGAGCGAAAGATAAAACGCTCCTTAACCTCCTTGGACATTAGGCTGTCCAGGTAGCGTCGGCGAAAGCGCTCGTCAACGTCCGTTAAGCCACTCCACTCGGACGGGAGTGGTCGCAAACTTTTAGCCAGCATCCGCCACGATTTAACCTCCAGTGTTTTCTCCTCGCGCTTAGTCGTAAAGAGCGTGCCCATTACTTCCACAAAGTCGCCAATATCAACCGTAGATTGAAAGCGATCAAAATCCGCCTCGGCAGTATTGTCTTTCTTAAGCAATCCCTGAAAGACGGCACTCCCATCATCAAAGTTAAAAAAGACAAGCGCTCCCTGTCCGCGCAAAGCTCTCACTCGACCCACCAGAGTCACTTCCTTGCCCGCCTTAGCCAAAGCATCAAACTTAGTAATCATCTCGGCGATCGAGTAATCAGGGTCCGCCGCAATTGGATAGGGATTGATCCCCTCCGCTTTTAGCGCTTCTAATTTTTTAAGACGTTCGGCCCGTAATTCTTCAAGTGAGGCCATAGTTAAAATTAATCGATACTAGTGATTTTGTAGCGGACTTCTCCCTTGGGTGTGTGGACGGCGACTTCCTCACCCTTCTTCTTACCCAACAAACTGGAGCCAATTGGCGACAGATACGAGATTTTACCGGCGGCGAGGTCAGCTTCCTCGGAACCAACAATCGTGAAGGTTTGTTCCAGGTTATCAGTTAAGCGCTTAGCCTTGAGTGTCGTGCCTAGTTCCACCGCAACCGAGTGATGCATCGCAATAATCTCGGATGTCTTGAGCAGGTTCTCTAGCTCAACAATTCGATCCTCGATCTCGGACTGCTCTTCGCATGATACTCCGCATTCTCCGATAAATCACCGAGTGACTTAGCGAACTCGAGCCGTTCTGCCACCTCGCGGCGACGGTTCATCTTGAGGTTTTGTAATTCCTCCTCTAGCTCCGCGTATTTCTCTTTGCTCAAATAATTTCGCTCTGTCATATGGGCGCTATTCTATCGCGTTTCGGGTCCAGGGTCAACCGCTAAATATTCGGGAGCATTAGCGGCAAGCCAGTCAAAGAACTGCCGACTAACGTAAACCGAGCCAACCTGGGTATCCCGCAGTCCCCGCTCGAGCACCAATGCATAGGCGTAGCGCGGAGACTCGTAGGGAAAGAAACCGGTAATCCACGAGTTTACATAGGCTTTACTTACCCCCAGCTCAGCTGTACCAGTTTTAACCGCAATCGACGCGTCACTCATATTAAGTCCCGTACTAATGCCAGTGGTAACTGACTGGCGCATACCCTCGCGCACTATTTGATAATACTCTGGCTTAATTTCAGTAATTTGGGTTGACGAGGCTACGTAACCACGGGGTTGCTTTAACATCGTCGGCGTTAGGAGCTTGCCCGAGGTGGCCACCGCAGCTACCGCCCGAACCATTTGTAAGGGCGTTACTTGATAGCCATACTGGCCAATCGCCGTATGATAAGTATTACCAATTCGCCAAGGGTCATTATTAAACGTCTTTGCTTTCCATTCCGGAGTGGGAATAACACCAACCTCCTCGGTCAAAAAATCAATTCCGGTGGGCAAACCCAAACCAAACATTTGCGCATACTTATCAATCTTGGCAATACCAATTCCCCGCTGTTTTTCGTACCCACCGCCCACCGCGTAAAAATAAACATCCGACGAAACAGCTAGAGCCTCTCGAAGGTTAACCCAACCATGCGCTCGCCAATCCTTAAAGATCGTGGGTGCGGCGGGGTTGTAAGGATTCGCAACACTAATTGATCCGGTACTCAAAATTTTGGTCTCTGGCGTGACGACCCCCTCTTGTAACGCCGCCAGCGCCATGATCGGCTTAACAATTGAGCCCGGAGTATAAAGACCATCAATTACCCGATTTAGGAAAGGCTGGTTCTTATTGGTGAGATAACTATTAATGGCTGCGCGATCACTACCTTGAGAAATAACGTTGGGATCAAACTCTGGCGCGCTGGTCATCACTAACACTTCACCAGTCTTGAGATCCATCATGACGGCGGCTCCCGCCACAAAGATTCCGCGATCAACCACCTCCTTTATCGACTTGTAAAATTGTCCTTGCAATCTAGAATCAATCGCCAGAGTTAAGTTTTGACCCGTGGTCGGCGGTCGCAGAATATAGTCCGACAAAACCTCTCCCGTGGCATTAACCTCCTCAATCTTTATTCCACTCTCACCTTGCAGGGCACGGTCATAATGCTTCTCGACACCGTCACGACCAACCAACGAGTCGGGATGAATCTCCGTGGAATCAACCTCCTGCTCATTGGGCCGGCCGACGTAACCAATCAAATGGCCAAAACCAGCCGTGTCGATGTAAGTTCGAGTGGGTGTGTTCCAAGCCAACTCGACATCGTTACGATCAGTGATTAATCCACGCTCGGCAAAAACCGGAATATGACGCAGGGTGTTATTGACACTGCGGGCGGCCAAAGCCGATCCTCTCACTAATTGCAACTGACCAATTTTCCCCAAGAAGAGGAGGCAGGCCAGTGCACACAAAAGACCAAGAACATAAAAGGCGGTTTTGCTGATTGGCCGCTCAATCCGCCCCTCAAACTGCTGAGTATTAAAAGACGGCAAATTACGGGCATCAAGCAAAACCTCATCAGGATCTATTTGGTATACCGGGATACGGTTGGGTCGGCGCATACTTAACGATACATCATAACATATGGCCGCAATTCATTAACCAAGGCCACCAGCATAATACAAAAGACCGTAGCGCTAAACTGAAAGTTAAAGGGCACGGCAAGCCCCGTAGCGTAAACCAAATCAAAAAAGAAAGCGGCGGTGGCCGCCTCATAAAAGTAGGGATAAACCACGGTGGCCAGCAAAAAAACCAGCAAGCCAAGCCACCAAGGACCCAGTCCAACCAA
>CAZQDR010000011.1:0-10642 GCA_964591715.1 uncultured Candidatus Saccharibacteria bacterium | reverse complement strand
GCCGCCGGCCCAAACCAAACGTTTAAAATGCCGCCGGCGGTGACTAAAATAATGAGCGCGAAAATGCCGCCGACAGTAAGCCAGACGCGTCGGCGACGGTTAGCCGCTAAATTACTTTGGTGGAATGTCGTTTTCATCATCAATTAAAACATCGCGATAACGTTCAATATCCTCCAAAACAACACCCGTCCCACGCACGACCGCGGTGAGTGGATCATCAGCTAGATGAATCGGGATTTTAAGCTCATGCTCGAGTAATTCCCGCATGCCCTGTAAGAGCGAGCCGCCACCGGACAAAATAATACCTTTATGCATCACATCCGAGATCACCTCGGGCGGTGTTGACTCCAAAACCTCTTTAATCGCATCAACCAAAATAGCAATCGAGGGCGCAATCGCTTCTTTAATATCCGCATCCGTGATTACCACCTCCTTAGGTAAGCCGGTGACTAAGTCACGACCGCGGATGGTGGCGTCCATGAGCTCCTTCTGACGATAAACCGAACCGATGGCAATCTTAACCTCTTCGGCCGTCTTCTCACCCAATAAAATTTTGAATTCGTCGCGAACGTAAGCAATAATGTCGGCGTTTAAGCGATCACCAGCGATCTTAAGGTTCTTGGCTCGAACAATGCCACCTAAAGAAATCACGGCGATGTCGGTGGTACCGCCGCCCATGTCCACCATCATGTGACCAACTGGATCATGGACCGGCAAACGGATGCCAATCGCCGCGGCCATGGGCTCCTCAATGACATGGACGCGGCCGGCGCCCGCGTTACGAGTGGCATCGCGCACCGCCCGAATCTCGACGTTGGTGATACCCACTGGTACGCCAATCACCACCCGCGGGCGCAAAAACTTTTTTGGATTCATCTGGCCAACTTTGCGAATAAAATACGCCAACATCTCCTCAGTTACTTCAAAATTAGAAATAACTCCATCGACTAGCGGCCGGACGACGGTAATGTGAGTTGGGGTGCGACCAACCATCTGTTTGGCATCAGTGCCAATAGCAACAATTCGGCCGGTCTTCTCATTGACCGCCACCACGGTTGGCTCATTGATCACGACGCCATGGCCCTTGAGGTAAACCAGGGTATTAGCCGTCCCTAGATCAATTCCCAGGTCGGTGCTGAATAATTTTTGCCAACGTTTAAGCATGCTCCGCTAAATATTTAGAAAGTTCGTCGACGGCACACATTGCTGTTTCGCCGCTCCGGCGCTCTTTTACTTCTACCTCATTGTTGGCCAGACTACGATCACTAACAACAACTCGATAGGGCATACCGAGCAGGTCGCTATCCGCAAATTTTTCTCCCGCGGAGACGACACGATCATCCCAAAGCACTTCCACCCCCTCGGCGACCAAGTCATCGTAAATTTTTCGACTGCTCGTGAGGACATCCTCAGATTTGCCAGCCAAGCTAACCAAATGAACCATAAACGGCGCGATAGCCTTGGGCCAAACAATGCCTTTTTCGTCGGCTAGCACCTCCACCACAGTACCGAGCAGCCGTCCTGGGCCAACACCATAGCTGCCCATGATTACCGGCTGGCGCTCCCCCGCCTCGTTAGTAAAGGTTAAGCCGAGCGGCTCGGAAAAGCGCGTGCCCAATTTAAAGATATTACCAACCTCGATCGCCTTGTGCGGCACCAGCTCCTCCTTGGTTAAACCCAAATCGGCTAACACTTCCGGCGTACAAACCTCAATATTAATCGCGATATTTTTATCGGCCGCCAAATAAATAGTGTCCTCACCCGCATCACAAATGGTTTGAAATTCGTGACTATATTTAGAAAACGCACCACCAGAGGCAAAAGTAAAATAAGTTCGATCACCCAAACCGACGCGACGGAAAATGTTCATGTATGCTTCGGCACAGCGATCGTAAAATTCGTCGAGCTCCGCTTGCGTCCGTGAGAATGAGTACAAATCCTTCATGATAAACTCGCGCGTTCGCATAATGCCGCTTTTTGCGCGCAACTCGTTGCGGAACTTGGTTTGGAACTGGTAAGCGTAGCGAGGCAAGTCTTGATAAGACTGAATGAAGCTCTTCATCAGGGCCGTCATTGCCTCTTCGTGGGTGTTGGCCAAACCGACTTCGGTTTTTGTCGCCAGCTTCGTTTTAAACCAGACGTCAATTACCTCATCACTCCAGCGACCACTCGTCTGCCAAATCGCTGGATCTTGAAGCGCGGTCAGAAGCAATTCCTGTCCACCGATCGCATTCATCTCCTCGCGAATAATCGCCACAATCTTCTCCATCACTCGCAAGCCCAGCGGCAAGTAGGAGTAGACGCCGGCCATTTCCTTATTAATATAGCCGCCGCGGATTAATAATTCCGCGTTCTTGGCCACCTCATCCTTGGGGGCTTCTTTGCGGGTTTTGGTAAAGAGTTGAGATTGTAACATGCCCCTAGCTTACTAGAAACAACAGCTGGGGTCAAAATTAGAATAATTTGGCAATATCGTGATAGGTCACGAAGGCCATGAGCAAGAGGAGAAGACCGAAGCCCACATAATTGAGGGTGTGGGCAATCTTGGGGCTGATTGGCGAACCTTTGATTTTCTCGATCAGTAAAAAGAGTAACCGGCCACCGTCTAGCGCCGGGAAGGGCACCAAGTTAATCACCGCCAAGTTGATGGAAATAAAAGCGGTAAAGCTTAAAAGATAAATAAAGCCAAGCGTTTGGGCGTCGCCTACTAAACCCACTAGACCAACCGGTCCCGTAATCCCGCCAATGACATTTTGCTGACCAACAAAGGAATCTCTAATAATTGTAAACAGAGATTGAATCGTCAGCCACCAGAGGCGCAGGGTCAGAGTTAACCCTTCCCACAGCGCAATAAAGAAGGGTTTGCGCACTTGAGCAATTTCGTCCATGCCAATACCGATAGCGGCTCGGTCGCTAACAATCCCCGTCAGCGGCGTCACTGTCACAGACTCAATGGGCACATTCGGGTCTTTAAAAATTTTGCCGCGACGATAATTAAGCGTTAATTTCTCGTTCGGATGCTCGGCGATGAACTGCTGAATTGACTCCGGCGTCGGATTTGGCGGTGTAGTAATTTGCGAATTATTCGCCGTACTTAGTCCCACCAGTTCGTCACCCGCCTTTAGCTTGGCCAGATCGGCTGGTGATTCAGGACTAACGCTGGTGATGAGGAGATGAATCGGCGTCGCCGTGTCATATTTCCCAATCTGATCGGCGGGCGTTGGCAAACCAATCATAAAGCCGATTGAGATGAGCAGCCAGGCTAAAATAATATTACAGGTAACGCCAGCGACCAACACCAAGGCTTGAACCCATTTTGGCTTATGAACCAGGCTGCGCGAAATATCCGGACCGGCCAGCGACTCCTCATCCGGAGTTTCGCCAAAGATTTTAACGAAGCCGCCGAGCGGCAAAAGATTTAACGTATACTCGGTCTCACCATACTTCCAACCAAAGACTTTCGGTGGAAAGCCGAGACCAAATTCATCCACTCTCACTCCGGCGCGCTTGGCCACAATAAAGTGTCCAAACTCATGCGAGAGAATGAGGATCGCTAAAATAATAAAGAAAATAATAACGGTCATAGCTTAATTCAAGATCTCAGCCTCTTTGCGATCATTGTGAGCCTCCAGTTTGGCGTTGGTATCGTCTACCAGTTTTTGCAACTCGTCTTTGTGGCGAAACTTTTCATCCTCGCTCAAACCGCCTTCGCGTTCCTGAGTCTGGATATCATTCCAAACTTTTTCCCGTTCTTTGCGCAAAGAGACTTTAGCCTCTTCCAATTTCTCGTGAGCCAGCTTACTCAAAAGCTTGCGCTTGTCCGCTGTTAACTCAGGGAAGATCACTCTAATAGCCAAACCATCAGCAATGGCCGAGACACCCAAATTAGCCGAAGCAATGGCCGATTCAGTGGCTTTAACCTGGGACTTATCCCAAAGCGTAACCCGCAGAGTGCGCGGATCTTCGATCGAAATAGAACCCACATGCTTAAGGGGTACTCGCGAGCCATACGACTCCACGCTCACCCCGTCAAGCAAAGCTGGGGTAGCCCGACCCGTTCGGATGGAAGCAAACTCTTTGGTTAACCACTCCTCCACTTCACTCAAGCGCTCCTTAAAAGAATTAAAATTGTAAGCCATGGGATTATACTATCATAGCAATATGCTCTAAGACCAATCGCGGCAAAGCCGCTCGGTCATAGAGATAGCCAACGGCCTCGTTCAATTTAGCGCTGCGAACGGTCGCCAAAAGCTCGGCGCCAAAAGCTTGAGCCAGCGGCCGCAGCTGACCAGTCTCTTCATTCGCTTCAATAAATTTGGCAATTAAGGACAGCCGCTCTTCAACTGAGGCGCTCAAGAATTTTTTTACGGCGGGATATTGACCGACGTTGGGTGCAGCTTCAAGCTCGACCACAATCACCCGTGAAAGGAGCGTCGGTAGAAGGTTTTGTTTCTCCGACACCAGGATAAAAATGTGCACTCCGGGCGTTGGCTCCTCCAGTGTTTTTAATAAGGCATTCTGGGCCTCAACAGTAATGTTGTCGGTCCGGATTACTATGTGCAAGCTCTCGTCTGTTCCCAACCGCCGACCCTGCTCCGCTTTCAGAAGCCGGCTCTCCTCAATGCCAAATAGGGGCAAGTGACGGACTGGTGCTTGAACTTGAAAGGTGCCCCCTAAATACGCCACCGCCAACTCATGGGATCCCACAATCACGTAAGCGTGATGCATGTTAGTTCTTGGAGATAATACTCTTTTTATACGTATCCAAATGCTCGAGCGCAATACCGGTACCCTTAACCACACAGTAGAGCGCTTCGTCAGCCAGATAGGCCTTAACCCCAGTTCGGCGATAAATCAGTTCCGGCAAATTGGCTAGTTGCGAAGAGCCGCCGGTCATGATAATCCCCTGGTCAATAATATCGGCCGCGAGTTCTGGTGGTGTATCTTGAAAAACGGCCTTGATTGCCTTCACAATTTCCCGGAGCTCGGCGTCAATCGCTCGCACGATTTCATTAGTCTTAATTTCCGCCGAGCGGGGCAAGCCAGTTAAAAAGTCACGGCCGCGAATTTCGTAGACCAATTCATCTTCAATCGGCACAGCGGAACCAATTTTAATTTTTACCTCTTCCGCCGTCTTGTCGCCAATCGCCAAGTTAAAGGTCTTTTTAATATAATCGGCGATCGCCTGATCAATCCGATTACCGGCGCACTTCACCGAAGTTGAGGCCACGATACCACCGAGCGAGATGACGGCAACGTCAGTGGTCCCGCCACCAATGTCGCAAACCATGTAGCCGCGCGGTTCGTGTATGGGAATGCCAGCGCCAATCGCCGCCAAAATCGGCTCCTTTACGACATAGGCATTTTTAGCTCCCGCCTTCATTGCCGCCTCAATTACCGCGCGGCGCTCGGTTGAGGTGACGCCAGCTGGCACCGAGATCATCACTTCGGGTTTAAAAAAGTTGTAGCGGCCGAGCGCCTTCTGAATATAGTAGCGCAGCATCACCTCGGTCACTCGGTAGTCCGCAATGACGCCATCCTTCATGGGGCGATAGGCCGTAATGTTGTCGGGCGTCCGACCAACCATCTCTTTGGCCTCCAAGCCAACCGCCAGCACTCGATTGTCCAGCTCCGAAACTGCCACCACCGACGGCTCATTTAAGACAATCCCCCGACCAGGAACGAAGACTAAGGTGTTGGCCGTCCCCAAATCAATACCGAGCTTTTTAACCAGAAAAGACATGTAGCTCTATTCTAAGCTTTTTTGAAGCTTTGACAAACTTAGTCCTCTTGGCGATATTGCGGAATAACAATGTTACGCGGCCAGAGGCCGTTTGCCAGATCTCGGACCTCTGATTTGTAGAAGGTGAAGTAACTGCCGTCGGGTAACTTTTTATCCACCGTTACGTAATATTTACCAGGGCGAACCAAGAAATAAACGCGGCCATAGCGGTCAGCTACTAGGGTCTTAATCTCCTTATTAACTCCAGCCAAGAAGACGCGGACAATGGCAAACGGAATTGGTTCTCCCGTAATCTGACGTTTAATGGTGACCAACTTACTAGTTGTAATTCTTGATCGACTAAATAAACTTAAACCAACGTACACCATGAGCACCGATAGATTAAGCAAGTTAGGTGAAAAAATAGCTGACCCTAACGCCAACACCAAACCAAAAAGGGACAAGATTCGATAGAAGCGCGCTCGCGCCACCTCACGCTCCAAACTTTGCTTGAAGACCGCATCACCACTTTTAGCAAACTCATTCCAGTCAAAACTAACCGGGTCCATCGGGATGTTAACCGCTACCGCTTCTCCCTCCTCGGTCGTGATCAAACCGCCAAAGTACAAGTTGCCATACAACTCATCCTCGCGCTTGCCCTCCAGTAGTCGTGACGGGAACTGATAGTGAGTTTTTTGGGCTGAAAGCTCATAAGTGCCGGGCGGCAAAAAGAAGCCGTAACGACCCTCAATATCGGTAATGGCACTCTGAAGCTCTTTGCCATTTTGGTAAACGGTAACGTAGGCCGGGTCAATGGGCCGCTTGGTCACAGAATCATAAACCGTACCCCAAGGCTTATTTTTGCGCTTAATACCGAGCGAACTAAAGAAGGCGCCAATACCACGCAAGATTAAAAGATAGACATCGTAGAGCGACGCCACTGAACCGAAAGCAATAATTTGCGAAGCGCCGGCCAAGATACCCGAGGTGATCACGATTGGCTTAATAACATTATTGAAAACGGCGGTGAGGCTATCATCACCAGTAAAGCCGGCGCCAGAAACCTGAAAATAGCCCGTAATTTTTTTAAGTTGCTGGTCGTGATAATTAATGACATGGATCGACACTGGGTAAATACCGCCGCGCCCAAGTGGCGCAACAGTGGCCGTGTAAACTCGCTTCTCATCATCACCACGTAAAACAAAAGACAGACCCTTGTCCTCGTCAATCGGATCAAACAACGTCACGCCGATTGTTTTTAAAACGGCGGGGACTTTGTCGTAGGTTAGAGCAATTGTTAACGGCTTCCGGCCATTAACCCGAATAATATTTTGACCAGCTGGGGTTAGCGGTTCGCCGAGCTGGATAAATGAGAAACTGTCCAGGGTCAACCTCTCAATCGCCGCTTCGGTAGTGCTAGCATATGGCAAGAGTTCAAACACATCTGTTTTAGTGGGACTAACTGAGGGCACATCAACCACCTCGGTTGGGATTGTGGGCGGATTGAGCTTACTTAGGGGCGATGGCGACTGGCCGAATACGGTCGTGCAACCGGTAATCGGGCAAATTTCCACCTGCACCTGATAAAGATTGGTCGTGGCTAGAGCTTGGGGCGGAAAAGCCAATAACAGCCAGCCAAAGAATATTAAAATAATTAGTTTAGTGCGCATTGACGGTGGCGGACAGGGTCATTCTATAAACCCCCTGGGGCTGATTAGCATTGGCTCCGACCTCGACCCGCAAATCAAGCGTGGTGGTGCTAAAAGAAGAAGCCGTATTCCTAGTAGCAACAGTCCGTTCCGTCAATTCGTTATCATGGACATAATCTCCGCAGTCCCCATTGCAACTACCGCCCGGTGGAATAGGTCGAAAACTATCCCAACAATGAAACGCCGAAATGGAGTTACCGATGCCACAGGCAGTGCCATTATTCTTGTACGACAAATGTACATCGGTACCAGTCGCACTGAACCCGAAGGCTGACTGCGTCGCTGGTAAAATCCAATCGTAGTCGAGCGGCCCTTCATCAATAATTGAATAAAATGGCTCAGAAGAAACCACTTTCGAACTGGGAACATAGTCGGGAATTGTATTTCCTTGACTGGTCGCCAATCCATCGTGTCCCATGAAGTTAACATAATTATTTTTTACGGTCAGGGTATAACCACTGGAGCTGGTAACTACCCAACTAACCACACCGTCAGACCGACCTCCCTGGGGCAAAATAATGCCAGGAGACAAATTAGGATCGCCCGTAAAACCAACCACTAACGACGACGAATCCATCGCTTGTAAGCCCGCTTCAATTATATAAGTCTCACTCGAAAGGCGCCCCGTCGCTGCCTCACCGCCGGTCCCCTTCAAAGAATACGTCTCAGAGGTGCTCCGGCCACCAACAAAGTTTATCGAATCATATTCAATTTTATAGGTCTCACTAGTTGGTGCCGCTTGAACAGAAGCCGCAACAAAAAAACAAAGCGTGAGTAATATTACTTTTTTTAAATAAAGTATCTTCATTGTCGTCTATTGGATCGTCGCCACCAAATTAGTAACCAAACTAACACCGCCGCCAAAGCACTGACCAAGCCCAACCACTTTGGCCAAATAAAAATGTTTACCGTTTTCTGATCAATCTGGTTGTCGTATCCGCGATTGAGGGCAATCTTGGCCTGATACCAGCCACTTTGGAGGCTTATATTTTGGGGTAGCTTTTGCAGGCGGGCACTACCGGGCATCACAAATGCCGGCCGCAACTCGGTAAAATAGATTTCGCGATCACGCCAATCGCGGAGACTAACATAGCCATACGGATTAAGGTAGATCTCGCCCGAATTCTCAAATAAGTAATTGTAGCCGGTTATCTGGCTTCCAGTCCGTTGGACCGAAAAATCCTTGAGCTCCCCGACCGCACGGGTGGGACCTGTCACCGTAACAAAAAATAAGCTGGCAATTCCATTTGTAAAATGAATGTCACGTTGCTCGGGAGAATCGATCGCGAAAACTAAGCCAGCGTATAGACCCCCCGCCGGCGTGCCGGCGGGCAAGGAAATTTGCAAGGGCACTACTCGTCGCTCGTTTGGTTGAAGTAAGAACTGGCGTGACACCGCTGGCAAACTCATAAATTGCTGAAGGCCGTAGGTTGAGGTGGCGGTTCCCAAAAGTTTAGCTGGGACTTCTGGGCTATCACCAGCCACAAAGTCTTGAAATTCCGTCGTCACCGCCACCGCCGAATCACTACGATTAATAATACTAACGGCTGTGGTGGTGGATTCGCCTGACGCCATTTTGAGTTCGACTTTGGCTGGCTCAATTTCGATCGTCGTTGCCGCCAAGCTGATTGATGGCAAAAGAAATAATAAAAATAAATACTTCATACTAACGAGGGCGTAGCGGTGTTACTAAAAAGAGATAGTTATCGTTTGGTAATTTTTGAAACACGGGTGTAATAATGCCCGTCTCGCCCGATCGATCAAATTGAATTCGGATTGTATCAGAGAAGGCGCTCTGCAGTCGCTCCCGAATAATCTGATCGGAAGCCGGGTTACCAGAAGTTGGCACTACGACTACACCAGAGGCTGAACCCCCTGATACCTGGCTAGCGGTCGGATTTTTTAATATTGATTGAATTGTTAGATTAACCCGCTGGTCAATCAAACGTTGGAGCTGAGTTGTCGAAGTGGCAATCTCACCAATTGAACCAGGCGGCATCTCAATCTGGGGTTCAGAAATTGATAAACCGAGAAAGTTTTGCCAGTTAGTGGTGACTCGTTCTTGCAAGTAGACCAAGGTCTCAAGTAGTGATTGCCACGCCCTCCACCACTCGCTCGTAGGAGCAACTATTTCGGGTTGAGAGGTGGCCATGGGCGTGGTTGTGGCCGTACTAGTCCCAACGATCGAAGCCCCCACCGCTGCCACACTGCTCTGGCCAGTAAAATACCGGGCTAGCTCTGGCACAACTCCACTTGCCTGCCAAGCTGCGGCGGTCACTACCAAACCCATAATAACGAGCACGCCCACTAAAGCGTGATGCGTTGGTCGACTTGCCGGCCGCACGGGTTTATGAGTTAGCTCATTAAAATAAGCAGCATCAAAAGTTCGATCGAGCTCGGCCTCGTTAATATACCAACCGTCCTCATGCTCGCGGACATCAATTAAGCCGCCTTTAGCCAGCTTTGACCACTCCGCCGCCGTATAGGAAGACCGCTCGACTGCCCGCGCCAGCGAGATATACTTTTTCACCTTTAAAGTATATCATAGGCGTAATGAGAATTATCCACGCCATACCGCTCAGTCGAGGGGTATTCCGCGATAGTTTAAGTTACTTCGCTAGTATTGAGATAAATCCAGGAGCGATCGTCAGCGTGCCAGTCCGCTCGAAGGAAATTCCGGCTCTAGTGGTCAGTAGTCAGCTCGTTGACGATGTCAAAGCGGCTATTCGGGGCGCTGATTATCCGGTCAAGAAAATAAAAACGCTTCGGGCGCGCGGTTTAGTTAGACCAGAATTTATTGCTGCTGCCGAAGAGACGGCCAACTACTTCGGCTCGCCCCTGGGGCCAACGATCCTCTCGCTCATCCCCAAACAAATCCTGGAAATGAGTGATGATCTGGATAGTGGAGAATTGAAAGCGGCCCCACCGAGACCGGAATATCCGTTCGGCGGTAATACCAGCACGCTTCAAGACACTGACGAAGAACGGCTCGGTTTTTACAAGAGCTTGATTCGAGAAACCTTTGCCCATAATGGTTCCGTCTTCTTGTGTTTGCCCACCGCCCAAGATCTGGAACCGGTATTGTCGCGGCTTGAGCGCGGCATCAGCGAATACACTTTCATCTTCCATAACGGCTTAAGCAAAAAAGAGTTGGCTAATCGCTGGAAAAAGGCGCTCGCCTTGAATCATCCGATTTTAGTGGTTGCGACAC
>CAZQDR010000010.1:0-22583 GCA_964591715.1 uncultured Candidatus Saccharibacteria bacterium | reverse complement strand
TGCGCACTTACATTTACGCCTTATTTTTTCGAGTTCTTCCCAAACACCACAATGCCTATGATACTTGTCAGGAGGTAAAGGTCGCTAGAAGAATCGACTCTCTGGAGTTTGCCCAGCAAGAGCTGAAAAAGCTGCCGCTTGCCGATGGGGCAGCCGCAGAACTTAGGGGCTTTGTCTTTCTGCGTCTCGAGCACCAGTAGTCATGATCACCGATCTCACCCCAGCGGCTTGCCGCTGGGGTGTTTTTATTTTTGACAATATTTTAATAAGTAGTAAGGTAAAAACGGCGGCTTAAACTAATAAGTCAGAGCTCTTCTAATCTAAACGTGAAGGAGAAGGTGATGTCCCAAAGATTTACCGACCGCGCTCTTAAAGTGATGGCTCTCGCGAACAGGGAAGCGCAGCTCTTCAATCATGAGTACGTATGCACCGAGCATGTTCTGCTTGGGCTAGTGAAGGAGGGTTCGGGAGTTGGGGCGACGGTACTAAGGAATCTTGAAGTTGATCCACGGAAGGTCCGTCTGGAAGTGGAGAAGCTGGTCAAGTCTGGCCCTGACCTGGTGAGTATGGGCAAGTTGCCCCAGACACCTGCGTGTAAAAAAGTGTTGGAGTTGGCCAACGACGAAGCGCGATTGCTTGGTCACAATTATGTTGGGACAGAGCATTTGCTCCTGGGTTTGATTCGGGGGGGTGACGGCGTGGCGGCAAAAGTTCTGCTAGGGCTGAATCTTACTCTGGAAAGGGTTCGGGAGGCGTTGGTAAAGCACTTGGGGGCTTCTTCGGACAGAAGTGAGGAGGAAACGAGAGCTGATCCAAAGCCGGGTCAGAAATCTATTCTCATAAGGGTCACTCTTCCCCCGGATTTCAATGCCGAGCAAGAGCTATGCTTGAGGGCCCTGTTTTCTTCTGTGCCATCTATTTTCCTCCTGGCCTTTCCTGGAAGCTCGGTAGAGATTGGCCCCCAACATTGATTTGCCTTTCCCGCCTAATAAGTACTTACCCCAGCGGCTTGCCGCTGGGGTGTTTTTATGTTATCGTGCTCATCTTACCCGCCAAAGTCGGGCAGGCCTATGGAAATTAGAAATGTAGCTATTATCGCTCACGTGGATCACGGGAAGACAACCCTCGTGGATGCTTTGCTGCGCCAGTCCCAAACCAAGCTTGGCAAAGAGGCCGAGGAGCGGGGCGATCTAATCATGGACTCCAATCCACTGGAGCGTGAGCGTGGAATTACCATTTTCTCTAAAAATGTCTCGGTACTGTGGCAGCCTGATGAGGCGACGGCGGCCGTAAAGATCAATATTGTCGATACGCCCGGCCACGCCGACTTCGGTGGTGAGGTGGAGCGCGTGCTTAAGATGGCTGACGGCGCCTTGCTCTTGGTTGATGCCAAAGAGGGCCCAATGCCCCAGACCCGCTTCGTGCTTAAAAAGGCGCTCGAACAAAAACTCAAAATCATTGTCGTGATCAATAAAATTGATAAGCCTGACGCTCGTATTGATTACGTTCACGAAAAAACTCTAGAACTCTTTTTGGAACTAGGCGCCTCGGATGAGCAGGCTGACTTCCCGGTGATTTACGCTTCCGCTAAAAACGGTTTAGCCGGTCTTCAGCCGGACTTAGCCGCCATGACCGACATTACGCCGGTGTTTGCTACGATTGTTAAAGAGATTAAACCGCCCGCCGTGGATGCTAGTAAGCCGCTCCAGCTTTTGGTGACGACCATTGTCGGTGATCAGTTCAAGGGTCGGATTGCCACCGGCCGGGTTTATAACGGTATCATCACCGCCGGCCAGGAGGTGATCCACATCAATCGTATTGGCGAGCAAAAAAAGTATCGCTTGGTCTCGCTCATGACTTTTAATGGTTTGGCTCGTGTCGAGGCGACCGAGGCGCTCGCCGGTGACATTGTGGCAATCTCCGGTATTCCCGACATCATGATCGGGGAGACGATTGCTGATCCGCTTGACCCTAAGGCCTTGCCGCTACTTTCGATCGAAGAGCCAACGGTCAAGATGACTTTTATGGTTAACGATTCGCCCTTTGCTGGCCGCGAAGGTCAGTACACTACTTCGCGTCAGCTGCGTGAGCGTCTATATAAAGAGCTGGAGAATGATATGGCCCTGCGCGTTGAGGATGTGCCCGAGCAACCAGCTTGGATTGTTTCTGGCCGCGGTGAACTACACTTGGCGATTTTACTTGAGCGCTTGCGTCGTGAGGGTTATGAGCTGCAGGTCTCTCGTCCGCAAGTGATTGAGAAGGAGGTGGACGGCCGAACCCACGTACCATTTGAACGCACCTTTATTGAAACGCCAGAGGTCTACTCCGGCGTCGTCATTCAAAAATTGGGCAGTCGCCACGGCTTACTCCAGGATATGAAGGTGGAAAATGGTATTGCCTATTTAGAATTTGTGATTCCGACCCGCGGGCTCTTTGGCTATCGCAACGAATTTTTAACTGACACCAAGGGATTAGGCATCATGAACTCCAGCTTTTTGCATTACGCCGAGGATAGCCAAGCTTGGAAGGAGCTCGAGCGTGGCTCACTGGTGGCGCACGAGGGCGGTCAAACTTTAATGTATGGTCTCATGAACGTTCAAGACCGCGGTCTCTTATTTTATGGACCAGGTGTCCAAGTTTACGCCGGTATGGTGGTGGGTGAGCATAGCCGTCCCGGCGATCTGCGAATCAACGTCTGCAAAGCCAAGCACTTAACCAACTTCCGCGAGAAAGGCGAGGCGGATGCCGAGCATTTTAAACCACCGCGTCTCATGGGTTTGGAGGACGCTCTCGAATATATTGGTGATGACGAATTAGTGGAAGTGACGCCCAAGTCTATCCGCATGCGCAAAAAGGTTTTAGACGAGGCCGAGGCTCGTCGCCAAGCTCGTGGCATCAAAGCCTAAGCTCATCAAATCTTCACTCGAACAGCAGATACTCCAGGGAGCAGTTTTTAAACGATCTTTAAGTGGTTTTATTGTGGGAGACTAGAGATGGGCAAGTACGTGGCGCTATGGTTAGCGGCAGTCTGCGGCCAACCAGTCCTGGTCTGGGCGGCAGGCTCGGGCGTGGTCTTGGCTAGTGGCGATGAATCATGGCAGGGGATGCGGCTGACCTACGAAATAGTGGCGGGCATTCCCCACGAGCCAGGTACCGGCAAGTTCGATCTCACTTTCTCGTCCGCGACGATCCCGATTTTGCCGGCTGACTTTTCGCTGGTCCCGATGTTTACCTATCCAGATGGCCGACTTCAAATCAAGGCGTCGGTCACGCTCCACGCGGGCGGCGACTTCCCGGTTTTTGGCTGGACGAACAGCCAAGCGGGCGCAGAGCAAGCTGACTTTCGCTACTCGTATCTCGGTTACTATCGGCCGCAGGAGGGCTACTTCAACGCCCTGGGCGCCTTTACGCCGATTACTTGGCTAGCGAATCCGGTCCTCTCCCATCAACAAGACCCCAAACCTTATCCAAGTCTCGCGCCCTTTTACAGTTGGCGACTCGACTTGTATGGGACGATTCCGGCGGCGAGCGCTCCCTCCTTCCTCGCTCTCGTGCCAGAGCCACACACCGGCTTACTGTTGCTTGCAACAGTAGCGTGGCTCCGGCCCGCTCGCCGCCGGTTTAGGACATGGAGTTAATTGCCAGGCTTCGCGCCTGCAAGGGCTCCCGGGGAGGCGCGAAAGATTCGCGCCTCTTTTTTGTACTTATCCCCCAATTTTATAGACCACCTCGCTGACAAGCCGTACAATAAAAGTACGGCCTTTATTTCTGCTTTAATCGTTATTATTGTCTTTTGGATTGCCGGTGAAGCCCACTAAATAAAAAGTAAAAAAAATGCATAAATACTTAAACCTGGTTCTAATCATTTTTACTATTGGTTTTTCAATCGCTCCCCAGCCGATTTCCGCTGCTCCATTACCCGATTTTTTAAGCGTTTCAGTCCAACAAGCGGCTTGTGACGGGATGGATATCCAATACGGTGTAAGTTGGCTAGGAGGCTATACCAAAAAAGGACCTGTCAGAGTGGAGATAGATAGCGGCCCAGCTTTTGATGACTACTATTGGGTGGCAAATATCCCCCAAGATAACGAAGAAAATTATATTAGGTTTCCTAAAAGTAAGCGCGATGATGTGACGTGGAAGAATAATAAGGCTCCCCAGATACCTTTGGGGCCTTTTAAAGACGGAGAAACATACGTCGTACGAGTTTGGGATGGAGTACAGTATTCAAACCCGATTCACTTAGCCATCTCAGCTAGGGGTCAGTACAGGGGTTGTCAACCCAAAATTACACTCCCCAAGATTATGAAGGATGTGCTGGCTTGTCGGGATCAAAATATCAATGCTGCGATGATTATTTATTATGATCGACCGGCTAAAGTAATCAAAAATCAAGACACCGTAATTCGAATCAAAGAGGGTTTTGTCCCCAATCTTCAAGAACCCTATTGGGAAAAAAAGGTAGTGGGATCGGAAACCCTGAAATTGCCTGGAGTTTGGGGGGAGGAACTTGCCGATGGTGAGAGTCAACACATCATCTCTACCAAAAATGGTTTTACGGGGGTTGGAGGTGCCACCAACAATGTTTCTTTAATACCAGGTAGAACCTATACCGTTTTTGTTCAAAACGATGATCAACAAGAAAGAGTTGATTTCATTGCGTCTTCCTGTGCCATGGCAACCATTGTTCCGACTGCGAAAGTACCAGTTGAACCTGACAGTCAGCCAATTTACGCTTTATGTAATAATGAATGGGTTGACACACTCTCAACTGACGCTGTAGATAAAATTAACTTTAAAGTTTCTAACGGTAGTAACCAGTCAGTTCCAATTGACCCAATTATTGATGATTCATACCCATTTGGTTTTAAGGTAGTAAAAAATAATCTCAAGAAGTATATAGATAACCTTTACACTATTGTTGTAAGTGCACTTGATTCGGGGGGGAAGGAGTATGAAAACAATGATAATGTTTATTTCGTAAAATTAAAGGATGATCTTTGGTGTAATCCACTCCAGGTCAGTTTTGCTGGGCCATCATCTGGCACCACGATTAAAACTCAGACCGATATTAAAGTAAAAACTCAGGGTGGTTCAGGTAAAATCACCGGCGTTGATTTGTATCTTGACCGGCAACATAAACTGTTGATTACTGACACAACAAAAGACCTCAACGGTTACTATACTTTTTCGTTCAATCCAAATACGTTAAAAGCCGGTAAACACACTTTTGTGGCGGTTGCAAACGATCAGAACGGTCGCCGGGCGCGGACTGATGTGTTAACTCTGAACTTTGTTTCTTCGGTGTCCATTACTTCTCCCGTTGCCAACCAAACCGTTTCTGGGACAGTGCCGATAAAAGTCAGGGTCACCAACATTCAGGCGGCGGTGAGTCGGGTCGAGTTTTACTATAAGGCGCTCGATGTGCCCGGGAGCGATTTTAAATTATTTGGCACCGATCAGAGTTCGGCGGCCGACGCCGACGGGTCACTAATGTACGAGTATCCTCTTAATGCCGACAGCTTGCCGGCGGGTAATTACTTGCTTCGCGCGGTGGCGCTGGATGCGGCGAACAAGGAGCAGGGGCGCGATGAGGTAGCCGTAACGCGGGGCGCCGGACCACTGGCGATTACCACCAAGATTAACAAGGCGACCGATCAGTGGCACCCCGGCGATCTGGTTTTTGATTCTAGCTCCGCTACTTTAAATATCTCACCAGTAAATATTGGTGGCGACACCTCACTCCTGCTATTTAACTCCTCGTTCCTTCCCGGTAATCCCGCTAAAAATGACTTGGTTAAAAAGAGCGGCTTGAGGCTCTATGTTGATAATAAATTAGTCTATCCGAAGCTTTATGATGGTGGTAACCCTCAAGCAACTGGTCCTAAATTGGAATACGCATGGGGTTTGGGTTCAGTTAAACCTGGCGTTCATCAGATTACAATTATGGCTAAAGATCTAACTACTGCTTCAAGCTCGCCTTTGCCGCCAGCCGCCAGTTCTTCCCGAGTAGCGCCTGTTTCTTATGAGCTTAAACCGGTTTATCAGTATCTCACCATCAATGTTGGCAAATTTGGTCCGCAGGTCTCATTGCCCCACAACTCCTATGGTGATGGTGAGTTGGTGAAGGAGAAGCTGACCGTCTACGATCCCGATGGCATTAAGGCCACCCGCTTAACAATTAATTACAAAGAAGTACCAGCCTGCACCAAAAAGTTTGATCCTGCTAGTGCACCCAAGAGTTGGGAATGTGAATATTCTTTTATCTGGCACGCTGGAGCGATTGGCGTGGGTGAGGCTTGGGATGCCACCGGTGATTACGGCTCGGATGTTTGGTTTGTTGAGCCTGATGGCACAAGCGGTAATATCGCCGATGGACCGATTATCGATCTTGAACCCCACGTGGTACCTGATCCATATAACGCGGCCAGTGGCGACGCCTATTATCAGTTAGACGCTCACGTCCATGATGTCAGTGGCCGCGGTTTAGCCAAAGTGACAATTGAACCGGTTGGCTCCTGGAGTTTGCCACCTGATTATCTTAAAGCCCCCTGTCAGTTCTCGGCCGAACCGGCAGTGCGCGATGCCACCTGTAGCCAAATTTATAATAGTGCTTGGTCAGGTGTGGGTATTGGTAAGCAGATTACTATCGTGGCCACCGATAATGCTGGTCACAATCGTAAAATGGTGTTGACCATGGGTGCACCGAAGGTGGATACCGAGAGTATGTTCTCGGTCGTGGATGTCAGCGGCATGGCGGCGCTCTCGAGCAGCAAGGGGGGACTAATCAATAAAGCTTTTGCCGCTACAGTTGTTAAGCGCCGAGTAATGCCACGCAGTGCGCGATCGGGGACGCAGTTACGACTGACAACTTTGCCAATAAGGACGACGGAATCAACCACTGGTGTCATTGCCTCAGACGGTACTTATCCCGACAAAATTACTGTTGATTTTAAGGGTGGGCACTCCGGTGTGGGCACTTTTCGTCTCTATGCGGCCTTTAATGACGGGTCAGTTAAATGTACCTCCGACTTCTATACTGGTCTGGAGAAAAAGGAGAGCAACTCCCTTTCGGGACACTTTGATTTTGCGGCTACCACGCAAACGGCAGGTACGCTCTATAACTTTGCCGTGGGTGAGGTGGGGCTGTTTGGTTTAATCCGTTGTTTACCCGAGCACGATAGTGGTTATCGTCAGGCTCGCGCCGCGCCGGTCTCGACGGCCAACCCTCGCTTTGTTCCTGCTCCAACAAACCTAATCGCCAGTGATGGCACGTATCCGGATAAGGTGGTTCTAAGCTGGAATGCCGCTGCTAATTTAGCTACGGGCTTTCGTTATGATGTTTACCGCAAAGGAGCTGACAATGTCTGGGGTTACCTAGCCTCTGTTAACGGTACAACTTACACTGACACGACCGCTGCCGCCAATACTTTGTATCTCTACCGCGTCTTTGCCACAGGTGTTGTTGATGGCGTTGCTCGCTACTCAGCCAATAGTAATGATGATAGCGGTTCGCGCAGTTTCTCCACCGCTTATGTTTACCTATCACTTTCGGGTTTGCCAGCGAGCCCCAGTGTGCCGTTAACCGTAACGCCAGCGGCCACCAAGTGCACCCAAAGCGCCAACAGTGTTTTGTCTTGCCAATATCCGCTGGGGACCACCGCCAGCTTAAAAGTAACGGCCAGTGGTTACACCTTTAGTCCAGACACACTTCAAATCTCAAATCTCCAGCAGGCCAAATATTTTTCCGTCACGGCGACTAAAGTTACGACAGGGGCACCAGCGCCCAGTCCCAGTGCTACGCCAGCCGCTATTCCCGCCCCCACCAATCTCCGCGCCTCTGACGGTACCTACACCGACCGTGTCACTCTAAACTGGTACGATCCCTTAAACCGCCCCAGCGGCTCCCACTACGATATCTACCGGGTCCGTGCCCCGGGCTCTAACACTAGCCCTTGGGTCTACCTCGCTTCCGTTAACGACCCCTGGTACAACGACAACAGTGCTGAACCCATCAGTGTCTACGACTACCGCGTCTTCACGGTCTTAGGTACTCAGTACTCCACCACGATTCAAGACTCTGGCTTCCGCGCGGGGAGTCCAGCACCGACGCCAGCTCCTACTCCCACCCCTAACCCCATCACTGATGTTCCCATTACTTCGCTTTCTGCTCCTACCAACTTTACCGCCCTCGGAGATGCTAACAAGATCCATATTGCTTGGACTGAACCCGCTGGAGGACTACCGTCTGGGGCTCACTACGACGTTTATAGATCCTCAGGCTCTGATCGGTGGGATTACTTCGGTTCCTTTACCTCCACCTCTTACGATGACACTACAGCTGTCCCTGGTACCTGGTACAGTTATCGCGCTTTCACTACGGGCACCTTCAACGGCGTTGTTCTCTATTCCCCTAACTCTAATTCCGCCAGTAGCTGGCGCCCCGTGCCGGTGAGTGTGGTGGCGCCTGTGGTCAAGCAGTGGAACCAGCTCGCGGGTGCATGGGCGGCTGTCCGTGATATACTGGGCGAATGGAAGAAGCAATAATTGATTTCGCTAAGCAGTTAAAGTGGGAACCAAAGCTTGAGAATGCCGACCAAGCCGCTAAGGCTGACCCGGCCGGTAAATTTATTTTGGCTGGCATGGGCGGTTCGCATCTGGCTGCGGGTTTACTTAAATTAGCCAACCCCAAACTCGATCTCTTGATTCATCGGGATTACGGTTTACCCCGGGTGCCTGACTATTTTCTTAAAGAAGCGCTTTTTATTGCCAGTTCTTACTCGGGTAATACCGAGGAAACCGTTGATGCTTTTAAAGCGGCGCACGAGGCCGGTCTGCAAGCGGTGATCATTACCACGGGTGGCAGTTTGCTCGAGCTGGCCAAGAGTACCGATACGCCTTACATCCAAATCCCAGCCACTGGCATTCAGCCGCGTGCGGCGCTGGGTTACTTTTGTCGCGCCTTAACTTTAGTCATTGGAGATACGACCGCCTATGAGTTACTGGGCACGCTCGCTCATGAGCTAAAGCCCAAGGATTGGCAAGAGGGGGGCGAGATCTTAGCCAACAAGCTCACGGGTCGCGTGCCGCTGATCTATAGTTCAACTCTTAACTTGCCGCTAGCCTATAATTGGAAGATTAAAATGAACGAAACAGGGAAGTTGCCGGCTTTCTATAACGTCTTTCCGGAACTTAATCACAACGAGATGACGGGGTTTGATGTGGGGGAGCACGCCATTGGTCTCAAGCTGCCCTTTGCGGTGGTGATTCTCCATGACGAGGCCGACGATCATCGCGTTCACAAACGTCAAGATATTACCGCTGACCTGTATGCGGATCGGGGTATTCCGGTGGAGATTATCGAGCTGGAAGGAGAAACTATTTGGCACAAAATCTTCTCGACCTTACTGTTAGCCGACTGGACGGCGGTAGCGCTCGCAGCAGAGTACAACGCCGAAGCGGAGCAGGTGCCGATGGTGGAGGAATTTAAAAAATTGATGGCGGAATAAAATGTATTTACTCTTCGACATTGGCGGTACCAACATGCGCTTCGCGCTCTCGCGCGATGGCGAGACTTTTAGCGAACCCGAAATTTTGCCCACACCCGCCGACTTTGATACGGCGATGGAAACGATCCGGATGATTGCCAACCGGCTGTGTCAGGATGAGAAGATTAAGGGCGTCGTTGGCGGTATTGCCGGCACTTTGAGCACCAGCCGCACCAGCTTAAGTTATTCGCCACATTTGGCGGGCTGGCTCGGCCAGCCGCTGGGTGAAAGCTTAACTCGGCAATTTGATTGTCCGGTAATTATTGAGAATGATACCGCGATGGTTGGCTTGGGTGAGGCCACGGCTGGTGCCGGCCAGGGGAGCGCCATTTTGACCTACCTGACGATTAGTACGGGCGTAGGCGGCGCGCGTATCATTGACGGTCAAATTGATCGTTATACCAACGGTTTTGAGCCCGGCCAGCAAATTATCGATTATAAAAATCCGAGCCGCTATTTTGAGGATTATGTTTCCGGCACGGCGGTGGCTCGCGATGCTGGCCGGGCGCCCCGGGAGATTACCGAACCAGAGTTTTGGCAGGAATTGGCTAAAGTGGTGGCAGTCGGCATTCATAATACTATTGTCCATTGGTCACCCGACCGAATTGTGTTGGGTGGCAGCATGATGAAGGTGCCGGGACTGGCGATTGCAGACCTCGAGAACGAACTTAAACAAATTTCCCGCGTTTTTAAACCTTTACCCGAACTCGTCCATGCCTCACTCGGTGATATTGGTGGTTTGCGTGGCGCTTTGGCGCTAGCGCGGCAAAAAATTCCGCTCCCAAAATAGACACGAGAGAGAGGGCGCGTCAAATTGTGGGTAGTTTGAACAAATTTTTCAAAAAGTATTTTGGCGGTAAATTTTTTTACTCTTAAAAAAATCGGCTTAAAATCTATCCAATCGGGCACAAAAATTGCTTCCTCGCCAAAAATAGTTTGTAGATTTTTTTTATCCACATTTTTCATCACTTTTTAACGGGCTAAGGTTACAATAAGGACATTACAAATTTTTAAATTGAAATTGCGCCCCCATGCCCACCAAAAACGTCAAAAAAGAAGCCAAGAAGGAAGTTAAAAACAAACCCGTCGTGACGATTAAAAAGATCCGCAAGCGTAATGGCACGGTGGTGTCTTTTGATTACGACCGGATTGTGACGGCGACCTTTAAGGCCATGAAGGCGACGAATGAGGGGACAGAGGCGGAGGCCAAGAAGGTGGCCGACTCCGTGGTTAAGGATCTCTTGAAGGCGGCCAAGTCGGCTGAGGGTAAGTTTGTGCCTTCGGTCGAGGGTTTGCAGGACTTGGTGGAGGCACAACTAATTTTGCATGGCTTTGTTAAGGCGTCTAAGGCCTATATTCTCTATCGCCAGCGCCGAGCGGATCTGCGACAGCAAAAGGGTGAGGTGCCACCAGAGGTCAAAGCCCTGGCCGCCGAAAGTAAGAAGTACTTCCGCAATCAGTTGTCCGAATTTGTCTACTATACGACCTATTCTAAGTGGATTCCGGAGAAGGGCCGTCGCGAAACTTGGTTAGAGACCATTGAGCGTTATCTTGATTTTATGCGTGAGAACGTGGGGGAGAAGTTTAGTGAGAAGGACTATAACGAGATCCGGGAGTACATGCTTAATATGAAGGCGCTTGGTTCAATGCGTTTGTTGTGGGGTGCCGGTAAGGCCGCGCGGGCGACCAACGTTTGTGCCTACAACTGTTCGTTTATTGCTCCCGCCGCCTGGCAGGATTTTGCCGAGGTGATGTACGTGCTGATGTGTGGCACGGGCGTCGGTTTCTCGGTGGAGCATCAGACGGTTGAACAGTTGCCAATTATTCAAAAGCAAAAGGGGGAGAAGGTAATCACTCACGTGATTAAAGACTCCAAAGAGGGCTGGGGCGATTCACTTGTTGTAGGGATGAAGCGCTGGTCCGAGGGTTTGGACGTAATCTTTGATTACTCCGCCATTCGGCCGCAGGGTGCCCGTCTTTCCACTATGGGTGGTCGGGCCTCGGGTCCGGGACCGTTACGCGCCTTGCTTGATTTTACGCGGGAGAAAATGTTAAATCGCCAAGGTCGCCGACTCTCCACACTTGATGTGCACGATATCGTCTGTAAAATCGGCGAGGTGGTGGTGATGGGTGGCGTTCGCCGCAGCGCTCTGATCTCGCTCTCGGATCTTGATGATCTGGAGATGCGCCACGCCAAGGACGGTCAATTTTATGTCACTAACCCTCAGCGCAGTATGGCTAACAACTCGGCCGTTTATACCGAGAAGCCAACGCTTGAGACCTTCTTGGACGAATGGGTGAACTTGATGAAGGCCAAGTCTGGTGAGCGCGGGATCTTTAACCGTGGTGGCCTTAAGCACCAGCTACCGGCCCGCCGCTGGAATGTCTTTAAGCAAGATGTGGAGACCTCGGGCACCAACCCTTGTGGTGAAATTGTCTTGAAGTCCAAGCAATTTTGTAATCTCTCCGAAGTGGTCGCTCGTTCGGATGATACCGAGGAGACCTTGATGGACAAGGTGCGAGTGGCGACCATGCTCGGGACCTATCAGGCGGGGTTAACCAACTTCCCGTATCTCTCTAAGGAGTGGAAGAAGAATTGTGATGAGGAGGCCCTCCTGGGGGTTTCGATCACGGGTCAGTTTGATTGCAAAGTGCTGCGCAATCCCCAGACGCTCCGTAAATTAAAAGAGGTGGCGATTGAGACCAATCGCAAGTACGCCGCCAAATTGGGAATTAATCCTTCGACCTGTGTCACGACGGTTAAACCTTCCGGCAATGGTTCCCAGCTCTTCGACTCATCCTCTGGTATGCACCCCCGCCACGCGCCGTTTTATGTTCGCCGCATCCGCATTGAGAGTCACAACCCGATCTTTATGATGTTGCGCGACATGTCCGTACCAATGCAGCCCGAAGTGGGTCAGAGTGCCGACAGTGCGACCACCTTCGTGGTGGAGTTTCCGGTCAAGGCGCCCAAGGGTTCGGTTTATAAAGATGACTTGTCGGCGATTGATCAGCTGACTTACTGGAAGATGTTGAAGGAGAATTATACCGAACACAATCCTTCCACGACCGTTTCGATCAGTGATGACGAATGGCTCCAGGTGGCCAACTGGGTTTACGAGAACTGGGAGATGGTGGGTGGCCTCTCCTTCCTGCCTCGCGCCGATCACGTTTACCGCTTGGCACCCTACGAGGCGATCACCGAGGAACGCTACAACGAAATGGTTAAAGACTTCCCCCAGATCGACTTCTCCAAAATTGTTTTGTACGAGTATGACGACAAGACCACTGGTTCCAAGGAGTTAGCTTGTGCTTCCGGTACTTGTGAGATTGACATCGTCGCCTCTGCCCCCGAGGAACAAACCAAGAACGCCTAGTCTAGTATTTTACCCAAAGTGTGCTATAGTTAAATCTGCTTCGTGTTGGGTAATTGCGTCCCGCCTATGGCGGGAGGAGGAAAGTCCGAACACAGAACCATTAAATTGGTAAGGGTAGCGGGTAACGCCCGTCGTCCGTGAGGATCGAGATGCGAACAGAAACGACCCGGTTAAGTCCGGCTGAAACGGCTAAATTCTTATCTCTGTGCAAGGCCGGGTCCGCCCATGGCGGAAGTGCCGCTTGATCCGTCTGGCAACAGACGTGACAGATAAATAATTACCAGTCGGCCCGTTTGGGTCGAACACAGAATTCGGCTTATAGACACGAAGCAGTTAGGTCAAAATCTCCACCAACCGGTGGAGATTTTGCTATTGCAGGGCTCGAGCGCGCGGGTTATCATGAACAACACATGGCTCTTGATGGTATTCAAACTCGTGTTCCGGTCCGTCGCTTTAGCCTCGATCGTATCTCGTATTGGTTGCTCCTCGTGGCGGTCATTTTTATTGTCTTGGTGCCACCGCCGCTCGCGATTATACCGGTTGATTTAGTGAAGCGCTTCGGCTTTGCGCTGATTGTGACGATCAGTTTTATTTTTTGGCTGTTTGCGGCTCTGCAAAATAATCGTCTGTCGGTTCCGCGCAGTCCACTCTTGGCAAGCTTGGCGTTGGTGGTGGGGGTGACAGCCATCTCGGCCATTTTTGCCCCCGACAAAATTCCAGCCATTTTAGGTAGTGCTTTGGAGATTAGCACGCTTTGGCTAACGGCGCTACTGGTTCTGGCCACCTTTCTCGTATCACAATTTTTCAACACGAAAGAGCGAATCATTACTTGGTACGGTACGCTATTGGCCTCAGCTGTAATGATGATCATCTTCCAAATCGGCCGGATCTTTTTGCCAGCGCTCACGGCCTGGGTTCCGCTTGTTGGGGCGGCCGGTAATTTGATTGGCACTTGGTCGGACCTCGCGCTCTTTTTAGGCTTTATGACCGCCAGTGTTTTGCTCATTTTGGAACTGATCGATTTTAGCAATTGGCGACGCGGTTGGTACGCCTTTTCGGCCGTTGGGGGATTGCTCTTGGTTAGCGTTATTTTTTCCGCACCACCGCTCGGGTGGTGGCTCTTGGGACTTTTAGCCCTGGTAATTTTTGCGGGACAATCTATTTATGGAACGCGGGAGCGCCCTCTTGTCCGGCCAGCAACCTTGGTTGTAGTAGTAGCTGTAGTGATGTTGATTTTAAATTTTATTCCCTCCGCTTGGCCGCGCACCATTGATCGACTCTACACCAAGGTTAATATTTCTGTGGCGGACTTTAGACCATCCCTGCCCTTGACGACCCAAATCATGAACTCGACGCTTCGGTCTCGACCGCTCACTGGTTTTGGACCAAATAATTTTTTAGGGGCCTGGCAGCAGCACAAGCCAGCCGACTTAGCGGGGGCTGGTACCGACGAAGCCGATTTCGAAGCTGGTTACAGTTGGGTACTGACCCAAGTTGTCATGCTCGGAATAATTGGCGCGGCCGCGTGGTTTATTTTCTTCGCGCTCTTGCTGTGGTCGGGGTGGCAGTTTTTTCGAGCACTGCCGGCTGATCCGATCGGCCGCGCTTTGGGCGGCATAATTTTTGGCGGTCTCACTTACTTGTGGGCGGCGGCTTGGCTTACTACACCAGGAGCAGGACTCATTATTTTAACTTTCATGTTAACCGGCGTTTGGTTGGGATTCTTGATTAGCCTGAAGCGGTTGCCCGTTTTTGTTACGGTCTTTAATCGCGATCAGTTGTGGGGTTTGGTGGGAGTGGTGGGTAGTGTGGTACTGATTATTTTTAGTACGCTCACGCTCTACGGCCTAACTGTTCGGAGTTATGGTTGGTGGCGTTACGCCGCCACGGTAGCAACCTTAAATCAAACTGGCGATTCACGTGCCGCCTTGGCTGACTTGCTGGCTATTCGGGGAGTCTATCGTAACGAAGTTTTTGATCGTTTGGTGGTGGATTTGGCGAATGACCAATTGAAGAAGCTGGCAGCCAATACTAGCGCTTCGGTTGATGAGCAGCGAGTCACCTTTGTGGCATTAATGACTCAGGCTTCGGCGGTGGCCGAGAAAAGTTTAGCTGAAAATGCTAACAATTACGCCAACTGGTTGTCTCGCGGATCGCTCCACGAAACGGTAATCCAGTTTGGCGTGGAGAATGCCGCCGCCGCCGCCGAGCGCGACTACCAGCAGGTAATCAAACTTAATCCGCAAAGTCCCATTGGCTACGTGGCGCTGGCCCGAACTTACCTGGCGACTGAACAGCCCGCCAAGGCAAACGCCGAGCTAACTAAAGCGTTAGCCATTGCCCCAAATTCTGTTCCGACGCTACTTTATTTAGCTCAGGTTAAGACGGCGCAAAACGACCTCAAAGGGGCAGTCTCGCTATTAGAGGAGGCAGTACTACGCTTACCGATGGACGCTCGGCTGTGGCTAACCTTGGGCTATTTGCGCTATGAGGCCAAGGACTACGAGCCAGCGATTGATGCTTTGGTGCAGACGGTCCGACTTGATGGGTCATCCGCCGAGGCTCACTACTACTTGGCTTTAAGCTATGCCGCGACGGGCGAGCGGGAAGCAGCTTTAGTTGAGCTCCGCTTGCTCCAGGCCGCGAATCCGGAGAATCAAGAACTGCAGGATATTATTGCCAACGTGGAGGCTGGTCGAGCCGCCCTGGCCGGTCCGGTGGTACCCGCGGTGACTAAAAAGCGATAATGGTCCGCAACGTCTGGCGCTGGTTTAACCGCGAGTTTAATGGCCTCCATGAGGCAGCGCTACTCTTGGCGCTGTCATCACTTGCTTCTCAGGCTTTATCGCTAATTCAAGATCGATTACTGGCCTCCACCTTCGGAGCCAGCTCATCGCTTGATATTTATTATTCGGCATTTCGGATTCCCGATTTAATTTATGTTTCGATCGGTTCCTTTGTTTCGGTGAGTGTGATTATTCCGATCGTTATCAAAAAGTTTAAGCCTGATGAGTTGGGGCCGACCCAAAAGTTTTTAGAGGGTACCTTTACCGCTTTTTGTTTTGTGATGGCGGCGGCCAGTGCGATTGTCTTTTTTATTATCCCTTTTTTAAAGCCGTTGGTGGTGCCCGGGTTTACTCCAGAGGCGGCCACCGAGTGGGTAACTCTGTCTCGGATTATTTTGTGGTCGCCGTTTCTTCTGGGGTTGTCCAACTTGGTTGGCAGTTTCACTCAGTCATTCAAAAAGTTTTTCGTTTATGCGCTCTCACCGATCTTTTACAATATTGGCAACATTTTAGGCATCGCCGTCTTTTACCCGTGGTGGGGCTTACCGGGCTTGGCTTGGGGTATTGCGGTGGGCGCCCTCATGCATTTTGCGATTCAATTGCCCACGCTGTATCGAAGCGGCTTATGGTTGCGTTTGACCACCCACATTGACTGGCCGGAGTTGCGACGCGTGGTTTTAATTTCCTTACCGCGCACCCTGACGCTCTCGGCCAGCCAGTTCGTGATTTTAATTTTAGTAGCCTTGGCCTCGCTCATGGCGGAGGGGTCGATTACGGTCTTTAACTTTGCCTACAGCCTGCAGTCGATCCCGCTCATGATTATTGGGGTTAGTTATTCGGTGGCGGCTTTCCCTACTCTTGTTAAATTATTCTCGGAGGGTAATCGCGAGCGCTTTCTGGAACACATCTCCAGAGCGCTCGCTAATGTTTTGTTTTGGTCGATCCCGGCCACGGTGTTGTTTGTGGTCTTGCGCGCCCAGATTGTGCGCGTTACCCTGGGCGCTGGCAACTTTAGCTGGTCCGACACCAGGCTGACGGCTGCGGCCCTGGCCCTCTTTGTGGTCTCGGCTGTTGGTCAAGGTCTGGTTCTCCTTTTCGTCCGCGGTTATTATGCCGGTGGTATTACTCGCAAACCGTTAATTGTAAATTTAAGTTCGTCGCTGGCGATTGTGTTGTTGGCCTACAGCTTCCACTGGCTCTTTGACGCTTCGACCTCGCTCCAAGGCCTCTTCCACGATGTGGTGCGTGTGCGTGATGTGGCTGGCGCTCAAGTTTTGATTTTACCCCTAGCCTTCAGTCTAGGATCGCTCGCCAATGCGATCATCTTTTGGTTTACTTTTGAAAAGGATTTTGGCCGTTTTACTCCAAGCGTTCGACGGAGCTTGTGGCAAAGCCTTTCGGGCGGCGTTGTTCTGGCTATTGCCAGCTACTGTTCGTTAACCTTGTTGGCTGAGGTTTTGAATACGCACACGCTCTCGGGCATCTTCCTCCAAGGGTTTAGCGCTGGGATGTTTGGAATTATTTTGGATTTAATTTGGCTTAAGTCGCTCGGCAATGAGGAATTAGCTGGTTTTGAGCTGGCGCTACTGGAACGCTTTTGGAAGGCAAAGCCCCTCAGTCCCGAAATGCCCGAACTCTAGAGCCGCCTTTCCTATTTTCAAATTTATACTGTAGTATGGTGGAGCATGCAAAACATCCGCAATTTCAGCATTATCGCCCATATTGATCACGGCAAGAGCACTCTCGCTGACCGCTTATTGGAGGTGACGGGGACGATTCCCGAGCGCAAAATGCGTGAGCAAGTGCTCGACATGATGGACCTCGAGAGGGAGCGGGGAATCACGATTAAAATGCAGCCGGTTAGGATGCGTTTTGGCGAGTACCTGCTCAATCTAATTGATACGCCCGGACACATCGATTTCTCCTACGAAGTATCTCGGGCGCTCCAGGCCGTTGAGGGGGTGCTCTTGTTGGTTGACGCAACTCAGGGTGTGCAGGCGCAAACTTTAACGGTGCTCGCCATGGCGCGAGAACTTAATCTGGTAATTATTCCCGTACTCAATAAGATTGATCTGCCGGTGGCTCGAATCGAGGAGACTAAGCAGGAAATTGTTGATCTTTTAAATTGTCGTGAGGAAGATATTTTACTGGTCTCGGGTAAAACTGGTGCCGGGGTGGCCGACTTGCTGCAAGCGATTATTACGCGGGTGCCGCCGCCGGTTAGTGAGTTCGACGGCGGCAAAAGCAGTCGGGGACTGGTCTTCGACTTTTCCTATTCGACACACCAGGGAGTCATTGTTTATGCCCGCGTTTTTGATGGGGCAATTAAACGGGGCGATCCTTTAATCTTCCGCGGTAGTCAGGAAAAGTTTACCGTGCTCGAGGTGGGCACCTTTGAACCGGAGAAGAAGTCGGGTGATCAACTTTTGGCGGGCGAGATTGGCTATATTGTCACCGGCATTAAAAAGCCCGGTCAGGCTAAGGTGGGTGACACGATTACCACCCAGGCTGAACCCCTTCCGGCCTTCCCGGGCTATGCGGAACCGCGACCAGTGGTGTGGGCGAGTATTTACCCGGAGAATCAGGATGATTTTGATACCTTACGCCAAGCGCTCGAGCGCCTGCGTCTCTCCGATGCGGCACTCTCGTTTGAGGAGGAAGCTTCTAGCTCGCTCGGCCGGGGCTTCCGGGCTGGTTTTTTGGGCCTGCTCCACTTGGAGATTATTACCGAGCGCTTGCGCCGCGAGTTTAATTTGCGTTTAGTCATTGCGACGCCGACGATTGGCTATACCGTTATCAATAATCGAACAGGCGAACGTGAGTTTGTGTCGTCACCGCACCTCTTTCCTGAAGATACCAAAGATTTTACAATTCTTGAACCGTGGGTGGATGCCAAAATAATTGTGCCGCCCGAATATTTAAGTACGATCATTAAAATTTTTAACGATCACGAGGTCGAAGTAGGTACGACTGAGAACTTTAGTGCTGACCGTACGGCCATGGAGATCAAATTACCTTTGCGTGAGCTGATGCGGAACTTTTTTGATGAGCTGAAAAGTGTTTCTTCGGGTTTTGCCTCGTTCTCGTATCAGTTGGTGGGTGAGCGGACGGCGGAAGTGGTTCGGTTAGATATTTTGGTGGGGGAGAAGCTGATCCCAGCGTTCTCGCGCATTGTCTCGCGCCGTAAAGTGGAGCGGATGGCCCAGGAGGCGGTGGAGAAGTTAAAAAATGTTTTGCCTCGCCAGCTGATTACAATTAAAATTCAAGGGCGGGCGCTTGGCCGTATTATTGCCTCGCGCACGATTAGTGCCATGCGGAAGGATGTGACGGATTATTTATATGGTGGCGATATCACTCGCAAAATGAAGTTGCGCGAAAAGCAAAAGAAAGGCAAGAAGAAAATGCAGGGACGAGGCGAGGTCAATATCCCTGAGGAAGTTTTCCTGAAGATGATTCGATCAACTGAATAGGGCGGGGAAGTAAAGGAGAATCATGCCGATAATTACGATCGCGGCAACGATTGTCCAAAAAATTTGGAGTCCTTTTTTGTGTTTTTGATTCAAGAGCATAGTGGTATAGTATACTAGTCATGCGGGAGTTTCAAGGTAAACGTCAGATTAAGCGGATCCTTTATTCCCGCGGTTTTGGCTTGGTTTTGTTTGTTATTGTGGTGCTAATGGCCCATCGGGTGTGGCTGATCTGGCAGCGCAGCCAGGTAGTTAAGGCTGGTCGCGACGAGATGGCGGCCCAGGTGGCAGCGCTGGCAGCCCGAGAGGCAGTGCTGAAGAGTGACTTGGCCGCCCTCGACAGCGAGCGCGGTCGCGAAGCCGTTATTCGCCAAAAATTTGCGGTTATTAAGGAGGGCGAGGGGGTGGTGACGGTGGTGACGCCGCCATCGGCAACCACTTCGCTTGCAAGTACCAGCCGGACCTGGTGGCAAAAACTTTTACATCTTGATAACTAATCCCAAGCGGGATTAATTTAGTGGTAAAATACGTGCTTCCTCCGCCCCAAGTCCGCTTTACGGACAAGGTGGCGGACCCGCCCAAATGCTTTGCTTTTGGCGGGCAAGCATAAATTAAATGTACTATACCTACGTTTTAAGTTGCGAGTCAGACAAAGGAGATTCAGATTTTTATATTGGTTTTACGGCTGACCTAAAAGATCGGCTAAATAAGCACCGTAGTGGAGCTACGAAAACCACTCGACGCTTCAATAAAATTGAGCTAGTCTACTATGAAGCTTGCTTGTCAGAGAGCGACGCTCGTAAGAGGGAAAAGCAGCTAAAAACAGGTTTTGGTCGGGGTTATTTAAAGAGAAGATTGGGCAGTTTTCTCGAAAAGCGGGATTAATTTAGTGGTAAAATACGTGCTTCCCAAGCATGAAACGCGGGTTCGATTCCCGCATCCCGCACAGTCTGGTTAACAATGACGGCTCATTAATTCGCCAGAAGTCACTTTTCGTAAAACTCTGATTTTATGGTAGACTTCGGCTAAAGTGATTACCAAAGAGGAAATTTTAGAGGAGATAAAACGTACTGCAAAAGAGAATGGCGGTACTCCTCTTGGTGTTGATAGATTCGCAAATGAAACAGGAATAAGACCTTATGACTGGGGAAAATTCTGGGCAAAGTTCAGCGATATTCAAAAGGAAGCGGGACTTAGTCCAAATCAAAAAATGACTGCTTATGACGAAGGATTCCTCCTGAGTTCTCTTGTCGATTTAATACGTGAATTAGGAAGTTTTCCAACTAGAGGAGAGATGAGATTAAAAAAGAATAGACAATCGAATTTCCCAACCGATACCGCTTATTACAGAAGGTTTGGTGGTAAATGGGCACTTGCACAAAAAATATCAGAATATGCCAAAGCAAAGGGATACAATGATGTTGTCGAAATATGTTCAACTGTTGTTGAAAATACCACAGAAAAAGAAGAAGAAACGGACGATGTTTTGGGAGTAGGTACTGTCTACCTTTTCAAACATGGTAAGTATTACAAGATTGGAAAATCAAATGATATTGTTAGGCGGGGGCATGAGTTGAGAATTCAGTTGCCTGAAAATTTGGATTTGATACACGAGATAAAAACAGATGATCCAAGCGGTATCGAAGCATATTGGCACAAACGATTTGAAACAAAGCGAATGAAAGGCGAGTGGTTTGATCTGAACTCGTCGGATGTAAGAGCCTTCAAATTCTGGAAACGAATATATTGAGGCTCCTATACGGAGGCACTAGCTCAATGTTAGGGAAATTCCAAACAAAGCCTTACAAGGCTTGATTTAAAAAAGTTCGATTCCCGCATCCCGCACCATTGACTTAAAATTTTAAATAAGTATGATTTAAAGCGGCGTTGATTCTTTAAACCTGGCAGTAAGCATAACGGAGTGCTATATGGAAAATCTCGAGGAGGTAGAGCCGGTATTGGCTCGCAAGAATTTGGTGCTGTGGAAAGCGATCAATAGGGATCACTCATCGATTTCAGATTTTGCCCGACACGCTAGAACGGCGGGCTTTACGATTACTCTGGCGGCGATTTACGGCTTTATTCATTGCAGAGTAAGTCCCCTTAGTCGCTGCCCTCCCTACGACTATCTGTCGCTCGCTTGGCAGCTGGAAACCATGCTCGGTGTCTCGGTAGATGTTTTATTTCCGAGACAGCTGTATGCTCACTTAATGCCGGGCTTGGAGTTAGAGGTGGTCCCTTTTTCAGCCCTGCCTCAAAAGATCGGTAAATCGGCACGAGAGTTAACCGCTCCCGTCACTTTTCAACCCGAGCATGGTTTAACTTCGACCGATCTTCGCCGAAAACTTCGACAGGCGATGAGTTCTTTGCTGGATGACGAGCAGGAAGTTCTAAGATTGCGTTTTGGTTTGGACGATGGACCTATACATACAATGACGCAGATCAGCGAAATGTTCGGCGTTACTCCGGAGGCGATAAGGCAGACAGAGCAACGAGCGATCAACCAACTCCGTCATCCCACCCGACTTCGAGTGGTGCAATCTGCGCTGTGATTTTAAAACATCGACGATTTCAGTGTATACTGGGGTCGTCTTTTTTATGAGTAGCAAATTTATCAAAACCGAAGAAGACTTTACTTGTGAGCATTGCGGCGCGGCGGTGGCGGGTAGTGGTTATACCAACCATTGTCCGGTTTGCCTCTGGTCCAAGCACGTGGATGTTAATCCGGGTGACCGCGCCGCCGACTGCCAAGGTTTAATGCCACCGATCGGTTACTTGGCCGAGGCGGGGGGTTATACCCTTATTCACGCCTGTGAGCGCTGTGGTCACCGTAAACCCAATAAAATGGCCCCTGGTGATGACCTTGCTCGGCTCGCCCAGCTTTGATAAGATTAAGGGGCTTATTAATCAATTTTAAATAACTTATGGCTAAAAAAGTCGCAATCTATACTACTCCCACCTGCACCTATTGCCGGATGACTAAGGAGTTTTTTAAGGAGAATAATGTTCAGTATGAGGAATATAATGTGGGCATTGATGCCACGAGGCGCCAGGAAATGGTAGACAAATCTGGTCAAATGGGCGTACCGGTAATTGCGGTTGAGACCAATGATGGCGAGGAGCAAATCATTGTCGGCTTCGACAAAGTTGCGCTCGCTAACGCTCTCGGGGTCTAAGCCCCTGCTCCTATAGTTCAATGGATAGAACAACTCCGTCCTAAGGAGTAAATCTCTGTTCGACTCAGAGTAGGAGCACTGGTATACTTATAACGATGTACGAAGAGGACAAAGGACGACTACTCCAGCATGTTGCTGATTTAACGGAGCAAAACAATAAACTCCTGCGCAAGTTGGTTCGCGCCCAAAACTGGTCTACCGCCTGGTCCATTTTGCGCTGGCTCGTGAT
>CAZQDR010000009.1:25918-28791 GCA_964591715.1 uncultured Candidatus Saccharibacteria bacterium | reverse complement strand
TTTGGTAATTGAAGCAAAAAAAGATTCTCAAAATCAGAGTGCGCTAAAATCGGATAGAGATAAAATATTATTAATTAGGAATCAATATGATTATAAGTTTTGCGTCCTCCTTACGTTTTTAATTAGTAATAGAGATATTGAGTGGGAATTTTTATAACAAACGCCTTTTACTCAAAATGAATCTCGTGTTTTTGGGCGGCGAGTTTGGCGCGAATGAGGGGGTGATTGTTTAATTGGGGATCGGTTTTTAAAATGGTCTGCGCTTCGGTGCGGGCTGCCTCCACCATCTTCAAATTTTTAATCGCTTCCATTCCAATATCAGAGAGACCCCATTGCTTGCCGCCAACCAGAGAACCGGCGCCTCGCAGACCCAAATCTAGTTCAGCCAGCTCGAAGCCGTTCTTGGCGGTGATTAGGGCTTTAAGTCGCGCGTTGGTCCCGCCAGAGGCGGGTCCGCCTTTGGCGGAAAATAAATAGCAGTAAGCCTGGGCCGAGGAGCGCAACACGCGGCCCCGTAATTGATGAAGCTGGGCCAGACCAAAGCGCTCGGCGCCCTCAATAATAATGATCGTGGCATTGGGCACGTTAACACCCACTTCCACCACCGAGGTGGCCACCAAAATTTGAATGGCGCCTCGCGCAAATTCATCCATCACTTCTTCCTTTTCGGCCGGCTTTAATTTGCTGTGAACCAAGCCGATGGTGAACTCAGGAAAAATTTTGTCTTGGAGGCGGCGCTGTTCGGTTTTGGCCGATTTGGTTTGCAGGGCCAGCTCCTTGGTCGGGTCTGGTTCATCAATGCGCGGACAAATCACGAAGGCCTGCCGGCCGGCCGCGAGTTCCTGCCGGATATGCTCGTAGGCTTTGGCGCGACCACTCTCGGCTACGATTTCGGTAATAATCGGTTTGCGGCCGGCCGGTAATTCATCAAGCAGGGTTAAATCCAAATCGCCGTACAGTGTCAGAGCGAGGGTGCGGGGGATCGGCGTGGCGGTCATGGAGAGGAGGTGGGGCGCCTTGTCGGTTTTGCGCGTTAGGGCCGCGCGCTGGGTAACACCGAAGCGATGCTGCTCATCAATAATTACGTATGCTAAATTTTTAAACTTCACCGTTTTTTGGATTAAGGCATGGGTGCCAATCAAAATGGGAATCTCACCGTTAGCGACCCACTTTAAAAGTTGGGGTCGCGAAATGTCGGTGTAACCGTCAGGGTTTAACTTAGACGGGAATTTGTAACAGCCGCTCCCAGTAATTAACCCAACCTGGACCCCGGGCAAATGTTTAAAATATTGAATGAACGATTCGAAGTGCTGTCGGGCTAAAATTTCGGTCGGCGCCATGTAGCCCACTTCTAGTCCGGCCCGAACAACGGCGAAGGCCGTGGTGGCGGCGACGGCCGTTTTACCCGAGCCCACATCGCCCTCCAGTAGGCGGGTCATGGGTTTATTTTCGGCAAAGTCTTGGAGGATTTGATCAATGGCGCGTTTTTGGGCGTTGGTGGCTATGAACGGGAAGCGGGCAATAAATTCTGCCACTTCCTTTTCGTTCGCCGAAACTTTGAAGGCGCTGTGTTCGGCGTAGAGTTGTTTAGCTTGCAGTCGTTCGAGTTGGATAAAAAAGATTTCTTGAAAGGCGAAACGTTTGCGAGCTGCGGTGGCGTCGCGTTCGGTTTTAGGCGAGTGGATCCAAACCAGCGCGGTGGCAAGCGTCGGCAGATGATATTTATCGATAATTTCGTTGCCGATCGGATCCGGAATATTTTCGGCGACACCAGATTTTAAAATTTTTTGGATCGTGTGATGAAACCAGCTGGAGGAAAGGCTCCTTGTCTCGGGATAAATCGGCAGTAAATACAGACTCTCATCCTCCTCGCCAAAAAGCGATTCTACTCCCAGCGAAGTCACGGCTTCGATTTCGGGATTAGAGAAATATAATTCGCCGCGACGGACGGCCACTTTGCCGGAGAGGCGAGCGGCTTTGCCTTCGGGAACTTTTTTTGCCAGGAAGGCTTGATGGAACCAGACAGCTTTAATTTTGCCGGTCGGATCCTCGAGTGTTATTTCGCCGAGCGGCATCTTTTTTTGCCAGGCTTTACTGATTTTGCTACCCACCACCTCGCCGTAAACAGTTACTGTTTCGCCGGCGGCCAGTTCGCCAATTGATTTAACTGGTAAGTTTTGGCCATAGCGGGTGGGGAAGTAAAAGAGTAAATCCCGCACCGTCGAGAGATTAAGCCGTTCCAAAGCTCGCCGCTGGAGCGGGTTTAAGCGCAGGTGCTTTTCGAGTAAATCGTCTAATTCCACCCCCTCATTATGCCGTGCTAAGCTAGGATTGACAAATTTTTATAATAAGGTAATTTAACGACAGTATCTTGGTTGGCCAAGAGCCCAGCTTCCCGGGGCTAAACGGGAAACGGCTTAATACCTTTCGGGGTTAATAGCTAGGAGATCTTTCAATGAAAATGTTGGAAATGCCAGCTGGGCAATTAAATGCCGCCATTTTTGCTCTGTCTACCGCCTTGGGCGATGAGGGGGAGGCGGTCGTCAATCGCCTCAACCGTGACCCGGAGTATGTGGCTAACACCGCACGACTCATGGTCAACGGCGGTTACGAACCGTTAACGTCACAGAAGTTAGCCCGCGAGATCATGGGACCAAACTATTTCGGCATCGAGGAGGCGATCAAACACTTCGGGGTCAACCCCACGAAGCACCAGCTCGCTTACTTGGCCGAAGTTCCGTTCAGCGAGGAGGTGCTCCGTGCCTCCAAGGACACGCACGTTCTCGTCGCCGTCTTCCCGCTGTCGATCCTCGACATCCGTGGCATCGCCAAGAAGCAGTCCGATCGGACCCTGTTTTACTCACAGGACTGGT
>CAZQDR010000009.1:7800-25905 GCA_964591715.1 uncultured Candidatus Saccharibacteria bacterium | reverse complement strand
ATGACAAGCAGGCGTTCGCCAAGGATAAGGGCGAAGTCGGCTGGCAGCTGGTCAGGAAGGTTCCTGTCGCCAACTCGACCTCAAAGACGTGGAACGATCAGCAGGCTCTCCTCTCGAAAGACGAGGAAACGCCGACGGCTCGGATCGTGGTTTACACCATGGTCGGCTACTTCCTCGCCACTGGGGAGTGTCTGTTCGAGAAGATCTACGTTCGTTGCGTCGATCTCGACTCGGACGGTCGCCGCGCCAGCGTCGGCGACTTCGATGCTGGGGGTCTCCGCGTCAACGTCTGGTACGACGACCGCCGCGATGACCGCATCGGCGTGTCGGCTGCCCGGAAGCAGTGATTCTTGATCCCTTGAGGGCTTGTCCCTCTTGAATACTTGAGCCTCCGCGAAATTTTTCGTGGGGGCTCTTTTTTATTTCTGGCGACCCTCAAACCACTTTACAGTGCGCTCAAGACCGGTCGTGAAGTTGACTTCAGGCTTGTAGCCGAAGGCGCGGCGGGCGGCGGAGATGTCGGCATGCGTGTGCTTAACATCCCCAACGCGAGGTGGTCGTTGTTCGAGATCTAATTTTTTGCCAGTTAAGCGTTCTAATTCTTTTTTGATTTGCTTTACGCTAATGCGCTCGCTGTGAGCGATATTGAAAGCCTGGCCCTTAAACGGACCCTTGGCTTGCATTGCTTTAATGTTGGCTTGAACCACGTTGTCGACGTAACAGAAGTCGCGGCTTTGCGAGCCGTTGCCTTCAATAAACGCCTTACCTCCTTTAGGGAAATACATTTTTTCTAACCAGGCGGAGATGACGGTCGAGTAAGGCGAGTCACCATATTGGCCGGGCCCGTAAACATTGAAGTAACGCAGCGCCACCGAATCTAATCCGTAAAGGCGGGAAAAGAGGAGACAAAACGGTTCACAGACTAATTTTTGCAGACCATAAATTGATTGGGGATTAGGGACGCTGTTCTTCTCCTTAGTTGGTAGTTCCTTGGCGCCGCCGTAAATAGCGGAGGAGGAGGAAAAGATAAAGCGCTTCACCTTGTGGTCGCGACACTTCTCGAGGAGTAAAACTGTACCGGCCACGTTAACATCTGTGGTTTCGCTTGGATGTTCAATGCTGTAGGAGACGCGGGGGAGGGCGGCAAAGTGGAAGACGTATTCAGGTCGGTGCTTGGCGAAAATCTCGTCCAATTTTTTACCATCCGTAATCGAGGCTTCGTAAAAGGTAATCGTTGGGTTAACCGCTTCGCGTTTGCCGGTGGCAAAATTATCGACGCCGACGATCTCGGTTTTCGGAAATTGTTCTTTAAATTGGGTGACGAAATTGGAGCCAATAAAGCCGGCACAACCAGTCACTAATACGGTTTTTGGTTTGGTCATAGATGTATATTATAACTGCCTGAACCATAAATCTATTACCTGAACTTCTGATGAGCTTTGATTAAAGAAAAACCCCGTCGTGCATCTTGGAGTGCGCGCGGGGTGTCAGGGGTGGTTGGCAGTTTCCTCGACCGTTAGGTAATGCCGGCCAAGCTAAGATCTTGAAGGGAGGGGCTATTAGTGTAAACAAACATTTCCGGCTGGGTTTTTCTGGGGGCGGTGTGGCTGAGATTCTTTTTAAAGCCATTCTCAACCAACAGATACCAGAGTTGAGTGTAGCCGTCACCAGCGGTAACGAAGGCGTAATAGCCGGGGTCATTAAACTCATGAAGAACAGAAAACACCTCGGCGATTGTCATTGAACGAACGCTGTCGTCTTTCTTCCCGGGGAATTGAAGTCCCTGCTCATTTGGGTCGGGTAGGGTGATAACTGTTTTGAATTGGTACCGACCACGTCCCTTGGACCAAGCGCTGACTCCTCTCAGTTCAACCCCAGTTAACTGACAGTGGGCCGAGACGGCCAGCTCTCCCAGGAACTGGCCGAAATTTACTTCCGCTACGATTTCCCTGATGATCCCCAAGGTTCTTCTCCTTGTGTTTGGCTAGTTTTTAAGTGGATCACCGTTGATTCACTTCCGTCTTATAATCTACGTTTTATTTAAAACTTGTCAAGTTTGAAAAGAGAGTATAATAAAATGATGTCCGAACCCCTAGCAGCTAAAATTAGACCGGAAAGCCTGGATGAGTTTGTTGGCCAGGAGCACTTGGTTGGCCCTGGTAAGCCCTTGCGGGTAGCCATTGAGCAGAAGCATCTTTTCTCTTTTATTCTCTGGGGTCCACCGGGGGTGGGTAAAACGACTTTGGCTCGCATCTACGCCCGCTCGCTCGACGCGGAACTTTATGAGCTCTCGGCAGTTTCGGCAGGTAAAGATGATATCCGGGCGATTGTCGATTCGGGCACCTTGCTCAAGCCGAAGATTTTGTTTCTTGATGAGATCCATCGGTTTAATAAAAGCCAGCAGGATTTTCTGCTGCCCCATGTGGAGTCCGGGATGCTGACCTTGGTGGGGGCGACGACCGAGAACCCCAGCTTTGAAGTAATTGCGCCGCTCCTTTCCCGCTCGCGGGTGTTTGTGCTGAACGAGTTGTCACCCAAGGAGATGACGAAGATTATTAAACGGACAAAAGTTCGGGTTGATAAAAAGGCGCTGGAGTGGTTAGTGGCCATGGCTAACGGCGATGCCCGACAGGCGCTCACCATGATTGACGCCACTCGAGAACTTTATGGCTCGGTGACGCTGGAGAGTTTGAAGGAGACGCTTCAATCCAAGACGCTCCGCTACGACAAAAAGGGCGAGGAGCATTACAATACCATTTCCGCTTTTATTAAAAGTATGCGCGCTTCTCAACCGGATGCGGCGATTTATTATTTGGCGCGCATGTTGGATGCCGGTGAAGATCCCAAATTTATTTCCCGACGGATGGTGATTTTTGCCAGCGAAGATGTGGGGTTAGCCCAGCCGACGGCGCTGGTGGTGGCGAACGCCGTCTTTCGTGCGGTGGAAACAATCGGTTTACCGGAGGCGGCGATTAACTTGGCCCAAGGGGTGGCTTATCTCGCAACGGCTAAGAAGAATCGCAGTGCTTACAATGCTTTGCAGGCGGCGCTCGCCGATGTAAAGCAGTTTGGCAATTTGCCCATTCCCCTTAAGCTCCGGAACGCCCCGACGAAGTTAATGAAAAATTTAGGCTATGGTGGAGGATATGAGAAGTATACGAAAGAAGATTTGCTGCCCGAGAAGCTAAAAAAGAAAAAATACCTTTCCTAAACACGAACACCCGCAAGCCAAGCCTTGCCGGTGTTTGGTAAAAGGCATAGTATAACCTTCAGGAAATGGTTCCTTGGAAAGGATGGTCCCATGGCACGGTTTTATGAAGTTGTTGCTTCGGATGGCTCAGGTGAAACTCTGAGATTCGGGGCAACGGCAAGGGGGTTGGGTGGGATAATAGCCGGAAATGTTCTGGCTACGGCGCTGGCTTCATCCGCGATTGAGGGGGAGGGGGTTGACCCAAACCTTTGCTGCCCCCTAGTTTACCAAGTCCCCGACACTCTTCTGGTGCTGGATTGAAGGGTCCAAATTGAAGACACCAAAAAGGCCCCTAACGAGGGGCCTTTAACTTTTAGACCAAAAAAAATTATGACAGGTGCTTGGAGACCAGCTTGGTCATCTCAAACATCGAAACCGTCTTCTTGCCATCAAAAACTTTCAATAAATTCTCGTCAGCGTTGATGTTTCGCTTGTTCTGCTCGTCCTGGAGATTATTCTTCTTGATGTAAACCCAGATTTTCTTTACTACTTCCGAACGAGGCATAGGACCCTGACCGACAACAGCCGCTAACTCCTCACTTACGTTCATTGGCTTCATAAAAGCTGAATTGGCTTTTGGCATATTGGTTTATATTAATTGTTAAAACCCGTGCCCGCTATTATACGGCCTTTCGGCTATTTTAGCTAGGGGGCAAGCTTAGCGGGAGCGCCCAGGGGTAGAAAATGAAAAACTGGCCCACTCGGTGAGTGAGCCAGTTTGGCCCGGCTGATGAGATTTAAGCCGAGATGCGGCCGCGGAAAGGGAAGGAGTCCATGCAGCTAAAATGGCGATAGTGCCGAGCATGGACCGCGCAAAGGAAGACCTCATAGACGCTGCCCCAGATATTAATCCAGACCCGGAACCGCTGGCCTTGAGGACACCCCTCGACCCGGCAGAGGGCGCTGGGGTCGAGCGGTTTCAATGGAGTGGACACGCTGTGCCAGCGCCCTCCGAAGTAGCGGTTGGCGTAAACCTCCGGCTGCCAGTCTTGGTCAAGCCGCAACTCCTCGGGCTGGCAAAGGAAGCACTCATCATCTCCGTCATCAAACCATAGGGCTCTTTGGCGGGCCCACACGGGGAACAAGACCAAAACTTCGGGCGGTTCCCAGAAGCGAAGTTGGACGCTCTGTACCTGGCCTTGTTCTTTATAAAAACGGGATTGGCGATTGCGGTCGGTAACAATGTCGCCGGGCTTGAGCATTGTTTTCTCCTTGAAAGAGCTCTGGCTAATAGAATATACCCTGCTTGGTGGCTTGCCAACTTATTTTGCTAGTCCCTTAAAATATGGTAGTTTAGGGCTACCTGGAGAGTTGGCTGAGTGGTCGAAAGCGCCTCACTGCTAACGAGGTGTCCCTTTACCGGGACCGTGGGTTCGAATCCCACACTCTCCGCTAGTCTAAACTCCCATGAAGCCCTTCGTGCTTATAATTTATGGACCGGTCTGCGCTGGCAAAAGCGTAACGGCTAAATACCTGATGGATAAATTGCCCGGCCTCTTTCGGGTGAGCATTGATAAGGTTAAGTTTTTAATCTCGGACTTCACGACCGCCAAATATCCTTTACTCCCAAACCAGATGGTTTTAGATTTGGCCACCATGGCGTTGGAAGCTGGCCTGTCGCTGGTGGTGGAGGGTAACCGGACGATTCAAAAAGAGCTCTGGAAGAACTACGAGGTCTTGGCTCAAAAGCATGGCGCTCGCTTTTTCGAGATAAACATTGAGGCTAATCCCGACACCTTAGTGGAACGGTTTAAAGACCGGGTTGTCCAAGCCAAAGCTAAAGAAAAGAAGTTGAGCTTTACGACAATCGAGGCTATGGTCGAGCGCAACGAGGATTACTTTAAAATGAAGAAGCCTAATCTGCTAACCCTCTCCTCCAATGAGCTGACGGTTGAAGAAAGAGGTGAGAAGATCCTCGCTCTGCTAAAAGCTTAGTTTTCACTTGAGTTAGAACAATTTAGCCGCTTGGCAGGTTATACTTATTTATATGACCAAAAACGCTTGGCTAAACGCCCTGGGGGCCGCAGCCTACATTGTGTTAATTTCCAGTTTGATGTTTAACGCCGAGCACTGGGTGGGACCGGTCGACACGGTGATGGCGCCGATCGCGATGCTCTCGCTTTTAGTCCTCTCAGCCTCCCTGATGAGCTTCATCTTCTTTTACCAACCGATCCGCTTGTACGTGGATGGTGATAAGTCGGCGGCGGTTAAACTTTTACTAACAACAATTGGGGTTTTTGCGCTGTTTACCGCCAGCTTCTTGGTCCTTCTTGTCTTGTGGTAAAAAAAAGACCCACCACGAGTCGACCGGAGGAGGTGCGACAAGTGGTGGGTGCGGAGGAGATGATCAATAAGGACGATAGGGTGCAGTCTAGATTAAGACTAGCATGAGCAAAAAAAGAGTCTAGCCGTGGGCGATAGTGACCCCGAGAACGGCGCGGGCGCCGGCCGCCTTAAGTATGCGGCGCGCCTCAGCCATGGTCGCGCCCGTCGTGGTGACATCGTCGACCAAAATAATCCGGCGCCCGCTCACTCGTTCGGGCTTAATGACCGCAAAAGCGCCCTGCAAATTTTTTAATCGTTTGGCGCGGTCGCGGACCGAGACCTGGGTCGCCGTTTCTCTTATTTTAATTAGCGAGCTTGTCTCTGATTCGTAGAGATCTAAATGTCCGGCCACTAAATAGCGGGCTAATTTTTCGGCCTGATTGTAACCGCGCCGACGAGCACGCGCAGGTGAGAGGGGGATCGGCATTACCAGCCAGCGTTCCGAGCTGCCTGGGTGATAGGCCTGCCAGTCCGAGAGAAGATTAAGCAAACCCTCGTGCATCAAGGCGCCGAGCGGCTCCGCAAGCGCGGTTCGACCATGATACTTGAGGCGCCAAATTAATTTTTTTACCCGCGTATCATCATAATCAAAAAGGGAAATGACACTTTCCGAACCCCGATCGATCGGCGGTGGGAGCAGCGAGAGACAATTTAAGCAAAGATAATCACCGGTAGCGCGACAACCAACGCAGCGCGCCGGTAAGATGAAGTTAAGCACTGATCGCCAAATAGTATTGAGCGTCATGTGTGCTATACTAACAATACTCCCATTGTACATTCATGGCTAATCCTTTAGAGAATTTCTTAAACTTTCGCAAGTTCGGTCTGTGGAAGCCGAGCAATACTCACGTCATCGGTATTGATATTGGTACCTCGTCAGTTAAAGTCATCCAGTTGCGTCGTGAGAAGGGCAAAGCAATTTTAGAAACCTACGGCGAGATTGCGACTGGTCCGTATCGCGACTTATCTGTTGGTCAGGCGGCGATTTTGACGCCCGACAAAACAGTGGAAATGTTGAAAGACCTTTTTCGCGAGGCCAATGTCACCACCACGCAAGCCTCGGTCTCCATCCCGCTCTCCTCATCGCTACTCATGATCATCGAGATTCCTAAAGTCTCGAAGGAAATGCTGGCCAAAGTGATCCCGATTGAGGCCCGCAAGTATATTCCCGTTCCCATTGCCGAGGTGGCGCTTGATTGGTGGGTTATCCCGACACCAGCGAATGCTAATGCTGCCGAACCGGCCAAAAACACGCTCGAAGTTCTGGTGGTGGCGATCCACAACAGCATCATTAATCAGTATCAAGACTTGTCGCAGACGCTTGCGGTGCAGCCAGCCTTCTTCGAAATCGAAACTTTTAGCGCGATTCGCTCGGTTTACTCGGGTGATATGGCCCCAACCGTTATTTTAGATATGGGTGCGGGTTCTACCAAGATGGCAATTGTTGATTATGGCATCGTTCGGCTCTCCCACACTATTCCGAAGGGTTCGCAAGATATTAGTATCGCTTTGTCGCGCGCTTTGGGGGTGGATTTTGCTAAGGCGGAGGAGATAAAGCGCAAAGTTGGCTTGGTGGAGCGTTATGATGGTAAGGAGGTGACGCCAACGGTCAGTAACATTGTCGAGTATATTTTTTCCGAAGTGAACAAGGTGCTAAGTTCATACCAGACCAAGCAGCGCCGCTCGGTTAATAAGATTATTTTGATTGGTGGCGGTTCGCTCTTGCGCGGGTTGCTTGATGTCGCCAGCAAAAGCTTCGAAGTGCCAGTGCTTTTAGGTAAACCGTTTGAGAAAGTGGAAGCCCCGGCCTTTTTGCAAAACATTTTAGCCGAGGCGGGTCCGGGTTTTGCGGTTTCGATTGGTTTGGCTCTGCGCCATTTGCAAACTTTAGACTAAGCTGTGATATAATAAAAATCGTATGGAACCTCAGATGCCAACATCGTTCATTCCAAAACGGGTTTTGGATAAACCTGGTCGGGCGATGGTGCGGCCAACAGGATTACTCTTGGTTATCTCGATTGTTATTCTCTTTATTTCGGTTGTGTTACTTGGGGGCTCTTATTTTTATAAGCAATTGCTAGAGAAAAGGGTGGTGACTTTAGACGAGAGTGTTAAAGTAGAGCGCAAAAACCTCGATCAGTCGACGATTTTATCTTTTCAACGCCTCGATCACAAGCTTCGTATTGCGGAGAATTTGATCAACAAGCACATTAGCATTTTGCCCCTGTTCACTCTCTTAGAGGATCTCACTTTGCCAACCGTTCGTTATACCAACTTTTCCTATACCGCTAAGGCGGTGAGTATTACTGGTCAAGCCACCAGTTACGAGGATATCGCCGTCCAGACTAAGGTTTTCTCGAGCGAGAAAACTCGGATCCAAAGTTTTATTTTCTCCGACTTAAATCTTGATCCCCAGGGAAATGTCAGCTTTAAACTAACTATTGTGCCAGAGACGGGGATTACCGCTTATGCTAAAACTTTAAACATATGATGCGACTCATTGCCCCATTGTTAATAATTATTGTGTCGGTTGGTCTCTTCTTAAAGTTTACCAATCCGCTTTTCGCCTCGATTGATGCCTTACGGGTTCGCCAAGCCGCCTTAAACGAGGGGCTAGACAACGCCAAAAAGCTGCGCGAGGTTCAACAAACACTATTGGAGCAGCTTAACTCGATGGATCCGCTCGATCTCGAGAGCCTCAATAAGCTGTTGCCGGATGATGATGACAACGTTCGGCTGATTATTGATATCAACAATATCGCCAAGCCTTACGGGATGAGGTTGGCTAACCCCCAAATCAAGACTACCGAGGAGAAAGAGGTTGATGCCGTGGCACGCGACCGTGATCACGCCGAGCAGGCCGCTGTAACCTTGAGCTTCAGTGTCTCGGGAGATTACCAAGTTTTCAAGTCCTTCCTTAATGACTTGGCCCACAGTTTGCGTCTGGTCGACATTTCTTCAGTAAACTTTACCGCTGCGCCTGTCGAGGGGACCAAAAACACTTACCAGGTCGAAATTCAAACCTATTGGCTTAAATAATATGACTGGCAACAAAACTCTAATTAATATCTTGATCTCGGTAGTGGTGATTGTGGCCGCCTTCTTTGGTTACCGCTACTTACGGCCAGCTAGCTCAACTGGAGCATTGCCCGCCAGTGGTTTGGTGGCCACCTCCGCCAGTGACGCGGCCAAAACGGCCGACGCTAGCGATGACTTTCTGCGCATTCTTCGTAGTTTGAAGAGTATTGAGTTTAAAACTGAAGTTTTTGAGTATATTAAAGCCAGTCAACTTAAGGACTTTACGACTCAACTGGGTGAGCAAACCCCAGGTCGGGTCAATCCTTTTGCTCCCATCGGCTCTGTTGATCGTGGCGGCAACAGTGTCTTTACAACGGGTGGCACCACCACCCGGCCGGTTGCCACCACGACGGCTCCAGCGGCCCGCAATACCGTTCCAGGCCGGTAATAACTAAATATGGATACCTCGGTAGAAATCCCAGTGGCCACGCTCCAACCTGGAGAGAAAATTCCTCTCGAGATTCTTAAGTTTATTCCTAAAAGTTCGGCCACTTACTACCACTTCATTCCCTTGCGGGTTCAAGACGGGGTGCTCGAGGTAGGGATGCTCGATCCCAACAATATTGACGCGCGTGATGCGCTCCAATTTATTGCCTCTAAAATCGGCCTGCCGTTTAAAATATTTTCAATTAGTCAGGCCGATTTTGATGAAGTAATTAAAACCTACGAGGGTTTAACCAGTCAGGTGACCAAGGCGCTCTCCGACCTTGATTTAGAAATTCAGGAGGAAGAGAAAAAGCAGCCCGGTCAGGTGGCGACGGCCGACAAGAAGGCGAAGGCCGAAGACGTAAAAATTGTTGAGGATGCACCGGTGACTAAAATTGTGGCCGTTATTCTCCAGCACGCCTCGTCTGGTAACGCTTCCGATATCCACATTGAACCGGGGCCGGAGAATATTAAGGTCCGCTTCCGCGTTGACGGCGTGCTTTATACCTCGATCTTTCTGCCCAAAACCGTACTTGATGCCGTAGTGGCGCGTATCAAAATTTTGACCAATATGAAGCTGGATGAGCGTCGCAAGCCCCAGGACGGACGCTTCTCAGCCCGGATCGAGGGTCGCAAGATCGACTTCCGTGTTTCCACTTTGCCAACCTACTATGGTGAAAAGGTCGTTATTCGTATCCTTGATCCGGATAAGACGAAACTCAATCTCAATAAAACTGGCTTAAGTGCTGAGAATATGGCCGCCATTGAGCGCGCGGTTAATCGGCCGTACGGAATGATCTTGGTGACTGGTCCGACTGGCTCCGGTAAAACGACTACCCTTTACGGTATGTTGCAGCGCCTTGATCGAGAGAAGAACAATGTGATCAGTCTCGAGGATCCAGTGGAATACTCGATTGAGGGAGTGAGTCAGTCGCAAGTTCGGCCCGAAATTAATTACACCTTCGCCAACGGTTTGCGCAGTATCTTGCGTCAGGATCCAGACATTATCATGGTTGGTGAAATTCGTGATTCCGAGACAGCCAAACTGGCGATTCAGGCCGCCCTCACTGGTCACTTGGTACTCTCCACTCTCCACACCAACAATACCGCCGGCGTTATTCCGCGTCTGATTGATATGGGCGTTGACCCATATTTGATCGCCGCCGTCTTGATTATGGCGATTGCTCAACGTTTGGTGCCGCTTTTGTGTGAGGACTCCAAGGAGGAGATTCCGCTCGACGGGGCGATCCGAGCCATGGTTGATAAGTATATGGAGGAAATCCCACCCAAGGCCAAGGAGAAGATTATTTTGCCGAGCCATGTTTACCGGCCTAAGGATTCGCCAACTTGTCCGGGTGGTACCCGGGGACGTATGGCCGTGTTTGAAATTATGGAAATGGACCGTGATTTTGAGAAAGTTCTCTTGTCTACTCCAACCGAAGAGGATATTTATAAGGTGGCACGCGAGAAGGGCTTATTGACGATGAAGGAGGATGCTCTGATTAAGGCTTTGGCTGGTCAAATTGCCTTTGAAGAAGTGGCGAAGTTGTAATATACTAATGACATGTACAAAATCTTAATTGTTGATGACGACAAATTTTTGCTCGATATGTACTCGATTAAATTTGGCGAGCATAAGTTTGAAATTACTACCGCGTCAAATGGTGAAGAAGCTTGGGAGAAGTTGGAGGCCGGTCTGCGAGCCGATGTTTATTTGGTAGATATTTTAATGCCCAAAATGGACGGCTTCCAACTTATCTCCAAAATGATGGACAAGGGGATTCACACAGATTCAGCGATTATCGTCCTCTCTAATCTCGGTCAGAAGGAGGATATCGACAAAGGTCTATCTCTCGGAGTGGATGGCTATATTATTAAGGCTTCGGCGACGCCGTCAGAGGTGGTGGCTAAAACGATCGACATTGTCGAGCATAAAGTTAAACCAAAATCATAATGGACTATAAACGCGAACTAGCAGATTTGGTAGCGATTGTGGCCAAAGAGGGTGCCTCTGATTTGCACTTAACAGCCGGTCGCAATCCAACCATTCGCGTCTCCGGTGACCTGATCCCTGTCGTGCGCAAAGCGGTTTTAACCCCCAAAGACACCGAGGGCTTGATTACCGAAATTTTAACCGAGGAGAACAAAGAAATCTTTTTTAAAGATCGTGAGCTGGACTTCGCCTTTACGGGTGAGGATGGCAACCGCTTCCGCGGTAATGCCTTCTTCCAGCGGGGGAATGTGGGTATTGCCTTCCGCCTGATCCCGAACAAAATTAAAACTCTGGAAGAGTTAAACCGGCCCCCTCGACTGGCTGACTTCGCCCGCCGCAAGCAGGGCTTCTTCCTCGTGGTGGGGCCGGTTGGTCAGGGTAAGTCCACCACCCTCGCTTCACTCGTCCAAATGATTAACACTGAGCGCGCCGAGCACATTATTACCATTGAGGATCCCATCGAATATTTGTTTACTGGTGATAAATCAATTATTGACCAGCGCGAGGTGCGTTTTGATACGATGGATTTCCCTCAGGCGCTGCGCTCTATGTTCCGTCAGGATGTAAACGTCGGTATGATTGGTGAGATGCGGAGTTCCGAAACAATCGCTACCGCAGTTACCGCGGCCGAAACGGGCCACTTAATCTTCTCCACCTTACACACCAACAGCGCCGCTCAGACCATTGACCGTATCATCGACTCCTTCCCGGGCAATCAGCAAAATCAAATTCGCGTTCAGTTGGCCGGCAGTTTGATCGGTATTTTCTCTCAGCGCCTGGTGCCCCGCGTCTCGGGTGGCTTGGTACCGGTGTTTGAGCTCTTAATCAACAACAATGCCGTCGCTAACCTTATTCGTGAGGCCCGCACGGCGGAAATTGACGTGGTGATTGAGACTGGCTCGGACGAAGGGATGGTCAACCTCAATCACTCTTTGGCCGAGTTTGTGCGTAGCGGCGAAATTACGCAGGAGACAGCCTACCGTTACTCACTAAATCCCAAAGCGCTTGATCGCATGCTCTAACAATGATTTTCAAATTTAAAGCCACCACCAAAGAGGGGAATAAGGAGCAGGGTGTTTTAGACGCACCTAGCCTTGATTTGGCGATCGCGTCGCTCCAGCGCCGGGGCTTACTGATTTTAGATATTAAGTCAGCCGACGAGGAGACCTTTTTGGAGCGCACTTTGTCGTTTGGCAGTGGGGTGAAGATGAAGCAAGTCGTCTTCCTCTCTCGCCAAATCTCGACCATGTTCGAGGCCAAGGTCTCGGCTCTCTCCACCTTCAGGTTGTTGGCGGCCGAGGCCGAGACACCACGCCTGCGCAAGATTTTAACGACAGTGACAGATGATCTTAACTCTGGCGTGCTTATCTCGGCTGCTTTGGCTAAGCATCCCACTGTTTTCTCGGACTTTTACGTCAACATGGTCCGGGCCGGTGAGGAATCGGGTAAGATTTCGGAGTCCTTTAACTATTTGGCGGCCTATTTGGAGCGCTCTAACGAGCTAGTCTCTAAGGCGCGCAACGCCCTCATTTACCCGGCTTTCGTCATTGGTTCTTTCGTGATTGTGATGATTTTGATGATGGTCTACGTTATCCCCAAACTCTCGGCAATTTTAAAGGACACTGGCCAAGAAATCCCGATTTATACCAAAATTGTGCTTGGGGCGAGTGATTTTATGGTCAATTACGGCATTATATTGCTCTTTATCTTCTTGGCGGCCTGCTTCTTCCTCTATCGCTATTTACGCACCGAGTCGGGACAGCTTAACTTGGCTCACCTCAAACTTACGGTGCCGGTAATCAAAATTTTATACCAAAAGCTCTACCTCTCGCGCATTGCCGATAACTTAAGCACGATGTTAACCTCCGGCATCCCCATGGTCCGAGCTCTCGACATTACCGCTGATGTGGTAGGTAACGATGTTTACAAAAATATTTTGCGCGAAACTTCAAACGGCGTAAAAACTGGTTCTGCGATTTCAGCGATTCTCTACAAACATCCGGAAATTCCCTCAATCATGATCCAGATGATTAAAGTTGGTGAGGAGACTGGCAAGCTTGGCTTTATTTTGGAAACATTGTCTCGTTTTTATACGCGCGAGGTTTACAATGCCGTTGACACTATCGTTGATTTGATTGAACCAGCGATGATCGTCTTCTTGGGTTTGGGCGTGGGAGTCCTGCTCACCTCTGTTTTGGTGCCTATTTATAACGTCGCCTCAGGGGTCTAACGTTACAGCTTATCCACAGCATAGTAGGGCTAGGCTTTGAACTATGGCTCAGCCGTTATATAATCAATGCATAACAACTTTACCAAAAGTTGGTCGAAAATAAGTATTATCAAATTGTATATACAATAAATGAATAAGAAAGGTTTTACCTTGATCGAATTGTTGGTGGTTATTGCCATCATCGGTATTCTGTCAGGTATCGTGCTCACGTCTCTCTCAAGTGCTCGTAACAAGGCAAAACTCGCTTCGGCTCAAGGTAGCTTGACCTCAATGCGATCCTCTGCTGAACTAGGAGTAGGTACTGGTGGTACGTATTCAACTACGCTCTGTAATGGTACTGCAACTGGGGACTTAACGAGTTTGTTAAGTGCTGTAAGTAGTCAGGGAGTTGCAACGGCAAACATTAAGTGTGCAACTAAGTCTGGCGCTGGCGCTTGGACTGTTGCTGTAAACACCAGTGAGTTGTCAAGCGCAACATACTATTGTGTTGATTCGACTGGCTACGCCGGAACGATCAATGCCGCTCAGTATGCCAATACGCAAGGTAACTATGCTGGTAACAGCAACGCTGTAAACAGCTGCTTGTCTGTTGCTCTGTAGACCCAATTTAACTTGTTTTACACAAAAAAACCGTTTAAAAGCGGTTTTTTTGTTGTTTTTTTTATGAACTCATGATTAAATGACTTCACAAAACATCATGATCTGGCTCAGTACTTATCTAACCAATAGAGCCCATTTAAGAGTATTGCTCGTTTTTACCTTTTTCCTGGCAGTTTTTTGCTGGGTATATTTTTCAGTTAACACCTTATCTAGTGGCGATGATCATTTCTTTCACTTTCGTTTTGCTGAGCAGATTAGGGAGAATGGTTTATTTAATTCATTCTCAGATTTTAAATCTATTTACTTGTCCAAAATGGCTCAGGGTAATGAGTATTATGTATACTACAATTTCATTTTCTATTTATTGATTTTACCTTTTACTTATATCCAGCCACTAGCCCTAGGGATTAAACTTTACGCCGCCATAATGGTCGCACTTAGTTTCACTATCCTTTATTGGAGTTTAGACCGATTTAAAGTTCAACGCCCCTTTGTCTGGACAATCGCTGTTTTGTCTCTAACGAGTACAAGTGCTATTTGGCGGTTATTTCTTTCGCGGCCATACGCTTTTGCCCCTGCCCTTTTGCTATTATTTTTAGTATTTCTTAAAGAAAAGAAATATTGGGGAGTCTTTTTTCTCGGTGCGATTTATTTTTTTTGGCATACCGCCACTTTTTATTTCCCTTTTGGGATAGCTTTCATTTATTACATTTTTGAAGCAATTAGTGGTAAACCAGCCGATCGTAAAAGTCTTTTCGCCGCTGTTGGGGGCACTGTTGCTTCAATCATATTTTGCTATTTGATAGCGCCGGGCGTCTATCTTTATATGAAGGAGATAATCTTTGGTGTTTATGTTGAAACAATCTTAGGGAAAAAGGTTAATCTCCCAGAAGGTGGGGAATTATACTCGATTGATTTTTTTAATTTCTTACAAGCGGGTATGTTGGTTTTGGTTTTCTTTGTGACATCAGCTGCTGTTGATATTTATCGTTATGCTGTAAGGCGCTGGTACGCTCTATCGGAGATTGATCCAATGACAAAAAATCAAACGGTGAGATTGTCCCTCTTGTTTATTTCGCTAGGGCTATTATTAGGCACAGTTTTAATTAGCGCCCGCTTTGGCGACTACTTTACCTTCTTTGCTGCCACCTACTTGGTGCTCGCGGGAGATGCCATATTCCAGACTTTATCATCCCCAAATAAAATTATACTCCGCGGCTTGAGGATTGGTATGGCAATTACGATCATGTATTTGGTTGTGTGTAATATGCTATTTCTTCAATCGATGTTATCTCGTGGCGCATCAACGACCGAGTTTAGTCAGGTTGGGGAGTGGTTGAATAAAAATGCCAAGCCTGGAGAAGTGGTTTTCAACCCGGAGTGGAGTTGGTTTCCTCAATTATACTATGTCAGTCCACAATTAAATTACCTAACTGGTCTGGAACCTCGTTTCTCGTACACATATAATCCAAGCTTATACTGGCTATGGTCAAACTTGAGCCTTCATGGATTTGTATGCGATCAAGAAAGATGTCCAGAGTTAGAGGCGGCGCAACGGTTGGCTCTTAAAACTGAAAAAGGTTCAGAAGTGTGGTATAAGAGCCAGGGGCAGCAGGCTGTAAAAGTGATAACGGAAAAGTTAGGCTCAACTTATATTGTTACATCTCGATCCTTTGGACGATTAAATGCATTATTAGAAGGCTCTGGAAATTTTAAAATACTACAAGGGACCGCAACCTCGACCTATTTTATTTTCGGGGTTAAATAAAAATTAAATGAGTCAACAAAAAATTTCAATTATTATCCCTGCTTATAATGAGTCGGCCACGATCCAAGCGGTATTGGCGCGAGTTGAGGCGGCAAATACTTATGATTTAGAGAAGGAGATTATTGTGGTTGATGACGGTTCCAAGGACAATACTGTCGAAAAGGTGCGGAGCTACGGGCGGGGCATTAAACTGATCGTCCAGTCGCCAAATCAGGGCAAGGGCGCGGCATTAATAGCGGGGTTTAAAGCCTCAACTGGAGACATAGTTTTAATTCAAGACGCCGATCTCGAATATAACCCAATCGATTACCCCCACCTCTTGGCCCCGATTGTTGAGGGGGTGGCTGACGTTGTTTATGGTTCACGCTTTACCTCGCCTGAACCAAAGCGAGTCCTATACTTCCATCATTACTTGGCGAATCGATTTATTACTTTCGTTTCCAATGTTTTTACTAATCTAAATCTCACCGATATTGAGACGGGTTACAAAGCTTTTACTCGTGAGGTGATAGACGTGATTACACCCCAGCTTTCGTCACCCCGATTTGGTATTGAGGTTGAAATGACGGCGCGAATCGCCCAGGGACGCTGGCGGGTTTTTGAGATCGGCATTTCTTATTCCGGACGAACCTACAAGGAGGGAAAAAAGATTAATTGGCAGGACGGTGTAGCCGCGCTGTGGCACATTGTTCACTTCAATTTAGTTCAGCCGCCACGTCCGCCGAAAAAGAACTAGCTTATTACTTAGTACCGCTGATTACTTGGTTGAAGCCAAACTCGAAAGGTTGGTAACTAATGTTTTTAAATCCGGCTTTCTCAAAAGCTTGAACTAGCATTGTTTTATCAAAATATCGCTTGTGCTCGTCGATTTCGCGGCCATCGATTAACTTATTTCGCCCTAACCATTCGAGCAATCTTCGACCTTGTGGTCGAGGAGTCGTTGCCACGAAGACGCCACCGGGTTTTAAAATTCGCCATGCTTCTTTAATGCACGTTTCGTAGTCATCCACATGTTCTAAGACCGCTAAAGAGCTGGCGGCATCGACGGAGTTATCGGGTAATGGTAGGGGTCCACTAACGTCTACCGTTTTAAGGGTGATGTTTGAGGTTGAGGCAGACTCATTTACCCCATAATCAAAGCCCCAGCCGTGCTCTAAGCTTGATCCGAGTGATTTAAGGAGTGTGCCGTCTCGGCCACAACCCAGATCGCAGACCACCTTTTTGTTTCGCAAAAATGGTAAGGCCTTAGCTGTCCGCCACCATCTAATAAAACGGTCTAAACGAGTTGATTCATTTTCAGCAAAAGCTTCTCTGGCCATATTTATTATTATTTAATAGTGCTAGCGTAACACGAGGAAGGTGCCTTGTTAAGCGGGGTGGGGATAGGTCTCTGCTCGGTCGTGCTACACTTAGGGTAATGATTGGCCTCGTGGACATATTTATTTTTATTCTCGGTTTGATTATTGGCAGTTTTTTAAATGTGGTTATTTACCGGTACAATACCGGTTTTACTTTAAACGGTCGGTCGCAATGCCTCGCTTGTGGTAACACCCTCCGCTGGTACGAGCTGGTGCCGTTGTTTAGCTATCTCTTTCAGCTGGGCCGCTGCCGCCATTGCGGCAGCGGCATCTCGCTCCAGTATCCGCTGGTGGAACTAGCTACCGGTTTGTTGTTTTGGGGGATCTGGTTGCAACATCTCCCACCGCTACAGACAATTTTAGTGGCAGTGATCTGGAGTCTGTTGGTGGTGATTGCGGTTTACGATTTGCGTCACACCATCATTCCTGACGGTTTGGTGGCTGGATTTGCGGCGGCGACGTTGGCGTTACTTGCACTTCGTGCCTGGCCGGTGGGCGGGGGAGAGTTTAACTGGCCAATCGTGGTTGATGGCGTAATTGCCGCCGCCGCTCTCGCCAGCTTTTTTTGGTTCTTGTGGTTCGTTTCTCAAGGTCGCTGGATGGGTTTTGGTGACGCCAAGCTCGCGATCGGCGTGGGCTTACTTCTTGGATTGTGGCCGGGTGTAACGGCGATTGTTTTAGCTTTTTGGATTGGCGCCGCGGTGGGCCTAGGTTTAATTGCCTTTACGCGATTGTCCCATCATTTCAAATTTGTTACCATGAAGAGTGAGATCCCATTCGCTCCGTTTATTATTTTGGGTACGCTCTTGGTTTTCTTTTTTCATCTACATGTTCTTACCTTTTAAAACTAAAGCTGGATTTACTCTAATCGAGATGTTGGTGGTGATGGCCATCATGATGATTATTACCGCTGTTGTTCTGGGTAACTTTCCTGGCTTTCGTGACAAGACCTCGCTCGACCTGATTGCTCAAGAGGTGGCTATCACCATCCGCCAGGCCCAGGAGTATAGTGTCGGTACACGCGGATACTCCTCAATTGCTGGTGCCACCAACAAGTTTCCTTCCTTCGGTATTAAT
>CAZQDR010000009.1:5480-7790 GCA_964591715.1 uncultured Candidatus Saccharibacteria bacterium | reverse complement strand
CCAGTTTTACCGGTTCGACTTTAAATAATTTTAATTTCTACGCCGATAACGATAATAATAAGTACTACTCTTCAGCCAATGACAGTCGGGTCGAGAATTATGAGTTCCGAGGGGCCGTTACCATTATTGACATCCTTGATCCTACGGAAGCTTCTTTAAAATCAAACAATTTGAGTATTGTTTTTCATCGCCCTGATCCGGATGCAAAATTTTATAAGGGCGCCGTCGAGGATGACACGCTTAATTATGTTAAAATTAAGTTAGGTGACAATAAGGGAGGGATACGCTATGTGTGTGTTTGGAAGACGGGTCATATTTTTGCTTATAATCCTGCCAATGTCTCAAATTGTTAACAACTCAAAACGCGGTTTCACTTTGATTGAGATCATGGTGGCGGTTTCGATCTTTGCCATTGTAGCGACGATTATTGTGGGCGCCTTACTGGCGGCCAATGCGGCCAACCAAAAAGCCCAGGCGATTAAGCTGGCGATTGATAATGTTAACTACGCCATTGATAGCATGGTAATTAAGATGAAGCGTGGTGCGGTTTACAATTGTGCCGGAGTGGTGGGGGCACCTAACAACTGTTCCTCGCCCGGTAACTCAATCGCCTTTATTTCACCCAAAGATCCACTCCCGGGTTATTCGGCTACTCCCTATACATATAAATTAGCTAGTGGCCGGATAACGCTTAATGATGTGCCTATTACCTCCCAAGACGTAACCATCGAATCGTTAAAGTTTTGGGTCTATGATACCGACAAGTCGGCTGGTCGAATTGTGATGACGGTAGTCGGTAATGCTCGGGTCGGTAAGCAAACCAGTTATTTTGCTCTCGAGACGGCCGTTGCCGAACGTTAAATTTATGTCACCTCAATTTTCCAAGCAAAAAGGTTTTACGCTCATCGAGACACTGGTCGCGATTACGATTTTAATTATTGGCGTGCTGGGACCACTGGCTTTGGCCGCGCGCGGCATCTCTGACGGTTTGTATATTCAAAATGAATTGGCGGCCAACTATTTAGCCCAAGAGGCGATGGAGACGATTTTAAGTAGTCGTAATGCCGCCGTTGGTGACCCCGCTAATCCCAAAACCTGGTCGGAGTGGCTCGCCACCTTGCCTGCCACTTGCTCGACGCCAGACTCCAACGGTTTGGGTGCCTGTGGTATTAATACGGTGACAGGAGAAGTGGTGGGGGGCTGTTTGATTACGGATGCTGCTTGCAGCTTGCAGTTCGACAATACCAGCAATGTTCAGCGCTACATTAAAGCTGGTACGGCCGGTATTGTGCCGCTGGGCCCCGTCTTTAATCGAGCTGTTTATTTAACGATGTTGCCGTCGGGCAGTGATAGCTCTAATAGTACCGAGCTAAAAGTAACAGTCGTCATGAACTGGGCCAATAAAAATGTTCCCCGTACCATTGTCTTTACTCAACATATTTCGCCCCGCCAATGATCAAGTCCTCACCCAACCAAGGTTTCGTTATTCTCTACGCTGTTTTGTTGGTCAGTATTGTACTGACGATTAGTTTGAGCTTGATGAACATTACTTATCGGCAAATTATTTTGTCGCAAGTGGCGCGCGAATCAATTGTGGCCTTTGCTGCGGCGGATGCGGGGTTAGATTGCGCCCGTTATTGGGATTTGTCTCATAACGTTATTGCTAATCAGGAACCCTCGCCAGATAATCGGCCGTTTGGCTACTATGATGACCAGTTAGTATTTCACGATGGTAGCGAACCCCTTACAATTATTTGTTCCAACCCGTCTACTGGATCGGAAGCGGCCATTGAGCGCACCGCTGGTGGCGCTATTCACACCTCAAAATTTAAGGTTGATTATCGCGACGATCAAGGTTTATCGCTTGCCCGAAAGACGTGTGCTCTGGTAACAGTCACTAAAACAGACTATGGGCCGGGTAGTGGTGGCTATACCACGATAGATTCCTTTGGTTACAACACTGATTGTGCGACCGCCGTAGCGGTTAATAATGGCGGAACACCCTCTCCCCGCGTGGTGGAGCGATCTCTTACCACCACCTATTAAACCTGCTAGGATAGTACTGTTATGGCTAAACGAGAGTTGTCGCCAGCCCTAAAGAGCCGAGCGGCCAAATTGCGGGAGCTCATCAACGACTACCGCTACCAATATCACGTCTTAAACCAGGAGCCAATCTCTGAAGAAGCGCTTGATTCGCTTAAGGATGAGCTTGCTAAGCTAGAGGCCGAGTTCCCGGAGCTGGTTACGGCGGATTCGCCTAGTCAGCGCGTGGCCGGGCAACCATCGGCCGAATTTAAAAAAGTAAATCAC
>CAZQDR010000009.1:3025-5470 GCA_964591715.1 uncultured Candidatus Saccharibacteria bacterium | reverse complement strand
GGCGCACCGTGTGAACTATTTCTATCCTGGGGATGATGCGCGAGTGACGCGGCTTTTAGGTCGGGCGCCCAGCTACACGGCCGAACTAAAAATCGACGGTTTTAAAATTGTTTTAACTTACGTCAAAGGAGTGCTCAAGGTGGCGGCCACGCGCGGTGACGGTCGGGTGGGTGAGGATGTTACGGCTAATGTGCGGACGATTGAGGCAATCCCGCTGACTCTCACGGCGCCGGTGGATGTGATTGTTGAGGGCGAAATTTGGATGAGCAAAAAGCGCTTTGCTGTTTTGAATGAGGAACGCACTAAAGCGGGGCAACCAACCTTTGCCAACCCGCGCAACATGGCGGCCGGGACGATCCGTCAGCTTGATCCTAAAATGGTCGCTGAACGCCGCTTGGATAATTTTATTTATGATTTGTCCCAAGCCGACTTTCCCTTGCCAGCAACCCAATTTGCCGAGCTGCAAAAATTGGGGGCGCTGGGATTTAAAGTTAATCCGCATTTCCGAGCCTGCGCCAACATTGAGGAGGTGATCAAGTATTGGCAGGAGTGGCAGCCGAAGCGTGAAAGTTTAGATTACAATCTCGACGGCATTGTGATTAAGGTTAACGATCGCGCGGACCAGGAGCGTTTGGGTTATACCGGCAAGGCGCCGCGTTTTGGTGTTGCCTTTAAGTTTCGCGCCGAGGAAGCGACGACCGTGGTTGAAGATATTGCCTTCCAAGTTGGCCGCACGGGCACGGTAACACCCGTCGCTCATTTGCGCCCGGTCTTTTTGGACGGCTCAACGGTTTCGCGGGCCACTTTGCATAACGAGGACGAGATTAAACGGCTGGATGTGCGAGTGGGCGATACGGTGATTATCCAAAAAGCGGGTGACATCATTCCGGATATTGTAAAAGTTTTACCCGAACTGCGAACGGGGAAGGAGCAGCCTTTTGTTTTCCCGACTTACTTAGAGGCGTGTGGCGGAGCGGTGGAGCGGGTGCCGGGTCAAGCGGCTCACCGTTGTGTAAATAAAAATTCCTTTGCCCAGCTGAAACGTAAGTTTTACCACTTTGTGTCCAAGCATGCTTTTGATATTGATGGTTGTGGACCAAAAGTAATTGATCAACTACTGGGGGCGCAATTGATTGCCAGTTTCCCCGATATTTTTACTTTAAAGCGCGGTGACCTGCTTAACTTGCCCCGTTTTGCGGAGAAGTCAGTCGATAATTTACTCGCCGCAATTGAGCAGAGCCGAAAAGTGAGTTTGGCGCGGTTTTTGGTGGCGCTTTCGATTGGCCAGGTGGGGGAGGAGACGGCCGAAGACTTGGCTAATCATTTTAAAACAATTGAGAAGATTGCGGCGGCGGGTCTAGAGGAGTTAGAAAAGATTGAGGGGATCGGTGGCGTGGTCGCCGCCTCGGTTTACGACTGGTTCCGCCAGCTGGAGAATAAAAAATTATTGCGGGATTTGTTGCGCGAAGTTAAAATTGCCAAGGTGGTGTTGTCAGCGGCCGCGGCGCGGCCGCTTAAGGGCCAAAGCTTTGTCCTTACAGGGACACTAGAGACGATGAGTCGCGACGAGGCCAAGGCGGCCATTAAGCGGCTGGGCGGCGAGGTTAGTTCGGCGGTCTCAAAGCAAACCACTTACCTGGTGGCTGGGGCGGAACCTGGCTCCAAATACGACAAAGCACAGGCACTCGGGGTGACGATTTTAGACGAAGTACAATTTCAAAAACTGCTTAAATAATGCTAAGCTAGAGCCATGATTACGCCTGAGGATGTTGACCAGCTCGCCCGCTTGGCTCGTCTTGATGTGCCAGCCGCGGAGAAGGAAAAGTTAGCCCACGACCTCGAATCAATCTTGGGTTATATTTCCGACTTAAAGCAAGCTAAGCTCGACGAGGTTGATCCGGCGGTAGATAACTATTTGCCCGTCAACGTTATGCGCGAGGATACCTGTGAGTTGGCGCCTGGCTTGCACACCCAGGAGTTACTCGAGGCCGCGCCCGACCGCGAGGGCGATTATTTGAAGGTCAAGAAAATTTTATGATGACGATTACCGAAGCCCAGGCAGCACTTAAGTCGGGTAAAGTTACGGCCGTAGCCCTGGCCGAAGAGTGTTTAAAAAATATTGAAGAAAAAAATACCGGCCTCAATGTTTATTTGGAGGTCTTTGCTGATGTGCTAGAGCAGGCTAAGGCGGCTGATGAGAAAATTAAAGCTGGCACGGCGGGCGCGCTAGCGGGTATCCCACTGGCGATTAAAGATAATATTTTAATTAAAGGACGAGTAGCCTCCTCCGCTTCTAAAATTTTGGCGGACTATCATGCTAGCTATGACGCGACGGTAATCGCTAAGTTAAAAGCGGCAGGAGCCGTTTTTGTGGGTCGGACCAACATGGACGAATTTGCGATGGGAGGTTCAACCGAGAACTCGGCTTTTGGTCCGACCGCTAAT
>CAZQDR010000009.1:0-3015 GCA_964591715.1 uncultured Candidatus Saccharibacteria bacterium | reverse complement strand
CCCGGGGGGCGGCGAGCCCGCCCCGGCGCCGCCCGCCGGCCCCCGCCCCCCCCCCCCCCCGCCGGCCCCGCGCCGCGTGAGCCCCGGCCCGCTGCAGCGGGCTCACCCCCCGCCCCCCGACTCGGGCCGCGCGCGGCTCCTCTGGCGGCTCCGCCGCCGCCGTCGCCGCCGAGATGGCGCTTGGCGCGCTGGGATCAGACACCGGCGGCTCGATCCGTCAGCCCGCCAGCTTTTGTGGGGTGGTGGGCTTAAAGCCGACTTATGGCACCGTCTCGCGCTCGGGGGTCATGGCCATGGCCTCGTCGCTCGACCAAATTGGTCCTTTTGCTCACACGATTACTGATGCGGAAGTCCTATACAACGCCATCAAAGGCCAAGATCCACTGGATGCGACCAGTGTGCCCGGTCAGAAGGTTGAGACTAAAAAAACTTACACCATTGGCGTGCCCGAGCACTTTTTAACCGAGGGTGTTAATGCCGAGGTGCTCGCCAATTTCCGGGAGACACTAAAAAAGTTGGCCGCCGCTGGTCACACGATACAGGAGATTAGCTTGCCCAATATTAAATATTCGCTGGCTTGTTACTATATTATTATGCCCGCCGAGAGTTCGACTAATCTCGCACGTTTTGATGGGATGCGCTACGGCTTACAAGTGGCGGGCGATAATTTGCTCGAGGATTATGTTAAAACGCGAGGCGCCGGCTTTGGTCCAGAGGTTCGCCGTCGGATTTTGCTCGGGACCTATGTGCTCTCGGCTGGCTATTACGACGCTTATTATGGCCAAGCTAAAGCCGTTCAGCGTTTATTGAAGCAGGATTATTTTAAGGCCTTTAAGTCGGTTGACTTGATTGCCACGCCCACCGCTCCAACCACCGCCTTCAAGGTGGGGGAGAAGGCGGCCGATCCTTTGCAGATGTATTTGGAGGATATCTTTACTGTTCCCGCTAACTTAACCGGTTTGCCGGCCTTGTCGGTGCCGTCGGGTCAAGATAGCAGCGGTCTGCCGTTTGGGCTACAGCTTACCGCGCCGCACTTTCACGAGGCGTGGCTATTTGATGCCGGTCGCGCCATATAGTTATGTGGATAAATCTTGAATACATTTTCCAATGGATTTATGACCTGCTGATGGGGCAGTACTCTTTTGGTTGGCTTAGAATCTTGGCGATAATTATTTGGATTTTGTTGGCGCTGGCGGTGCCAGTACTGCTGTATGCCATTATTTACCTGGTACGACGCATCAGTGAACTACACGACAAACTTCATGCCGAAGAGGCTGAGTCTCTCTTGGTGGCTGGAGTAAGCGCGGCTCTTAAAAATCCCCGCTGGGAGAAGGTGATGGAGCGCTTAAACTCAAACAATGAGGCGGAGTGGAAGCTGGCGATCATTGAGGCAGACGCCATGCTTGATGAATTGATTCGCGATATTTACCCCCACTTGGGCAACAATCTCGGCGAGCGTCTAAAGAGCATTGAGCCGAGCGACTTTACCACACTGCAAGACGCTTGGGATGCTCACAAAATTCGCAATCAAATTGCTCACGATCACAATTATCGTCTCACCGAGCGCGAAGCGCGGATTGCTCTCGAGAGTTACCGCAAAGTATTTGAGGAGTTCCATTATATTTAATTGAGAGTTATACTTGAGCTATGTTTAAAACTCACCAATCTAGGGGTTTTACCCTGATCGAACTGCTCGTTGTTATTTCAATCATTGCTTTGCTGTCTAGTGTGGTTTTGGCATCTTTATCTACGGCACGAGCCAAAGCCAGAGACATTAAGCGCCTTCAAACCTTAAAAGAGGTTCAAAAGGCATTAGAATTGTATCGCGCGGCTAACAATATTTATCCTCCCGGACTTGGCACTGATTTTCCGGGGTGTGTTCTTAATGACCCGGCAGTATATTTTGATGTTCAAAACCCCGGAGATTGGACACACTTAGATCCTTACTTAAAGGTTCTTCCGAAAGATCCTTCTGGTCGTGACGTAAGCACCTTAATGGGTTATTGGTACTTTCCTTCAGCCAACAGACAAGATTATAAAATTGAAGTTGCTGGCGTTGAGAAGATCTCCTCGTTTCCAGCTTCGATGATTGATCTAAACGAAACAGAGTACCCCAGTTTGTTTATAGTGAGTGCGCCAGCCATGAATAATGGAACCTACACCGTTGATGGTGTTTGTCACTAGTATAGACCATGACCACTAAATATAATTCAACCAAACGAGGCTTTACCTTAATCGAACTTCTGGTCGTGATTTCGATTATCTCCCTGCTGTCGAGCGTGGTCTTGGCGTCATTAAGTAAAAGCCGAGAGAAGGCTAATGATGTTAAGCACGTGCAAGTTCTGAATCAAGTGCGCAATGCTTTGGAGCTTTATTACTCTGACCGAGGATTGTATCCAGGTTTGCCTCCAGCCGTTGGCGAGGTTGATCGCCAGGGCTTCTGTTTCCAGTGTAATACCAATGACATTACTCCAGATGATTGGCTAAGCTACAATGATGGTTCGGGCATCACTCTTTCCAAGTATCTTAAATCGATTCCACTGGAGACTAAAATTTTAGCGATTTACCCCAATGACCCGAGTTACTATACTAGCTTTTATTATCGGGTGTCGGATGATCGCAAGCGTTATCGCGTTGGCTTTAATAAGTCGATTAACAATTACAATTCCGTTCCCAGGAGCCTTTGGGGTGCAAATGGTGGGCAACCTGCTACCAGTAGTCCCGGGTCCATTGTTTACTACTCAGACCAGGCGGCTGCTAATTTGGTGGCTGATTGGCTCGATACTACTAGCTACCCTAACTGGTAAGGGGATTGGCGTTTTTGACGCTTGAATGCGGGTGTGGTGCATGCTATACTCTCCGGCATAGCGGGGTAGAGAAGTAGTAACTCGGGAGGCTCATAACCTCCAGGCCTGGGTGCAATTCCCAGCCCCGCGACACGATTTTTTGCCTTTCTCGCCGATTTTCATTAGTATAAAGCTACGTCGGGATAGCTCAGTTGGTAGAGCACAGGAC
>CAZQDR010000008.1:16388-35699 GCA_964591715.1 uncultured Candidatus Saccharibacteria bacterium | reverse complement strand
TTGAATATCCCTTCATACCAGGTGAAAGTTGGCGATGTGATCGCCGTTCGCAAGCAGAGCCAGGGTAGCGGTTTATTTAAGGATTTCGCAGAGCGATTGAAGCAGTACCACGCGCCAGCTTGGGTGATCTTCGATGAGGGCGCCAAGCAGGGAACGGTTAAGGCTTCACCCCAATACGGCGAGACGGAAGCGGACATCAATTTCGGTTCAATTTTAGAATTTTATAGTCGAGTATAAAAATTTTAATAACGCGCAATAACAAATAACTATGATTGACCCCACCATTATCCTCCCGTCGAAGCCAAAAATCGTCACTGAAGACGCGGCTCGCGGCGTGTACGAGATCGAGGGCTTGCATCCGGGCTACGGCTACACGCTTGGTAATTCGCTCCGCCGCATTATTTTGTCGTCCCTAGTTGGAACCGCTATTACCTCACTTAAGATTGATGGTGCGAGCCACGAATTTTCGACTCTCGCCGGTGTTAAGGAGGACGCAATCATGATTATTTTGAATCTGAAGAAGGTGCGCTTTACCATGACGACGGATGAGCCACAGCGCATTAGTATCAATATTAAGGGCGCCAAGGAGGTTACGGCTGGCGACATCGAGGCGGGCGGCCAAGTCGAGATCTTAAACAAGGATCAACACATTGCCACTTTGACCGACAAGAGCGCTTCGCTCAACGTTGAGATGACGATTGAGAAAGGTCTCGGTTATATCCCTAAGGAAACCTTGCAGAAGGACAAGAGTGAAATTGGCCACATTTATGTTGATGCTGCCTTTACGCCGATCAGCCGCGTTAGTTACGAAGTCGAGAACATGCGTGTTGGTGATCGGACCGACTATAACCGTTTGCGCTTAACGATTGAGACGGACGGTACGTTGACCCCGCACCAAGCGCTCGAGAAGTCAATCGAGATTATGATTGCCCAGCTGCGCGCCATTGTTGGCTTTAAAGAGGAGATCCGCGACACGATCAGTGATGCCGATGAGCTTATGGCCGGACAGGCTAGCGAGTCAAAGAACGAGGGTGAGCGCGCCGACCAAGGTGAGGCCTTAAAGACCCGGATTGAGGACCTAGATTTGTCACCTCGCACCGTTAAAGCTCTGACGGCTGAGGGTATCCGCACGGTTGGCGGCCTGGCTCGCAAGCGCGAGGAGGACCTCGGCGAGATTGCCGGTTTAGGAGAGAAGGGGATCAATGAAATTAAAAAGGCCTTGAGTAATTTTGGAATTTCCTTAAAATAAGCATCCATGCGTCACCACAATGCCAATCGAAAGTTCGGCCGGTCCAGCAATCAGCGAGGGGCTTTGCTGCGCTCGTTGGCAGAGGGGTTGATCACCCGCGGTAAAATCACCACGACCGAGGCTAAGGCCAAGGAGTTGCGCCCGTTCATCGAGAAACTGGTCACCAAAGCCCGTACAAACTCGCTAGCGGCTCGTCGCGACGTCATTGCTAGCCTAGGTAGCGAGGCCCGAGCCAAGGAGCTTTTTACGACAATTGGCCCCCGCTATGCTACCCGACCTGGCGGCTATACCCGCATTACCAAGTTAGCGCCGCGCAAGTCGGACAGCGCCAAGATGGCCGTAATCGAATTCGTCTAATTTTATGAACAAGTCAAACATTACCATTGATGCAAAGGGCCGAACGATCGGTCGCGTGGCGACTGAAGTGGCCATGGCTTTGCGCGGCAAAAACAAGCCAACCTTTGAGCGCCATATTGATCCGAATGTCGCCGTTTCCATCATTAATGCATCCCAACTCAAGATTGACCCCCGCAAGCTCGTCTCGAAGGAGTACAAGCGCTACAGCGGTTACCCGGGCGGCTTAAACATGATGAGTCTCGAAAAGACGATTGCCAAGAAAGGCTTTGCGGAACCATTGCGCTTGGCCGTTAAGGGAATGTTGCCCTCAAATAAACTGCGTTCTAAACTTTTAAATAACCTAACCATTCATGAGTAGTAAACCGAACAATTACATTGAGGCCGTTGGTCGTCGCAAGACGGCAGTCGCTCGCGTGCGTCTCTCGGCGGGCAGCAAAGGTCTGTTTATGGTCAATGACCGACCGCTCACGAATTATTTCCCAACCTTAACTTTGCAAAGTCTGGTTAAGCGTCCACTCGTGGCGCAAAAGATGGATGGTGCCTACTCCGTGACTGTAAAGGTAAATGGTGGTGGGATCCACTCTCAAGCCGAGGCGGTCTCGCACGGGATTGCTCGCGCCCTCGTCGTTTCAGACGCCGCTTTAAAGCCTGCACTCAAGAAGGATGGCCTCCTGGCTCGCGATGCTCGCTCAAAAGAGCGCCGCAAGTTCGGTCTCAAAAAGGCCCGCAAGAGCCCACAGTGGAGTAAGCGCTAATTGCTTTCCAAAACCGCCCCATCACGGGGCGGTTTTTTTGTGCTATAATGAGCTCATGCATCACTATATTTGTAATGGCGGTTGTAAGGGAACAAGCGACAAGCCGGGGGTGTGCGGGGCCGAAACTTGCCCTAAACACGGCACGGCACTAACGCCCTGCGACTGCGCTGACGGTAAGCACTACGGCAGTTTAGACCAAGATTTGCCCGCCAAATCGGAGGCCAGCGAGGCCGCCCCGCAAGCTTAAAACCGATCAAAACTAGAGCAGGAAACCCTCGTTGACAAATTCACGTTGGGAGCTTACTATATTCTCGACTTAAAATAATTATGACTCATAAACACGATAAAAATGATGAGGAGGAGATTGTGTTTGAGGACGAGGAGGATACCGATAATCCCAAGCTGGCGCTTAAGAAATTGCGGGACAAGCTAAAGCAGAGCCAAACCGAACGACAGGAATTTTTAGAGATGAGCCAACGTTTGAAGGCAGATTACGTTAACCTAAAGCGCGATGAGGCCAAGCTGCGGGAACAAGCCCAAAAGTACGCGAAGCAAGATTTGCTCCTAGAGCTAGTAGATGTTGCCGACGGTTTTGAGATGGCCATGAGTAACAAAGCCGCTTGGGAAGCAGTTTCCAGTAATTGGCGCCAGGGGATTGAGTTTCTTTACACAAAGCTCCAGAACGTTTTAAAGACTCACGAGGTTGAAGTAATTGATCCCCTAGGTCAGCCCTTTGATCCATCCCGTCACGACTCGATTGCCACGCTTGACACCGACAATCCGGATCAAGATAATATGGTGCTAGAAGTGGTACAAAAAGGGTATCAATTGCACGACAAAGTGATTCGTCCGGCTCGGGTCAAAGTCGGACATTATCAGACAAACTAATCAAACCTGCGTCGCAGGCAAACACTATGGCAAAAATTTTAGGAATTGATTTAGGTACAACTAACTCGGCAATGGCGTATGTTGAGGGTGGCGAGCCGCGTATCATTGAGAACGTGGAGGGTGTGCGCACGACGCCGTCAATTGTGGCGACTTCTAAAACGGGCGAGCGCTTGGTTGGTTTGCTGGCAAAACGTCAAGCAATCACTAATCCCAAAAATACTATTTACGGCATCAAGCGCATGATGGGTCACAAGTTTGAGGACCCGAATATTCAGCGCGACAAAGGGGTGGTTTCTTATGCCATGGAACGCGCCGACGATGGTGGCGTAAAGGTTAAAATGGGTGATAAATTCTTCCGCCCCGAAGAAATCTCGGCCATGATTTTACAAAAATTAAAGAAGGATGCCGAAGCCAAGTTGGGTGAGAAGATTGAGGAGGCAGTTATTACGGTGCCGGCCTACTTCGATGACTCGCAGCGCCAAGCCACCCGTAATGCCGGTGAGATTGCCGGCTTTAAGGTGCGCCGTATCATCAACGAACCAACAGCGGCGGCGCTGGCGTATGGCTTTAACAAAAAGAAGGATGAGCAGATTGCCGTTTATGACTTCGGTGGCGGTACGTTTGATATCTCCATTTTGGAAATTACGGGCGCCGAGGGCGACCAAAGCATTGTCGTTAAATCAACCGACGGCGACTCACACATGGGCGGGGAGGATATCGACCAGAAGATCATGAAGTGGATCAGTGATGAATTTAAAAAAGAGTCGGGGATTGATATCACGAAAGACGAATTGGCGCTCCAGCGCTTAAAGGAGGCCGCCGAGAAGGCTAAGCACGAGCTCTCGACCACTATTGAGACCGAAATCAATATTCCCTTTATTACTTCAGACGCCTCCGGTCCTCGCCACTTAGCAATGAAGATGACGCGCGGCCAATTAGAGGAGTTGGCTCGGGAATATATTGATCGTTCAATCGAGATCACCAAGCGTGCGGTTGAGGTTTCCGGATTAAAGGTGGGTGACATCAACGAAATAATTTTGGTTGGTGGCCAAACTCGCATGCCTGCGATTATTGAGGCAGTTAAAAAATTCTTCGGCAAAGAGCCCAACCGTTCGATTAACCCCGACGAGGTTGTCGCTCTCGGAGCCGCCATTCAGGCCGGCATCTTCCAGGGTGATGTTAAGGATGTTTTACTCTTGGATGTTATCCCACTCTCGCTTGGGATTGAAACGATGGGCAGTATCGCAACCAAATTAATTGAGCGCAACACCACCATCCCGGCTTCTAAATCGCAAATCTTTTCGACCGCGGCCGACAATCAAACAAGCGTTGAGATCCATATTGTCCAGGGGGAGCGCCAGATGGCCAACGACAACAAGTCACTCGGCCGCTTTATCTTAGATGGGATCCCACCGTCACCTCGCGGCTTACCGCAGATCGAAGTAACCTTTGACGTGGACGCCAACGGCATTCTTAATGTTAAAGCCAAAGACAAACAAAGCGGTAAAGAGCAATCTATCCGCATTGAGGCGCGCTCCGGTTTAACTGATGCCGATATTGAGAAGATGAAGCACGACGCCGAGGCGCACGCCGAGGAGGATCGATTAAAGAAGGAGAGCGCCGAGTCACGCAACATTGCCGACCAACTAGTTTACACGGCGGAGAAATCATTGAAGGATGCTGGCGACAAGGTGCCGGCCGAAGTTAAAGCCAGCGTGGAGGAGAAGATTGCGGAAGTAAAGAAGCTCCGTGATGGCGCTGATACCGCGGCTCTCAAACAAGCGACCGAGGCTCTCTCAACCGAGATGCAAAAAATCGGGCAAGCAATGTCCGCCCCGGGCGGATCCGCTGAGGGCGGAAATCAGCAAACTCCACCAACGCCACCACCTGCCGCTGAACAAGGTAATGCCTAAAAATTATTACGACATCTTAGGCGTCACCAAAAGCGCCTCTAAGGACGAAATTAAGAAGGCCTTCCACAAGCTTGCCCACAAATATCACCCCGACAAAAAAGGTGGTGACGAGGCGAAGTTTAAGGAGATCAATGAGGCGTATCAGACACTCGCTGATGAGAAGAAGCGCCAACAGTATGACGCTTTTGGTTCGGCTGGCCCGGGAGCGGGCGGCTTTGGCGGGTTTGATTTTAGCGGCTTTAATGGGGGTGGTAACGGCGCCGAATTTGATTTTGGCGATATCTTCTCGGAGTTCTTTGGCGGGGGTCAGGGAGGCGCCCGCGCTAAGCGCGGGCGCGACATCTCGGTCGCGATTGAGATTAGCTTTTCCGAATCGGTTTTTGGTACCCAGCGGCAAATCCTAATCAACAAAGTCGGTGTCTGTGAGACCTGTCAGGGGACAGGCGCAAAAGCTGGCACTAAAACCAAAAGCTGTGCCAGTTGTAATGGTAAGGGCCGCCTGCGCGAGACCCGGCAATCCTTTCTCGGTACCTTTAGCACCACTCGCGAATGCCCCACCTGTAACGGTCGCGGCGAAGTTCCGGAGTCACCCTGTCCGAGCTGCAGGGGCGCCGGTGTCCGTGATCGCGCTGAAGAAATTAAAGTGGTCGTACCTTCGGGAATTGATAGTGGCGAGATGATTAGGCTATCCAACCAGGGCGAGGCCATGCCGGGCGGTGTCTCGGGAGATTTGTATATCAAAATCCATATCGAGAAGCACAAAGTCTTCCGGCGCGACGGCGCCAATTTAATTATGGATTTGCCAGTCAAACTTTCGGATGCGGTTTTAGGGGCGGATTACGAGGTGGAAACTTTAGACGGAAAAATTAAAGTTAATATCCCGCCTGGTATTTCTCACGGCGAACTATTGCACATCCGCGACAAGGGCGTGGTAATCAAACCCGGCAAGCGCGGAGAGTTGGTAATAAACGTCATAGTAAAAACTCCCGCCAAACTTTCCAAAAAAGCTAAATCTCTGTTTGATGAACTAAAATCTGAGGGAATATAAGCTGTCAAATTTAGGTAGACAATTTGGGGTTTAAGTGATACTTTAATTTACAGAAACTAGAACCTCGAAAGGTTCTGACGACAGCTCACCACTCTAAATGCCGCAAGGCGGGAGAACATCATGAGGAGCTGGTACGTTTTAGTTATCGTGTCCTTGTCTGCACTTTTGCTGATTGGTTGCAGTGGCGAAAGTATTTCGGCGCAAGTTGATCGGGAGGCGGTGCAGGCAGAGCCGGAGCGTCAAATCCAGGCCGAGGTCAAACCGGTCAATATCCCATCTGACCCCACCAGGCCAAACTATGTCCTCGTGGTCTTACCCTTCGAAACCGCAGCCAGTGGCGTTACGGCCGGTGCGGGGAGAGACATCAAGCTGGTTGACCCCGGACCAATTGGCCAAGGCGTGGCGGCCCAACTAATCTCCACTTTCCAACAGGTCGGGAACATTAGCATTGTCGAATACCATCCCGACCCGCACGATCCAAACAAAGTTGAGGTAAGTTTGGGTCGAGGGGAAGAGGGTCCCTTCGTAATCAGGGGTGTCGTCACCGAGTTCAATGAGACTTCCGATGTGTCAGGTGAGGGCAAGAGCTCCGGACCCAATCCCGCTCTAAATCTGCTGCCTTACGGTAGTGGTCATTTGATTAATGCCATCAAGGGCAGCAAATCGGTAACCAAAACCGTGCGAGTGGGCATGGTCGCCTTCGACTTCCGGCTCATTAGACAGGAGAACGGGCGAGTCATCTGCTCTGGTAAGTCTCAAGGTACTTTTACCACCATCGGTGGTACTAGTTCCAAAACTAGCTTTGGTGAGACCAAGACCAGCGTAAATGTCGCCTCAAGCGCCATCGGCCAAGCCACCATGGCTGCTACCAATGAGGCTGCGATCAAAATCCGCAACGCGCTCTTGGAGCAGCCCACGACAGTGGCCAAGCGTTAAAGTCCAACCATAAACCGGCACCTTATTATTGCCCTGCTCCCACCGAGCAGGGTTTTTGCTTTTGAGGATTGGGAGGGGATTTAACTTCCACCAAGCTGTTGCTATAATATCGACATGGAAAAACACTTTGGTGAACATTTGATGATTGACGGTTACGGTGGTAATGAGGAGAAACTAAATGATCGAGATTTGGTTTTAAATTGTTTAAACGAGTTGCCGGAGAAGTTGGGGATGAAGAAGCTGGCGGAACCCCAAATCTATTTTGCCGAGGCCAATGATCTTAAGGATCCTGGTGGCTGGACGGGAGTAGTGGTGATTGCGGAAAGCCATATTAGTATCCACACCTTTCCCAAACGGGGATTCGTGACCGCTGACGTCTACACCTGCAAAAGCGGCATGAACAACGACCTAATTCTTGATTATTTTAAAAACGCCTTTGAGTTAAAGCAGCTCGAAGTTAATTTCGTCAAACGCGGCCTAAATTACCCAGAGACAAATACCTATTGACAATTTCTATATTTTCTGATACTGTTTAGGAGTACCGTTTTCAAGTTCATTTAATCAATCCTTACTGAAAGGGGCTGAGTATGTCCGCATATACCGAGGCGCAGCGGCGGGCGAACTATAACGTTCACGTTATCCCACACAGAGAGCAGCGCTACCCCACAGTAGGTGACTACTGGTGGGACGAGGCGGCAGAATGCTGGCAAATCAGCATTTCCCAGATGCCGGATCCCCGGTGGGAGCGGCTCATCCTGATCCACGAACTGGTCGAACTCTCGATGTGTGTCGAGAGCGGTGTCAGCGAGTCCGACATTGACCGCTTCGACTTCGAGTTTGAGGCGGAGATTAAGGCGGGGACGCGCGACCCCTTGAGCGAGCCCGGTGACGACCCCCGAGCCCCTTATTACAAGGAGCACCAGGCGGCCACCCAGGTAGAGAGAGCTCACGCCGAGATGCTCGGAGTGAACTGGGAGGAATACGACGGATGCATTCGCCGCATGTGACAATGCGACGGGCAACAACCAAGAGGCGATCATTGCGATCGCCTCTTTTTCCGTCTTTATGCTAAACTTGTGCCATGACCTGGTTTTGGATCACCCTAGCGGCCCCAATAATATACGCCCTCGTTAATCAGACCGATAAGTATTTTATTTCCCATCATCTTAAAAATGATGGCGTGGGCGCTATCGTCATCATCTCTTCCGTCTTCAACATCCTGGCCTTACCAATTATTTACTGGCTAGCTAATTCTTATGTGCTTTTGCCGTGGCTCCAAGCCCTGGCATTGGCGGTCAACGGTATTTTTACCATTCTGGCCATCCTTTTTTACCTCTACGCTCTGCAGGAGGAGGAGGCCTCGGTCGTCACACCATTTTTCCAAACTGTTCCTTTACTAGCATTTGTTTTGGGTTACTTTATCTTAGGCGAGACTCTAACGGCCGTTGAATTATTTGGTTGTCTTTTAATTGTGGTGGGCACCATGATCCTTTCGTTTGAGATAAAGCGTCGAGGCCGCCTCAAGTTTAAGCGCCGGCTGGTATTATTTATGTTTGCCTCGGCGCTAATGCTAGCTATTAATGCCGTTATCTTTAAGCTTATTGCTGTCGAAGCCGGCTTTCTCGTTTCCATCTTCTGGGACTTTGTTGGCAAAACCACTTTCGGACTTTTGCTGTTTATTATTATTCGTTCGTACCGGCGCGAGTTTATTGATTTATTAAAAATTAAGCGGGGCAAGATCTTTGGGTTAATCTTTTTAACCCAACTCCTGACTATCGTGGGTGACTTTATTGCCTCCTACGCCATCCTCCTGGCGCCCGTTGCTATCGTTTCGGCTGTGCTCGGCCTCCAACCGCTCTTTGTTTTTATCTATGGGCTACTCCTCACCTTATTCCTCCCTTGGTTCGTTAAGGAGTCACTAAACAAGCGCGAGTTAATCCAAAAAATTGCCGCCATTGTACTAGTAATAATCGGCGGCTGGCTGATCGGCTCTTAAGTTAGGGGAGGATTATAGATAGCCCCACTCACGAAGTTTGTCGTAACTTTCTTCCTCAAACTTGTCACCAATATCATTGCGGTAAAACATTTTTGGGATATGGATATTTTTAGCAAGATCATAGACCTTCTTTTGAGCCTGATCTACCGCCTGTCCCATACCGGTTAAATACAAAATGTAACCTCGGTGATCGGAAATGTAATACTGGTTATCGCCAGCACGTAAGGAAACCTCCTCAAAGTGCACGTGCTTAAGATCCTCCTTTTTAAACTTATCGTCAAAATAGACATTAATGCCGTATGAGGAGTTGTGGGGTAATTTTTTGCTGTAGGGGAAGGGGGGCACCGTGACCAAAATTACGATCCCGTAGCCGCGACGCCACTTCAGCTTATAAGGCTCACCCTTAGCGATTGCCAACAGGAACTCACCCCAAGGGGACTGGTGTATCTCGCTGTGCAAATGGACGATGGGGGAACCAAATCGTGGCGTCGCCTCAAGCGGATAAGCGCCGGTCTCATTAACAATGCAACCAAGATCAATGTCACCGCGGTAACCAATCTTTTGGAGATAGGGCTTAAGCTTGGCCAGGGTCTCTTGAAAGAGTTTGTTCTCGGTATCATTGTCGTCATACCAGGCCAAGGTGCCCATCTCGCTAGTCGCGGGACCCAAATCACCGGGGAAGAACTTCTTGTACTCCACATTCATCTCGATTGGACCAACCCAATCAGTACCATTAAAATAACGGGCAACGCCAATCTCAACTCCCTCAATCTTCTTTTGCAAAGTAACAGTTCGCATTTGGTACTTTACGTTTTTACTGTAGTTCTCCAAAACATTTAAAACGTCCCGACCATCAGCGAAGTGGGGGACGTAGTTGAGACTTTTGGAAGCATGACCGTTTTGTTTGATTACCCAGGCGTCTTTGTTCTCTTTAATAAACTGGATTGCCGCCGTCATATCCTTAAAGTTTTTGATCGGAACAGTTTTGATCCCATGTTCAGCGAAGATCTCCTGAGCATGCTGGCGGTCAGACTCGAGTTTGTCGCCCAACTCGCAGCCGCCAAAGACAGTATACCCTTCCGCGCGGAGCTCGTCTTGGCGACGGCCATAGCCCACGTCGTCGAAGACAATCAGGCCATCTTTGCCAACCCACGAGAGCTCTTGCTCCCAATCGTGAGTCTTCTCAACTAGATTAGAAAAATTTCCGCGCTGTGGCTCGGAGTCGATAAAAAGCTTAACCTCATGCCCCTCTTGTTTTAACAGATAAGCCAGGTTACCCGCGATCAGATCGGTTGATATAAACAGGACTTTCATAAAAGCCTAATTGGCCAATACTAACACATCAACAAAAGATAAGCAAGTAGTGGGGGATTTAAGCCCTTAATCGATCGTAAATTTTTAATACTTGACAACTTCTTAAACAAGAGTAACTTGAATAATTAGAGCGTTCTTTTAAAAGGGGGACTTACATGTCACACGTCAAACCATCTGTTGCTTGGCTTACCACCAATCGTTCTTGCAATTTTCGTTGCCGTTGGTGCTATGCCAGAGGAGAGAGCTTCAGGCCAGAAATGACCATGAGTTTGGGGCTTGCAGAGAGAATTCTCGCTATCATATGTAATCTCGGTATAAAGAAGCTCCTAATAATAGGTGGGGAGCCAACTCTGTGGGAGCCACTTATTGCTTTTAACGGAATCTGTCGAGAAAAAGGAGTAAAAACTACTCTCGTAACAAATGCGGCTCGGTTTTCTTCAGATCGTTTTTGGGACGCTTATCTGAGTAGCCCAAACCATAAAGTGGGGCCGTCGATAAAAGCCCATGATTCTGATTCAGCTGGACGTTTGGCTGGAATTAACAACTGGGAAGTGGTTAAATCTGGTCTAACACGTCTAGTACACAAGTACCAATGCGGCGTCTCATTTGTGCACAGCTCCTATACCAGAAACCGCCTGCTTGATATGGCCACTTTTGCGAAAGACTGCGGCGCTAATAGAATTGGAATAAGTCCATGCACACCAGGCTTTGAAAATGGGAGGCCAAGCACTGATGGTATGCTACCTCTGAGTTTGATAATCGAAGACATAGTGAAGAACTATGATCGTCTCCATGATTTAATGGCTGGGAAACTAACATTCAGCCCAAAAACACCACTGTGTCTTTGGCCTCGAGAGTTCATTGAGACAACAGAAAAGAGGGGGCAGCTGAACACGGGGTGTCAATTTCAAAATCGGTCGGGGATTGTTTTTGGTCCGATGGGTGAACTCTATGCTTGTAACAGCATGTCAGAATTTGCATTGGGCCAGATTGACACCGATTACGTTGACGGTGATTCTTTGATTCGCTTGTTGGAACGAGAGGAGGTTAGTAAGGCATATGAAACGGTAAACTCCTTTCCGTCAGAACGATGCGTTGGGTGTCCTAAAGCGAAGTTTTGTGGCGGTGGATGTCCACTAAACTGGACCGTATATGATCCCAAGTCCTCTATAACAGGGTGGTAGAAAGGGGGTGATAAAGATGATGAAGCTCAGTAAGTTGGCAGAACTCTCTTCCGTTACTGGCATCAACAGGGATTTCCCCGTAGTGTCAGTATGCAGAGAACCGGCCACGGCGGGTCACTGCAAAGACGATTGCAGTCCTCCGGATGATTGTGACTGCAATTGTACTCCCGATTGTGGTGGTGGCGAGTGTGGCGTTACCTAACATTCCCCATTAACCTCAATCGAACTCAAGCTTCCAGTACCTATTGCTGGAAGCTTTTTTGTGGCATAGTATATGCTAATGGATGGACCCGTCTTAAAATACACATATTCGGAAAACCTAGAAATATCAAGGCTTCTTTATACTTTAAATAGGCTCGAATGGTATTTAAATAATGGTTACAGTTTGGATTATATTTCCTTTCCTGAAGGCTTAGTTGTATCAAATACGGCAAGAGGGGTCGACGAAGAAAAAGTAGCCCTTTTAGTAAAAAAGGAGTACAACTCAAACAAATACAAAGAAGCCGCCGAATCTCTAGATAATTTATATAGAAATTATAAACAGATTTTAGGAATATTCATTAATAAAATTTCATTAGGGATTTTGCCAGAAATTGAGGTCGTTTTAAGTCGTTATGGAATCGGTGGTAGCTACCACTTGCCAAATAAAATCGTTTGCAATATTGCTAAAATGTATAACATCGGCCTGCTTAGAGCAACTCTACATGAGATTATACACCTACACATAGAACCCTTGATTAAAAAATATCAGATTAATCATTGGTCAAAAGAGTCAATAGTTAATTTATTATTCCAAAGTGCTTTTATGGATATTTACAAAGAAAGCGATACAAGAAACAATGAGGGGTCAGTAAAACAAGCCTACGATAAATTTTTCCCCGACATTGAAAAAATTATAAGTACGGTTAGTGACCACGAAAATAAATGACTATCAACACACACAGCAAGATCCAACAAATAATGAAGGGGAGCAAAAAATAGTGCTTTTTTGCGGGTTTTGCTATAATTTAACCAATGGAAAAGAAATCAAAAGTCTTGTGGTTGGCTGTTGAATTAGTGGTCATGAGCGCTTTTGTTTTTACTTTTTTTCAAACCGTTATTTTCCATCACTATGTAATCAGCGACTACACGTCTTGTGATGAAACTAAAGAGGAATGCTTGAGCGAGACGACAGATGATGGTACGGTTAGCTATTATAAGGAAATTATAGTGATGGCAGATCAGATCGAACCCTGCACTTACAGTCTTGAAGGATGTCCTGGCCAATAATTAATAATCAATAAATATATGAGTGAAGATATAAAGAAGGATCAAGATTTCCTGTCACAAGTTCCTAATTGGGAAGGAGATTATAAGAATAACGATGAGAAAATTATAACTTTTGAGAAAAAGGACTGGAAAGAGGCGCCAGCAGAATTTTCTGATCACCAATTAAAAATTTTCGGCTTCGAGGTAATGGATGACTGGGAAACCCCATATATGGAAGTCTTGGCTGAAATTGCAAGCATGAAAGGGGGGACAGTTCTTGAGTTAGGCTACGGAATGGGTATTTCTGCTAAGTTTATTCAGCAACATCCAATAAAGAAGCACATAATAATTGAGGCCAATAAAGAAGTTGCTCATCTCGCAAGAAAGTTTGCTTCGGAAAGTAAAATTGAAACTATTGTACTTGAGGGTTTTTGGGAAGAAAAGATTAATGAAGTATCGGATAATTCTATTGATGGAATCCTGTTTGATACATACCCACTTGAAGAAAGGGAACTTTATCAGAATCATTTCAACTTTTTCCCTTATGCTTTTGCTAAGCTAAAACAAGGTGGAATTTTTACTTATTACTCTGACGAGGTGGCTGGTTTAAGCGATGTACACATTAGAACATTAGAGCAGAGCGGCTTTAAAAAAGAAAATATGAGCGGAAAAGTGGTTTCAGTTAAACCACCGAGTGATTGTGAGTACTGGAAAACCGACACAATCTTTGCTCCCATTGTCATAAAGTAGAAATGATAGGATTTATTTGCCCACTGTCGATTCCTAACGCACCTTTCTTCTGGAACTTCTTTGATTTCACTTACGCGCCCCCTCTATTGTATTACGCGTATATTCCAATAATTGCTTTGTCGATATTTCTTGCTCTTTACGTTCTAAGAAAAGACAACTTTTCACTGCAAAGCAAACTATTAACAGTTCTATCTGTGTCGTTCAGTGTTTGGGTAGCAAACGTTACCATGCAATGGATCGCTGCATCAGCGGACATTGTACTATTCTCTTGGGAAATTACTCCCATTATTGAAGTGTTTATCCCAATAACTACATTCTATTTTTTCTATGTTTCGACGCGCAAGCGGGACATATCCTCCAAATTAAAAATACTTTTTGCTGTAATCATTAGCGCCGTTGCGGTACTCCTGCCAACACGTTTCAATGTGGCAATGTTTGATATGGCTAACTGCCAGGCAATGGTCGGCCCTCTAATTTATATAGTGTATGCCGTAGAAATAGTCGCTGCTATAGCAATATTAGCTTTCGTTCTACGCGACTACTTTGCCAAAAAAAATAACGAGAGTAACCACGCCCAGATTATTTACTTGGGGGTAGGTTCAACAATTTTCTTAACAACCTTTTCTTTGGCCAACATATTTGGTGAGTTCCTTCAAACATATCAGATTAACCTGGTGGGCCCGCTAGGGATGGTAGTGTTTTTGGCGCTGCTGACTTACTCGATCGTCCGGTTTAAGGCATTCAATGTCAAAGTTTTTGGTGCCCAGGCACTGGTGGCTACCTTATGGATTTTGATCGGTTCCATTCTCTTCGTAGCTACATCAAATCAAACTCGAATCATTACCTCGATCACCGAAATTTTGGCCATCATCTTCGGCCTTACCCTCATCAAAAGCGTAAAAAAGGAAGTGGCAGAGAAGGAGAAGAATGAGCGCCTCGCCAAGGACTTGCAGCACTCGAGCGACAAGCTCTTTGTGGCCAATGAGAAGTTGAAGGATCTAGATGTCAAAAAGACGGAATTCGTCTCGATGGCGGCCCACCAGCTGCGCGCGCCATTAACGGCCATTAAGGGTTACTCCTCAATGTTGCTCGAGGGTTCTTTTGGCCCAATTGAACAACAAGCTAAAGAAAAAATTAGTGTAGTGTTTGAGTCGAGTAATCGCCTAAACGCGGTTATTGAGGACTTCTTAAACGTGACCCGCATCGAGCTAGGCAAAATGAAGTATGAGATGTCCGACTTTGATTTTAGTCAGTTGGTCAAGCAGGTAGTGGCCGAACAGCATCAAGCTGCCGAGCGCAAAAACCTCTCCTTAGCGCTCAACATTCCACCGGGCTCAAACTATAAGGTTAATGGGGATTACGGCAAACTGGCTCAAGTAATCGGGAATCTGGTTGATAATGCTATTAAATATTCAGATCGGGGAACAGTCATCGTTAAGCTGGATCGAGTGGAGAATAATGTTCGCTTTAGTATTAAAGATAGTGGCGTGGGTATCAGCAAGGAAACTATGGAACAGCTCTTCAAGAAGTTCAGTCGCGCCAGCGACGCCGGTAAGGCCAATGCTACTGGTACCGGCCTTGGACTCTATGTTGCCAAAGAGATTGTGGAGGCTCACCACGGCCGCATTTGGGCTGAGTCAGCCGGACCCGGCCAAGGCTCCACCTTCTTTGTGGAGTTGTAAATACCACTATTTGCCGAAAAGGGGGGCGCAGGTTATGCTATCGAAATGAAGCGTATCTATCTAGTTCGTCATGGATTATCTGAGGGAAATATAAGCAATATTCATCAATTTTCCCATACGCCACTATCTGATAAGGGTAGGAGCCAAGCCGCTTTCCTCGCTAATCGCTTTAAGAATATTACCCTAGATCAGATTGTATCGAGTCCCTTTGAAAGAGCGCGGGAGACGGCCGAGATTATAAACACCACCTTAGCCAAGCCGATTAGTTTTGACGAAAATCTAGGTGAGTACCGTAGGCCCTCGGCAGTGTGGGGAAAAGACCAGAGTCTACCAGAAGTCAGTGATCTTAAAAACCAGATTGAGAAACGCTGGGCTGAGGATTGGCGCCATTCTGATGAAGAAACTTTTACCGAATTTAGATCTAGAGTAGTTAAGGCGATTGATAACCTGCTTGAACTAGACCAACAGAAGATTCTCGTCGTTACTCACGGTTTAACAATCCGAATGATTTTAGCAGTAATGGCTTTTGGTCCAGAGGTCTCGGCCCATGAGTTTAGAAAATTGTTTCATTTTTTTATGACCGAGAATACGGGGATTACTATTTGTGAGCACCACCAGTATCAAGACGGCAGATTCCAATGGAAGTTAATTACCGCCAACGACCACGAGCACTTAAATTAATATGATCAAACAAATTGAAGTTGAATTTAGGGCGCTGTTAACGCCAGGGCAGTTTACTGAGCTCGAAAAGTTTTTGCAGGCTAACGGCCAAGATCTAGGTGAGGATAATAAAGAATTAACTTTCTTCTTGTTGCCGGGTAAATTACTAAAAGTGGTAAAAGCCACCACAACTAAAACCGCCAAAATTTCTTTAAAACTTGGACGTTTTGGCCAAGGTCACGGTTTTGAAGAATTGGAAATTAGCATTAAACCGGAGGAGGTGGAGCGAGCAATCCAAATGTTCGATCGCTTGGGTTATAAAGAATACCAAAAGACCCTAAATCAACGACATAATTATTTATACCAGGGCGTAGAGTTTGCGCTTAAAGTTGGTGACCAAAATACCTGGGATCACCACCTCGAGATGGAAATTTTAGCTAGCAATTCAGCGGAACAATCAGCGGCGGAAGAAAAGATCAAAAATTTGGCCAACGAATTAAAAATCAAACTAATGACCAATGATGATTTGGCCGTTTTTGAAGAGAAAATAAAGAAAATAAAAAACCTTAAAGAAAACGAGTAAAAAACATTGATTTGTGCTAGCATGGCCCCATGGCAAAATCTTATCTGGCCGACCCATCCGCGGGTTATGCTTCCGTCATAAAGCGATCGCCGCTCTCAGAAAAATTAAGATGGAAATAATAGAAATAAAAACAAAGATTTTTAATCGGGGGGACAGTCTAGATAAATTTATAGTTAATAATTTAAAAAACCTGGAAGAGGGGTCCGTTCTTGCGATTACTTCAAAAATTGTTGCCCTTTCTCAAAACAGAGTTGGATTGTTGCGGGATAAAAGCAAACTAATCAAGCAAGAGTCAAAAGTTAGGATTAAAACTCCATGGGCTGATTTAACACTAACGGATGATGGCTGGGGAATTAATTCAGGTATTGATGAGTCAAATTCTAGAAATGAATTGATTTTACTACCAAAAAATCCTCAGTTAGAAGCCGCGAGGATTCAAAAAAAATTATCGGGGATATTTTCCCTAAAGCATTTGGGGGTAATAATTACCGATACTAGGAGTGTGCCCCTACGAGTGGGCACTATTGGCCGAGCGATTGGTTTTTCAGGCTTTAAAGCTTTAAAAAGTTATATTGGTAAGCCAGATTTATTTGGTCGGAAAAGTCGTCTTACAGAAAGCAATTTGGCCGACGCTCTGGCTGCCATGGCCGTACTTGTGATGGGAGAGGGTGATGAGCAAATTCCACTGGTGATTATTAAAGGAGCTACGCTTGAATTTATTAAGGTTGGTGCGAAACAAGGGCCACTTGAGAGTTTGTCTCTAGCACCAGCTGATGACATTTTTGCCCAGGTATTTCAGTCCACCTCGCGCGAGTCTCGAAAACAGACCCAACAACAGAACCATCGTAAATCATGAGCCAATCAACAGGCTGATCCCAAGCCTGGCGAGGTAGCCGAAGAGTTGATAGCTGTGATGTAGTTGTAATTCCAATTCTAGGCCAGTCGGTTGGGATGGCCGCCAGAAAACGATCATACCAACCGAAACCTCGGCCATGACGAGTTCCATACAAATCAAACAATTTACCCGGAACAACAATCCACGGAACATCTTTTTTCCACTGTCTTATGCAAGTAGCCGCCCAAGAAAAGGGATCGGCTTCTTTGGAGTTTGGTAAAACCAAGCTGCTATTAAGATCCTCATTTGAGAAACCGCCGGTATAATCAATTTCGTCACGAAGGGGTTGGTACCTGATAAGGGCTGACGCCATTATTAAAATAATACAAAAAAAATACTGGAGCGACAAACTCCAGCATTGAGTGGGGGGATAAGGGAAACCTTACCTTTCGTTAAGACTCTTTAAAACCTCCAGATACAAGTTCTCGACAATGAGCTTTTGCTTCCGACCAATTTTGACGTAATGGTCAAGGCCTGGCGCAGCGTTGATTTCGAGGACTAGCCAGTGACCAGGGTTCGGCTTTTCTGTAATCTGACCGTCCACAATAAGATCAACGCCACAGAGACGGAGGCCCATCTCTTTAGTCAACCTTATAGCCATTTTTTTAAAAAGAGGGTGAATAGCCTCCGTAACGTCTACCGAATCGCCCCCAGTGGACAAATTGGCGTTATCGAGCAGATAGATCCTGCTACCGGCAAGCGGGATTGATCGAAAGCTTAATCCCTGGTGCTTTAACTTATCCGCCATGCGGGGGTCAGTCAGATCAATTCTGGTGTCGCGGCTGGACGCAACAAATTGCCGCTGTTTAGCCTTAAGCAGGCCGAGGACCGTCGACTTTCCGTCACCAACCACGTTCAGCGGCACCCGTTTATAACCCGATACAACTTTCTGATCCAGAACTACCAATCGATAGTCTTGACCTTTAATGGGTCGCTGCACAAGTATCACCTTGTCCCGCTTTAAGGCGTTCCGAAAAGATCGATAGAATTCTCGCTTGTTGTGGACAAGCGCCACCGCAACACCCTGACTGCCACTGTTGGGTTTAACAATAACTGGCAGGCCCAACTTTTTAGCATACTTATAAGCGGCATCAATATTCTGTCGCGGCGCACCGATTGCCTTACCCCAACGATCTGAAAAGAACGTTTTGCTGTCAGCGACAACCGGGTAGCCCAGACTCTTCATGAAGAAGCTCGCATAATCCTTATCTCTAGCGACATCGGCCGCGCCAACCGGATTAAGATCAACCGTATTGTACCGAAAGTAAGAACGTCGGCCACCGCGAAAAGTAATTTGGCCTACTATTCCCCATTTGGGCTCAATGAGAACGGTCGCTCCAATCAGTGGGGCAATTTTTTTTAATATTTGCCCTAGGATTAACGATTCTTTTTTTATTTTCCTCATTTTCATCTCCTGCTAGGTAAGTGGTTAGCTTATCATACCCTTAGTTACCACCGATCATCTGACGGAATAATAACGAAATTGCCTAAGTATGTCAAACGTGCTAAAATTGCGCCGATGACAAAATTATTGGATGGGAGAGTGGTGCGCGAAAAAATTAAAGCTGGTTTGAAGGACCGGCTTGGCGCGCTTAAAACTAAGCCCACCCTGGTGATTATTCAGGTGGGTAATGATGCAGCTTCGGCCGCCTATATTAAGCAGAAAATTAAATTTGGCGAGGCGATTGGTGCCAATGTTGGCCTCTTGCAATATCCGCCAAGCGTCACCGCAGCCAAGCTAATTGGTGACATCCAAAATCTAAATCAAGACCCAGGCGTGCAGGGGATTATCGTTCAACTGCCACTGCCAGTCAAAATTGAGAGCCAAAAAGTAATTGGCGCCATCAGCCCCG
>CAZQDR010000008.1:0-16288 GCA_964591715.1 uncultured Candidatus Saccharibacteria bacterium | reverse complement strand
TTGATGTTGGCATTACACGCGAGGAGCGGGGACTTACCGGAGATGTAGACTTTGCTCGAGTTAGTAAAATTGTAAAAGCAATTTCGCCCGTGCCTGGTGGTGTGGGACCACTCACTGTTGCCTCATTGTTCCAAAACTTGCTCGAACTTTAAGACGAGCTCTTGTATAATTAAAGCGGACCTTACCATTGATCTTTCCAACCCACTTATGGCAATCATTGCCCGAAAGGAAGGTGCACTTTGCAACGCCAAAAATGGTTAGCGCTAGTTTTTCTCGCCCCAACATTTGTTTGGTCAGCGGAGCAGACCTATCAGCCTGGACCGGAGGCCGCGCGTAATCGCTATCTCAGTTTTAACAACCAGGACCGTTTGCCCTATCTGGCCGTGGCTCAAGGCGACAATTTTTATTACGCCAGTTTGCTCTGGCTCGATCTAAGCCGCCAACCCAAGGAGGTCACCAACGTCCAGCTGGAGCTATTTTGCGTGGACATCGGTCCAGCCAACCCGACGATCAGCATGAAGGGCTACCGCATCATCTCGAACTGGGACAGTAATCTGGCCAGTGACGCCAAGGTCAGTGCGCGCTATGCCGGCACCATTAAGGCGCCCAAGCCAGGCGCGTGGTATCGGATCAACATCACCTCGATCTATCAGCGCTGGCAGGACGGCAGCATTCCTAATTGCGGCTTAGGCTTTGCTCCGACCACCGATAGTAAAGGCTGGAGTATCTTTTGCGGCAGCGATCACTCGGTCACCAGCTTGCGACCGCGATTAGTGATCACCGTCGCAGAGGATACCACTACCCCAAGCCTAATCTTCCCGCTCGTCGGTGCTGACCGGCAAAAGGCGATCAGCGGCTATCGCTTTGGTGATCCGTGGCAGAACCGTTATTGCGCTGATACCGACAAGCTTACTGTGCCCCTCCTTCACGATGGCATTGATTACTGGGCGAGCTGGAACGATCCCGTCCATGCCATTACAGGTGGCAAAATCTCATTAGTGATCACCGACAGCAGCTATGGTGGCTTGGTGACCGTCGCTCACGCCAACAACACTTGGACGTCAACTTATGTCCATATTTTGCCCGAAGCTAGTCTAGTGGAAGGGCAAACCGTGGACAGCAGCACGCGACTGGGCACGATTAATACCGGCAACTCTGGCTACGGCCCGCACCTACATTTGCAACTGCGACAGGCGCCATATGACCGCGGGCGTTGCATGATTGGGGTTTACCCACTGCAGTCGTGCCATGTGCGAAGTGGCGGGTTGCTCATCCCGGCCTGGCCGGAGTATTGCTTTGATGCCACAACACAAAGCTGGCGCGATCGGCCATAGGGGTGACACAACAAAAGCAGGACAGCTGTCCTGCTTTTTTGATGAACTACCCAAGGCTCACTCCTCACTCAATGTGCCACCATCTGTCGTGGCCCGGCTGTCGTTGGCGTTGATCGTCGGCGTCGGCAAACTGCTGGCCGCTGGCACCACCGGCGCTGGTGCCAGCGGCAAGATCGCCTCGTCAGCCGGCACATCACTCGGGCTGGGCGTTGGCAAGGCGCCCAAACAACTCGGACCAACGAGCAGACTCGGAAGGAGTAAGCTCGCAGTCAGTCGAAGCAGAAAGTTCGCGCGCATCGAGAATCTCCTTTTGAGTAGCAGCCGAGTCGCCATAGTAAACCGCTTCGGCTACCGCGCCCAAGCAGTCTTTACAGCTTAGGCCACACTCGCCGACGTAACCGCAACCTCGATCACAGCCATCAAAACCGCTTTGAATCAGCTCACTGTAGGTATAGCCGCTCCGGAGATCGGCTCTGGCCGCCGTAAAAACCGTTTCAACCCGGTCAGCTGAGATTCCAAGTTCACTCTGGCAAACGCGGTAGGCGCGAGCTGTCCTGGTCTCCGGTTCAATCGGATTGGGACAACCTTGGCCAGAAAGCAGAGGAACAATTACCAACAGCCACCAACTTCGCCTCATGTTGAAGCTCCTGTAAATGAGAAGTGGAACGATCGGACTCTTCCATAAGTATACCCCTGCCTAAATATTTCTGCTACAATAGCGACATGCAAGAAGGGGACAAAAAAGTTTTACTCTCCGGTGTTAAACCTACCGGTCGGCCACATCTGGCCAACTATTTTGGCGCCATGAAGCAGTTCGTGGATCTACAAAACGACCACAACTGCCACATCATGATTGCCGATCTCCACGCTTTAATCAGTGTCCAAAATGGAGCGGAGCTTAAAGGCATGACTTTGGATTTAGCGATGGATTATTTGGCGATTGGTCTAGACCCAGCCAAGGTGATGCTCTTCAAACAATCTGACGTGACCGAGCACACCGAGCTGGCTTGGATCTTTAACTGCTTAACCACCATGCCATATCTGGCTCGCGCCCACGCTTTCAAAGATGCCGAAGCAAAAAACAAAGAGGTGAACGTCGGCTTGTTTGATTATCCGATTTTGATGGCCGCTGACATTTTAATGTACGACGCCGACATTGTGCCGGTAGGGCAGGATCAGAAGCAACATATCGAGATCACTCGTGACACCGCCGAGAAATTTAATCGGATCTATGGCGAAACTTTTAAATTGCCCGAACCGCTGATTATCCCTAACGTCCAAACCATTCCCGGCATCGATGGTCAAAAAATGTCTAAAAGCTACAACAATCATATTCCATTATTTTCAACCGATGACGAGATTCGTAAACTGGTGATGAGTATTGTTACCGACTCCAGTGGCGAGACGCCCAAAAATGTTTACGCTCTCCACAAACTCTTCCGTAGTGAGTCAGAGCTAGCCACCGTGTATGAGGAGAAAAAGGGCAAGTACAAGGATCTCAAGGAGGCACTCGCCGAGGACATTATTGCTTTCGTTAAACCTTTGCGCGAACGACGCGAGGCGATTGCCGCTGAACCCGAAAAAGTTCGCGCTATCTTGCAAGAGGGATCTGCAGTCACTCGCGACTTGGCCAGTAAAAAAATGAAAACTGTTCGCGAGAAAATTGGACTTGGTTTATAATTAGCCTACTTGGCTAAAAAACTCAACAAAGAAGTTTTACTCTCCGGCATTAGCGCCATCAAACGCGAACTCACCAAATATCGGCGTGATGTTATCATCCTCTCCCTGCTGGGACTTACGACAGCTATCATTAACGGTGTCGTGCCGTATTTAGTTGGCCGCCTAATCGATGCCATCAGCACGGATGGGGTCTACTTCATTTTAATAATTTGGTTTATCGTTCAGCTAGCAGCTTACTTGGTGGACTGGATTAGTAACTCCCGACGCCGCCGACTCGGCGGCTTACTCTTTAGTGACTATCTAGTGCGCGGCTATAGTTATCTCTTGCGGCTACCGCTCACCTTCCACAAAAAGCATAAGGTGGGGGAGATTAGCAACAAGATCCAGCAGTCAGCCCATGTGATCGAGGATTTAACGGAGAATGTTTTACTGACGCTAGCGCCACAGTTCTTGAGCATTATCACTGCTCTAATTTTAATCTTCTGGCTGCAACCCAGCTTGGCGTGGATCATCGTTGGCGGACTAGTCCTTTATATTGTTGTTTTTGCCATTACCGTTAGCCCCTTGGCGGCGCTGCAAATTAAAACTCGCAAAGGCTGGAATCGCGCCTTCGGTAATTCGCACGACGCCATCTTTAATGTTAAGGCGGTTAAGGAGGCCACGACCGAGGAGTATGAGACCCGCAAGATGTTCCGCGACTTTAACGTTCGAGCCGTCCAAACTTGGCTAAAATTAATCCAAATCTGGCAAAATCTTAGCTTTTATCAGCGTCTGACCATTTTACTCACCCAGCTCGGCGTCTTTCTTTATTCGATTGCCGCCATCCGCGCCGGTGGGATGACGGTCGGTGAGCTGGTTAGCTTTAATGCTTACGCCGCGCTTGTCTTCGGTCCATTTACGGTACTGGCCAACAATTGGATCACGATTCAAAATGGTTTGATTACCTTAGACTTTTCGGAAAAAATTTTGCAAACAGCGCCAGAGGTCTACCAGCCCATCGGCTTTAAGAAAAACTTTGAGGTTACGGGTAGCTTAAAGGTGGAAAATGTCGACTTCCATTACGAGCGTTCAAAGCCCGTTTTAAAAAAGATAAATTTTGAGGTTAAGGCTGGTGAGGTGATTGCGCTGGTGGGTGAGTCTGGCGTGGGTAAGAGTACCTTAATTGATTTAATCTCCGGCTACCACTTCGCTAGTCGAGGTCGGGTACTTATTGATGGTCGCGATATCAAAACGCTCGATCTCACCATTCTCCGTTCGCAAATTGCCGTCGTGCCGCAAGGGGTGGTGTTGTTTAACGATTCGATCAGAACCAATATTAAGTATGGGGCGGCCGCGGCCACCGACAAGCAGATTGAGGCCGCCGCCAAACAAGCCCATGCTCTAGAGTTTATCGAGAAATTCCCCAAAAAGTGGAAGCAGGTGGTCGGGGAGCGCGGGGTTAAACTCTCGGTTGGGCAAAAGCAGCGCGTCGCCATTGCTCGGGCTATTTTGCGCCAGCCCAAAATTTTAATTTTAGACGAACCCACTTCCGCTCTCGATGCCAAATCAGAGAGCATTATTACGGCGTCCTTGGACGAACTAATGCGCGGCCGCACCACTTTTATTATTGCCCACCGCTTAAGCACCGTCCGCCGCGCCGACAAAATCTTGGTTTTTAAGGAAGGGGAGATTGTCGAAAGTGGCACCCATGACGAACTGGTCAACTTACCCGACGGCCACTACCGCCGCCTTTACGAATTGCAAATTGGCTTGCATAAATAGGGCCTGGTGCTAAGGTTACTTTAGCGTTGATCATTCCATGTTTCTGACTCTCAAGGAGGATAGTCATGATCTTGGTGAGTGCTCTCGTTGCTTTGACAACCGGGTTGGGTCAAGTGTCTCTGACCAAAGATGTGAGGCTGGAATTTGGCACCAGTGTCCGAGAAGTACGCGGCAGCCATCAGGGCTTTAGGCTCCATGCGCCACTACCGCTTTGGGAAGCGAGGATCAAGAAAAGCTTCAGCGAGCAGCTAGACGGCTTTGTAGGGATCGCGCTAAACCGCGGGGCGATCGGAGCTGAACACCCGGTCTTTCGCGGGCAAACCGTGGGAGACTTTGGCAGTTTAAGTTTGGGGTTGGATTATTATCCCGACCGCCGACGACTGCTGGGCTTTGAGCTGGCGGGAGAGACCTTATTCTCTCGCTACGAGATGCGCGGAGGTTATGGACCCTGTCGGCAAAGAACGCCCGATGAACTCTTTGGCGTTGGCACCAGCATTGGCTTGGTGGGAGAAATTCCGCTGCCGTTTGGTGAGCATCACCGCTATCGTTTGGTCTGGGGTAGCGGGTACAACTTTACCCTCACCAGCCATCACCGCGCCGACTCCAATCTCTCCGGTTGGTACGGCCGGATCTCGATTCATGTCAATCTTACCCGTTAGCATTGACGCCCGAGGACAACAGTCCCGGGCGCTTTTTTGTTTGTAAAATAAAAGCCCAGGCAGATGCCCAGGCTTTGAAAGGTTGTGAATCCACCTCACTTATCAACGGATTATCGTTGAAGGGCGGATATGGAATTTCCTTACTCGCTGATCAGTCGCTCGGGGTCGAGAAGCTCTCGAGCCTCAGAACCAAGGGCTCGGGCCACCCTAAAAAGAAGATCCCCGGGAGGAATGAGTAGGCCATTTTTACGGCCGTCCTCGCTGGTACATCGCGGCTTCAGGTCAACACTCAAGGTAACCGTGTAGCTATCGCTACCTTTTTCAAGCCTGGCATCCAGAAGTCGAACCCATCTGAACTCACGAGAAATGGGCTTCCCTTCCTGGTCAGCAATGTTTGGGACACGGTACCGATCAACCGAGATGAACGCCGCACCGTCCAAACACCGATGAAACTCAGCCAAGTCCTCCGGCATAACACCGGAAAATTTCATAATACACTTCATTTTACACCAGCTTTCTGGGCTTAGCCCAAACATGTGCTTCTTGGACCCAACACAGTTGGGAATCCACGCCCTTTATAACAAAAATTAGATTTTTGTCAATCTATCATTTATTCTTACAGCGAGACGTGATATAAATAAACTCATGAAGAATCGCACATATATTAAAGATTTGGCAAGCAAGGTGGGGGAGGAGGTAACAATTGCCGCGTGGGTGGATACTCGCCGCGATCAGGGCAAATTAATCTTCTTCGACTTTCGCGACAAAACCGGCAAAGTGCAGGGGGTGATTTTACCCAACGCCACGGCCGCTCATGAGGTGGGGAGCAAGCTCCGCCCCGAATGGGTAGTGCAAGTGACCGGTAAGGTAAATGCTCGACCGGAGAAGAATGCTCAAGCCGACAAATTAAATGGTACGATCGAGCTCGAGATTTTAGCAATCGAAGTTTTGAACGAAGCGAGCGCTCCGACGATTCCTCTGGACACAACTGGTTACGAAATTGGTGAGGAAAGTCGTCTTAAATATCGTTATTTAGATCTTAAGCGCGAGCGACTGCAAAAGAATCTAACTTTGCGCCACCGCGTTATTAAAATGATTCGCGACTTCTTAGATGAGCAAAACTTTACGGAAGTGGAAACGCCGATTCTCACCAAATCTACTCCCGAGGGTGCTCGCGACTACGTCGTCCCATCCCGCCTTTATCCCGGCAAATTTTACGCTCTCCCGCAATCACCTCAACAATATAAGCAACTCTTGATGACGACGGGGTTAGAGAAGTATTTCCAAATTGCTCGCTGCTTCCGTGACGAGGACACCCGCGGTGACCGCCAACCAGAATTTACTCAAATGGACTTGGAGATGTCCTTCGTTGATCGGGAGGACGTGATGGCCTTAAACGAGGCAATGATTATTAAAATTGTGCAGACGCTGGCACCAGAGAAGAAGATTCAACAAATTCCTTTTCCTCGCCTTACTTACGCCGAGGCGATGAGTAAGTACGGCACCGACCGACCCGATCTGCGGGATAATAAGGAGGACCCCAACCTGCTGGCTTTCTGCTGGGTAATCGACTTCCCCTTCTTTGAGAAGACGGATACTGGCGGCTGGACTTTTACCCATAACCCGTTCTCGCGACCAACACCGGAGTGGGAGAGTGCCTTAAGTGAGAAACGCGACATCGAAAAGATTATTACCACTCAATACGATGTGGCTTTAAACGGCTTTGAGATTGGCGGCGGCTCGATCCGCAATCATAATCCCGAGGCACTAAAAAAAGTTTTCGAAATTATGGGCTTTAGCGAGGAGCGGATCGTCGGTAACTTCGGTCACATGCTAACTGCGCTCGGCGCGGGCACCCCTCCTCACGGCGGCATTGCTTGGGGCCTTGATCGCTTTATCTCGCTCTTAGCGGGCGAGCCCAATATCCGCGAAGTCATTGCCTTCCCCAAAACCGGTGAGGGTAAAGACCTGATGATGGACGCCCCGTCAGAAATTGAAGCACGGCAGTTAAAGGAACTGGGACTCAAGTTTGAACAAAAAGCAAAAAATGCTTGAAAATCTGGAAATTATCGTCCAGTATGGTTTTCTCTTGGATCGGGCATTTGATAGTCTTTTAATTGAGATACCCCTAGAAAAAAAGAAATTTGTTGATGTTGATCGACCCGCCTTAGATCAAATAATAAAAGAATACCAGGTGGAATGGCTAAAGTTTGAGTCAAAAATTATTCAAGCCATTACGGAAATTACAGCTCTAAAATTTTCTGAAAGAGTAATTATTGTTCACATTGTAAAAAATTACATGGGGGCATTCAGCGATCCTCTAGTAGTGAGCGCGAAATATCCTCCCGATCTATTTGTTGACATTCTGACACACGAACTAATACATCGTATTTTCAATTACAATGTTCAGGAGTTGCCGATTAGAAAAATTAATTTGACCATGTTTCCTGATGAAAAAAATATCACGACTCTTAACCACATCCTAGTTCATGCAATCCACAAAAAAATCTACTTGGATGTTCTCAACGCACCCAACAGATTAGAGCGCGACATGGGCCGTTGTGAAAAAAATCCAGCTTATGCCAAGGCCTGGAAAACTGTACAAGATGGGGGCTATCAAGAAATTATCGATGAATTTATCCGTAATACACATAGGGTATGAGTGAGCAATTTAAAGTTAAGGTCGGGGAGTTTGAGGGGCCAATTGAGGTCTTGCTTGGCTTAATTGAGGATAAGCGTTTGCACATTAGCCAAATTACCCTCGCTACCGTGGCAGATGATTTTATTGCGCATCTGCAAAAGTTGGACCAGTCGCATAAAAATCAAATCGCCAATTTTATCTTAGTCGCTTCGACCCTGATGCTGATTAAGTCCATTTCGCTTTTGCCGACCATTGAAGTAACTCCCGCCGAACAGGTGAGCATGGCCGATCTCGAACGTCGCCTCAAAATCTACCAGCGCCTTAAAGAATTAAGTGTGCATGTTAAGGAGCGCTTCGGCCGCCAGGTAATTTTTGCCCGCGAGCCAAGTAAAGAAATTACGCCCGTCTTCTCGCCATCCGCTGAAATTGGGCCCGCGGGGTTAGTTAGTTCACTTCGTGCCATAATTCAAAATTTCCCTAAAGTCGAAGTGTTACCCAAAGTGGTCGTTAAAAAAATCCTTAGCTTGGAGGAAGTAATTACCGACTTGGGCAAGCGTGTCCAGGCGGCGCTCAAAATGCGCTTTAGTGATTTCGTTAAGGATAAGAAGGAGAAGGTGAACATTATTGTCAGCTTCCTGGGCATGCTGGAGCTGGTTAAACAGGGGATCGTAAGCGTGGAGCAATCGGGCCATTTTGAGGACATTTCGATCGAAACCACCGGTCCCACCGACGTACCTCGCTACGGCTAAGGTAGTTGGCGATTTTGGCGTAAAACGCTATACTATGAGGCATTATGACACTCGAGGCCCAGCTTGAAGCCGTCTTATTTTGGCGCTCTGAACCCCTTAGTCTAAAAAAATTAGCCGCCTTAACCAACAACTCGGAAGAGGCGGTAAATGAGGCCCTAGGGCGATTAGAGACCCAGCTGGCCGGCCGGGGTATCGTGTTAGTCCATAAGGATGACGAGATTATGCTTGGTACCGCCCCCGAGGCCAGTGCTTTGATTGAGCAGCTAACACGCGAGGAGCTCTCCAAGGACTTAGGCAAGGCGGGACTGGAGACGCTTTCGATTATTGTTTACAAGTCACCGATAACCCGCGCCGATTTGGATTATATTCGCGGTGTTAATTCCAGTTTTATTTTACGCAACTTACAAATCCGCGGCTTGGTGGAGAAGATTACCAATCCCGCTGATGCTCGCAGTTTTCTCTACCGTCCCACCTTCGAATTACTGCAACATCTCGGGGTGACGCGGGTCGAGGATTTGCCCGAGTACGGAACGCTCGTTGATCAGCTAACCGCCCTTCATGATAATAAATCTTTTTAAAGTTTTTGCCCCCATCAGTATTGCCTTCTTCGTCGGCATTGGCATCACTCCGCTGCTTACCAATTATCTCTACAAGCACAAGATGTGGAAGCGCAAAGCGGGTAAGGTTGACCCCAGCGGCAATAACACGCCGATTTTTAACAAACTCCACGAACACAAAGAGGTGGGCACGCCGCGCATGGGTGGCATTATCATTTGGGCCAGCGCCATCATTACTGTACTCGCGATTTATTTATTTTCCATTGCTTTCCCATCGGATGTTTCCAGCAAGCTTAACTTTTTAAGTCGGAGTCAGACTTGGATCCCGTTTGGCACGCTCATCTTAGGTTCTTTGGTCGGCTTGATTGACGACTGGCTAGAGGTGAAGGGGAGTGCCCGTAACCTGCCCGGCGGTTTAGCTTTCAGTAAGCGCCTCGTGATCGTTATTTTGCTCGGGCTTGCCGTGGCTTGCTGGTTTTACTTCAAGCTTGATTTACGCAGCATTAGCATTCCGTTCAGTGGGGAACTTTATCTCGGAATATTAAGTATTCCTTTCTTTGTTCTGGTAATGATCGCTCTCTTCTCCAGTGGCGTCATTGATGGCTTAGATGGTCTGGCAGGTGGCGTCATGGCCATCATTTTTGCCACCTATACTGGACTCGCTTACTTTGAGAACCAGATTGACCTCGCCGCCTTTTGTGCCGTTGTCACAGGTGGGATTTTAGCCTTTCTTTGGTTTAATATTCCACCGGCCCGTTTTTATATGTCAGAGACAGGCATTCTCGGCCTAACCATGACTCTTACCGTCGTCGCCTTCCTTACCAACTCTGTGCTCATGCTACCGATTATTGCCTTCCCACTCTTCTTTACGGTTCTGACTAATGCGATCCAACTGGGTTCCAAAAAGTTTAGGGGTAAAAAAGTTTTCCTGATCGCACCAATTCATCACCATTTTGAGGCTATTGGTTGGCCCGCGCCCAAAGTGGTCATGCGCTATTGGATTATTGGTGTCGTCATGGCGGTGATTGGTTTAATAACCACTTTACTTTCCCGTTAGTATGGCGCTCAAGAAACCCGACCGATTATTTTTCTTTATCGTCCTTGGCCTTTCGCTCTTCGGCTATTTCATTTTCTCATCGGCTTCACTGGGCCTACTCTCGCGCCAAGGAGCCAGTTTTAATATTGTCGCCTTCAAACAATTTGCAATTCTGATTGTTGGCCTTGGTATGTTTATGCTTATTTCGAAAATTGACTTTCAGTTTTGGCGCAAACATTCACTGGGAATTTTTATCGGTACCATTATCTTTAGTTTGCTTCTATTTATTCCCGGCGTTGGTCTTAAGCTCGGCGGAGCCACTCGCTGGATTATGGTCGGACCCTTCTCGGTCCAACCATCGGAGTTTTTGAAGCTCGGCTTCGTTTTATACTTGGCAGCCTGGCTCGCTAAATCCAAAACCGGCGTTCAAACGGTCAAAAAGGGCCTACTGCCATTTCTAATTATTCTGGGGATTGTTAGCGTCCTGATGGTGCTTCAGCCAGACATCGACACCCTGGTGATTATGTTCTCGGCGGGCGTGGCCATGTATTTTGTTAGCGGCGCGCGCTGGCGCCACTTGGCGATTATTTGCTTAATTATCATCTTGGGTATTACGGCAGTTGGTTTTTATAAGCCTTATATCGTCGCGCGAGTTAAGACTTATCTTGACCCCGACAAGAACGTTTTAGGCGCCTCCTACCAAGTTAACCAGTCATTGATCGCCGTCGGCTCGGGCGGCCTAACCGGCCGCGGCTTCGGCCAAAGTATACAAAAGTTTAAATACTTACCCGAGCCGATCGGCGACTCCATCTTCTCGGTCGCCAGCGAGGAGTTCGGCTTTATGGGCGCAATGGTGATTATCTGTTTATTCCTCATCTTTGCGCTTTCGGGTCTTAAAATCGCGCTACGCTCTAGCAACCCCTTCGGTAGACTGGTGAGTATTGGAATTGTTATAATGATTTTGACCGGTACTTTTATTAACATTGCTTCCATGTTGGCTATTATTCCGCTAACAGGAACACCACTGCTATTCATTAGTCACGGAGGTACAGCACTACTAATGGCTTTGTTGGAAGCCGGAATTATTCTTAATATTTCCCGTTCGCGGGCAACATAATGAAAATCGTTTTAACTGGTGGCGGCACCGGTGGCCACTTTTACCCCATCATCGCCGTCGCCCAAGCCATCAATCAAGTCGTACTCGAACGCAAATTAGTTGAGCCCAGACTTTTCTACTTTAGTGATAAGCCCTACGACGCCAAAGCTTTATTTGAAAATAATATCGAATTTCGGAGCGTTCCGGCCGGCAAGATCCGCCGCTACTTCTCGATCTTAAACTTTACCGACACCCTCAAGACCGGGGTCGGCATTATTACTGCGATCTGGCGGCTTTACTTTATTTATCCAGACATTGTTTTCTCTAAAGGCGGTTATGCCAGCTTCCCAACACTTTTCGCGGCCAAATTTTTAAAGATCCCAGTCTTTATCCACGAGTCCGATTCTCATCCTGGTCGCGTTAGTTTGTGGTCAGCTAAGTTTGCTGCCCGAATTGCCTTGTCATACCAAGAGGCGGCCAGCTACTTCCCCAAGGAACGCACCGCAATTACTGGTAATCCGATTCGCGATGAACTACTCCACCCCATTAGTGTCGGCGCTCACGAGTATTTAAAATTGGAGCCCGATGTGCCAACAATTTTCGTCACCGGCGGTTCGCTCGGTGCCGCCCCGATCAATGACACCATTCTCGATATTTTGCCGCAGCTAGTCGAAAAATATCAGATTATTCACCAAGTCGGGGAGCGAAACCTGACTGATGTTTCGAGTCGAGCCAAGTTCTTACTAGCAGACCACCCGCACCAAGATCGTTACAAAGTTTTTGACACCCTAAACACTACGGCCATGCGCATGACGGCCGGCATTTCAGCCTTAGTGATTACTCGTGCGGGCTCAACAATTTTTGAGATTGCCGTCTGGAACATTCCGTCCATTATTATTCCCATCCCCGAACCGATTAGCCACGATCAGCGAACCAACGCCTTCACGTATGCTCGTTCAGGCGGAGCCGTAGTTATTGAACAAAGCAATTTAACCTCGTCAATTCTCCTTAGCGAGATCAATCGGCTTTTAGGCAACGCCGAGCTTCTAAATCAAATGAAGGCTAGTACTAAAGACTTTGCTCGACCAGACGCCGCCAAGCTAATTGCTAACGAGTTGGTCACCCTTTCCCTCGAGCACGAAAAGTAAGACTTTTTAGAGAAAAGTCGCTATAATGGCGGGTATTATGGCTAAAGTTATTACCCGCTTTCCTCCCAGCCCGACAGGCTATTTCCATATTGGTCGCGCTCGCACTGCGCTATTTAACTATCTCTACGCCAAGCAGCAAGGGGGTGAGTTGGTCTTTCGAATTGAGGATACCGACAAGGATCGCTCCAAGCCGGAGTTTGAAATTGATTTGATCGAGGGCTTAAAGTGGCTTGGTATCAAGTGGGACAATAGCGAGATTGCTCACCAATCGACCCGGACGGAGATTTACAAAAAATATTTGAGTGCCTTGGTGACCGCCGGTAAAGCCTACATTGGCGAAGGGGGTAAGGTAGTCCATTTTAAGAATCCAAATACCACAATCACTTTTAGCGATCTAATTCGTGGCGAAATTAGCGTAGATACCACCGATCTCGGAGACTTTATTATCGCGCGCAGTATTGATGATCCGCTCTATCATTTAACCGTAGTGGTAGATGATTTTGAAATGGGTATCACTCATGTTATTCGTGGCGATGACGGGATCTCCAATACCCCACGACAAATTTTACTCCAGGAGGCAATCGGCGCCCCCAGACCAATTTATGCCCATATTCCTTTAATTCTAGCCGCCGATCGCTCCAAACTCTCGGGTCGCCATGGCGCTGTCAGCGTCCGCGATTACAAGACCAAAGGTTATCTACCAGAAGCGCTAGTTAATTATTTAGCTCTACTCGGTTGGCATCCAGAAGGTGATCAGGAGCTTTTTACGGTTGCCGAACTAATTGATCAATTTAAACTTGAGCGAGTGCAAAAAGGCGGCGCAATTTTCGACATTGAAAAGCTGAACTGGTTGAACCGCGAGCATTTAAAGTTGCTCTCTGACGAAGAGTTTGCCAATCGCGCCGCCGAGTTCTGGCCCGAAGCTCCAGCCGGCCTGTTGGTTAAATTGGCGCCCGAGTTTAAAGTCCGCCTAACAACTTTAAGTGAAATTACTACTCTGGCCTCAAGCGGCGATCTAGGATTCTATAGTCAAGCTCCAGCGCCCACTCGAGAACTGCTTAAAACCACAGAATTTTTACCAGAAATTATTGCCAAACTTGAGACAATCACCGATATGGAATTTAAGGTAGATGTGATCAAAGCCACTCTTTGGGACTTTGCAACAGAGAAGGGGAGGGCTAATGTTTTGTGGCCCATGCGCGTCGCCTTAACCGGACTCAAACAATCACCTGACCCCTTCTTTGTCGCTAGCATCCTAGGAAAAGCCGAAACCCTAAAAAGATTAAAAGATGCGGCCGCGATCTAGCCTATATTTTATTCGCCTTCGGTTCGTGCTTGCTGGGCTATTGCTCTTGGTTGGAACATCTCCATTCACTCATGCTGACACGGCTACCGAACTCCAAAGCCAGATTAATGACCGTAACCAAAAGATCAAAAGCTTGGAGGCTGAGATTGCGCAATATCAGAGCAGTTTAAGTGAGACTAGCAAGCAAAGCACCACTTTGGCCGGCGAATTATCTCTAATCAATCTTACGGTCAAAAAGCTGAACGCCGATATTTCTCTGACCCAGAACAAGATCAAAAACAGCGAGCAGACAATCCAAAAGCTGCAATTGGATATTGGCAACAAAGATCTGTCTATCGACCAAAACCACTCATCGCTAGCGGAGCTCTTGCGTTTGCTGCGGCAGAGTCAAGACACCAACTTGCTCGAGCAAATAGCCGGCCAGGTGCGAGTTTCCGACTTTTGGTCTGAGGAGGAGAAGTTGGCGAATCTACAAAATCAACTAACTGATGAGGTAGCCAATCTACGCACCCTTCGTGCCGACCTGGTTGACAAAAAGGCTCAAACCGAGAAGGAACGGAAGAAGCTCCAAACTCTTAACAACCAGCTGGCTGATCAAAAGAAGATTGCCAACGCTAATTTTACGGAGAAGAATCGCTTGCTAGCAGCAACCAAAAATCAGGAGGCTGGCTACAAAAAACTTTTAGCTGATCGCCAGGCCAAAAGAGACACCTTCCTTAAGGAACTTTTTCAGATCGAATCACAACTTAAGGGCACCGTCGATAAATCACTTTTGCCTCACCCTGGCACTGGCGTCCTTGGTTGGCCATTGTCAAAAATTGTGATTACTCAATACTTTGGCCGAACGGTCGCTGCGGCTCGACTATATGTCTCTGGCTCTCACAATGGCATGGATTTTGGTGTCAGCATTGGTACACCGGTTTTTGCCTCGGAGAGCGGGGTAGTGGCCGGTACTGGCAACACCGACACGGTTTGTCCCGGCGCCTCCTGGGGCACCTGGGTCTTTATTAAACACGACAACGGCTTGGCCACTATTTACGGTCACTTAAGCTTAAGCAAGGTCGCTGAGGGCCAACGAGTCAATCGAGGTGATTTGATTGCCTACAGTGGTAAGTCTGGCTATTCCACCGGACCCCATCTGCACCTTAGTGTTGTGGCCGCCAGTGCCGTCAATGTTGGCACACTCGTGAGTAAGAGCTGTCCTGGCGCCGTGTTCCGAATTCCTTTAACCCCAGTTAATGCCTATCTCGATCCAATGCTCTATCTATGATTGAAGTAAAAGAGATCACCACTGATTCAAACTTTAACCCCCTGGCCATCTCGTCCGAGGTGCCATTTACTCAAGCCTGGTTCTATGGCCAGTGGCAACAAAAGTTGAATCGTGAGGTTAAGCGCCTTGGGATCTATCGCAACAATGAACTGATTGGTAGTGCCCAGTTTGTAAAATACCCACTCATTGGCCACCACAGCTACTGGTACGCGCCCTTTGGGCCCGTAATGAAGGTTGCGGTGGATGAGGAAATTATTTCGGCGCTGGATAACTTTTTTTTGGCTGGGGAGCACCGACCGGTTTTCGTTCGCTTTGACTTTACCCCCACTCAAACACCCCTACATACGTTGACTAAGCGGTTGTCTCCGGCACCAGTGGCAACATACCACGGCGCCTACTTCCAGCCCCGGCATGAGTGGGTGCTTGATCTAACTCCCGACCCCGAGCAACTGCTCAAGAACATGGCGAAGAATTGTCGCTACGAGATTAAGCTGGCCGAGCGCAAGGGGATTACGATTGAGATCACCGACAATCTTACCGCCAACTTTGAAATCTTTTATCATCTGATGAGCACCACCGCTAAACGCAACGGCTTCCACCTCCACCCGCGCCATTACTACGAGCAAATTTTTAAAACGCCCCCAGGCGACCACCAGCTGTTCCTCGTTATCGCCCGTAATGAGCAAACGGTCCTAGCGATTAATTTAATCTTGGGTTATGGACATGAAGCCTACTATTTATTTGCCGCCTCAAGCAACGAGCAACGGGAACTAAAGCCCGCCTACCTGGCCCAATGGGCGAGTTTAAAGGAGTCAAAGCGGCGCGGTTATACTCGTTATAATTTCGGCGGCATTTCGGCGGCTGACTCTGATCCAAGCTGGGCCGGCCTTACCGCTTTCAAAAAGAAATTTGGGGGAGCCATCGTGACTCATTCGCCATTTTACGATCAGGTATATAAGCGGGTATGGTATTATATCTATTGTCTACGCAAGCAACTTAAACAACGATCATCATGAACTCCCAAAAAGGTTTAATCAAATTACACACACGC
>CAZQDR010000007.1:281-41412 GCA_964591715.1 uncultured Candidatus Saccharibacteria bacterium | reverse complement strand
TTTGGGGGACTCGATCTCTTGGCGGGGGATGATGTGGACGTGGTGGCGACCATTGAGACCTCGTACTTTCGGGGTCGCCCCGAGCTCCGCCTCCGCATTGTTGATTTGCGTAAAGTCCTGGCGTGAGTAATTTATGCTCTTGACAATTGGTCATAAAATAAGGTATAACTAAATCCAGAAAGTTCCTTGATTTGGGAAGGCAACGTGCCAACCTAGAGGAGCAAAATCTACTTTAACGAAAGGATGCCGCCATGGCTAAAACCATGCCCCCATCCGCCGAGTCCAAAGTAATGACGGCTGGCCAGATCACCCGGGCGGTTGATCGTTTCCGGGCCATGCTTGAGAAGCATGCGGGAGAGTTTGACGCCAAAGCGGTGCAAGTCGTCCTTGGTCAGCCGGAGTTCACGGACGAGGTGTTTGAGGTTTTCCACCGTCGCGTCGAGACGATCAGTCGTCGGGTGATCCGCACCGCCAAGGTGAATCGCGGTCGCTCTCAGCAAGAGGCGATCGAGGCCACCGGCCGCGCGCAGTACACGGACCGCAAGGTTGTGGATGCGATGCCGAAAGGTGAAGGCGACGAAGTCGAGGTTGTGTTCTTCAAACCCGATCTCTCCCAGCGCAACGGTTTCATCTCCGATGACGACCTGGAAAAGGAGTTCGAACTGCGTGGCCTCAAGCCCGCCGATCCGATCTCTGTCGCCGCCGTGAATGAAGCCGACCCCGCCTTCGCCGATGAGAAGCCTCACGGCACTCATTGGAAAGATGCCAAGGGCAACTGGTGCTACGCCACGTTCGGCCGTTGGGGCGACCGGCGCGGGGTGCGCGTCGACCGCCACGGCAACGACTGGAGCGACCGCTGGTGGTTCGCCGGTGTTCCCCTGATCAAGTAGTCAAAGAATCAGGTTTCTGTTTTTTTTGTCCCCCGACCCACCACTTGGGTCGGGGGATTTTTTATACTAAATTGGCAAAATATTGTAAGATAATTGCATGGAAAAAGTGATTCTCTATACCGACGGTGGGTCGCGGGGCAATCCGGGAGTGGCCGGCGCTGGCGCGGTGATTACCGACGCGTCAAATACAGTGTTAAAAAAGTCCTCGCGGCCGCTCGGCCTAATGACGAACAACGAGGCGGAGTATCACGCCATTATTTTGGGTTTGGAAACGCTCAAAAAAATGTACAGCAAGGATAAGTTGAAGGATCTGGCGATTGAGAATCGTTTGGATAGCGAACTGGTGATGAAGCAGTTGACGCACCAGTACCAAGTGAAGGAAGAAAAACTGTTTCCCCTTTATATCAAAATTTCTAATTTGCGCATCACCGACTTTCCTAATCTGACCTTCAAGCACATTCCGCGCGAGCAAAACAGTGCCGCTGATGCGATGGCCAACGAAGCGATGGATCAAGGCGTCACCACCCAGGCCAAAATCTTCGACTAAAATGCTCCGGCCGGGCTCTGGAGCAGTACTCGGCTTCATTCTCGGCCTGATCATCGCCAGTAATTATTCGCTAAGTTGGTCGCTCATTTATTTTATCGCCCTCGGGGGCGTTTTATTTTTATTGGCGTACTGGCGTCGACGGGAGTTTGCTGGCTGTTTGTTGGTGGGAGTGATTAGCCTGGGCTTCGCGGTGGGCGCCGCTCGCCTCGAGTGGTCCCAGGCGCACGATGAGCGTTTTGATTCGCTGATCGGCCAGAGTGTTAGCTTTAACGCCCGAGTGGTGGCCGAGCCAAGTCGGCGGGAAAAGAGTACTCAACTGGTAGTCCGTCCGGCCGCGAGCGACAGCAAATTTTTACTGATTGTGCCGCTTTACCCCGAGTATCAGTTTGGTCAAAGACTGCGCGTGACGGGCAAACTGGCGCGGCCGGAGAACTTCCAGACCACGGCCGGCCGCGAATTTGATTATCAAAACTATTTGGCTAAGGATGATATTTATTACGAACTGATTTTTCCGCAAATCACGGTTGTGGGATCGCCCCCGACGCTAAGGGGGAGTCTGTACCTGGTTAAGCAGCGCTTTCTCGAGAGTTTGGCTCGAGTCTTGCCCGAGCCGCACGCGGCGCTCTTGGGCGGCATCACCATTGGCGCTAAAGAAGGACTGGATCAGGCGACGAACGATTTGTTTCGCACCGTGGGCTTGTCGCACGTGGTGGTGCTCTCGGGTTACAACATCACCATTGTTGCCGAGAGCGTGGCTAAAGTTCTCGCCAAGCTGCCGCGTATGTGGGGTGCTGGTTTAGGCGCCGTGGCTGTGATTATTTTTATTATCATGACCGGCGCTTCTAGCACCGCAATCCGCGCGGGGATTATGGCGCTAGTGGCGCTCTTGGGTCGAGTCACCGGCCGCGAGTATGACAGTTTGCGGGCGCTCGGGGTGGCGGGGCTACTAATGCTGGTTTGGAATCCGCGGCTCTTGGTTTTTGATTTAAGTTTTCAACTGTCATTTTTGGCGACACTTGGCGTGATTGTTGGTCCACCCGTGTTAACGCGTTATCTGACTTGGGTACCCACGCGCTTTACGCTGCGCGAAACTTTAGCCACCACGCTGTCGGCGCAAATCGTGGTTTTGCCGTGGATTATTTACAAAATGGGTCAGCTCTCACTGGTAGCGTTGCCAGTTAATCTTTTAGTTTTGCCGCTGGTGCCGCTTACCATGCTCGCTGGTTCGCTGGTGGGAGTGGTCGGCAGTTTTAGTTATTTATTATCTTTACCACTCGGATATCTGGCCTATCTGCCGCTTGCCTGGATGCTGGGCGTGACCAAATTATTTGCTGCCCTCCCTTTGGCTGCCGTGATTATTCCGCCGCTTAATTTTATTTTTGTCGTCGCGGTGTATTTGGCGCTTGTTATACTTTACCGATGGCTTGGCTCAAGAAAAATTGGCGCTTAACTTTGGTTATTTGTTTGGCGCTTGCCAATTTGGCTGTCTGGAGTGTGGTCGGGCATTCGAGCGACCGTCGTCTGATCGTTGCCTTTTTAAATGTCGGCCAAGGCGATGCAACTTATATTGAGACACCGAGTGGTCGGCAAATTTTGATTGATGGTGGACCGGGTAGTGCCGTCCTACGAGAATTGGGTACGGTAATGCCGTGGTATGACCGCTCGATTGATCTGTTGGTGCTGACCCATCCGCACGCCGATCACTTGGACGGCTTAATCAGTGTGCTCGATCGTTACCAGGTGGGAGCCATTATCGAAAGTGGTGTGGAGTATCCGACGGCTGATTATGCCAAGTGGCGCGAGTTGATTGCGGTAAAGAAAACCAAGACGATTGTGGCGGCGCGCGGCGAGCGCGTGGACTTGGGTGATGGCGTGACGCTTGAGGTGCTGGCACCGCTCGCTAACTGGACCGGCCGCGCGCCGCAAAACGTCCACGACGCCATGGTGGTCACTAAACTGACTTATGCCTCGACGAGCGTTTTGTTTACCGGTGATATGGAGAAGTCGCTTGAGGCGGCGCTGCTAGGACTTGATGGTGTCGCGGCCGGCGGCGAACTGGATAGTGATTTGTTGAAAGTGGGTCACCATGGTTCGCAAACTTCCACTGGTGCGCCGTTTGTGTCTGCCGTAACGCCGGCCGCGGCTATCATCTCGGTTGGCGCCGGTAACCGTTATCGTTTACCCTTCCCAGGAACGCTGGAGGAATTAGCGGACGACAAAATTCCCACCTGGCGGACGGACGAGGTGGGACGATTGGTGTGGGCGAGTGACGGAGCCAACTTTACTTGGCAGCGAGAGTGAGGTGCTTGCCAGCTTTAATGCACTTGGCGCAAAGTTTAATCCGTTTGCCGGTCGTTAAAGTCGCCCATTGGAGATTGGGATATTTGCGGGTCATGCCCGTCGGATTATACTTGGTGGCGCGGACCTGGTTGGAGTAACCGCCAGTCATCAACGAACCTTTATTGCAGGTGGGACAAATTTTCATAATGGTGTCTAGAATGCTATCATACTTTTACCAATATGCAACTCCTCGAACCGGTCCTCTTGATCGCCGTGCTCATCTTTTCGGTCATTATCCATGAGGTATCGCATGGTTATGTGGCTAATCTCTTGGGCGACCCGACAGCCCGGCTAGAGGGGCGTCTAAGCTTAAACCCCCTCAAGCATCTCGACTGGTATGGCTCGGTTGTGGTGCCCGGGTTACTCATCTTTTTTGGCGGCTTTATCTTTGGCTGGGCCAAGCCGGTGCCCTATAACCCGCACCAACTTCGCGGTGGCAAATGGGGTCCGGCCTGGGTAGCACTAGCTGGTCCCGCTTCCAATCTCCTGATTGCCCTTATTTTTAGCCTTACTTTGCGCTTTGCGGCCATTAACGCCCTGCTTTCCGCCCCGACGCTCCAGTTTTTGGTCTCGATTATTGCCCTTAACCTGACCTTGGCAGTGTTTAACATGGTGCCAGTGCCGCCGCTGGATGGCTCAAAGGTGCTTTTTGCCGCCTTACCTTACCGTTATCGCGCTGTTGAGGCCTGGTTTACCCGCAATCAGCTCTTGGTGATGATTATTTTACTGGTTATCGTGCTTAATACCTCAATTGTTCCATCTTTGGTTGGCTTTCTCCTGCGCCTCCTGATTGGCATTTAAGGAATTTTAATAATAAGCTATTAATATGGCTTTCCACGAGATTCAAAAAGAGGTTGATGACTGGGCGGGGCAGTTTAAGACGCCTTACTGGCATCCGTTTGAGCAATTGGCTCGGTTAACCGAGGAGGTGGGGGAGATCGCCCGCGAATTAAATCATGAGTTCGGTCCGAAAAAGAAAAAGGTAACCGAGGAAGAGAATGAGCTGGGGGCCGAAATTGCCGACGCCCTCTTTACCTTAGTGGCACTCGCTAACTCGCAAAAAATCAATTTAGACGAGGTTTGGCGGGCAATGATGACCAAGCTCGTAACCCGCGACGCGACCCGCTGGGAGAAGAAGTAAGGGCTCCGACTTGCATTCCCATAGCCTATATATTAGAGTATACGCTACGTTCACATGTCCACGATTAATCAGTTAGTAAAGAAGGGTCGTCAGCAAATTCGTCGCAAATCCAAGTCGACGGCTTTGGCTTACGGCTTCAATGACATCAATAATCGCCCAGTAGCTTACCCGGCGCCATTTAAGCGCGGGGTTTGTACTCAAGTTAAGACCACGACACCTAAAAAGCCAAACTCGGCTATTCGTAAGATTGCCCGTGTCCGCTTAACCAATGGTCAGGAAGTGACGGCCTATATCCCTGGTATCGGCCACAAGCTCCAGGAGCACTCCGTGGTTATGATCCGTGGTGGTCGCGTTAAAGACTTGCCTGGTGTTCGTTATCATATTGTCCGTGGCGTGCTCGATGCTGAAGGTGTCGACAAGCGCATGCAGGCTCGTTCCAAGTACGGCGCCAAGCGACCTAAATAATTTTTATGCGACGCAAACTAAAATCAAAGCGAGTCGTGGTGGCTGATGAAATCTATCAATCGCCCAAAGTCTCTAAACTAATGAACTATGTGATGGAGAAGGGTCACAAAACGATTGCCCGCTCTATCGTCTATGGTGCGTTTGAGGATATTAAGGAGCTAACCAAGAAGGATCCGCTTGAGGTGTTTGAGGCTGCCCTCCAAAATGCCGCTCCACTCATGGAGATCAAGACCCGCCGCGTTGGTGGTGCTAACTATCAGATCCCGCACGAAGTCGGTCCAGAGCGCCGCTTAACCTTGGGCTTGCGTTGGTTAATTGAATTCGCTCGCGCTAAGAAAGGCAAGACCATGCGTGAACGATTGGCCGCTGAAATTTTGGCTGCTAGTCGCAACGAGGGAGAGGCGATCAAGCGCCGAGAGAACGTCCACAAAATGGCTGAGGCCAACCGTGCCTTCGCTCACTTTGCACGTAGTGCTTCAAAATAATATTATTAAGCTAACCAGCTAGTCGCTAAACGCTGACAGCTATTTATATGGCAGATTATCCGATTGAAAAAATCCGCAACATCGGTGTCATTGCGCACATTGACGCCGGCAAGACTACGACCTCCGAGCGTATTCTTTTTTATACTGGTTTAAGTCACAAGATTGGTGAAGTGCACGAGGGTGCCGCAACCATGGACTGGATGGAGCAGGAGAAGGAGCGTGGTATTACGATTACCGCCGCCGCCACCACTGCTTACTGGGTACCGACTGACGCTAAAGACAAAGAGGCCGAGAAGGTTAAATTAAATATTATTGATACTCCGGGCCACATCGACTTTACCATTGAGGTAAAGCGCTCGCTTCGCGTGCTTGACGGTGCGGTCGTGGTTTTCGACGGTGTCGCTGGTGTTGAACCTCAGTCCGAGACAAACTGGCACTACGCTGATGATTACAAAGTGCCGCGCATCTGCTTTATCAACAAGTTGGATCGCACCGGTGCTTCGTTTGAGAAGTCTTATCTTTCAATTTTAGAGCGCTTGTCACCCAAGGCGGTTAAGTTGCAAATTCCTGACGGTCACGAGGATCAGTTCAAGGGTATTATTGATCTGTTGACGATGGAGTACTTAACTTTCTCTGGCGACAAGGGCGAGAAGGTGGAGCGCGGTCCTATCCCTGAAGCCTTGAAGGAGCTCGCTACCCAAACTCGCGCCGAGTCAGTCGAGAAGATCGTCGAGCACGACGACGCGGCGATGAACGATTATCTCGAAGGTAAAGAAATTTCGCTTGATAAACTAAAGGAGATTATTCGTAAAGCCACTTTGACCAACGATTTGTTCCCAGTACTTTGTGGTTCTGCTCTCAAGAACAAAGGTGTGCAGTTAATGTTGGATGCTGTCGCTCATTACTTGCCTTCACCGCTCGACATTCCGCCCACCAAAGCTGTTTTGCAAAAGACGGGCGAGCCGATTGCCGTGGAACCAAAGGACGAGGCCCCCTTTACGGCGCTCGCTTTTAAAACGGCGACTGACCCGTTCGTGGGTTCGTTAACCTTCTTCCGCGTTTACTCCGGTAAACTCTCGGCTGGTTCTTATGTTTTGAACACTCGCACTGGTCAACAGGAGCGCATTAGCCGTATTGTCCGCTTGCATGCTAACGAGCGCCAGGAGATTAAGGAGATTTATGCTGGTAACATTGCTGCCACGGTTGGTATGAAGGACACGAAGACCGGCGACACGCTTTGTGATCCTAATCTGCCGATCCTGCTTGAAGGTATCGATGTGCCGGAGCCAGTCATCTCGCTTCGCATTGAGCCTAAGACCAAGGTGGACCAAGAGAAAATGGGTATTGCTTTGAAAAAGTTATCCGATGAGGATCCCACCTTCCGTGTGAAGGGTGACGAGGAAACCGGTGACACCGTTATCTCTGGTATGGGTGAGCTCCATTTGGAAATTATTGTTGATCGCATGAAGCGCGAGTTCGGGGTGGAAGCCAACGTCGGTAAGCCTCAAGTGGCCTATCGCGAAACGATTACTGCTGAAACCGAAATCGAAGGCAAATACATCAAACAGTCTGGTGGTCGCGGTCAGTACGGTCACGTCCGTCTGCGCTTGAAGCCGCTCGAAGCGGTTGATCCGGATAAGAAGATTGCCAAGAACGTCACTCGCGAAGCGCACTTCGAATTTATTAACGCCATCAAGGGTGGTGTCGTGCCTCAAGAGTACATCAACCCAATCGAGAAGGGTGTGCGCGAGGGTATGGAGCGCGGTGTTGTCGCCGGCTTCCCTCTCGTCGACATTTCTTGTGAACTCTACGATGGTTCCTATCACGAAGTGGACTCGTCCGAAATGGCCTTCAAAATCGCCGGCTCAATGGCGCTCCAAGAGGGAGCCCGCCGCGCTAAGCCAGTTCTCTTGGAACCCGTAATGAAGGTGGAAGTGGTTGTCCCCGAGAAGTTCATGGGTGATGTCACGGGTAGCCTCTCCGGCAAGCGGGGTCAGATCGAGTCGATGGAGGACCGCACCATGGTTAAGGTAATTAAGGCCAAGGTGCCTCTGTCCGAGATGTTTGGCTACATGACGGCGCTCCGCTCTATGACGGAAGGTCGCGCCACCTTTACGATGGAATTTGACCGCTATGAGGTGGTGCCCGCCAACGTTGCCCAAAAGATCATCGAGACTCGACAGTAATTTACTCTCTAAAACCGAGTGCTATACTAAAGCTGGTAGCAATTACCAGCTTTTTTCATTATTTATGACAACTATTACTCACATTGAACCTTGGACGCTGGCTCGGCTTCAGGCGGCGATTGCCTTTGTGGTTGGTCTGGTTTTTGGCTTGGTCCAATGGCTGTTGGTGGTCGTGCTCGGTAGCGTTCTCCATAGCGTGGGTGCCAGCTTGCCGACCTCGGTGACCAGTCCGACGATTCCGGGACTGGGCGCTTTTGCTAGTGTTGGCTTTATCGGTTTCGTTTTCTTTGCGGTCGTGGCCGGGGTGATCGGCCTGATCAGTGGAGCAATTACCGCTATTGTGTACAATTTTATGGCTAAACGAGGCGGGGGACTGAAGGTGGAATTATCTCACGACGACGCCTAGACACTGCGTCTTCGGTTTGTTAACCTAAGCTACAGATGAGCTTTCTGGCTTAATTGTCCGGCGCGGACAAGCCGCTGGCTCCTAACTCTTTTCGAGTGGATCGAGGTGCTCATGTCAAAATGGCCACCCAGGAACGTCCCTTCTCGAACCAAGAGGGGAAGGTGATCCAATCTAGCCTCTCTTGAGTGAGAGGTTCACTCGCTGCGCGTGGCCTTGGCCACGCAACCCGGCCAGGCATCCCCCGCGCCAATTTAGGGGGATGCCTGGTTTTTATTTGGCCGGGGTTCTTATTTGACTTATGGCTAGCCTTTGCTAGTATGGTATCACGCAGAAAAAGCGCTGCTTTTTATATTGTTTGATTATTAATTAGTAAGTAAAAATTTTCGTATGGCAGATAAATTTGATCGGACAAAGCCGCACGTAAACGTTGGTACGATTGGCCACGTTGACCACGGCAAGACGACCTTGACCGCCTCCATTCTCCATGTTCTCGATTTGAACAAGGACAAGGGTTATGGCGCTCGGGTTGAAGGTATTGATGGTATTGATAACGCGCCTGAGGAGAAGGCTCGCGGTATTACGATCGCGCTTCACCACTCGGAGTACTGGACGCCAAAGCGCCACTACGCCCACATTGATGCCCCAGGCCACGCTGACTATATTAAGAACATGATTACCGGTGCGGCCCAGATGGACGGCGCCGTTCTCGTGGTTGCCGCTACTGACGGTGTAATGCCTCAGACTCGCGAGCACATTCTTTTGGCTCGCCAGGTTGGTGTACCTAAGATTATCGTCTTCTTGAACAAGGTAGACATGGTTGATGATCCTGAATTAGTTGATTTGGTTGAGCAGGAGGTTCGTGAGCTCTTGACCAAGAACTTTTTTGACGGCGATAACGCTCCGGTTATTCGCGGTTCCGGTTTGAAGGCGCTTGAGGCTAAGAGTACCGATGACGAGTGGGCCCAAAAGGTCTTCTCCTTGATCGAGGCTTTGGACACCTACTTGCCTGATCCAGTTCGTGAGACGGACAAGCCATTCTTGATGCCGATCGAAGACATCTTCTCCATTGAAGGTCGCGGTCCTGTCGTTACTGGCCGTATCGAGCGTGGTCGCGTAAAGGTTGGTGAGGAAATCGAAGTTGTTGGTATTCAACCGACAGCCAAGACGACCGTTACTGGTATAGAAATGTTCAACAAGCAGATGGATGAGGGTTTGGCTGGCGACAACGCTGGTATTCTCTTGCGCGGTACCAAGAAGGAGGATTTGACTCGTGGTCAGGTTTTGGCCAAACCAGGTTCGGTTACGCCGCACACGGAGTTTGAGTCTGAAGTCTATATCTTGAAAAAGGAAGAGGGTGGCCGTCACACGCCGTTCCTCTCGGGTTACAAGCCTCAGTTCTATATCCGCACCACTGACGTGACGGGTGAGGTGACCTTGGCTGACGCTTCCAAAATGGTTATGCCAGGTGACACGATTACCTTTAAGGTTAAACTGGTGGCCCCAGTCGCCCTCGAAGAGAAGCAGCGCTTTGCTATTCGTGAGGGAGGTAAAACGGTCGGCGCCGGTGTGGTTACTAAAATTGTCGCCTAACAATGGTTGCCGAGCCTAAAACCAAGCGAGTGAGCAAGGCTGGTGCCGGGACCGGCGACATTCAGAAAATCCGCATTCGGATTTCCGCCTACGAGAGCAAAATTTTGGATGCCAGTGTTAAGCAGATTGTTGACACGGCGCTCCGCTATGATGCCACTGTAGAAGGACCAATTCCTCTGCCGACTGAAATCAAGAAGTACACCGTCAACCGTGGCGCTTTCGTCCACAAAAATGCGCGCGAACAATTTGAGATGCGCACGCACAAACGCTTAATTGATATCTTAAACCCAGGTGGCAAGTTGATCGAAAGTTTAACGAGTTTAACTTTGCCTTCTGGCGTCAACATCGACGTTAAGATGATGTAATAACAACCATGAAGTATCTAATCGGCCAAAAACAACACATGACCCAAGTCTTTGATGACAAAGGCACTGTCTACCCAGTGACGGTTGTTAGTGTGGCGCCGATGACGGTAACCATGGTCAAAACCCCGAAGCGCGATAAGTATGACGCCGTTCAAGTTGGTACTGGTACCCGCCGGGTGAAGAATATTTCCAAAGCGGTCCGGGGTCACTTGAAGCTAGATAAGGATGCCAAGACTGGTGCTCGCTTTATCCGCGAGTATCGCGGTGGGGAGGAGATGACGGTCGGTCAAACGATCGATGCCTCCATCTTCAGCGAAGGGGAAACGGTCCGCGTGACCAGCATCTCCAAGGGTCGTGGTTTCCAGGGTGTGGTTAAGCGCCACGGCTTTGCCGGTGGTTCCCGCACTCACGGTCAAAAGCACTCCGAGCGTGAGCCGGGTGCAATTGGTGGTGGCGCTCGCGCCGGTGGCCGTGTGGCCAAAGGTATCCGCATGGCTGGCCGCATGGGCAGCGATCGGATTACGGTCCGCAATCTCAAGGTAATCAAAATTGATACCGAGGGTGGTCAGATCATGATCTCTGGCGCTATACCCGGTCGCCGTGGTAGCTTAGTGGAGATCGTCTCAAACAGCTAGTTTCTGACAACTTTCAGTTTATGAAAAACTCAATCTACAATCGAGAGGGTAAAGAAGTCGGCACCCTAGAGCTGCCAGCCACGGTTTTTGGCTTGCCTTGGAATGCAGACTTGGTCCACCAGGTGGTAGTGAGTATGCAAGCTAATGAGCGTCAGAACACCGCCCACACCAAGGGCCGTGGCGAAGTTGCTGGTGGTGGCAAGAAGCCTTGGAAGCAAAAGGGTACCGGCCGCGCTCGCCACGGTTCAATCCGTTCGCCAATCTGGAAGGGTGGTGGCGTGACGCACGGTCCATCCAATGAGCGGATCTACGACAAGAAGATCAACAAGAAGATGAAAACCAAAGCGCTCTACACGATTTTGTCGCAAAAGCTGCGCGACGGGGAAGTGCTCTTTGTTGATGACTTGGGCTTGAGCACCATCAAGACCAAAGTCGCCCAGCAATCAATCAATAACTTAGCCGCCATCAAAGGCTTTGAGAAAATGAATTACAAAAAGGGTAAGCGAGCCTTGTTCTCGGTGCCTAATCACGACCCCAAGGCGGTTAAGAGTTTGCGCAATATCCCCGGTGTCGCCATTGAGGAGGTGCGCAACTTAAATCCGCTCTCGGCTCTGTCTTACAAGTATCTCGTTATCACCAATCCTAAGGAGAGCTTGGCTGCCATCGCTGGCCGCATCACCACCGAAGCCGCCAAATAATTACCATGTCTAAACTCGGCCGACAATTACATAGCACGGATACGATTATCCATTTCCCTCATGTCACGGAGCGTTCCTCGATGCAGTCCTTTAACGAGGCTTCACCGATGTACACCTTCCAGGTGGCTAAGACGGCCAACAAGGCCACGGTTAGTGCGGCGATTCAAAAGCTCTATGGTGTTAAGCCAGTTCGGGTAAATACGATTACCGTTCCCGCCAAGAAGATTATCGTTCGCGGTAAGCGGGGGACTAAGCCGGGTTACAAGAAGGCCCTGGTATTTCTTAAAAAGGGTGATAAGATCGACTTTGTCTAATCATGAAAAGCTATCACCCAACATCACCAGGTCGTCGCCAAACACAAACGGTTGAATACCGCAAGATTTTAACGGCGTCCGAGCCAGTTAAGTCGCTGACCTGGGGCCGCAAGCGCGCCGTCGGTCGCAACAACGTCGGTCGCATTACCACTCGTCACAAAGGTGGTGGTCACAAGCGTCTCCATCGCGAGGTGGACTTTCGTTACGGTAAGATCGGCATTCCGGCCCGTATCGCCACGATTGAATACGATCCAAACCGCAGCGGCTTCATTGGTTTGGCTATTTACGCCGACGGTGAGCGTCGTTACACCCTCTTGCCGGGCGGTTTGAAGGTAGGTGATACCTTCGTCATGTCTCCCGAGGCTGACGTGCATTCTGGCAATCGCTTGCCTCTCGTTAAGATCCCAGTTGGTACCTTTATTTTTAATATTGAAATTCACCCTGGTGGTGGTGCTAAGTTGGTCCGCTCGGCGGGCAGCTTCGCTCAAGTGCTCTCCAATGATGCCGGTTACACTTTGATTAAGATGCCTTCAACCGAAGTTCGTCGGGTTAACGAACTCTCCTGGGCGACGATTGGTACGGTCTCGAACGAAGAGTCTAAGCTAGTTAACTTAGGTAAGGCTGGTCGCTCTCGTTGGTTAGGTATTCGCCCGACCGTTCGTGGTAGCGCCATGAATCCAGTGGATCACCCTCACGGTGGTGGTGAAGGCCGTCAGGGTCGTGGTTTGCGCCGCGCCAAGAGTATGTGGGGTAAGCCAACCGGCAAGGGACAGAAGAGCCGCCGGGTCAAGAAGTACTCCAACGTCTTCCGCGTTACTCGCCGTATTGTGGGCAAGAAGTAATCAAATCTCTCCAAAATTTACCCCCGCTTGGGGCCTTTTTTGGGCCAGTGATAGCCATTGACAAAATAACGATATCCTGTATAATTTAGGCAGATAGCAGGGTGCTGTCTGATATTTGAAAAACAAAACTGTCTTCTGAAAGGGAAGAACATGTCTCGACAAAATTTTTGTTTAATGCTTGTCGCGATCACAATCGTGTTTGGCACTATTGCCTTTGGGGTAGTGCTGCTGTTCGGAGTCCCAAAAGCAACCGAGGTTGCTAGTCCCGATCAAACGATCTACCAGCCGACCACAACGACGGCGCCGGCGACCTGGCCGACGACGGCGGAGTACGATTAAAGCTGTGGCAAGTGCCGCAGTGACGCAGCGGGTGGGTGGAAGCGATTCCATTCACCCGTTTTTTTGTGCCTAAAACTAGCGGGGGAATTCGTTAATTAATTCGTCGGAGTAGTAAAACTGGTAAGCAATGCCACCGAAGGAGTAAGTGGTCCCGTCAATCGTGATCGCTGAACCTCCCACTTTTGGCTCGGCATTTGGCGTCGAGTGGGCAAAACCGATATTGAAGAGGGTGGCCAAAATTCCTGGCTGATCATCAATGGGGAAGCCAGCTTCGCGCCACTGGGCCATAATTTGCTTGAGGAAGAGGGCGGTGTAGAGGTAAGAGTAGTAGTGGTTCTTCTCGTTGGCAATGCGGAGGAAGCGCTCCTCGTCGCGGTCAGTAGTGCTCGCGGCAAAGGCTAAGAGACCAGTGGTGTCTCGTGCCTCAATTTGTTTGGCAGTCTCTTGCTTTAAGCCCGCCACACCCCAGGAGAACTGGACTTCATTCCCCAAAATTTTAAGCGGGGCGAAGATTTCTTTAAAAATTTGCCGGTTAGAGAAGTAGAGGCGGAGCTGCTCGGGGGCGATCATGGTTACCAAGAGGCGACCAGAGATGCCGGTTTCGGCGCTGACTCGGTCAATTACCGCCTTATCTTTAGCCAGGGCGACGCGCAGGGTTTGCCACTCCTCGGTGCTGGCCCAGGCGGGGTTTTGGGTGGGGGTGACGGCCGGCTTGGGTCCGATGGGGAAGGTGGCATCGACTACTCCCTTAGTGTTAGTCCAACCATATTTAACAGCAAAGAAGACGAAGACAAAGGCGGCCAAGATCAAAACCACAACGATGGCGAGGGCAATTAGGACCCGGCGAATAATTTTTTTAGCAGTCATTTGTGGACAAAGTTTACTATGCTTGTGCCTATTTGGATAGTATAGTTTAGAGATGAAATCTAAAATAGTTCTTAGTTTCGCGCTTCTCTTGGGAGTGATGGTGGGTGGCGGTAAAATGGTTTTAGCGGAGTCACTTACGGCTCCTATCGCGACCTTAGCTTGTGCGGGGAATAATCCCTACGTTACTTTTACTTGGACGGGTACACCCGACAGTTACAAAAATCGTTACACTCTAACCATTACCCACCAAACCAGCGGTAAAGGTTGGCAGCAAGTGGTGACCGAGAAGGCGGCCGATACCCGGAAGAGTTTCGTTGATTTTTCTAACGGTTCTCGCTTAACGCTCGAGCCGGGTGGGGTTTACAAGGCGACGGTCTATGCCAATGCCGCTTACTCTCCGGAGACCGTTTTTGGCGTCCCGTTTTGCCGAGCCATAACCGATCTTCGGGTTACTTCTACCAAGTATACCGACAAGGTCCGCTTAAGCTGGAGTAATGTTGGTAGGGGGTTGGTCTACGATGTCTATCGGGGCATCAGCGCTGACAAGCTTGAACGAATTGCCACCAATCAGACTAGAGCTGGCTATGATGATAAAACCGGCGTCGCTGGTGTCAGTTATCAGTATCAGGTGGCGGCCGTTAATCCAAATTCGAAAAACTTTCGAATGAGTAATATGATAACGGCCATCCGCGCTCTAGCTGGTCCAACTCGTCTGTCCGCCAGTGATGGTCGGGAGGTGGGGAAGGTGATACTCAAGTGGACAGCGATTTCCAATCTACCTAGTGGCTTTCGTTATGACGTTTACCGCACCCCGTCTGGAGAGCAAAACTGGGGCTACTTAGCCTCGGTTTCGGAGCCTAGTTTTGCCGACACCACGGTAAGTGCGGGCGCTAAGTACCGCTACCGGGTCTTTGCCACTGGACAAATTGACGGAAAAACGGTGTATTCTTTGAACAGTAACGACGACACGGGCTATAGTAAACGGCAGCCCTAAACGACTTGGTTTGACATCTAGCGGGCTTCTGCTAGGATAAACACACGTTTCCGCTGAGGCGGAGGTGTGTGTTTTTTCTTAGCCTATGTCACGATCACTAGCCAAAGGTCCCTACGTGGACGTCAAATTGATGAAGAAGATTACCGGCAAAAAGCCCGGCGATTTAGGCGTCATTAAAACCTGGGCCCGCGCTTCGACGATCAGCCCGGAAATGGTTGGTTTCAAGTTCGGCGTCCATAACGGCAAGGACCATATTGAGGTATTCGTGACGGAGGAGATGGTAGGACACAAGCTGGGGGAGTTTGCCCTCACCCGCAAGTTTATTAAGCACGGTGGTAAGATCCAGAAGGAACTTGAGCTCAAGAAGCGCGAGTCTGAGATTGCCGCCGCTAAGGCTGCCAAAGCTCCGGCTGAGTCCGCTGCGGCACCTAAGAAATAAGCGATGAAGGCCAGTCTGACCAATCTCCGTATTTCCCCGCGCAAAGTTCGTCTCGTAACGGACCTCGTGAAGGGCAAATCAGTTCCGGATGCCCTGGCCCAGCTCCAGTTTTTAACCAAGCGCTCGGCCTTGCCAATTGCCAAGCTGATCAATTCCGCGGTGGCTAACGCTGTTCAAAACAGCAAAGCTAACAAGGATCTTTTATTTATCCAGGACATTCGAGTGGACAAAGGCGCGGTCTTAAAGCGCATGATGCCTCGGGCCTTCGGCCGTGGCGCGCAAATCAAGAAGCGTAACAGTCATCTTGAGGTCACCTTAGGTACCAAGGCTGGTACCAAAAAATAGTATGAGTCACAAAGTACACCCCTATTCACATCGTTTGGGCATTATTCGGGACTGGCAGTCACGCTGGTTCGGTGTCCGTGGCGAATACCAGAAGTTTTTAAAGGCTGACGTGCTCTTGCGCGAATTTTTGGAGAAGCGTCTGCGTGGGATGTTCGTTAACTCAGTCGAGATCGAGCGCGGCCGCAACAGCGTACGCATTTTAATTAAGTCCTCCCGCCCCGGTATGATTATTGGCCGCTCTGGCGAGGGTTCTAATCGTTTGAAGCAGGATATTTTAAAACTATTTAAGAAGCTCGATATTGTTGTCCCGAAGGAGTTCCGGATGGACATTGAGGAGGTCAAAAATCCCGAGTCCCATGCTCGCATCACCGCGCAAATGATTGCTGAGGGTCTGGAGAAGCGCATGCCATTTAAGCGCGTGGCCAAGCAGATTATGGATAAGGTGATGGCCAACAAGAACGTCGAGGGCGTTAAGGTGTCACTCTCTGGTCGTTTGGGTGGGGCGGACATGAGTCGTCACGAGAGCTTGAAGAAGGGTCGCTTGCCACTGCAGACGCTTCGCGCCGACATTGATTTTGCTTGCGAGAAGGCCTACATGTCGTACGGCGTGATCGGGATCAAGGTTTGGATTTACCGCGGCGAAATTTTCGATATCAAGAATTAATTAAATCCTGACCATGTTACTCCCTAAAAAAGTTAAATACCGCAAGTGGCACACTTTCCGCCACAACCCAGACAAGCCCAAGGTGGAGACTCGGGGGATTACCTTAGCGTTCGGCTCTCACGGCATGAAGGCGGTTTCGGCTGGTCGCATTAAGTCCAATCAGATTGAGGCGGCGCGCAAGACCATCATGCACGAGATCAAGAAGACCGGTAAAATGTGGATTCGCATTTTCCCCGACAAACCGTTTACGCAGAAGGGTGCGGAAACGCCAATGGGTAAGGGTAAGGGTGATTTGCAGGGTTTTGAGTTTATTGTCTGGCCCGGCCGCATGCTCTTTGAGGTCGACGGTGCCGATGACGCGACAGCCAAGAATGCTCTGCGCAAAGCGGGAGCCAAACTGCCGGTGAAGGTTAAAATCATTACCCGCAGCTAAATTTTATGACCCACGAATATCACAAATTAGATACTGCCGAGTTAAAGAAGACCTTAGCCGAGAAGGAGACGGCTTGGCGCGCCACCCGCTTCAACGCGGCTGGTTCCAAAAACACTAACGTCAAAGCTTCTTACAACCTGCGCAAAGATATTGCCCGGCTGTTGACCATTCTTAAGCTTAAGAGCACTGTCACTAAATAAATTATTATGAAAATCCTTCAAGGCATCGTCGTTTCCAATAAAATGCAAAAGACCGTCGTGGTCGAGGTTAAGAGCTTTGTTAAACACCCAAAGTATGGTAAGTATATCTCACGCTCGAAGCGCTATCAGGCTCATGATGAGGCTGGTCACCAGGTCGGCGACGCCGTCGAGATTAAGGAAATTAAGCCCATGTCCCGCCATAAGCACTTTGCGGTCGTAGCCTAATACCATGATTCAACCACGTTCCATTGTTAAGATTGCAGACAACACCGGCGGTAAGATCGGGCGCATTTTCAAGGTGCTTGGTGGTTCCAAGCGTCGCTACGCCGAGATCGGGGATCTCGTGGTGCTCTCCATCCAGGTCGCGGAGCCAAAGAAGGCGGTGAAGAAGAAAGAGGTCTGCCAGGCCGTGGTGGTCCGTCAGGCTAAGCCCTTCCGTCGCTCCGACGGTTCGTATGTTCGTTTTGATGAGAACGCCGTCGTTATTTTGGAAAAGGATAAGCAGGATCCACGCGGTGGCCGCATCTTCGGACCAATTCCGCGCGAGCTGGGCGAGCGCGGTTATCAAAAGATCGCTTCCTTAGCTCCCGAAATCGTTTAATTTTTATGAAACTCAAAATCAAAAAAGGGGATAATGTAATCGTGAGCGCTGGCAAGTCACTTGGCAAGCAAGGCAAGGTTGTTCGCGTGCTCCCGACCGATTCTAAAGTTATTGTTGAGGGCGTTAATCTCCGCAAGCGCCGTGAGAAGCCTCGTCGCGAAGGCCAAAAGGGTCAGGTGCTCGAGGCGGCTACCCCGATCCACATTTCCAACGTTGAACTCTGGTGTGCTAGTTGCGCCAAAGGCGTTCGGGTCGGTTACAAAATGACGGGTAAAACCAAAGTTCGCATCTGTCGCAGTTGCGAGAAAGAAATTTAAATATGCCAACCGTTAAAGAAAAAATCAGTAAGGGTGAGAAGGAGTTGAAGGCTAAGCTCAACACCGATAACGTGATGGCTTTGCCGCGCTTAACCAAAGTCGTGGTAGCTATTGGTGTGGGCAAGCAAAACAAAGACAAGAAGCGCATGGAGCTGATTGCGGACCGTCTGACCAAGATCACCGGCCAAAAGCCAGCTCCTCGGGGCGCTAAGAAATCAATCGCCAGCTTCAAGGTTCGTCAGGGTGATATCGTCGGTATGATGGTAACGCTCCGCGGTAAGCGCATGCACGGCTTCTTGGAGAAGCTCTTAAACGCCGCTATTCCTCGTATTCGTGACTTCCGGGGCTTTAATGAGACCAGCGTGGATGAAATGGGCAACTTAACCTTTGCTCTTAAGGAACACACCATCTTTCCCGAGACGGCCGATGAGGATTTGAAGGACGTTTTTGGCTTGGCGATCACCTTTGTGACCACGGCGAAGAACCGCGAGCAGGCCTTGGCGCTGCTTAACCAAATCGGCTTTCCCTTCAAGAAAGCTGGTAAGTAAGTTTTGTTGACTTCCGGTGCCGCACTTGTTAGGATAGGCTTGCCCTCTAGGGCGACTTTTATTCATATTTATGGCTAAAACCTCGGTAATTGCCCGATCACAAAAGAAGCCCAAATTCAGCACGCGCATCGTGCGACGCTGCTTTCGCTGTGGTCGCAAGCGCGCTTACATGCGTGACTTCGATTTGTGCCGCATCTGCTTCCGAGAGTTAGCCAACGAAGGCAAAGTCCCCGGCGTTAAAAAATCATCATGGTAACCGATCCTATCGCCGACATGATCACGCGCCTCAAGAACGCCCAAATGGCTGGTCTTGAGACCGTGCTCATCCCTTACTCTGAGTTCAAGCAGACAATCGCTGATTGTCTTAAAGACGCCGGTTACCTCAAAGCTGTCAACAAGAAAGGCAAGAAGGTGAAGAAGTTTTTGGAGGCCGAACTTATTTACGCCACGACCGGCCCAAAGATTAAGGAGGTCAAGCGTGTCTCCAAGCCTTCGCGCCGTGTTTATCACCGCGCCAGCCAAATCCGGCCGGTTCGCCAAGGCTACGGCATTGCCGTCTACGCCACACCGAAAGGTGTTTTAACTGACAAGCAAGCTCGCGATTCCAAGGTCGGCGGCGAAGCGCTCTTTCAAATCTGGTAATATGTCACGCGTCGGCAAACAAATTATTACGCTTCCCGAGAAGGTCACCTATAGCCAAGAGGGTAGTGTGGTCACCATCAAAGGACCGCTCGGCGCCATTAGCCGCGATTTAAATCCGGCCATCATCATCACCAAAGAAGGTGAGACCTTGAAGTTGTCGCCCACCAAACAGGATGTCGACACCAACGCTCTGTGGGGGATGGTCGGTGCTCACTTGCGTAATATGGTTCTCGGCGTAACCAAGGGTTACGAGAAGAAGCTGATTATTGAAGGTGTTGGTTACCGCGCTTCTCTCACCGGTACCTCGATCACCTTTAGTCTTGGTTTGTCGCACCCGGTGGTAATGCCGGTACCGGCGGGACTTAAGGTCACGGTAGAGAAGAACGTCATCACGATCACTGGTATCAACAAGGACGAGGTGGGTCAGTTTGCCGCCAAACTCCGCGATTTGAAAAAGCCTGAACCGTACAAGGGTAAGGGTATCCGTTATGACGGCGAAGTGATTCGTCGCAAGGAAGGCAAGAAGGTAGTCTCCTAATTTATTTATGAAAACAATTTCCCGCACCAAAACCAATCGTCAGAAGCGCCACGCCCGGGTCCGCGCGAAGCTTTCTGGTACTGCCGAGCGCCCTCGCTTGTCAGTCTTTAAGTCGAACAATCACATTTACGCTCAATTGATTGACGATGTGGCCAAGAAGACGCTGGCTCAAGCCAGTGATCGCGAGTTAACCGACGCCGCTATGAGCCAAGAGGGCAAGCGCCCCGAGGATGCCGGCTTTACCAAAGTACCTCGTTCCTACTGGGTGGGTAAGATTTTAGCGAAGAAGGCTTTGGCGGCCAAGATCAAACTGGTCAGTTTTGATCGCGGTGGTTACAACTATACCGGTCGGGTTAAGGCGTTGGCCGATGGCGCGCGCGAGGGCGGACTTAATTTTTAATTTTGTATGAACGATAAACCACAAACCAATCAGGGAGGCCAGTCAGGCAGTCAATTCGGCCAAAACCGCGGCAACGATCGTCGGGGTGGCCGACCAGGCGGACGCCCGGGTGGTCGCGGCGGCCGGCCCGAGAAGCCCAAGTCCGAGTTCGAGCAGAAGATTTTGGATATCCGCCGGGTTACCCGCGTGGTTCGCGGCGGCCGCCGCTTCAGCTTCTCCCTCGTGTTGGTGGCGGGTAATCGCCGCGGCAAGGTGGGTGTTGGTGTGGGCAAGGCTGGTGACGTTTCTCAAGCAATGGAGAAGGCCTTTCGTGATGCCAAAAAGAATATGCTTAACCTTAAGCTGACGAAGGAATTTTCCATCCCTCACGAGACCGAGGCTAAGTATTCCAGCTCGCGCATTACCTTGCGACCAGCCCGCGGTCGGGGAGTCGCCGCTGGTAGTTCGGCCCGCGTTATCCTTAACTTGGCTGGCGTTAAAGACGTTAGCGCTAAGGTTACCTCCAAGAGCAAGAACAAGCTAAACAATGCCCGCGCCACCATGAAGGCACTCGAGGCGTTAACGGCTTAATTATTTTTATATGCAACTTCATACCCTCAAATCCAAAACCGCCCGCCCTAAGACCAAAACGATTGGTCGTGGTGGTAAGCGTGGTAAGACTTCCGGTCGCGGTACCAAGGGTCAGCGCGCTCGCGCCGGCCACAAGATGCGTCCCGAACTTCGAGATATCATCAAGAAATTACCCAAGAATCGTGGTTACCGCTTTTTGTCGGTCGCGCCTAAGGTAGCCGAGGTTTCAATTGGTAGTCTCGAAAAATTAGCCACCAAGACCGAGGTCACGCCTGTCGTTTTAGTAGAGCAAGGTCTGGTTAAGCGGGTTGGTGGCATGATCCCAGCCATCAAGATTTTGGCGGACGGCACGCTCACCAAAGCTCTCGTGGTTAGTGGTTGCCGCATTTCCGCCGCCGCTCGAGCCAAACTCGAGGCCGCCGGTGGTAGTATTAAAGTTTAAACTATGGATGCACTCTGGCATAAAGTTAAAGTAGTGTTTCAAGATCCGGCACTGCGCTTCCGCATCTTGTTTGTGTTTGGCGCGTTGATTGCCTTCCGCCTTGGTGCGGCGATTCCTATCCCGGGTGTCAATCAGTTGGCGCTGGAGCGCTTCTTCTCGGGCAACCAATTCTTTGGTTTGCTCAATATCTTCTCGGGTGGCGGTTTCTCGACGCTCTCTATTTTCATGCTTGGTGTCGGTCCGTTTATTACCGCTTCGATTATTCTCCAGCTTTTGACCATTATGATCCCGTCGCTTAAGGAGATGTATCAGGAGGCGGGGGAGGCGGGTCGTCGCAAGTTTGCGCAGTACTCGCGCTTGCTCGCGGTACCTTTAGCTGCTCTGCAAGCCTTCAGCTTTTTAATTATCTTGCAGCGCCAAGGCGTGGTTGCTAACCTAACTTTTGGCGATCAAATCATTAACGTCATCACGGTGGTGGCGGGTTCGCTCTTGCTCATGTGGATTGGTGAGTTGATTAGTGAGTATGGCATTGGTAATGGCGTCTCGCTAATCATTTTTGCTGGTATTCTCTCGGGCTTGCCCCAAACTATCGGCCAGTTGGTAATTAACTATACACCCAGCCAGATTCCTATTTACATTTTGTTTGCTGTTGCCGCGATTGTGATTATTGCGGGTGTGGTTGTGGTCACTGAGGGTGAGCGACCGATCCCGGTTACTTATGCCAAGCGCGTGCGGGGGACCAAGGTCTACGGCGGGAGCTCAACCTATTTGCCGATCCGCCTCAACCAAGCGGGCGTAATGCCAATTATCTTTGCGTTGTCGATTTTGCTCTTCCCCCAAATGATTGCCAACTTCTTGTCTAATGTCGCCAATCCAACGGTTAGTTCGCTCGCGGCAGGCGTGCTCGGGATTTTGAGTAACGCGACCTTTTATGCTATTGCCTACTTCTTCCTGGTTTTCGTCTTTACTTACTTTTACTCTGCGATCACCTTTGATCCCGAGGCAATCAGTGAGAATTTGCAAAAGAACGGTGCCTTCGTTCCTGGCATCCGTCCTGGCCGTCCGACCGCTGAGTATATTGCTAAAGTGCTCTATCGCCTGACCTTTATTGGTGCCCTCTTCCTGGGTGTCGTGGCGGTGATTCCGCTCATTGTTCAAGCCTGGAGTGGTCTCTCGGCTCTCGCTATTGGTGGCACTGCTCTCCTCATTGTGGTTTCGGTTGCTCTCGACTTTATGAAACAGGTTGATAGCCAACTGTCACTCCGCGAATACTAGTGTTATACTTGGGTCATGGCAGACGACAATTTCGTTTTTAACCCCGACGACAACTCGTCGTTCGGGATGGGTGAGCGGCCTCAAGCCGCGGGAGGAATTACGCAGTTTTTTATGAAATTAACGGGCTCGGATGATCCGTCCCAAGTCAACAAGATTATGTTGGTGGTGGCGGTGCTCTTTTTCGTTGTTTCGGGAGTTATTTTAGTTATTTATCTTTAACCCTTATCTATGAATACGACGACGCCCACCGCCCTGGTTATTATGGGGCGTTCTGGCTGTGGCAAAGGCACTCAAGCCAAGCTGTTAATGGATTATCTTACGGCCGCCTCGCCCGAGCAGCCCATTCTCTATATCGAAACCGGCAAAAGCCTGCGCGCCTTTGCCGCGGGGGAGGGTCATTCCCAGCAGTTGGTCAAAGCCTGCATGGATACGGGAGCGCGGACGCCCGACTTCTTGGCTGTTTGGAACTGGGCTAATCAACTGGTAGAGCGTTTTACCGGTAAGGAACACATTGTAATTGACGGCGCGCCACGCTCGGCATTGGAGGCCGCGGCGCTATTCACAGCGTTCTCGTTTTATCATTCGTCACAGCCGATTATTATCCACTTGGATGTCTCGGCGGCGTGGGCGACGGAGCGCTTGGTGGCTCGGGGTCGCGGCGATGATCAGGAACTTTCGGACATCCAGGAGCGCCTGCGTTGGTTTGATACTGAAGTCGCGCCCGCGATTGCTTACTTTACCGCTAACCCGGCTTGTCGCGTGATTACCGTTAACGGTGAGCGACCGATCGAAACGATCCATCAGGATATCGTGTCTCAACTATGAGTTTAATTAAATCAGAGGCTGATATTGAAGTCCTGCGCGAAAGCGGTCGTCGCCTCGCCACCGTGCTCGCGGCGCTTAAGCTAATGGCTAAACCTGGCGTTACGGGCCGAGAGTTGGATGCCGAGGCGCGCCGGCTGGTGGCGGCCGGGGGCGACAAGGCGGCCTTTTTAAATTACCAACCTGACGGCGCGCCGGCCCCCTTTCCCGCCGCGCTCTGTATTTCGATCAATGAGGAAATTGTTCACGGCATTCCTACCGATCGGGCGCTAAAAGACGGTGATATTGTTAGTCTAGATTTGGGGCTAAATCACGAAGGTTATTTTACTGACTCGGCAGTGACGGTGGCGATTGGTCGGGTCACGCCGGAGGCCGAGGCACTCCTCACAAACACGGCCGCGGCCTTGGCGGCGGGGATTGCCAAGGCGCGCGCCGGTAATCGGCTGGGGGACATTGGTCACGCCATCGAGGCGGTGGCTAAAGAGCATCACTATGGTGTGGTCCGCGAGCTGGGCGGTCACGGTGTCGGGCATCACGTTCACGAGCAGCCGCATATTCCTAACTTCGGCAAACAGGGCACCGGGCAAAAATTAAAAGCCGGCATGGTGCTAGCGATCGAGCCAATGTTTACTCTTGGGTCGGACGATGTCGACTTTATGCCTGACGGCTATTTGGTTAAGACGGCCGATGGCAAAGTGGCGGCGCACTTTGAACATACAGTTTTAATTACTGACGGGGAAGCGGAAATTTTAACTAAAATATAATATGGACCATCCTAAATACGAACGAACCCTGGTGCTCTTAAAGCCCGATGCGGTGCAGCGCAGTTTGATTGGTGAGATTGTTAAGCGCTACGAGCAGATCGGTCTTAAATTGGTGGGGCTAAAGCTGGTGGTCCCGACACCGGAATTAGTAGAAAAGCATTATACGCTTGATCCATCCTGGCGACGGGTGACGGGGGAGAAGACGATTAAAGGCTATTTAGATAAAGGTTTAACGCCGCCCACCACCGATCCACTCGAAGTGACCGAAAGATTGCTGACGCGGCTTAAAAAATATATGACCGCTGGTCCGGTTGCGGCGATGGTCTGGCAAGGGGCTCACGCCGTCGCTATCGTCCGCAAAATCACTGGTGGCACCGAGCCGTTAACCTCCGACATCGGCACGATTAGAGGGGATTTTGTGCTCGACTCCTATGCCATCTCCGACAATGATAACCGTTCGGTTCGTAACCTGGTTCACGCTTCTGGTTCCGTCAAAGAAGCCGAAGGGGAAATTAAGCTTTGGTTCCAAGATAACGAGCTAATTAACTACAAACTGGTCCAGGAGCAGATTATTTACGATGTAAACCTCGACGGGATTTTAGAATAACCAGTTAAAACAAGGCTAATATCGCTCCTATTGACAAATAGGCTATAAAGGGTGTATAATTAGAATAGACCAAATTTGGCGTGTGGCCAAGGTTTGGCAAGCTCCTAGACAAGGAAAGGAACGAATCATGGCTACCCAAAAAGTGGTCGTGGCGGGGTCGAGCGTATCGGCTTCGCAACTCAAGGATCTGTTTCGGCAGATTGGTGATGGCATCATTACCGGGCATCACCTCCAGGCGTTTTTGGATCACCAGAACCCCTGGGACAAATTGCCAGACCTCGACTGGGCGGCGGTCTACCAGAAACTCGGCCTGGCCCGGGAGTTTGAAGGGTTCCGCCAGAACGTGGTGGAGCGCGAGGGGTTCTGGGCGGTGCCAGTGCTCCAGGGCGTCACCTGCAACAAAGTGGTGGCGGCTCTGAAGGCGCTCGACGTGCAGTTTTATCTGTACGCCGAGGATCTCGATCAGGCTGTCACCAAGAACGACCGCGATCCCAAAAACGGCTCGTATGTCATTCGCTTCCACCGCACAGTGGAAGCCGATCCCGAACTGGCCAACAAGTCAGCCCAGGATCTCGCGGCCGATGGCACGAAGGGCATCACGCTCCTTGAGCGCCTGCTCTTGGAGTTGGCCTACTTCCTGGCCATGGGTGGTGAACACCTAGACGGGGAGAACATCACCCTCTGTAGTGGCTCGCGCTACTCGGACGGCCGCGTCCCGAACGTGGGCTGGTACACCGCCTACCGCAGGGTTTACGTCTACTGGTGCAGCCCGGACAGCCGGGGCGAGTATCTGCGTGCTCGTTCAGTCGTTCCTTCCTAACCCTTTAATCTTGATTCTTGTACTCTTGTCCGTTCGCGGACAACCTCAAGAATCGTCCCCCGAATGTTGTGTCGCAAGACACGGCAAACGGGGGATTTTTCTTTCTCCCAAATTTAATTTACAATTGTTTTGGCTAATACAATCGGTTCGCCGCGGCGAGTAGCGATTTGCCACAGTTTCAAAGGGAACTGCCTATCAGCTTCTCCGGAGCGACGCTCTCATTAGGCTAGGCTCCAAACATTGCTCGACTTGGCTCGAGGTATAACCCAGATTGTTTTGTTAAAGACAGTCGGTGATTTGGAAGGAGGTTGATAGTAAGCGAGCTCGCGCAACTCGGACGGCAACGTCCCGAACGTGAACTGGAACACCGACAACCGCAAGGTTTACGTCAACTGGTACAACCCGGACAACCGGAACGAGAATCTGCGTACTCGTTCAGAAGTTCCTCACTTTTTAAAGAAGCCGCGAGGCTTCTTTGGTGTATTTAATCCAGGCGTTTGTCATTTTAGAAATTTCTTGCAGATCTTCTTGGAGATAGATGTAAATTTTGTCAGTAAAAATATCTAATTCGTAAGTGAGCCGTATCAGTTGTTTGCTGGTTTCGATATTAAGCCGCAGATTTTCTAAAATGGGTGGCTTATTCTCTTTGTGGGCCAGACTGGCTTTAATGCTATCTTGGAGTAACTCGATAAATAATTTTTCAAGATTGAGATAAAGACCGAATTTATCACGCTTGGGAATTTTTGGCCCCAGTTGGTAAAATTGCTTGTATAATTCAGTGATCTTATGAACAATAATCGGCCATTGGAAACTGTTGGGGGGGGGGGGCTTAATGGGGGAGTTTTTCATCAAATTATTTCGTTAGAAAATTTATTGGTCGCTTGGCAAGAATTTCGCCGTGGCAAACGGACCAAAAGTGATGTCGCTCAATTTGAGTTTAGTCTGGAGAACAATCTGTTTAATTTACGCCAGCAATTAAAAACTAAAACCTATCGACCCGATCAGTATACTCCATTTTACATCTGTGACCCTAAACGCCGTTTAATTCACAAGGCTTCAGTGCGAGATCGAGTTTTATTTCAAGCTATTTATCGGGTGCTTTATCCAATTTTTGATCGGCAATTTATTTTTGATTCTTACTCTTGTCGGGTTGGTAAAGGAACTCATCGTGGCGTTAGGCGGCTAGAGCAATTTGCTAAGAAAGTAACGGCTAACTATCATTTCCCTGCCTATGTCTTGAAGTGTGACGTACGTAAGTTTTTTGATTCGATTGATCATAAAATTCTTTGCGGGATCTGTTATAAACAGATTATTGATCCAGAAGCTCGTTGGCTCATTGATTTGATTATTAATAGTTTTTGGTCAACGCCTGGGCGAGGTTTGCCTCTTGGGAATGTTACCAGCCAGCTTTTTGCCAACATTTATCTAAATCAACTTGATCAATTTATTAAAAACCAGCTCAAACAAAAATATTATTTACGTTATTGCGATGATTTTATAATCTTATCTGACAATGCCGACAAATTGGCTGCTCTTTTGGCACCAATTAGCGACTTTTTAACCGAGAATCTTAATCTAACCCTGCATCCACAGAAAATAACTCTTAGAAAAACTAACCAAGGTGTAGATTTCTTGGGTTATATTATTTTGCCTTATCGTCGCGTTTTAAGAACCACGACTAAAAAACGAATTTTCCGTAAGATTAAACAGGGTATGTCTAACGAGGCTTGGCAGTCTTACTTGGGGATTCTTAAGCATTGTTGTGGCCATAAAATTTGGCACCAAATACTCGTGGATAATGCTGAACTTGCAGGAAATAAGTGGGGAGGAGTATAATCAGGGGTAGAGGTTATTTGGGGTATTATCTAGATCAAATCATTGCCAGGGATTGCAATACATTTCGTTCCTTGGAACGCGATTGCGCTAACCCACCTAGATTCTCGATTCTAGGGCAATAACCAAGTAACCTCACTAAAGAATCTCCCCTTCGGGGGATTTTTTAGTGACAAAAAAAGCCAGCGCGGGGCTGGCTTTAAAGTCGGGGCTTGGTGGGCCGGATTTAGTGGCCGGGACGGGCGAGCACTTCCGCGGCTAGGCTCGAAAGCAGACGGGAAACTTTTTCCTGCAGCTGCTGCCACTCGGGCGGACGCAGGCCAAAGACATCGATCGGCAGGCCCGTTTCGGCGTGGATGCGTTTGAATTCCTGCAGAGCTTTCTCGACGTTAGGGGCGTCATAGCCCAGGATTCCGTTTTGAGCGGCAGTCCGTAGAAGCTCCAGATGCTGTACGGCGGTAGTCATGCGTGTCTCCTTAAGGTTCGGTTGATTTAAGTCCACCTTGATCCTACCGCGCCATACCAGAATGTCAAAAGAAAGTGTATACTTAAGCCACATGGCAGGCGATAAACGAGTCAGAATCACTTTTTGCGGCGGGGCTGGCACAGTTACCGGCGCTAATTTTTTACTCGAGGCGGTTGAACCGGGAAGTCCTAAAATTTTAGTTGATTGTGGGATGCTCCAGGGGCCAAAGGTGGCCGATGATCCGAACTATCGACCCTTTCCTTACAACCCGGCGGAGATCAAAGCCTTATTTATTACCCACGCCCATCTCGATCACGTTGGCCGGATTCCTAAGCTGGTGCGAGACGGCTTTCGGGGCGCCATTTACTCCACGCCGCCGACTAAAGAGATTGCCGCCTTGTCGCTCGAGGACAGTTTGGGTGTCTTGAGCAAGGAGGCGGGCGCCAACAATCATCCGCCACTTTATGAGAAGAAGGATATCGAGCTTGCCCTAAGTTTGTGGCAGACCTACGAGTATCACGAGACGATTGAGGTGGGCACGGTGGGTCAGGGTGGCTTTCAAGTTAAGCTCTTTGATGCCGGACACATTCTTGGTTCGACGATGTACGAATTTAGTTACAACGGCCGCCGTATTTTGTTTACGGGTGATTTAGGTAATTCGCCAGCACCGCTCTTGCGCGATACCGAGGTGATTACGAACGCCGATTATTTAATTATCGAGAGCGTCTACGGCGACCGCAACCACGAGGACCGCTCCATGCGGCTGGAGAAGTTGGAGGATGTGATCGAAAATACGATGAAGTCAGGTGGCACGCTAATTATTCCCGCCTTCTCCATCGAGCGCACCCAAGAGATGCTTTATGAGATCGAGCGGATGATGGAGGAGTCGCGCATTCCGTTTGTGCCGGTCTATATTGATTCGCCGCTGGCGATTCATGTGACCGAGGTTTATAAAAAATATGATAATTATTTAAATCGGCAAGTGGCGCCAACCGTAAACGGGAGTGGGGGGATTTTTGCTTTCCCGCAATTACACCAAACGGTCACCACCGAGGAGTCACGGGCAATTGCCGGGATGCCGCCGCGCAAGATTATTATTGCTGGCTCGGGCATGAGCAATGGTGGCCGGGTTATCCATCATGAGAAGCGTTACCTGCCTGACCCTAAAAGTGCTCTTTTACTGGTGGGTTATCAGGCGGCTGGCAGTTTGGGGCGGCAAATCTTAGATGGCGCCAAAAGCGTGCGCATTTTAGGTGATGATGTTGCGGTGCGCGCTAAGATTATGACCATCAGTGGTTACTCGGCGCACAAAGACTCTCAAGGTTTGTTCGACTTCGTGGCCCACAGCGCCGATACGCTTAAAAAAGTTTTTGTGGTAATGGGCGAGCCGAAGTCGTCATTATTTCTGGTCCAAAAAATTCGCGACTATCTTGGTCTCGACGCCGTGGCCCCACAGGCAGGTGATTCCGTGACCACCCCATGTTAGTATATTTCTATGCTCTTTAAGAAAAATTTAAAGCACAAACATCTTCAGTATAAAATTTGCATCTCGGGGGCGGCTCAAACCGGTCACTGCGGACCCAAGGCAATGGAGCAAGCCAAGGAGCTCGGTCGCGAGATTGTTAAGCACAAAGCGATTTTAGTGACGGGCGCAACAACGGGCTTCCCACTCTGGAGCGCCATCGGGGCCAAAGAGGCCGGCGGCGTTTCAATTGGTTTGTCGCCGGCCTCAAGCGAGCGCGAACACGTCGAGGTTTACGGTTTGCCGCTCGATTACATGGATTTAATTGTTTACACCGGCTTTGGTTACTCGGGCCGCAACTTATTGCTGACCCGCTCATCAGATGCCGTCATTATTGGCTGTGGCCGCGTTGGTACCATCAACGAATTTACGATTGCTTTTGAGGACGGCAAATTACTTGGTATTTTGGAGGGGAGCTGGCTCACTGACGAAGTGATTAAAGATATTATGGTCAAAGGCCACCGTTACAGCGACCGCGTTATCTTCGACTCCGACCCTAAGCGCTTAGTGGCGCGCATCATTCAAGTGTTGGAGAAAGAAAAAGACAAAGAAACTCGCTATTACGCGAGTCCCGATTACGGTACGCTCAAACCGATCAATCCGTCTGAGACGATTCTTTAGAAGTTATTTTTGAACTGATTCAACTACTCGCTTGAAGGTCTCTGGCTCATGCTCGGCAAGACCGGCTAAGATTTTGCGATCCAACTCAACGTTATTCTTCTTAAGCAGATCGATAAACTTGCTGTAGGAGAGGCCGTAAGGACGAACAGCGGCATTGATCTTGATATTCCAGAGACGACGAAAGTCGTTCTTTTTGTCGCGGCGGTGGGCAAAGGCGTGAACACCAGCCTTCAAAATTGCCACCTTAGCCTCGCGCTCTTTAGTGGAGCGGCCGAAGCGGTAACCCTTAGCGGCCTTCAGGACGCTCTTGCGATGCTTATTGGAAATTGTTCCTCGTTTAACTCGTGGCATGGTAGTTTAATTATTTGGTCGGGATATAACGACTTAACTCCTTCTTGCTAATCTTTAACGTCACCCAGCCCTTGTTGGCTAGCTGCTTGGAGCGGCTCTCCTTGGCGTTAAAGTGGTTTTTGCCGCCTTTGCGGACCAACACTTTGCCAGTGCTGGTAATCTTGATTCGTTTTAATAAAGCTTTGTTGGTTTTCATATAATAATTATTTAGCGCGTTCGATGATGGTGGTGAGTCCCTTGCTGCTCTTCTTGGGGGAGTCGGCAATCTTGTACGTTTCGGTCACAAATTTAAGCAGTCGCTCCAGACGCTCGGTCAAAAACTTAAAATCAAAGTATTTGGATCGGCCGGGGAGGAAGAGTTCGATTTTAACCCGATGTCCTTGGCGGAGAAAGTCCGACACCTTGCCGGCTTTGATCTCCAGGTCGTGGTCGCCCGTTCCAATTTTTACCTGAATGGATTTGGTCTCCGTGGTATGGGTTTTGGCTTTCGACAGCTTCAGCTTTTTGTTCTCGAGGTACTGATATTTGCCATAATCCATGATTTTGGCAACTGGTGGTACGGCGGTCGGGGAGATCTCAATTAGATCCGCACCAGCGGCCTCAGCGGCCGTCAAGGCGGCTGAGAGGGACATCACTCCCAAATTTGCCCCGCTTTCGTCAACAACGCGGAGTTCCGAGGCTTTAATTTGATGGTTTATTCTAGTGATATCGGGGTTCATAGTAATTTATTTGACCCAATAAGTCAACTGTGTTAAGTTGCGTTAGGGGTGTAGCGGGTCTTTCTATATTTTTACGAGAGGAGGCGGGCATGGCAAGTAAACTGGGGCCGGATTTTGGCAAGCTTCGGGCCGCCGCTGGCAAGGACACACAGACCAGGCGGTTGGTTAGGCGGTATGGCTGGCCAACCATCATCACCAGTGTCGACTTGGTGGTGCCGACGGCCAATGGTGAGCTCTGTCCGGATAGCCTGGTTTGTGCTCGATTGTCCGAGCACTTGGCAAATATTACCGTTGAGCAGACCTTCATTCTTAACGGTATGCCGCGCACTGACGCCCAGGTCGACTGTTTGGCAGAGATTCTCCAGCGGCGTTACGGCCAGGATTGGCGAGACCGGACCAAGGTCGTGGATTTTGGCGTCTGTTTGGAAACGGGCTGGGAGCGCCTAGAGGCTGCCAGCGATCGCGGTGACCGGGCCGACGATGACTACGACACTTACTGCAAGCGGCATCGTGGACACGTTCTACGGGGGCCGCAACTTGCCAAGGCCTTTGCCGCTCTCGAGATCGCGGTCGAAAAGATCGACACCGATTTCTATACAGCCGACGGCGTCTACTGGGAATTGACCCGCCGGTTGAATCTCGAACGGGGAGTCATGCCGCAGCAACAGAAGAGGGCCAGCGCTTGAACCCACCTCGTGTCTCATTTGTAAATCAAAACGAACGCAGCCCGCCACCGAATGGTGCGGGCTGCTTTTTTATTACTCTAAAACAATTTAGCGAACGGTCGAGGTGGCAGTTGTCTTGTTGGTGACGGTTGTCGTGGTTGAGGTCACCTTCGTGCTCGTGCTGGAGACAGTGGAGGTAGCGGTAATAGCTGGCAGCGTTCCGTCTTCCATCAGTCCCGTTGAGGTGCTAACAATTGTGTCGGTGTCAGTGGTGGCGGGAGTTTCGTCCACGGGAGCAACGACTTCCTGCTTAGGAGCGTAGTAGAGATAAGCGCCTACAATCAAGATTAAAGCAATGACAACAATTACCGCACCAGCACCGAAACCCTTTTTAGAATTAATCATAAGATATAAAAATAAAGGCTAATAAATCAACCAGAGATGGTCTGTCGCTATTATACCGATCTAAAGTATATTTGCAATTAAGAAAAAAACGACCCAGAGTAAGGTTACTCTGGGTCGTTGGCGAAAGGGGACAGGCATCAGCGAATGTCAAAAGGGCGTCGGAGTTCAACCCAGTTTGGCCTGCCGTTGTGATAGCCAACCGGTAACTCGGAGAGCCGTACTCCGTTCGGGCAAGCGTACTGAAGGGGTTCTTGAAATTTCTCCCGCAGTGATGAGCACAGGGGGTCGCTCAAATGGATGTAGAGATAGACCCGGTTCGAATTCGTTCGATCAACGTAGAAGTCCCTTTTCGTGTTTGCGTAACAGGTGGGGGAGATCAATAAAACATTGGGGTCGCGCTGAAGATCGCGGGCGAACTGAAGTCCGACCCGAAAAACATTCCCGCAGGCGTCCTCCGTATCGCAACCGCAGGGGACAACGCAAAACCTTCTTGCTTTCGAGCAAAGCTTCCTGCTTTTACTGGTCAATCCATTTCTCCTGTAAAAGGCCTAAGTTAGTTCAACTAGCATTCTGCCAAATACCACTGCTGTGTCAAGCCAGGTGGGGGAAGCTGGCCTAGTTGCCCGTTACGTAGAAGAGAATATTTTTCGTATCGAAGCTGTGGAGACTGGTAACCGTAAGCATTAGCGCGCCTTCGCTCCAGTCGGCAGGCAAGGTGTAGCCATTGTCGCTGAAGCTGCCGCTTTCGCTCGCGTTGAACTGGCGGACGATGGTGGCGCCACTGCGGTTGGTGGTCACTTGGATTGGTTCGTTAGGTAGGTAGCCAGAACCGTTGAAGGTGATTGCCGTCCCTGGCGCTCCCGCGTAACTGCCCAGCGTTAGGCCGGTGTAAACAGGAGAGATGCTTAAGCTGACACTGGAATTGCCGCCGGAGAGGGCGCCGGTGACCGTGACGTTGTAAGTGCCGGAAGGGGCGTAGGGAACCATCGTTTCGAGGGAGAGATTGCCGCTAGCGTCGGTGGTGCCGTTAACCGTGGTGCCGCTGGAGAATTTAACCGTTACCGCTTCGCTTGCCGCAAAGCCGGAACCATAAATGGTTAGAGGTGAACCCGCGGCCGCGTAATAGCTCGAGAGCCAGGCGGTCGGATTAAGTTCAGCGAGAGTGATGGGGACGGTGTAAGTTTGGCCGCCAGCGCTAGAGGTAAAGACTACGCTTGCTGTGGTGACACCGAAGGGCATTGTAATTTCTTGAACAAAGTTGCCGCTGCCATTTACGGTGACTGGTGAGAGGGCACTGTTGTTAAGGGTAACAGCCACACTTTCGTTAGGAATAAAACCGGAACCGCTAAAGGTGATGGTGCCGCCGGGTTGGATGTAGTAAGTGTCGGGCGTGACGCTTTGGTAGACGGCACCCAAACTCACGGCCGTGCTACCGACCGCGCCGGAGGAATTACCGGTGAAGGTGATCGTGAAGGGATTGCTGCTGCCGAAGGGGACACCAATATTCACCTCGGGCGTGCTACCATCGGCCCGAGCAATTGTGGTTGAGGCAAAGCCGGGGGCGCTGACGCTCACAGTTTCGCCAGCGGCAAAGCTGACACCGGAGGCGATAATGCTGTCACCACCGACGGCGTAATATTTATCAAGCGTTAGATAGGGTGTGAGCGTGCCGATCGAAATTGGTAACTCGAGCGTGGAGTTGCTCATGGTGCCAGTAAAGCTAAAGTTGACTGCCAGACCGGAACCAAACGGAATGGTGGAGGAGGCGCTAAAACTGCCGCTGTCGTCGGTGGTTAAGCTCGCCAAGTTTTGACTGCCGCGACTGAAGCTGACGGTCTCGTTACCAGCAAAACCCGAACCGCTGAAGGTGACGACATCACCAGGGAAGGCGTAGTAAAGACTGGGGGTGACGGTGGGATAGTAACTACCGGTCATGATCGTGACGGTGGCTTCACCAGCAGATTGACTGCCGCGGGCACCGAGCGTGATAAAACCGCCGTTAATATGAGGTAAGTTAACCGTGGTTGTGGCGAGATTTCCGTCTGGTGCCGTGGTGCTCGCGACAACGGTGCCGTTAACACTAATCGCCACACTTTCGTTGTTGGCAAAACCGCTACCATTTAAGCTGACGGCGGCGCCAGGGGCGGCAAAGTAAGTTGAAGGAGTCAGTGATGGATAAAAGACGCCGATCGTGACTGCGGTTTGAGTGCTGGCGCCGCTCTCGCGGCCGGTCAAGGTAAAGTTGGCCGTGCCGTTAAGATCGTTGAAGGGGAGCACGGTGGCACCGGTGGTGGTAAAGTTACCGGCCGCGTCGGTCGTAAAGTTGACTAGGGCATTACCGCTCTCGCCGAAGACGTCAATTGTTTCGTTGCTGCCGAAGCCTCCACCCGAGAAGGAGACATTGTTGCCCGGCAGGTCGTAATAGGTTGAAGGGTAAGCATAAGGATACAGATCACCAATCATTACCGCTGTCGACGCACTGGCGTTGCTGGAGTTACCGGTGAAGGTGAAAGTTTTTAATTGATTGCGGAGCGAACTGGGAACGGTAAAGCTCCCAGCCTCGGTAAAACTACCTAGACTGTCGGCAGTAACGGAAAGCGTGCTGGTACCAGCACCACTTATGGTGATGGTCTCAAACGGCGAGAAGCCCGAGCCCGAGAAGGCGAGCGGGTGACCCGGTTCAACATACCAAACACTGGGAGTCACACTGGCCCAAAAAGCATCAACCCAGAAATAATTAACGGCGCTGGCGCCCGAACTTTGACCGCTCACGGTCAGGAGGTAAACATTCGAAGCTGTTTGAGGGATCGTTAAAGATAAGTTGGAAAACTGGCCGCTAGCGTCGGCGGTGGCGCTCGCAGTGGCGCTGCCGAGGCTGGCGCTGACGGACTCGCCGGGTCCAAAACCGCTACCGTTTATTTTAATTACACCGCCGGGTGTGTGACTGGCCGCCTCAACATCAATTTGCGGGGCGAGAGGGGTGACATAAAAAGAATTCTCGGCTTCGTCGCCGTCCGCGGTTCGAGCAATAATCTTGAGTGGTCCTTGAGGCGAGCTAACTGGCACTTGGGCACTAATGCTGAACATTCCATCCGCGATCGTGGCGCTGGTGGCGGGTGAGCTACCGGTGTTACCGAAATAAATATTGACGGTTTCGCCATTGTCCCAGCCACCGCCGGAGACATTAAGCGTGGTGCCGCCAGTGCCGCTCCAACTGTCGAGCGTAACGTAGCCGCTGGCCGCCAAAGCCACGGGAGTTAGGCCGGAAAAGGGCGCAACAAAAAGCGCCAACGCGGCCAGCAGGGAAAATAATTTTTGCATAAGTTTCTAAGTGAATTGTTTTAATAAATGACTACCGTTGCTTTTTAGAGTAAACCCAAGCAATGAACTTAAGGTTAATCTTTAGTCCGCTTACGGTTGAGCTAAAATTTTAATAAAAAAAAGCTCACCACATGGTGGCGAGCGGGGGAGCGATTCTTGAAGCGAAACCGACAGAAGTTAGCTGGGAGGAATTCTTCGGGAGCGGGTGATGTTACGGCAAATCTCTCGGGAAAGACCACCCACTGTCTCGAGACGCTTGCGGGTCTCAGGAGAGAAGGTGCAGTCGAAGTACTGCTCAATTCGGACAAAGAAGTCGCGGAGCTTGTCGCCCTTCAGTCCGAGGTCTTGGCGGAGGTTAGACTCCTCGTCAATCTCCTCGGGTAATGTTGGGATGGTCGTGATCGCCCGAATGAGTACCCAGAGATTGTGATTAACGTCGGCCATCTTTCGCACCGGCCTCAACCTGTTGTGTTCGGCGACGGCTTGATCTGGCATCGTGTGTCCTCCATGTTAGGTCCAAAAAAGTGCCTCTATAAACCTACACCTTGGGCTAAAAAATTCAAGCTAGTGCGGCTAGTGAATAGTAGAATCTCGCCCTACGGTCGCGGAGATTTTTTGAGATGAATTAGATTATTAATCAGATTAAACGCTTATTTCGGAACGCAAACCCTGAACTGGTTTTTAGATATTTTTCGAAAGCCAGAGCCAGTTCTTTTGTTGAGAAGGCGGCATACCAAACTAATTTATAGGGTGCCTTGGTTCGGGAGTATTTTGCTAGGTGTTGGTTGTGCTGGATGAATCTCTGGCGAAGATTTAAAGTGCTACCAATGTAATAAGTCCTATCTTTCAAACTTTGGATAATATAGCAGTAAACCATACTCATCATTATACCGTTAGTCCCACTTCGTTAAAACTTCGCGGGACACCACTTCGCAAAAAAACACCCGCTTGTGACGGGTATTTTAATGGTGCTTGCACCGCGTAGCTCCGCGTAATCGAGGAGCGAAGTGGTGGAGATGGGCGGATATCTCACCCCTGGGGAACCCACGGTTCTCCCAACCGTCCGCTTAGGCGGACTCCTTCCTCCACGGGAGACCTAGAGTTCTCCCGACCCCACTCCTTGTTCGATTCCGACAACTAGCCAGACAAGCAAAAACCACCCCTAAAGGGTGGCTGCTTGTCTGGTGGAGATGGGCGGACTCGAACCGCCGTGCAATCGGAACGCTTAAATATCTCTACATGTGTAGCCGGTTTTGGTCCGCCGAAGCGGGTTTAGAACAATAATCTCAAAGCCGACAAAATAATTATTATTCGAGTTCTAATGCTATTTAGCTTGAGGGCAGAACATCCCCCAAGTCGAGTTTGAATTGATGTTGCCTCACTTCACACTCTCAAACAAAGTGTGAGGAGACACCAAGTTAAGCTAAAGCGAAACTTGGAGCGAAGTATGGCGAAGCCACACTTGCCGTGTCAGATTCGTTTGCACGTATCTGGTTCTGGCCTTTTTACGAGTTACCAGAGCTCGACATGCCTATCTAAGACGCTGACCAATTGTCTAGGCCAATCATCCCCAATATTTAAAGGTGTTATCCTTGATTTTTCAACGTGCGTTCGGTCTCGCGACTGACGTCTCGCTCTTTTATCTTCTCGCGCTTGTCGTACTTCTTCTTGCGCTTCGCTAAAGCGAAATTTAATTTCAACCGGCGGCCCTTATTGTACACTGAAAGAGGGACAATTGTCAAGCCTTTTTCGGCACTAGCACCGGTCAAATAATTAATTTCTTTTTTGGTTAGCAGGAGACGGATGGTCCGTTGCGGATCGTGGCTCGCCGGAGTATTGTTGGGTTGGTAGGGCGGGATTTGGGCGCCGATCAGATAAGCCTCGCCGCCGCGGATAATCACGTGGGAGCCGGCCAGCGCCATTAAACCTGCTCGCACTGCCTTAACCTCAAAACCGCGCAACTCTAGACCTGCCTCAAATTTCTCTAGCAGTTCATAATCAAACCCGACCCGACGATTTTCGGCCACACTCATAGTGCTATAATACTACACATGCATGCTACTAATACAATTCGCTGGGGTTACGAGCGGGTGTTAAAACCCCATTTTTTTAAGCAGGATCCGGAGGTGGTTCATGACCGCATGTTGGCGGTCGGGGAGCGGCTTGGGCGAGTGGCTGCCACCCGCTGGCTGACCAATTGGTTTTTTGCTTATCGGCATCCGGCGCTGGCGCAGACGATTGCGGGGTTAAAGTTTGCCAACCCGGTGGGTTTGCCGGGCGGCTTCGATAAAAATGCGCGGTTGTGGCAGATCTTGCCCGCGGTTGGTTTTGGCTTTGTGGAATTTGGTTCGATTACCGCGCGGGCCTCGGCGGGCAACTCCAAGCCGCGCCTCGGTCGCTGGCCGGAGGGCAAAAGTTTAGTGGTCAATTATGGTTTGCCTAACGAGGGCGCGGCGGCGATTGCCGAGCGACTGCCCGCCAAATCATTAACTGTTCCCGTCGGCTTAAATATTGCCGTCACCAACACCCAAGAAATTTTAACTATTGTGGATGCGATCCGCGATTATTTACAGTCTCTCGAGGTGCTGCGCGAGCGTGGAGATTATTTTACGATCAACATCAGCTGTCCCAATCGGCTCTCGGATCGACTGTTTATTGATCCGGCTAATTTGAGTACGTTGCTCACCGAGGTGGATCGGCTCAAATTGCGCCAACCTATCTTTCTTAAACTTAGTCCCGACATGTCGGAGTCCGAGCTTGAGGGGGTGGTGCAAGTGGTGGAGCGCCATCGAGTCGCCGGTTTTATCTCCACTAACTTAACTAAAAATCGTTTGCGTTTGCCGGGTAGCGAGCATCTGCCCAAGGGCGGTCTCTCGGGTAAGGCGGTCGAAGATTTATCCGACAAAACTATTCGCTGGCTCTATCGGCGCACGGGTAAGCGTCATATTATTATCGGCGGTGGCGGGGTGTTTAGTGCCGAGGATGCGTATCACAAAATTAAACTAGGTGCCTCGCTGGTCCAGGTTTTGACTGGGATGATTTATGGCGGACCGCAAAAGATCGGCGAGATCAATCGCGGCTTGGTAAAACTTTTAAAAAAAGACGGCTTCAAATCCATCAGCGACGCGATTGGCGTGGATGCGTAATTTAAAATTATGGCAAACGATTTTTCAAAAAATTTGATCAAAGGATATAAATACTGGGAAATTTATGTTCACGAAAACCAAGGTTATCTAGGGCGTTGCGTAGTGTGGTGCAAACGCGACGACGCTCTTGATTTGTCAGACGCTACCCCTGAAGAACAAGCTGAATTGTTTTTAGTCTTACGACATTTGAGGGAAGCCGCCCAGAAAGCTTTTCAGTCTGACTGGTTCAATTATTCTTTTTTAGGTAACGAAGTCCGGCACTTACACGGACACTTTATTCCTCGTTATGAAAAACCAAAAACATTCAGGGGTGTGACATTTGTGGATAAACTTTATGGGCACAATTACAAGACAGATCATGAGTTTCAAACACCCGTGGAGTTATTGGCCGAGGTTAGAGATAAATATAGAGAAATTCTCAAGTAAAAACTATGGCAACAATTAAGAAAAAAGTTTTACCGGAATATTTTGAACTTATCCTCTCGGGCGAGAAGAAGCTAGAGTTGCGCCTGGCCGATTTTGAGATTAACAAGGGAGATACCTTGATTCTGGAGGAGTGGAATAAGGATAAGGGCGAATACACTGGCCGCCGCGTTGAAGTCGTAGCTAATTATATTCTTAAAACTAAAAATGTAAGTTTTTGGACCCCCGAAGAAATAGAAAAATACGGCTTTCAAATAATTCAGTTTAAGGTCAAAGACAGATAATTTTTTAGGCAATACCAAAAAATACGGGGTAGCTAATTTCTAGTTATAATCTGCTTCTTACTAAAAAATAAATTTTTATCACAAAATTAGCAGGTTATCCACCCATAGGGAGTTGCATGTTTCTACTAATTATGCTAATTTTAGCAGTAAATTAGCAGCAAGGAAATAAGCCCAATTCAATATTATTTATGGTAGAAAAACCCCCAAAGTGGGAAAGCATTATAACTGGTGAGCTTTTAAATAAAGTTCACAGCTCAAAAGAGGCAATGGAAATTTTGGTTAAAGCCCAAAAGGAGTATGTCTATTGGGGTAAATTTAAATACTATCCATTTCCAAAAAATATCAAACCCGAGGAAGCTTGGGCGTTCTTAAAAATTTCCGCCAGAAGCGTAAGGGAAAAAACCCCAGCAAAATCTAACCAAGGAGAATATTTTGGTTACAATACCACCAAAGCTTTGTATCAAAAATTAAATTTCATTGATACTCATGGTGCTGGGCTAATTAAAAGTCTTACCGATAAACCATCAGAGGCCCAGGCTTCAAAATACATAATCAGTAGTCTTACCGAGGAAGCTATTGCTTCGAGCCAGATCGAGGGGGCAAACACGACGCATAAGGTGGCGAAGGAGATGATTTTATCCGAAAGAAAGCCAAGAAACAAAGATGAACAGATGATAGTAAACAACTATCGCGCAATGCAAAAAATAGAAGAATGGAAAGATTTGGACCTGACTGAAGAAATGTTACGCGATTTGCAGGAGATACTTACTGATCAGACTGTAGATGACCCCTCTGAATCGGGCAGGTTTAGAAAGGATGAAGATGAAATTGTCGTCCACGATCCAATAACCGGTGAGGTGGTCCATACTCCTCCAGACGAAAAAACGATGTTTGGTGAGCTTAACCGACTGATTAACTACGCAAACAAAGAAGAGGATGAAGATGAATTTATCCACCCTGTTATAAAGGCTACAATTCTTCATTTTTGGATTGCCTATTTACACCCATTTGTTGATGGCAACGGAAGATCGGCTAGAATTATCTTTTATTGGTATCTCTTAAAAAGAAATTATTGGCTAGTCCAGTATGTGTCTGTCTCCAGAGCAATTAAACAGGCAAGAAAAACTTATGATAACGTCTATCTATATAGCGAATATGATGATAATGATCTGACTTATTTCTTGCTGTATATCACTGACGCTTTCAAAAAAGCCATAACTCAATTTATGGAACATTTTGAGCAGAAGGTTAAAGAGGCTAAAGAGCTTAAAAAGACCGCTTCCGAATTGCAACAATTTAATGTCAGACAACTTTCTTTACTGAAGTACTTTACCTCACATGGTGATGAGTATACGGAAGTTGTAACCCATCAAAACAAGCATGGTATTTCTCGTGCCACAGCAAACAATGATTTAAGATATTTGGCTCACGAAGGATATCTTACGGAAGTAAAAAAAGGAAAAAAGTTTGTGTATATGCCTAGCGTCGCAAAAATTAAAAGAGTTTTTTCTTAGATGGATGTGTGGACCTAGCGAGAATCCCTGCCCGCATTGCTACGCAAAGCGTTGCAGGCGGGGAACTCGCTTGTGGTGGACTCACCGGGAATCGGACCCGGGCCTCGGCAATGCGAATGCCGCGTAATACCACTTTACTATGAGCCCAAGATATTGTGGTCACAGATAATTTACTCGCCATCGCTCGCAAATTTTCGCGACCCCGCCTCGGCTGTTTTGCGTACTCACAAAACATGCCTCCAGCGTGCACTGACGGCCAAAATTTCAAGCAGTTGAAATTTTTAGCCTAGTGCACCCTGCAGGGTTCGAACCTGTGACCTTACGAATGTG
>CAZQDR010000007.1:0-271 GCA_964591715.1 uncultured Candidatus Saccharibacteria bacterium | reverse complement strand
GAATCGTACGCTCTAACCAACTGAGCTAATCGTCCAAGCACTAGGGTGATACTAGCGCATTTTAACTTAGTAGCCAAACGAGGTGAGGGGGAGGAAAACTCGGAGCAGTCCGAGCGCGGCGCCTTGGAGCCGGCGGTCAGCGGCGGGTCGGGGTGGTTCGATATTTGGCGGTGGAGTTTGGGTTGCCCGCGGCGTCAGGGCAGTATTGCTACCGCGCTGGTATATTTTAACTCCCTGTTCAAAACAGTCGCGTACTTTGGCTCTCGCTTCG
>CAZQDR010000006.1:9167-49397 GCA_964591715.1 uncultured Candidatus Saccharibacteria bacterium | reverse complement strand
CTTTCGCCTCGAGAGCGAGTACAGCGACTTTCGCCACCCCGACACTGTGGAGTGGGGTAAGACGCTCGCCGACGACTTAAAGCGTCGAGACTTTACCGTCAATGCTCTGGCCTTCCTGCCTGGCCGGCAGGCAGGTAATCCGGCCGATGGGGAACTGGTTGACCTTTACGGGGGAGTCACCGATATAAAAGACAAGGTCATCCGGGCGGTCGGGGAGGCGAAGCAACGTTTTACCGAGGATCCGCTCCGGATGCTACGGGCAATCCGCCTGGCCGCCCAATTGGGCTTTATGATCAGCGCCGAAACGGCCGTCGCGATTGGGGAGAACGCGCCCTTGCTGGCCAAAATCTCCGTCGAGCGCATCCGAGACGAGTTTAGCAAACTTATTCTCTCTCCCGAGCCAATGCTCGGACTAGCCTTGGCCCACAAAATGGCTCTACTTAGCCACTTTTTACCCGAAGTCGAAGAGGGAGTAGGAATGAAGCAGAACGGGGATCATATTTATGATGTCTGGGAACATACGCTTCGAGTGCTCCAACATTCGGCGGACAAGGATGCCCCCCTTGAAGTGAGGCTGGCAGCGCTGTTTCATGATATTGGTAAGCCTCGCACCCGCGCCTGGAGCGAGGAGAATCAAGACTTTACCTTCTATGGCCACGATGTAGTGGGAGCCAAGCTAACCAAAAAGATCCTGACTCGGCTTAAGTTTCCCGTGAAAACAGTGGAGAATGTGACTAATCTGGTCCGCAACCATATGTTCTTTACCGATATTGATAAAATTACGCTGTCAGCCGTTCGCCGCATTATCCGCAATGTTGGCCGCGAGCATATTTGGGAACTCATGGACGTTCGGATGTGTGATCGGATAGGCATGGGCCGCCCCAAAGAGGAGACTTACCGCCTGCGTAAGTATGAGTCAATGATTGAGGAGGCCCTGCGCGCCCCCACCTCGGTCGCCATGCTTAAGCTTAAAGGAGATGAGGTTATACGTGAAACGGCCACTCCAGCTGGCCCCCGGGTGGGCTGGATTTTGCATGCCTTGCTTGAGCAAGTCCTAGATAACCCTGATTTAAACACCGCCGAAGCCCTATTAGCCAAGGCCAAAGAACTGTCGGCGCTTAGCGACACCGAGCTTAGAGAGTTAGGCGAGGCCGGTAAAGACAAGAAGGCAGAGGTAGAGGAGGAGGAACTGGCTAAAATCCGCTCCAAGTTCCACGTGAAATAGGCCCAGACACAAAAAAACCGCCCTTTTCACGAAGCTGGGGCGGTTTTTATATTTCTTCACCTCTATGGAGGTGGAATTGACTCTAGTCAAAGATCTCTATCGAAGAGACGACGGCAACCTGGTGGGATAAAAATGTACATGACGTGGTGGAGGCACGACGATGCAAGGTTTTCGAAATCTATAAGACAAAGATCGGACTGATTATCTCTTAAGACCAAATCATCCTCCGCCATTAATTATATATGAGACAAGATATAGGACAATAGCTCCCCTGTGGATAACTATCTAATTGTCTTTTACAATTATATTTTGCGACGGTGATAATTCTTGTGGATATCTCGGAGATGCTTATCGGTAACGTGAGTATAGATTTGCGTTGTCGAGATATTAGAGTGACCGAGCATCATCTGAACGGAGCGGATATCGGCTCCATTTTGCAAAAGATCGGTGGCAAAGCTGTGGCGAATGGTGTGAGGAGTCACTTTTTTGGAAATCCCAGCCTTAATGGCGTAGTGCTTAATGATCCGCTCGATGGAACGGGGAGTGAGCCGCCCTTGATCCTCCTCACTGCGCATCTTGGTCTTTAAATTAACAAAGAGGGCGTCATCAAAGTCGGTCCGCTTGGCTAAATAGGCCTTAATGGCGGCGCGGGCCTCGTCGGAGAGGAAGACGAGACGCACCTTCTCGCCCTTGCCGCGAACCGTAAACTCATCGCGGGAAAGATTGACGCTGTCTTTGTCTAAGCCACACAGCTCGGAGACGCGAAGGCCGGTCGAGAAGAGTAGCTCTAAGATGGCCTTATCGCGCAACCCCTTCTCGGTGGTTAGCTCGGGGGCGGCCAAGAGACGCTGGAGGTCCTCGGAGCTAATCAGGTCAAGCTGGCGAGCCGGTGCCTTGGCCAGTTCAATCCGCCCCGCGCCCAAGCTTTTGATATTGCGCCGCTCGAGATACTTTAAAAAAGTGCGCAGGGCAATTAAATAGTAGTTTTGAGTGTTCTTTTTGAGTTCCGCCACAATGCCGGGCTGGCGATTAAGCCAGAGCCGATACTGGCGGAGCACATCATCGGTGATGTCGTCGGGCTGTTTTACCTGGGTAAAACCAATAAAACGGTCCAGATAACGCTCGTAATTGGCGATTGTTTTAAGGCTGCGCCCCTTCTCAATCTCTAAATGTTCTAAAAATTCTCGTTTAAGTTTATTGAGGTCCATTGCTAGCAGTATACTATTTTCCGACACTGTCCGGCCAGTAAAAACGGGCAACCACGAGGTTGCCCGTCCGGGTGCCTAGCGCCGCACCCTGCCTCTTACCCCTCCCCACAGCAGACAGAGGAGCAAAGTGGTTGGTTCGGGGATGGCGATGCCGACCAGTGACACATCATCGACATTGAATCGATCACCGGTGGTACCAAGCCCCGCCACGAAACGGAGGCTGAACAGGGGATTATTGTTGGCACCCAGCGGTAAAACCAGGCTGGCCAACTGCCAATCCCCAGTCGGGAGCGCCGTGTAACTGGCCAGCGGCTGCCAAAGCAGGCCGTCCGCGGTCCACTCGACAGCGACCCGATCGGCCGCCTCCAAACCGTCCCGAATCTTGAACCAGTAGCTAAGCTCGAGCTGCTGGTAGCCGGTGGTGGGGATAACGACGCGCAACAGGTCGTCATCCGGCGCGGTGTTACCCTTAACATCCGCGCCGCGCAAGCCGCTATGAGCGGAGAGCGCCGAGTTGACCACGGTCCAGGCCGGATCGGCTTGAGACCAGGCGGTAAAGCCGCCGGACTCGAAGTCCTCGCTCCAGATCACACCCCCTTCCACTGAGGCCGAGAGCACTAAAGAGCAAACCAGCCCAATCAAGTGTCGACTTACCATACTCTCTATCTCCCAAACAATGAGCTAGCTCTGCCCCCCAACGCACGTTAGGTTAATGGCAGAGTCTGGCTAAACTTTACCACACTTGCTTTTTTAAATAAACTGTGCTAACCTATCGACCATGCTGTCAACCAAGAAAAAGGTAGTAATTATTAAGAAAACCGGCCTCCACGAAAAGGACACCGGTTCTTCGGAGGTGCAAATCGCAATTTTAACCGAACGGATCAACGAGTTAACCAAACATTTGAAAAAGAATCAGAAGGACGAGCATTCTCGTCGCGGTCTTTTAAAGCTTGTGTCCAAACGACGTGCTCATGAGAAGTACGTCGCTGCCAAAAAATTGAAGACAGCAGCAACTCCGAAGTCAAAGGCTTCAACAGCCAAAAAGGCCTAATTCAGTTAGGTCACAATTTAATACATGTCTATTGTAAAGCATAAAGGGCAGCGTATCGCCGTGTTCATTGATACGCAAAATTTGTATCACTGTGCGAAAAACTTATACGGGGCTCGCGTCAACTTTGCGGCCATCTTAAAGGATGCCCTCGCTGACCGAACTTTGGTGCGCGCCATCGCTTATATGGTTACCACCGAGAGTGGTGATGAGAAAAACTTTATTGAGTCGCTCGGCAAGATGGGAATCGAGGTTAAAACCAAGGATCTCCAGATCTTTTCCGGTGGCGCTAAGAAGGCGGACTGGGATGTCGGCCTCGCTGTTGACGCGATTATTATGGCTTCCAAAGTGGATGCCGTGGTTATCGTTTCCGGTGACGGTGACTTCGTCCCCCTCGTCGAATATTTGCAAATTAATTCCGGTGTTCAGGTTGAGGTCATTGCCTTCGGCAAAAGTACTTCCGCTCGCTTAAAAGAGGCCGCGGATGACTTTATTGATCTTGGCGAGAACCCTCGCAAGTATCTTTTAAACGGCGCTCGACCTAATACCCGCCGACCAAGCCGCAAAACAATTGCGCCACCGACACCGCCTGCTCTATAATAGGAGTTGATGGCTGAAACTAATCCAGAACCAAAGGCTACCGACGATCTCCAAGCAAAGTTGGAGGAGGCGCGCCGCGCGCTCGAAGGTGAGGAGCATGCCGCTAAGCGCGAGCAGACCGAAAAAACCAAAGCTGTGAAAAGCGAACGCGAGGAGCTCGAGAAGCACCTGGCGGATTTGCTGATTGAGAAAGAAAAACTAGAGCTAGCATGGATCGAGCTCGATGCTAAACGCAAAGTCGTCCATGAAGCTTTAAAACCAATCTTAGACGAAGAGAAGCAGGCCGAGGAGGCAGAGAGTAAGCTCGAGGTGGAGGAGGCCCGCATCGGCGTGGAAACCGAGAAGCACAAAGTGGAGCTCGACCGCCAAGCCATCCAAGCCAAGCGCAAGGAGATTGAAACCCGCAAGTGGGCCGAAGAAGAAAGACTAATTGAAGTCGAAAAGAAAATCGAAACTAATACCGCCCAGTACCGCATTTTGCTCGACGACGAAGATAAATCAACCTTACGACTTGAACAATTAAAAGCTGAGACTATTTAATTATGCCCGACAGCGATCCGCTCGACGACAAGCGCCGCGAAGCGCAAGCCGCGATGGAAGATGAGGCGCATAAAGCCGCGCGTCAGGCTAAAGTGGCGGAACAAGAAAAAAAGCGGATCTTAGCTCGCCAAGCCATGGAGGGGGAGGAACGTCGTCAACGCCGGATGGCCAAGGAGCGAATTGAGCGGGATCGACTACTCGAAGCGCAGGGGATTAAAGCGGCGACCGAAGCGGAAATTAAAGCCAAAGCCGACGCCGCCCAGGCGGCGTCGGAGGCCCAAGCGCGAAACGAAGCCGATCAAGCGGCCGCTCATGCTAAAAAAGTTGAATCCATTGCCGAATCAGAGGGGATTATTGAAAAGCTAAAAACGAAAGAGCTTAATTTAAGTCCAATCCGAACATTTAAAAGTGACATGGCTCGAGCCGTTCAAGAGGAAGGGGTCTCCATTTCGAAAATCGCCCTGTCCGAGCAAGCCCGCGGCCGCCTCGGCGCCAAGGCTGACGCTCCTAAGCCCCGCCGCTCACCGTGGTTACTCGTTGTTATGCTTATTGTTGTCCTGGCGGCCGCGGGCGGCGGGGCTTACTGGTGGTTTATTTATATGCCGGCTCACCCCGCCGTCACCGCACCTAACCCCGACGCTTTAGTCGTGCCCAACTCGCTAATCTTTACCGAAAAAAGTAAGGCGATCGCTCTGGCCGGCAATCCCACCGAGCTACTCCAAAAGATCACTAAGGAAATTGACGCCAATCTGCCAGCGGGCGGCACAGTCGAAAACATTTACTTCACCAAAAACAAGGAGGTTCAAGGGTTTACCGCGGTACGCGAGAGTTTGAGTCTGGTTATGCCCGACCCCTTAATCCGCAGTCTGACCGACCAATTTATGTTTGGGGTAACCGCCACCACTAACGAGCCAGCGCGCTTCTTGGTCCTTAAAACCCGTGATTACAGTTTGGCCTATGCCGCCCTCTTGTCGTGGGAGACCAGCATTACCGAGAGTCTCTTGCCCCTCTTGCGCGGCTCCTCACCAACGGGCAGTGAGCGCACCGCTGTCTTTACCGACCGACTAATCCTCAACAAAGACGTCCGCATTTTGCGGGTGGGAACGGGAAGCACGATTTTGCTCTACACCTTCCTCGACCCTCAAACCATTTTAATCACCCAAAACGAGGCCGCCTTCCAGGAAATCTTCACTCGCTATGCTAACAGCAGTGACAACCAGCGGGTCAGTTTGCTAGACTAGAAGCATGGCAGTCGATACTACCTATTTTAAAAAGAAACTCGAAACCGAGAAAGCCGAACTAGAGGGCGATCTCGGCAAAGTTGGCCGGCAAGATCCCAACCGCCCTGGCGAATGGGAGGTTAAGCCCACCAGCGAAGGCGACCCTGAATTCCGTGACGACGTTGCTGATCAATTGGAGGAGATGGACGAACGAGAGGAGATTGAACTAAATCTCGAAGAACGCTACGAGGAGATTAATCGCGCCCTAGAGCGCATCGAGGCGGGACGCTTCGGCACCTGTGAGGTAGGCGGGGAGGAGATTGAGGCTGATCGCCTCGAGGCTAACCCCGCCGCGCGCACCTGCAAGGCCCACCGCGACAGCTAGCGGCCATGCTCGCCAAAGTCCACTCTGCCCAGATTGTCGGCCTCCAGGCGGACATTATTGATGTCGAAGTCGACATTGCTAAAGGCCTGCACTCTTTTACTATTGTTGGCCTACCCGACAAAGCGATCGAGGAAGCAAAGGATCGCATCACCGCCGCGATCAAGAACTCGGGATTCAAATCGCCCCAAAAGAGCAACAAAAAAGTTATCGTCTCACTCGCTCCGGCCGACCTGAAGAAGGAAGGGCCGGTTTTTGATTTAGCCATTGCCATGGCCTATCTTTTGGCGGGTGGCGAAATTAAATTTGCTCCGACCGAGCGCTTGTTTGTGGGCGAGCTGGCCCTTGATGGCAGTCTGCGACCAATCAAGGGAGTGTTGATGATTGCCCGGCGCGCGGCGTCAGCCGGCTTTACCGAACTATATTTGCCGCGCGCCAACGCCACCGAAGCGGCGCTGATCAAAAATTTGAAAGTCTATGGCTGCGAATCACTGCGCGAACTGACCGCCTTTCTCTCGCCCGGAGCGAGCGAGGCGGGGGAGCTTAAACCAAGTTCGACCCTGATGGTCCAGCCCCCAACCGCCGTGCCCCACACCGAGCACTCTTACTCTTACGACTTTTCCGAAATTAAAAGTCAGCCCACCGCCAAGCGCGGCCTCGAGATTGCGGCGGCTGGTGGTCACAACATTGCCATGTACGGCCCGCCCGGCACCGGCAAAACCATGCTCGCGAAAGCCTTCACCTCCATTTTGCCGCCGCTTGATTTTGAATCAGTCCTGGAGACCACCGGCATCCACTCCGCCGCCGGCCAAAGTTTGGGTGAGCTAATCACCGAGCCACCCTTGCGCTCGCCACATCACACCTCGTCGTATGTCTCACTGGTCGGCGGCGGCAACTGGCCTAAGCCAGGCGAGATTACGCTGGCGCACCGCGGCGTCCTCTTCCTCGACGAGTTCCCCGAGTTCGACAAACGAGTGATTGAGGCCCTGCGCCAACCGCTTGAGGATCGCGTCATCCACATTGCCCGCGCCCGGGGGACGATGCAGTTCCCGGCCAACTTTATTTTAATCGCCGCCATGAATCCTTGCCCCTGCGGCAACAAGGGCGTTCGCGGCAAGGAGTGCATCTGCTCGCAAGCGGCACTAATGCGTTACTCGCGCAAACTCTCGGGGCCGATTGTTGATCGCATTGATTTGTGGATTGAAGTCGGTCAAATTGATCACGAGAAGCTCTCAAACTACGAGCAGGCCGAGGAGCCCTCGACCGCCATCCGCGAGCGCGTCGGTAGCGCGCGAACGATCCAGACCAAACGTTTTAAAACGAGTGCCAAAGATATCCGCACCAACAGTGAGATGGCCGTGCGCGAACTGCGACAGTTTGCCCCACTCTCGCCCAGTTGCACCAAACTTTTAAACGACTCCGCCAAACGCCTCGATCTCTCTGCCCGCGCCTATCACCGCATCATCAAACTCGCCCGCACCATCGCCGACCTAGCCGCCGCCGCCGACATCACTGAGAATCATCTGCTTGAAGCATTGCAGTACCGACCAAAGTTGCTACAATAAAATCAAAGGAGGTCTTTCATGGACGAACCAGAACAATCGTGGCCGGAGTTGATGGAAATTCTGAGCCACATCGTCACTGTGGCCAAGGAATTGGGGCCTGAGACTCAACGAGCCTCGGACCTGATCCGACAACTCACTACTGCGCTTGGCCCCGTCGAACAAAAACGCTTAATGGAGGCAATCACCCTGATTCCCGAACTCGGAATGCTCTGCTTGAGACTTCGCAACGAGCTGCCAAAGGTGATGCTTCGGCCACCAAACCAAATCTCCGCAGTGGTGGCGGCTTGACCACCAAATCAAGCCGAAACCAAAACCCCGATCATCCGCTACCGCGAACGATCGGGGTTCCTTTTTATTTTAAAATTTAAAACTAGAAGGGGTTCTTGGCACCACGAATCTCAAAGTGAATGTGCGGTCCGGTGGAGTTACCCGAGTTGCCAAGCGCGCCAATCTGCTCGCCGCGCTCCACGTGCTCACCCAGGCTAACATCAACGCGCGAGAGGTGAGCATACAATGTCTGGGTGCCATTGGGGTGAGAAATAATAATGTACTTGCCGTAGCCACCATTCCAGCCATCACTCTTGGCGCGAATCACTTCGCCACTGGCCGCCGCAATAATTGGCGTCCCAATCACGTTAGCCAAGTCCACGCCATTGTAGCCATGCAAACCTTGCGTCTTAACACCGCCCACTAACGGTCGGATAAAGTAACCAGAGTAATTGGGAACATTGGTGCCCTGGAGCTTGTACTTCTTGTTCGCCGCTTCAGACTGACTCAACTTCTTTGGGGGTGGAGGTGGCGGTGTTTCCTCACCATCGGGAATAATTACCGTATCACCAACCGCCAACTGCTTGTCCTCGAGATTATTAAATTGAACAATTTCCGTCACATCACCTTTGTACTTCTTGGCAATGCTCTCCAACGTCTCACCCTTCAAAACGCTGTGACGCACGCCCGAGACCGGCAAAATTATTAAAACCTGGTTCTCCGCTAGTGGCGCTTTGGCTGAGAGATCATTAGCCCAAGCGATAGTGTTGGGCGAAATATTAAACATTTGAGCAATACCACTTAAAGTATCGCCCTTGCGCACGACATAGATACTAATTTGATCACCAACCGGCTCGGTAATATCGGCGGCGGTACCGGCAGGGCCGGCCTCGGGCAGTAGGGCACTCGAGCCCACAATACTGATGTCGCCGCCGCCAGTTGAGGCGGTTGAGCGGCGGCTCGCGGCTGGTTGGAGACCAATTTGCTGGGAATTACCCCCAAAAAGGCCGGCCCGGGCGGGGGTGGGTTGGCGGCTAACAGCAATCAACACCAAAACCAGCCCAGCCAGCAAAATAAGCTTTTTTGGGAAAAGCTTGTGGGATAAGGCTATTTTGGCCTGGCGGCGGGCACGAGAGGAGCCAGACTTTGGAGTTTTAGTAAGAATAGGGCTTAAATAAAGGATATTCTGCCGTTTCCGTCATTCAATCGCAGATTTTAGTATACCTCAGCCGCCCCCAAAGCTCTACTTGACTGGGGATGAGTTGGGGATATCTATTTTTAGCGCCGGCGACCGAAAAATTGTGTTACAATCGCGTAGTGAAGCACCTCGAATCATTAAATCCCGCCCAACGTCGGGCGGCCGAACACCGCGACGGACCACTGCTGGTGGTCGCCGGGGCTGGCGCGGGTAAAACCAAGACTATCGTCTCGCGGATTTTAAATTTAATCCATGGTGGCGTGGATCCGCGCTCAATTTTAGCAATCACCTTTACCAACAAAGCCGCCAAGGAGATGCGCGAGCGGGTACTGGCAGCGCTGGCCGAGCGATCCCACGAAGGGGAGCTCCACCAAGGTGGTATTCCTCTCGTGGCCACCTTCCACGCGCTCGGGGCCATGATTATCCGCGATCAAGCGCGCCACTTAGGTCTGACGCAATACTTTACCATTGTCGATAAGGAGGAGGCGCTCGCCATCATTAAAGAGGCGATGAAGGCGCGTGGCGTGGAACCCAAAGCCGTTGAGCCGCGCAAAATTATGAGCACGATCTCGCGCGAGAAGGGGAACGGCAAAACCCTGGAACAGTTTGCCGAGAAGATGGTCGAGAGCTACTTCGGCGACATTGTGGCCCAAGTCTGGCGTCAGTACGAACGAATTTTAAACGAGCGCAAAGCCCTCGACTTTGATGACCTGCTTTTAAAAGTGGTGCAACTCTTCCGCAAGGAACCAGAGATTTTAAATTTTTATCAGGAGAAGTGGCAGTACGTCCACATCGACGAGTATCAGGACACCAACACTATTCAGTATCAGATGGCGAAAATGCTCGCCGCCAAGCACCGCAACTTGTGTGTGGTGGGTGATATTGATCAGTCCATCTACAGCTGGCGCGGCGCGGACTTTAAAAATATTTTGCGCTTTGAGGAGGACTACTCCGAGGCGACCGTGGTGACACTGGAACAAAATTATCGCTCGACTAAAACTATTCTGCTGGCGGCCAACGAGGTAATTAAAAAGAATCGCGAACGCCGCGAGAAAAATTTGTTTACCGATAACAAAGATGGCGATCCGATTACCTTAATGGTCGGGATTGACGAAGGGGAGGAAGCGCAGTTGGTGGCGACCAAAGCGCACGAGCTGGTCCGTCAGGGCGTCTCGGCTAGTGACATTGCCGTACTTTACCGCGCCAACTTCCAGTCCCGGGTTTTGGAAGAAGCATTTTTGCGCGAGGGGGTGCCTTACCGCGTGCTTGGGACGCGCTTCTTTGAGCGACGGGAAATTCGTGACGTCTTGGCGTTTATTAAAGTAGCGCTCAATCCGCAGGATGTGGAATCACTCCGCCGTGTTATCAACATTCCACCGCGGGGGATCGGCAAAGTAACGCTGGCCAAAATTGTCCAAGGTGAGGAGGAGAAATTGCCCGCCGGCACGAAAAGTAAAATTAAAGAGTTCCACGCCGTGCTCGCCGACATTGCTGCGGCTGTTAACGACAAAAAACCCAGTGAGCTGATTAAGTTTGTAATCGCTCGCACGGGAATCGAGGAAACCTTAAAAAACGGCAATGAGGAAGATCAGGAACGCTTCCAAAACATTCAGGAATTGGTAAGTTTGGCGCTCAAGTTTAATGCCGACACGCCCGAGGAGGGGGTTTGGAAATTGTTAACCGAGGCGGCGCTGGTCTCGGATCAGGACACGCTCGCCGCGCCCGATATCGAGAAGAAGCCGGGGGTTAATTTGATGACGGTCCACGCCGCTAAGGGACTCGAATTTCAATATGTTTTTGTGACCGGCTTAGAGCAAGACCTCTTCCCCAGTGGTCGCTCGAAGGCAGACTCGGATCGTGATGACGAGGAGGAGCGCCGCCTATTTTATGTGGCCCTCACTCGCGCCAAAGAAAAATTATTTTTAAGCTACGCCCAAATCCGCACTATCTTCGGCTCGCGACAAGTTACCCTGCCGTCGGAATTTTTAGGTGACGTCCCGGCCCAGCTGATGGACACCCAAAACTCCTACTTAAGCTCCAGCTTTATTGATTTTTAACCCTATTGACACAAAGGCCGGGAGATAGTAGAATACTCATCGGAAACGGGTACTTGATAACCAATAACTTAAACCCTGAAAGGAGTACGGGTTATGGAGTATTTTCGCGGCATTCACCTCTATACCATTATGTTGGTTGGGGCGGCGGCGATCATTCTGGTCGGACCATTTATCTTGGTTCTGCTGGCGAAGTGGTACCGGGAACAGGAAGTGCGCAATTGTCGCACCTTCAACAGTAGGGCATACCCGATCGCCCTGCACGGGAAGACGGGAAAATTCCTGCTCGAACTCGGCCGGTGGGTGCTCTGCCCACATGAGTTCAAGCAACTCTTGAAGCTGCGTTGGCGGCGCAAGTCGCTAGCGCCACGCTTCCCCCTCAAAAAAATGTGAGCCTGTCGCGACCACATTCACAATGCCCCGTTTGCCATCTTGGCGAGCGGGGTTTTTTCTTCTTTGCCGATAAACTTCGGCCAAATTGACAGCGGTTGAGTGGGGAGTAGGATAGAAAACGGACTCTTGGTAACCGGTGCCGGGAGCAAAGCTTCAGGTCAACCATTGGAGGACACGAATTGGCCAACACCATTTTGCATCCAGAAAACTACGAGACGGAATCCCGCAACACCAACGAAAGGGAGATGCTCAGAGAGTTAGCCGAGGGCAGGCTTGGTGAGTACTGGGCCAATTACGCCCATTTCCTGGACATCACGCTTAGGGAAATTGCTCGTTTCCCCAGCCAAAACAAAAGGGAGATTTGGCTCAACAGACAGGTCCAGGATTTGAGCCGACTCGCATCCCAAATCTGGAATAACCACCTGGAAAAAGGCACCCCGACGTCAGAGCCCATCTTCCAGGCAGCGATGGCCTTCCTCACAGCCGGAATCTGCAAAGTCCGCCGCGCGGCCGACACCGCCCGTGGCCCCGACCGGCATTTTTCCCTCAGCCCGGGCCTGGGTGAGTCCCGTTGGTAACCTTCCAACCCTCGACCCAAATTAATCTTTGGCCGGCAGCACCCGCTGTCGGCCTTTTTATTTTTACAGCAGAGAGTGCTAAAATTTAGATATGAAAAAACTACTATTGAAAGAGGTGCTTGGCTGGGGAGTACTGCTTTGGTTTGTGGGTTACATTCTCGGGATCGCTTTGTTTTTTGTGGTGCCGTCGGAGAAAATCGGCTGGTTTATGACACCAATCGGTGTCCTGCTTACCCTTTGGGTCTTATTGAAGAAAATTAATCGCCCTACTTTCTCTGATTACCTGATCATCGCTCTCGGTTGGACAATTATTGCCATCGTTCTAGACTACATTTTTATGGTCCTACTAATCCACCCCGCCGACGGATATTATAAATGGGATGTTTATCTTTATTACGCTTTAACGTTTGCCTTGCCAATCATTGTCGGCTCCACCCGCCGATCCAATCAATCAAATTGACAGTGGGTGAGCGGGGAGTAGGATAAGGTTGGATTTTGGACAGCGAAAAATAATCGTATATCTTAGCCAAAGGAGATCAACTTGTCTGAGTTATCTGAAGGGATGATTGAGACACCGAATGGTCCGATTGTTCCCGCGACTCCCGTAGTTGGCGATACTCGTCCACGTTGTCCCTACTGCCACGAACCCATGTTTGAAGCTGACGAGCACGGACGTTGGACTTGTCTCTGCCAAATTAACGGCAGGTGAGTGGGTAGCTAGATTAATTTAAACCTCTTTCACAAGGAGATTGGCGTGGAAAAACCCGAGAAACCGAAGCGGTCGGCTGAAGACTCAAAAGAGCCAGTTGCTTTGGCCGACATCAAGCTCACACCCGAGGAACAAGCCAAAGTTGACGTCTACATGCTGCGGCGGCGCCAGTCACACGAGTCAGCTCCCCTTATCCATTTACCATGACGATCGGTTCATGGAACCCGCACCTTACCCCGGCATCACATGCCGGTTTTTCTTTTGCCAAATTGACAGCGTCTGGGCAGGGAGTAGCATGGGTGACAGAAAAGCAGCAACGGGCTGCTGAATTGGCCGGAGTGAGCCGTTCCTTAAAAAGGAGAATCACGTGTATCACAGAATGTCGATCACTGTAGACAAAAAAGTGGTGGAGAAGACGGAAGACCGTTTTACCCCCACAGAGTTCTTTCAAACCCTGAACACCGCCCTCCAGGTTCCTTCCGATCTGGCACGAGTAGCGATCGTTGGCCCCAAGCTTGAGGATCCCGATATCGCCTTGATCCACGAATTGTCGGTAACTCTGACCGTTCCTAGCTTTGTCCGATGGTTAAAGACCGAAAATAACTACGGTTATTTAACCCACTTCTTCAGAAAATCTCACCGGGTAACCGCTTATATTTCGATACGAGAAGATGACGAGAGTTATCTTGTGGTCGAAATTAAGCTGTATCTCCACAATCAGAAGGATCCGTGCGGAAAGATTGTCTGCTTATGCAGAAAAAACGCCGCTTGGCTCCTTGACGGTAAATTCCACAAAGGAAAAGCTTGAAGGCCCTGACCAAACGATACCCCCAGTAGACCTTCCGCAATTGCCAGCTCCGCCACGCGGAGCTTTTTTCTTGCCAAATTGACAGCGGGCGGGCGGTGAGTAGGATAAAGTGACTAATGGAATATATTTCACTCCAGCGCGCCACCCTAGATGATCTAGAAACTTTCTTAACCATCGAGCGAAGTCTTAGCGGATCAAAAACTTATTCGGCCGCCGATACTGAGGAAGAGGCTAGGGAGGAATTAACCGCAAGCGAAGTTTATTTTATAAAGTTCAACAAACAGATTGCAGGCAGCATTCAATACCAAATCAAAAATCCGGACAAGGTTTATTTGAGCGGTTTAGTAGTAAAACCCGAGTTCCAAGGCAAAGGAATCGCCCGCGCCGCCCTAGAAATCGTTTTAGAAAAATTTAAAACGGTTAATCAGATTTATTTGGTCACTCATCCAGAGAACACCAAGGCGATTAAATTATATGAGTCACTCGGCTTTACGGTAGGGGAGAAAATTGAAAACTATTTTGGCGACGGCGAACCGAGAATTGTTTTAACAAAACAAAATTGACAGCGGTCTCGTGAGGAGTAGGATAATAAAAAAATGAAAATATACAATAAGTTTAAAACTCTATTTAAAATATCAAGAAAACCAAAAGAAAAAGTATACCCGCGGGGTTACTCTAACATTGAACTCGGAGAATTAATCGATAAGTACGGTAATTTGTCTGCCAACAATCCCGCTCTTGGACCCTCCTATTTTTCAAAAGCAACCTTGGGATTAATAGAATTACACGGACGAGGAAACAGTAGAATTTCTTGGATTTCTTTGTTTTTTGCAGCCGCCGCATTAATAATTTCTGCATACGGTATTCAACTTTCTAAGGTCCAGCTACAGTTTTCTGAAATAGAAACAACCTCTGCTAGAATATTGCAAGCACGATCAAAAGCTGAGGCAATAAGAAAATGCAAAGAAAATCCAAATATGACTGAGTCTGGCTTGTTCAACATACAAACAGGTGAACCCGCTCCATGTTCTGAAGTTCTCATTCTGTACAAATAAATGCAAGCTAAAAAGTCATTGGGGCAGAATTGGTTAACCAGCGAGAGCGCGCGGGGGGAGATTATGGCCGCGGCCGAGTTATCGGCCGCGGCGACCGTGCTCGAGATTGGGCCGGGGCAGGGCTTTTTGACTGAAGCGTTGCTCGCCAGTGGCGCCACCGTGCTCGCGGTGGAGAAGGATGACCGGCTGATTGGCGAACTACAAAAGTTATTCGCTCCCGAGCTAGCGAGCGGCCAACTCACTCTCACGCACGCCGACATTTTGGATTTAGAACCTGGAGTAGGCGATTTGTCCAAGCTAGTAGCTAACAGCTGGCAGCTAGTAGCTAATATCCCTTACTACATCACCGGCCAACTCCTGCAAAAGTTCCTCACGGCCGAGAATCAGCCCGAGCGAATGGTAGTAATGCTCCAAAAGCAGGTCGCCGAACGAATTGTCGCGCGAGATGGCAAAGAAAGCATTTTATCGCTCTCGGTTAAGGCTTATGGCGAGCCCAAGTACGTTAAAATGGTACCCAAAGGCGCTTTTAGCCCTCAACCGAGCGTTGATTCGGCCATTTTACTCATCAAAAATATCTCCCGCGACCGTTTTAAGCGGTCCCAGGTGAGCGAGGCGCGCTTTTTTGAACTCGTTAAACGCGGTTTTGCCCACAAACGCAAGCTTTTGCGCCGTAATTTAGCGGTCGAGCCCGAAATTTTGGCTAAATGTGGTCTTAATCCTGACATTAGAGCCGAAGATGTTACAATAGAAGAATGGCTTTGTCTCTGCACCGCCTTTTAGTCAGTCTCGTCCTGGGTTTAACCGCCTTGCTTAACACTGCTACCAGCACCCCCACCACACTCGGACCTCTTAAAACGGCCGAGTTAAGCCACAAAAGTGGCGTTTTGACCGTTGAGTTAGCTAATTCTGTCGCCGAACAGGCCCAAGGCCTCTCGGATCGACCAAGCCTAGCGCCCGACCGCGGTATGCTCTTTACCTTTGCCACCGACACCATGCCTAGCTTTTGGATGAAGGATATGAACTTCCCGATTGATATGATTTGGCTTTCCGCGGCGGGGGAAATAAAAGATTTAGATACTAATGTTTCCACCTCAACTTATCCGCAAACTTTCGCGCCCAAAACTCCGGTCCGCTATGTCTTAGAAGTGAATGCGAACTACGCGCGTGAACATAATTTAAATCTGGGAGATTTTATCCACTTTTCAGCGTTAAAAGAGTGAAGGAATTGTTAAATCACGCTATACTGTAACTGTGCGTAAGAAAATTTTGATAGGTGGGGCGATAATCCTGGTAGCAGGCATTTGGTTGCTATGGTTTGTTGGTGGTAGAACGGCGAACAACACTAATGGGGGAACGACGGGTTCGCAAAAAATTGTGGCCGTCGATGCCGACAGTGATGGTTTGCCCGATTGGGAAGAAGCTCTTTGGAAAACGGACTCTAAAAATCCCGACACCGATGGTGATGGGGCGACTGATGGCGCCGAAGTTCTCGCCAGCCGCGACCCTAAAGTGGCGGGGCCAAACGACGAGCTCACCAATCCGGCTGATCGCTTGCAAGTACTCACGCGTAACGCGCTGGCCACCAACAATGAGCCAATTTTAGAGCCACCAGCCGAGGTGATTGCCGCTCGCATCGCCAACCCACTGGGACCGCTAACGATTATTAATCTGGAGGCCTCCAGCACACCGCAAGTTTATGGTTTAGCTTTCGCTGCTGCCGTTAAACCTTATCTCGAGAGCCAAACCGAGTATATGCCCAAGGTTTTGCTCCGTTACACCAACGAGGGTAACGAAGCCGATATCTCCACCTTGGTCGTCGCCACTGTCGGCAGCGCCAAAGCCTTAGAGAATTTGCGTAGCGTCGCTATCCCTAAAAGTATTGCCGAGGCGCACACCCGTTTCGTGGAACACTTAGCGAAGGTAAATGAGTTGCTGGTCGGTATGAGTTTAATTAAAACCGAGCCGCTGTTGGCGCTCCAAAGCGGACAGCAATACATGCTCGAGTATGCCCAGGCCACCAAAGCCCTTTTAGAGATCAATCAGTATTTTATTGATCATCGGGTCATTTTTGATGCTAAGACCACCCCCAAGATCAAAGTAAATTTGTAGTCATAATGAAAAGATTTTTTAACAATCTCGGTGCCGCCCTCATCATTGCTCTTTTGGCGGTCGTCGCTTTTGCTGGCAGCGCTAACGCGCAGGCAACATTTGATCTGTGGAGCGCGCCCGCTACCACTAACACCGACACCTTTTTAACCAACAGTAGCGGGAGTGGCTCGTCGGCGAGCACTTGCGCTTACGGCGGTAGTTGTAGTGGTGGTAGCGGCGGCGGCCAATCTCAACTCGATCAATCACGCCAGCAAGCCAATCAATGCCAGGCCCAGTCGGGCGGTTTGGGTGGGATGATGCAACAAGCCGGCAGTCTCGCAAACGTTCTTACTCAAGGTCTCCAAAAAACTTTAGGCCAAACGGTTCAAAACCTGGTTCAAGATAAAGTTCCTGGCATCATTCAATCCCAAATCCAAAACCGCTTGCCTGGTCTGGTCCAAAGTGGCCTGCAACAGCGTCTCCCATCAGCGCTGAGTGGTCAGATTAATCAGATGAGTAGCCAAGGCATGAGCCAAGCGAGCATCAAAGCCGCTTTGCCCACCATTATCCCTCAACTGGTTCAGCAATTAATTACTCAATTGGTTCGGGAGAAGGTACCCCAAGTGATCGAGGAGGGATTGCAGCGGGAATTACCAGCGGATGTGGCGGCGGAGATTAATGCCCAGATCCCCGAGATCATTAACGAGAGCAACATTCCGGATCAAGTTTTAAACATTGCCACCAGTACCGTTGATGAACTGGGTCAACTGGAGGGCAAAGTGAAAAATATTGATGACTACAGCGCGGAGGTCGTTAATGGCATTACCACTGAGGCCCAAAACGGTATCGCCAATTCGCCAGATTTACAAAACTTCAGCGACAAGTTGGCGAGCATTATCAGCAATGAGGTCGCGCCACAATTAATCGCCTCGCTCTTGCCGCAATTTACCAGTGCCTTCAGCGGGGGAGCCTCTAGCGGTTTGGGTCGCACCGTGGACACCACTGTCGGTAATTTGCTTGGCTCTAATTACGACATCATGGGCGGACTCTCTGGTGACTTCTTCCAACCCATTTCCCAAAACTTAAGTGCCTCCTTCGGCACGATCGGCCAAAATTTAGGGACCAGCTTGGGTAACGGCTCAATCTCGGTAGCTTCGCCCCCACCAGCCGCCGTAACCGCCGCCATGTCGGCAGATGATGGTGCCAGTTTGGCCGGGATGGGTTCATCGGGAGCTTCTCAAGCCCAAAATTCCAGCGGCCAGATTGCGAACGCCGCCAATGCCAAAACTGGTTCCTTTAATAGTCTCGGTAGTGGATTGGTCTCAGCAACCAACGGGGCAATCAGCTCTGGTATTGGGGGCTTGGTTGCCGGCGTCCCTTACGTTGGTGGCTTCCTCGCTCCAATTGCCCAGGAATTTACTAGCGGACTCTTAAATGGTTTAGGTGGCGCATTGGGTATTACCACCCCAGGGGCCGGCTTGCCGACGATGGACATTGGTACCCAGCAAACCATCGGGATGGGCTTCCAGCAATCCGACAAAATCAACAGTCAAACCGCCGGCAACACCGACGCGATTAAGCGCGACGCCGCCGAGCAAACCAAAATTCAAAAGGATTTGTGTGCCAAACAAAACGCCACCTTAAACGAAGCCAAAAATCTCACCGATCAATTTTATAAGCACGGACCCGACGCGCGCCAAAAAGCCTTTGTGACCTCCTTCCAAATTTGGAAGTTCGCCCGCAAGATATTTGCCACCATGTTTCAAGTTAGTCCGGGTACCATTGGTGCCACGGGTGGTAGTAATACTACTGCGGATAACGGCCAACCCGCCGTTGCAGATTTAGCTAAGAACAAAGCGGGGGCCGCAGCCGAAGAGGCGGAGAAGGCGCGCGTCCTTGCTCAAGAGAAAAGCAGCGGTAACATTTACGGCGACGATGTTTCTCGCGCTCAAGCCCTAATTGACGCTCGCAAGGGTTCGCCCAAGCAATTTAAATCTGATTTAACAAAAGCCAAGGTGTCGGCCCTTCAAGATCCGGCCCAACTTGAAAAGATGCCATCGTACGTCTTTTATGATGACCTGGAGAAGTGGATGGACCCCAGTAACAACTTTGACGGTGCTTGGCTGTTAATGAACGATGCCAAGCTCGCTCAGGAGAGCGCCGCTCGCGAGAATGCCCAAGCCCAATACATTGCCAACAACGGCTGGAACGACAAGCGAGTTTGTGTGGATATGCGCGACACAGTGCCTCCGGGCGGCAACGCCCAGATTCCCGATAGTTCAACCTTCAACAACAAGACCAACACTCTCGGCCAATGGTGCTGGAAGTGGCAAATCCAAACCCAAGGTTCCACCTTAAAGGCACTCAGTGACAAGCTGTTGAACCTCCCCTTTGACTTCCTCTCCGGCGTCCACAATGTGCGCGAAGACTTTATTACCCAGTTTGCCACTCAACCACTTACTGATGTTCAAAACTTAAGCCAAGCGCCTCAAAACCAACAACAAACTCCAGGGGCGAACCCTTGCCCGGGTAATGATCCTTGCCCCGGCACGGGTTGGCAGGCGAGCGCCTCGATTGGCAGTGCCTTAAACACGGGTGTTAGCCAAGGCTTTGATAATTTGAGTGGTGGCGTTAGCAACTATTTAAACGGCGCCATTGACAGTGGTTTAAGTAGCAGCGGGAACAGTAGTGGGGGATCAAGTAATAGCGGTAGTAGTTTTAATTTAGGAGCAGTGGTCGACATCCTGGGGGGACTTCAGGGACTCGATGTGGTAGCACCAGAGAGTTTGGCTCAAATTTCACTTACTCAAAGCACTGCCGACATCGCCGGAGGCAAGAAAGAAACAACGATCACCTGGCAAACTTCTAACGCGGTCGCCTGTTTCGCGGGTAATTCGTGGATAAGCGGCGATCTAGCAAGCAACAAGATTGATAAAAACAAGAACGACACCGTAGCCTTAAGCGGCAGTTTAAGTATCCAGTATCTAGCCCTGAACAAATTTAGTCGTGATTACACTATTGTTTGCTACAATAATCAAGCCTATTCTTCTGGTCAGACAATAAGTGTAAAAAACAATGAATAAGTTTCTTAAAAACTTCTTTCTCGCCTACATAATTTTAGCTGCCCTATTGCCGGTAGCTGCGAGGGCTCAAGACGCTAGTGGGGCAGCTAATGCCGCTAAATTACAAACATGGGAAGATGTTTTGCAACAATCCGAGAAAACTTCTGATGTCAATTTGCGACAACAACTTCAGATTAAATCAGCGTGCTATTTAACAGGGGTTTGTAATGATGCTACTCCTTGGGCAGCTATTCCTGACACCCAAGAAGGGAGGATAAATTATGACCGCCGACTAACTGATATAAGCCGAAGATTGAACAGTCCCGACAGTGGCGCAACTGGTTCAAAATATGATGGGATGAAGCAGGCAATATACGACCAGCAAAAAGGCCTGCGGGCGAGAATGACCGATGAGGATAAAGCAAAATCCCAAAACCTGTCCGCTAATGACGCCAGCAAAGACAGCCTCGTAGAAAATAATGCCGAAATCGATAAAGATGTGCCTAATATTTGTGGTTACACCGAGGTCACCTGCGGAGTAGTCCGAGCAATGGTAGTTTTTTTTCACAACATTATCATTCCACTGTTTGCTAAAATTTTAAAACTGGTAAATCTTTTATTTAATCAGGTCTTTAAGTTCTCGGTCAGAGAGTTTAGCACTTATGGCAAGTCGGCCGCGGTTCAGTTTGGCTGGACGCTCTCGCGTGACCTGGTCAATCTTTCGTTAATCTTTATCTTACTTTACGCCGCTATTCGTTTGATCTTAAATATCGGCGGCGGGAGCAAGCGGTTGGTGGGCGGGGTTATCGTGGTGGCCATTTTGGTTAACTTTAGCGCCTTCCTCACCGGCATTGTGATAGACGCCTCCAACATTGTGGCCGATCAGTTTTATAGCGCTGCCGGTGGGGGAGGCAGTAATAAACAAAGCCCTGCCTCACAAGAGGATGACGTGGCTCCCGACATTGCCGCCCAGCTAATTAAAAAGACTCTAACCGGCGTTGGTAATTCTAAACTTTTGGATCAGGTCAAAGCAGGCAAAACAGACTGGATGCATGTCTTTGGTACTATTTTTATCCAAGACGTAATGAAGATCCCATTCTTCCTCATTACAATTGTTGTTTTGGGAGCGGCGGCCTTGATGTTCTTTGTGCGAATGCTCACTTTGATGTTTTTGCTCATGCTTTCGCCGCTAGCCTTTTTGGCATACGTACTATCAAAGAAGTATTGGGATAAGTGGTTTAGCGCCCTCACCAGTAACGCAATTTTTGCTCCCGCCTTCTTCTTTATGTTCTCAATCACCATCCTTACTGTCAGCAAGGGGCCTTTGGCTAATATAGGCGGTACAGATGGTAGTACTGACTTTGGCTTTGTGTCTAATTTAATCTACGTCATTATTGTAAACGGCATGATGATTGCCTCGCTCCTAATTGCTAAAAACTTTGGTGCTTATGGCGCTTCTGGGGCTTTGGGACTGCTAAACCGAGGTCGAAAGACAGTTCAAGGATTTGCGGGCCGAAATACCTTTGGGCGAGTGGCAAAGATTGCAGCTGACTCTGACTGGATGAAGCGCCAAGAAGCCAGGAGCCCACTGGTTGGGGGCTATGCTCGATCAACCATTGATTCTGTAGCAAAATACGGCTTTGGTGCCAAACAGGGCTTCCGACAGAGAACGGACGACTATGCCAAGCGCGCTAAAGACCTTAAAGACCCCGTTCTCCAGGCTCGCTATATTTCTAGCCTAAATTCAACCATGCAAAAGGAGATCTTTAGTAAGATGTCCGCCGATGACCGCCTGAAGCTGATTAATGCAGTGGTTCCTGAAAAGCAATACGAGAAGGAGGAAAAGAGTTTCACTGAAGCACAAACTAAATTAACCGCCGCTCAAGCCGAGTTTACTACCAGGCAACAGCAATACGAACGAACGAGAGAAGCGGCCAACACTCCGGACGAGAAAGCTAAAGCTGCTAAATTCCTCGAAGAAGCTGAACAAAAATTTGGTGTTGTTGAGCGTGACTTTAATAACAAAAAATCAGTCCTTGACGAGAAGAAGCGAAAAGCCCGCGAATTTACAGAACTGAACAATGAAGTGAAGGCTTGGGAAGAAAAATACCTAAACGAGGCCGAGAAAGGCAAGATGGCTGACGCCAGAAAGAAAAAAGACAAGAACGCCAAAGACAAGCGTGAATTGGAGACTGTAAATAGTCAGCTCGAGAGACTGTATGCCCGAGAGCGTGCAGGAGAAAAACTTGATGATAAAGATCTGCGTCGAATTGATAAGCTGGAAATTAGAAAAGAAAATATTGAAAGTCGATTAGAAACAGGGGAAAAATTAGATAATCTTGAAGGGCAAATAAACAAACCAAAAGATGATAATAAACCTGATGACAAGCCAGCAGAAGGGGATAAAAAATAAGACATGGCATACGAAAAAGGACAATTAAAAAGCCTGATTAAAAAGCTTCCTCCAGAAGTTCAGGATTTGGTGTTAGATTCCCACACAGAAGAGATGGTTCTTGAGGTTGGAAAGAAATATAACCTACACATTGATTTAATTGGTGAACTCGATGATGAGGTAACCTTGGTTTTGTGTGGTTTAACCAAACCAAATGAATTTGCGGGCCACATCAAGGAACGTTTAAAAATTGATGACGCCACGACTCAAAAAATTGTTATCGACATCAACAATCAAGTTTTCCTGAAGATTCGTGAATCATTACAGGAGTTGGCAAACAATCGTGAGACGACCCCCGTTGTGGCCCCAGTAACCCCCACCACCGACCCCAAGCCCCAAGACCCCATGGCAACTCTTGGTCGAAAGTATAATTTGTCTCCCGAGCAGCAAACAAATCTGGCGGCGGTGATGGCTAAAGTAAAAACCGGGGAGTACAAGTTGGGCGTTTTGGCTGCCACCCTACATACCACTCTGGGGGTAGACTTTAAGACGGCCGAAGGTTTGACCACCGATTTAACGGCGCAAATCTTAGCCGCCCCCGCTCCAGCAACTGCCGGGACCAATATTTTTGAGTCCAAGATGGGACAAATGTTCAAACTCCCCAAAGAGCAGGTAGACTTGCCCGAGGTAAAGCCTTGGTCAACTGACCCTTACATGGAGAAACCAGAGTAGCTGCTAGCTAGCAGCTTTTAGCTGTAAGCTTATGATTAAGTCATATCGAGAACTGATTGTTTGGCAAAAAGCTTCGATTTTAGCTTTAAAGGTATGCCGGTTAACTGGCAGCTTCCCCAAAGAGGAGATATTTGGTTTAACTTCGCAAATGAGACGGGCAGCCATTTCGATTCCATCCAATATTGCCGAGGGAAGATCGCGCAATACCCGTCGGGATTTCGTTCAATTTTTAAGAATCGCTTTAGGTTCAGCCGCCGAACTTCAGTCTCAGCTAGATATCGCCGAGAAGCTATCGCTTGTAGACAAACTAACTTATAATGAAAGTGACGGTTTAATAGTTGAAATAATGAGAATGTTAAGCACGATGATTTCTAAGCTAAAAGCTAGCAGCTTATAGCTAACAGCTATCCATGGCTAATTTTCAAGTCCCCCAATTTATTGATATCGAGGATCGGATCTTTGGTCCACTCACCTTCAAACAATTCGTCTACCTCGCCGGCGGCGCTGGTTTGTCGTTCATGGAGTGGGTCTATGTCCCGAGCAGTCTAAAGATTGTTAGCTTCCTCCTCATTATCCCGACCGCCGGCTTTGCTCTGGCTCTGGCGTTTTACAAAGTAAACAACCGACCATTTATCAGTGTGGTAGAGGCGGCGTTTAAATATATGCTGGCGAGCAAACTCTATATTTGGAAGCGCACCGAACAAAAGACGACTGCCGCGCCAACTACTCCAACCGGCGCACTACCCGGCCAACCAGGCGGGGGATTAAAGATTCCTAAACTCTCGGAGAGTAAGTTAAAAGATTTGTCGTGGAGTTTAGATGTGCGGGAGAAGATAAAATAGTGATACAATAAAACTAATGGCCCAAACCGCGGCACAAGCGACGCAAGACTTCGTTCCGATTCAAGAAATTCGCGACGGAGTCGTTATTCTTAAAAACGGCTCCATGCGCATGGTCCTTTTGGTGTCATCAATAAACTTCGCCCTCAAGTCGGAGGATGAGCAGACGGCCATGTTGCTCCAATTCCAAAACTTTCTCAACGGCCTCGACTTTCACGTTCAAATATTTATCCAGTCGCGTCGGCTCGACATTAAGCCTTATCTCCGCACTCTGGAGGAGCGACTGGTTGCCCAAACCACTGACTTAATGAAGGTCCAGGTCCGTGAGTACATTGAATTTATTAAAAAGTTTACCGAGACCACCGACATTATGTCTAAAAGCTTCTTTGTGGTGGTGCCCTACGTCCCGCCCGTACTCTCGACGGTCAAAAAAGGAGGGCTACTCTCGCGGGTTTTACCCGGTCGGGCCAAGCGCGAGTCGCCCGAAGCGAGTCAAAGCAACGACTTTGACGAGCACCGGATGCAAATTGAGCAGCGAGCGGCGGTCATCGAGCAGGGTTTTGGTTCCATTGGCCTCCGCGTCGCCCAGCTGGGCACCGAGGAGTTGGTCGAGCTCTACTTCAAAATGTTTAACCCCGGGGAAACTGATATCCCTAACTTAAGTTAATTATGGCTTTATTTAATTTTGGCAAAAAAGATCAAGCGGCTACCACCGGTGGCCCGGGCACGATCACGCCGATCTTCCCTCAGGATATCTACCAGATGGGCGTGCTGCAGCTGCGCGACGTGATTGCACCTTCGGCGCTTAAGGTAACGCCGCGCCTCCTGCACTTGGGCGACAAGGTGGCCCGCACTTTCTATGTCATCTCTTACCCACGCTTTTTAGCGGGGGACTGGTTCTCGCCCGTCATCAACCTCGACAAAATCTTTGACGTTTCTATTTTAATCCACCCCATCGACTCATCGATCGCCTTGCGCCAAATGGAGAAGAAGGTGGCCGAGGTCCAAAGCCAGATCAGTATGCGCGAGGAGAAGGGTTTGGTCCGCGACCCGATTTTGGACACGGCATATGCTGATATTGAAACTTTGCGCGACAGTCTCCAGCAAGCCCGCGAGAAGATCTTCGATGTTGGTTTGTATATTACCATTTACGGCGACACCGAAGACGAGCTCGACAAAACCGAGAGTGAGATTAAGGGGATCTTAGACGCCAAGCTGGTTTATCTTAAGCCCGCCCTCTTCCAGCAAGCCGAAGGGTTTAAGACCGTACTCCCGACCGCTGACGATATTTTGGGAGTTAACTACAAGCTCAACTCCTCACCCCTTTCGAGTCTCTTCCCCTTTGTTTCCTTCGACCTTACCTCTAATAAGGGCATTTTGTATGGCATTAATCGCCACAATTCTAGCTTGGTGCTCTTTGACCGCTTCTCGCTTGAGAACTACAACTCCGTCATTTTTGCTAAGTCTGGTGCCGGCAAATCTTACACCACCAAACTCGAGATTTTGCGTAGTTTAATGTTTGATACCGACGTCATTGTAATTGACCCTGAGCGAGAGTATGAGTTCCTGGCCGAGGCGGTCGGCGGACGCTACTTTAATATTTCTTTGACTTCAGAGCACCACATCAACCCGTTTGATCTACCATTTGCCCGCGAGGACGAATCGCCAGCCGACGTGTTGCGCTCCAACATTATTAACCTGGTTGGACTCTTCCGTTTAATGTTGGGCGGCCTAACCTCGGAGGAGGATGCCATCATTGATAGCGCCATTACCGAAACTTACGCCTTAAAGGACATTACCGCCGACAGTGACTTTACCAACAAACCAGCGCCGCTTTTGTCGGACCTTGAGTTGGTCTTAGCTGGCATGGAGGGCGGGGAGTCGCTGGCTCAGCGCTTACTTAAGTACACGCGCGGCACCTGGGCCGGCTTTATTAACAAGCCAACCAACGTTGACATCAACAAAAAGTTTATTGTCTTCTCCTTGCGCGACATGGAGGATGAGCTCAAACCAGTGGCAATGTACATTGTCATGCACAATATTTGGAACTCCATCCGTCGTAATCTTAAAAAGCGCCTCTTAGTTATTGATGAGGCTTGGTGGATGATGAAGGCCAAAGACACCGCGTCCTTCCTCTTCTCACTCGTTAAACGCGGTCGCAAATACTATTTAGGCGTGGCCACCGTCACTCAAGACGTAGGTGACTTCTTAAAGTCGGACTACGGCATGCCGATCATCACCAACTCCTCAATCCAACTACTCTTAAAGCAGTCGCCAGCTTCGATTGATGTTGTCCAACAAACCTTCCAACTAACCGACGAGGAAAAGTATCTCCTGCTTGAGTCAAACGTCGGGGAGGGGATCTTCTTTGCGGGACTAAAACACGTCGCCATTAAAATTATTGCCTCTTACACCGAGGATCAGATTATTACTTCCGACCCCTCACAACTGTTAGCCATTAAACAAGCCAAGAAGGACCTAGACGCCGTCGGCCAATAGTATGTCAGCCACCAAAACAGAGCGCATCAGCAACTTTACCGCCGGACTAATGGTCATCGTCGCTCTACTGTTTGATTTAGTGGGAATTATCCCGGTTGTAAACATCCTCACCCAGTTTACGGCCATGCTGATTTTCGGCTTATGGTTTTACTTTTTGGGGGTCGGCTTCATCAATCCGCAACGCTTTGCCGCAGCGCTCATCTCAACAGTAATTGAACTTATTCCGATTATTAGTATCTTACCGGGATTAACGGTTGCTGTTATAATATGTATTGTGACCGTGCGGGCTGAAGATAAACTGAAGTCAGCCCTCATTCCCCAAACCAGCAAATGAAATATTTTTTCCTAACCTTACTGCTCCTCCCCATCTTCGCCCAGGCTCAAACCACTGGGGTTAGTGTTGATTTAATTTGGGAGGCGGATACTTATGTGCCCTCGTTTTACCAAGGCCACAGCCAAATTGCACCTGCCAGCACCGTGCGGGTCGTTGCCTTACCCGTGGTGAGCACCGGCAACAGCATTAATCAGGTTAAAGTGGGGGACTTCCGCTTCCAGTGGGAGAAGGATGGCCAAGTGGTGAGTAACGCCACGGGCGTGGGCCAAAATGTTTTGCTCTACAAAGCGGGGACCGAGGACAACAATAGTATCAAGGTGACAATAAGCAACCAAGTGACCGGGGATGTTGAAGCGGTGAAGCAACTTGTCTTACCAGTAACCAACCCCCGATTAGTGTTTTACCGCGAGGATCCGCTAGCCGGGACCGAGTATCACCGCGCACTGGTTTCGGGCTTTAATTTAACCAAACCAGAGATTACGGTTCGAGCTGAACCTTATTTCTTTAGCCGAGGCAGCGTCCAAGGCGGTCAATTATCCTACTTGTGGTCAATCAATAATAAAAAAGTTATCTCTAACACCAGCGACCAGCAATTGGTCACCTTTGCCACCCCCAGAGAGGGAAGTGGACAAAATCAGATTCAACTAGAGGTTAATAATCTGGGTTCCGCCTTCCAGTCGGCTAAAAACTTTTTCCAAATTACCTTTAATCAGCAACAAGTCAGCTTTTAATATGAGTCTCTCCGATTTTATTACCACTGCCCACGCCCAAGTTACCCTGCTGGTGCCCACCGTCACTGATTCTGGCGCCACCGGAGACATCAACTCCTACCTAGGCTCACTCTTCCCAAAAATGATCCAAATTGGCGCGTTGGTGGCAGTTTTAGCGATTGCTTATGAGGGAATCAGGTTGATCACCAGCAATATACCCTTTATCAAAAATATGGCTAAAAGCCACATCTGGGACGCCATTACTGGCTTGGCCCTGCTTTTGGGCGCCTATTTAATTTTACAAACCATTAACCCTAATATTTTTAAGGTTAAGTTTGATCCTAATCAGGGAGGCATAACTGGTTCGGATTTTGGCGGTAACGTCGACACCGCAGCTCATAGTGGGGGGTACTTTAATAATGAATAAAAAAATATTACTGAGTCTGGTTTTAGTTCTCGTGATCATCCTTTTGGGTGGGGGATACTACGTTTTGATTGTTCAAAAAGCCGCTCCCGCCGCCGCCCCTAGCACCTCAAGCACCAACACCAGCGTTTTCCCTACCGACAGCAACCGCCCGCTCGGTGGCAGTTCAAGTGGCGGCGGCTTTGGCGAACTCACTGCCACTGGCACCCCCGGCAGCAACTCGACCAATAATCAGTTAGCCTCTCGCTTTAGTCGCCTCAGTACCGACCCGATTGCGAGTGTGGCGGCGCTCGGCCGCGGAGCTACCAGCTCCGTCTGGTATATCGAGAAGAATACCGGTCACCTCTACCGCACCAACGCCGAAGGGGCAGGGGAGATCGCTTCCAACACCACCATTCCCAAAATCTTGGACCTAGTCATGGCTAAACCCGGTAATCCTTTTATCATTCGCTACAACAAAGATGGTCGACCCCAAAACTACTTAGCGACCCTAGCCACCACCTCAACCGAATTATCAGGCCGCTTCCTACCCCAGAGCGCCTATGGCTTTGCTATTTCCCCCGACCGCAACAGTTTTGCCTTCTTGGAGGTGGTCAACAACAAAACCCAGCTAGTCACCAGCGACTGGCAGTACAAAAAGCCCACCGTGTTGGCTAGCTCCGACCTTGATGAGCTCACTTTAAACTGGGTTGCCACTTCGACGATTCTTTTGACCACCAAACCTAGCGCCACCGTACCAGGTTACACCTACAGCTTTGATTTAAAGACTAAACAGTTAACCCGTTTAATCGACAACGTTCCCGGCTTGAGCATTCTACCCAGCCCCGACGGCAAACATATTTTGTATAGTGGCAGCGGCTCTAACCGACCCTTTTTGGCCGTGTATGATCTTAAAAAGCAGGTGGTAAATCGAATTTCTTTGCCCACCCTGGTAAACAAATGTGTTTGGGCTTCCGATTCGCTCACTGTATATTGTGGCGCCCCCACCGAGATTCCTTCTAGTAGCTACCCCGACAACTGGTTAAGTGGGGAAGTGAGTCTCAACGACAAGCTCTGGCAAGTTAATGCCACGACTGGTAGCAGTCAACTACTTTTTAACCCTAGTCTTCAAGACAACAAGGCCACCTTTGATGTTTACCAAATCGCTCTCAATGAGGCGCTTGACCGCCTCTATATCATCAACAAAATTGACCTTAGTTTGTGGGTGCTTGATTTACGCTTAGGTTTTTAGGCCCAGGGATCTCTTTAGCCTTACGGCGAACATATAGTTCGTGACCGATCGAGAAAATGTTGGAGGTAATCCAGTAGAGTGACACGGCGGCGGGGAGTTGAGCCGAAACAAAAATAATAATTACTGGTAAAACATAGCGCATTTGCAGACTCATGCTGCGTGCCATGTCATCTTTAAGGGTTGGGGCGACGCCAGGCTTACTTTTAGCCATTGGCGGCATGGTCAGTGAGATTTGGGTGTATTGGCTAATACCCACCAGTACAGCCAACACATAACTATGGGCGGAAACATCAATTAAGCCAAAGAGGTTAGTTGAGATCGAGGCTGGCGCCACCACAAAGCTATACAAAAGCGAGGGATCGAAGTTAAAACTACCCCGGGTAACCCAAAATAAGGCTAAAAGTATAGGAATCTGGATTATAAGCACAATAAAACCTGACATCGGATTAATACCGTGCTCCTTGTAGAGTGCCATGATCTGGCGCGCCTGCTCGGTATTGTCCTTGGCATGCTTTTCCTTAATTGATTTGATTGTGCCGTCCAACTCACGCAGTTTGCGCTGGGTGTGACTCATGCGGTGCTGGAGCGGGAAGAGGATAACCCTAACGCCAATGGTTAAGATAATAATCGCCAACCCCACACTGTGACTCGGCAAGACCGAGCACAACAAAACCAGGGCGTTATAGAGCGGTAAATAGAAAACGGTGTTGAAAATAAAGTGCATTAGAGTATTCTAGCTTTTTCGAGTAAAAATACAATTTTAGCCTTGATTTCGGCATAGGGGAGCGTGATCATAGGTGGCTCGAGAAAGAGGGTCAGCTCATACCCGGGAGCGATCCGCCCCCGCAGACTAGTAATAACTGCCCGCGCCCGCCGCTTAGCCCGGTTACGGTCCACCGCCCGAGACAGCTTCTTCTTGGAGATACTATAGTGAAAACGGCTTAAACTAGCGCCGGGGAGGCGCTTAAGCTTAAGGGTGGCCGGCGAACCGGATTCCATAGACGAGAGGGTTAAACGGTCAGTTTGGCGCGACCTTTACGGCGGCGGGCGCGAATTACCCGCTTACCATTCTTGGAGCGGCTACGAACCAAAAACCCGTGGGTCTTGGCGCGCTTGCGCTTTTTGGGTTTATACGTAAATGACATGGGGTTTATCCTACCACAATCCACAGCTTATTAACAACTTTGGCTAGTTGGCGACCCCCTGGTAAGAGCATATAATTTCTACACGATGGTGGATAATAAAAAACTGTGGGACGATGCGCTTGGCGAAATAGAACTAAATATTTCGAAAGCCAACTTCGGCACCTGGTTTCGCAACACCCGGATTGTTAAGCAAGATAACGGTACAATCTTTCTCGGCGTGCCAAACGCCTTCGTTAAAGACTGGCTCTATAACAAATTTCATAAGTTTATTTTAAAATCGCTTCGCAATCTCCAAACTGACGTCCGGGCCTTAGAATATATGATTGTTAAGGCTGACGACGTTGAAAAATATAAGAATAACGAGAGTTCACCCAAACCCACCTTCTCCAATCAGCTCGATTTACCAGAGCTTTACATTAACCGCGACGACAACCTTAACCCTAAATACGTTTTTGACAGCTATGTCGTAGCCCCCTTCAACGAATTGGCTCATGCCGCCGCTCAAGCGGTGGTTAAAAAGCCTGGCCTGGTCTACAATCCTTTGTTTATCTACGGCGGTACCGGTCTCGGCAAGACTCACCTCATTCAATCAGTGGGGAATTACATCAAAAAGACGGCCCCCAACAAGAAAGTCTTCTATGTGACCTCAGAACAGTTTGCTGTGGACTATGTTAACTCGGTCCAAAACAACAAAGTAAACACTTTCAAGGAAAAGTATCGCAAGTACGATATTTTAATAATGGATGACGTTCAATTTTTCTCCAACAAAGACAAAACTCAGGAGGAATTATTCCACTTATTTAATAACTTTTACGAAAATAACAAGCAGATTATCTTTTCCTCGGATAAATCACCTAAATACATCCCAAACTTGGAGGAGCGCCTAAGGTCGCGCTTTGAGGGTGGCATGATTGTAGACGTTGCCAAACCGGATTATGAGTCACGGCTAGCGATCATCCAAATTAAAGCTAAACTGAGCCAATTTTACCCTTCTAATGAGGTTCTGGAGTACTTGGCGAGCGTCATTCAGGATAGTATTCGAGAACTAGAAGGCGCGCTTAACTCAATCGTCTGCCAGGCCCAGCTTAAAAACCGGAATCTCTCCCTCCCGGAGGCGAAGATGTTGGTTAAAAACAACATTAAACCCAAAAAGACCGTCTCGATTAAGAATGTCGCCACAGTAGTCGCTAACTTTTACAACATCAACGAGCGCGCCCTCTATGATAAAACCCGCAAGAAGGAGGTGGTGAAGCCCCGCCAAGTGATTATGTACTTGCTCCGCGAAGACTTTAACACTTCCTACCCTTACATTGGCCAAAAATTGGGCGGCCGTGATCACACGACAGTTATCCATGCCTACGAAAAAATCAAACAAGATATAAAAGGGGACTCCTTACTGAGCCAAGAGATCGAACAAATCAGGTTAATGTTGTACAACGAATAAGTTATTAAATATTTATCAACAGGATTATGCACAGTGAGATTAGTCGAAAAAACAATAACCAGCAACACGGAAATGACTTCTCCCCAATTTATTCAACCCTAATAGTAGTAATAAAAAATTAACTTATATATTAATACTATAGATTATGAAAGTAGAAATTCTAAAAGAGAAAATTAAATGGGCGGTCAGTAGCGCTGATAAAGTGACTGGTAAAAATTTATCATTACCCGCTTTGGCCTACGTATCACTTGAGGCAAAGGGGCGCGAGCTGGTGGTGCGGGCGACGAATTTAGATGTGGGTCTGAGAATTAATTTGCCAGCTAAAGTGGAGGAGGAGGGGCAGGTGATGGTTAGTGGATCCGTGATGGCTAATTTTTTAAGTAGTCTCTATCATCAAGACAAAGTGGAGTTAACAACGGTAACCAACACTTTGACGGTAGCGACAGCCAACACGACCAGTGTTTTAAAAACTTATCCTACTGATGACTTTCCCACCATCCCGGAGATTGCTGATGGGTATACTTTAGTTATTCCGGCCGCCCAACTCGTCGCCGGCTTGCGTTCGGTAATTTATGCCGCGTCCTTTTCGGATATTAAGCCGGAGATTGCTAGCGTTTACCTTTATGGCGCCGGCGACGAGTTGGTGTTTGTGGCGACGGACTCTTTCCGTTTAGCGGAAAGGCGATTGCGGTTAAAGTCTAAACTCACCGAGGAGCCAAAATTAATTATTCCGATTAAAAACAGCACCGAATTAGTTCGGATTTTTGAGGGTGTCGAGGATGAGGTGACGATAACTTACAATGGCCACCAAGTAGCATTCGCGACTGATCAGATTTATCTAACCTCGCGCTTGGTAGAGGGGGTCTTCCCTGATTACCGCCAGATTATGCCGACCAGTTACGCCACCGAAGTCATAATGCTTAAAAACGACTTACTCAACACCCTTAAACTCTCCACTATTTTCTCGGATAAATTAAATCAAATAACCGTGCGAGCGGCGGTGAAGGATAAAATCTTTGAAATTACTTCTCGGAATACGGATGTTGGCGAATCAACTAGTCGAGTATCTGCCACTCTCTCTGGTGATGAAGTGGAAATAAGTTTTAATGTTCGTTATCTTCTCGACAGCCTCTCTTCAATTGCCCCGGAGAGCCTCAGAATGGCGTTTAACGGCAAGCAACGACCAATAGTGATCCGAGGGGAAGGGGACAACTCTTTTACCTATCTAATCATGCCCCTGAATCGCTAGTATGGATGCGGTTCGGCTTGACTTAGCTAAGTTTAAAGATCTCCGCCCAGTTGATGATGTGCTAAAGGAGGCCCTGCAATATGTTATTAAGCAACTCCTCGGTGTTTTGATTGATAAAAAAAATATCACCGTCCAAAAGTGGACGGTGTATTTTAAAGTTCCCGCCGCTCTCAAGAGCGAGATTTTTATTCATCGCGAAAAAATTTTAGAAAAACTCGAACAAGAGTTGGGGCGCAAAGGAATAAAGCAGGTCTTATAATTTACTCACTGATCGTGAAGGTGCGGGTTTGTTCGGTTTTATTGCGGACACTGTCGTAAACCACTACGCGCAGCGTGTTAGTAGTTTGAGGGTCAGTGATATCACTAATGGCAATTGAGAGTTGGTAGGGTTCATGATTGATCGAGCCAAAATATTGGTCATTTACAAAGACGTCGAGTTGGCTGATCGGATAACGTCCTTGATAATTACTAATTTGGACGTTAATTTTTTCTTCGGGTTTAAAGGTGGCTGGGGTGGTGGGGGAAGTAATATTATAACGTGGAGCATATTCTGGACGGTGAACATCGTCGGTGGCGGTGGGGATACTACTTTCGGACTGATCAATAAAACCCTGACCAGACGCCCAAGCTCTGACGGGGCCTTCCCAAAGTTGGAACTGAGGGTCATCTGTTCGTCCCAACCAATACAAAATGGAATGAACTTGGGTTAAGACGTGTTCCTCTTTTAAATCATCGGGGGTGTACTCCGTGGCTAATTTACCAGATATTTTATCGGTGTAATAAGTTTTGTTGCCCTGCCAAAACCCTCGGTTATAAGGTGGTTCTGAAGAAGAGATGGGTTGGGGAGCGGGGAAACTTTCTTTGGGGATATAGGCAAAAGCCTTTTCCATAAAACTGTGCCAAAGTGGCGCAACAATAAAGCCGGCGACCCGTTTCTCCATGGGGGTGTTGTCGTTGTTGCCTACCCAACCACCAACCACTAACGAGGGCGTGTAACCCAAAATCCAAGCATCTTTGTAATCATTGGTGGTACCAGTTTTAACGGCCACTTGGCGATCAGGGAACCAGAGAGCGGAATGAGCAGGAAAGACGGGTTGGCGAGCGCTGTCGTCGGTAAGAATACTGCTAATACTGCGGGCGGTATTGGCAGGCAAGACGGTGGTGGGGCTAGGAATAAATTCCTCGAGGATTTTTCCTTGAGAGTCTTCGATTTTTAAAATCGCAGTTGAAGGGTTGCGGACGCCATCATTAGCAAAAACGCCGTAGGCGCTAGTCATCTCTAGTAAAGTAACTTCGCCGCCACCCAAGACCAAAGACAGACCGTAGCGGGTGGCGTCTTGGAGGCTTTCGATTCCCATGTTGCGCGCGGTGGTGATGGCATCTTTAATGCCCACTAGATACAGCAATTTAACCGCTGGGACGTTGATTGATTGACCCAGGGCACTGCGCAGGGTCAATGGTCCGCGGTTGCGACCATCATAATTACTTGGCTGATAACAACTTTTTGGACAACTGGTATCAAATTGAGTGGCCGTATCAAATAAAACCGTGTTCGGGGTAAAGCCCTCGTTGAAGGCGGTGGCATAAACAAACGGTTTGAAGGATGAACCAGGTTGGCGGTGGGCGAGAGTGATGTTGAAATTGCCGTCAATCTCGGTGTTGAAGTAGTCCCGTGAACCAACCATGGCTAATATTTGGCCATTTTTGGGGTTGACGGCCACTAAGGCGGCGTTCTTGGCGTTGTAACTCTTAGCGTTTTGATCACCATACACTTTAACGACCTCCTCGGCTTTTTGCTGGAGACTGTAATCTAGGGTTGTGATCACTTTGTAGCCTTTAGTGCGGACGTTGTCGGCGCCAAACTTTCGTTCCAAATAGTCGCGAACATACATCACAAAGTGGGGCGCTTTAATGGAGCCATCATTAGCCGCCAAGAATTTTACTGGCTCATTTTTGGCGGCGGTGGCTTGCGCGGGAGTTAAATAACCAAGCTCTTGCATACGGTTAATGACTACATTTTTGCGCTCATCGAGACGGTCACGGTTTTGTCCGAAGGGTGAGTAGAAGGTGGGAGCCTTGGCGATGGCGGCCAAGTAGGCAGACTCAGCAACGCTTAAGTCTTTGGCTGGTTTTCCGAAAAAGGTTTGGGATGCCTCCTCAACCCCGTAGATACTGCCGCCATAGGGATTTTCATTTAAGTAGAGGCTTAAGATCTGGTCTTTCTCCATGACGCGCTCGAGTTTGATAGCCAGGACCCACTCCTTTACCTTGCGGGCAATAGTTTGGTCTTGGGTCAAGATGGTGTTTTTTATTAACTGCTGGGTGATAGTTGAACCACCCTGAATGGTGCCGCCACGGGTAATATCAACCCAGACCGCTCGGAGAATCGCGCTTGGTTTGATACCCTGATGTTCGTAAAAAGTGTCATCCTCAATAGCAATGGTGGCATTCTTTAGATTTTGGGAAATCTGATCGAAGGGGACCACTTTGCGCTTAACTTTGCCGTAGACATCGTAGAGCACAATTTCGCCAGTACGATCATAAATTTTGGTTGATTCGGTAACCTGGCGGTCATTGAAAGAGTCAAAGGAGGGAATACTTAAAGAAACAACCCACAATAAAAATAGTCCGCAGACAAAAAATCCAGCCGCTAGGCCAATGAGAATGATTTGTTTCCACCAATGCCAGAGAAATGACCGGGTTTTAGCCCACTTACTTCGCATTTAATCAATCGTAGCACAGGTAGCCCGAAACGGTAAGCTGTGCTAAATTTAAGCCATGGATGAGTTATTAACTCGCGGTGTTGAACGGATTTATCCGTCAAAAGAAGAGCTCGAAAAGGTTTTAGCTGGTGGCCAAAAACTCAAAATTTATTTTGGTATTGATCCCACTGGCCCAACGCTCCACATTGGCCATGCGGCTAATTTGTTGCGCTTACGCGATCTGCAAAACGCTGGGCATGAAATTATTATTTTAATTGGGGATTTTACGGCCATGATTGGTGACCCGACTGACAAAGCGGCCGCTCGCGTTAAACTCTCTCCCGAACAAGTGCAGGTAAATTTGAAAAACTACCAGAGTCAAATTGTTAAACTACTCGACCCCCAAAAGACCACCTTCCGTTTTAATAGTGAGTGGCTAGGTAAACTTAATTTCGAGCAAATTTTGGAACTAGCCTCGGAGTTTACTGTCGGGCAAATGATTGAGCGCGACATGTTTCAAGAACGCCTAAAGAACAAACAACCAATTTATCTCCACGAATTCTTGTACCCCCTCATGCAAGGTTACGATTCTGTTGTTTTAGATGTGGATATGGAAATTGGCGGTAATGACCAAACCTTTAACATGTTGGCTGGACGCACAATGTTTAAAAAACGAGGCAAAGAAAAATTCGTTATTGCGGGCAAGCTGCTCACCGACGCCAATGGTAAAAAAATGGGTAAGACCGAGGGTAATATGGTGACACTGGATGATAAACCCGAGGAGATGTATGGTAAAGTGATGAGTTGGCCTGACAGTCTATTACCCCTAGCGGTTGAGATTTGCACGCGCTTACCGCTTGAGGAAATGAACGCTCTGATCGCCGCCGATCCCAAAGCGGCGAAAATGCGCTTGGCCAAAAATATTGTTCGGCTCTATCACGACGCGGCCAGTGCGGAGGCGGCCGAGGAGAGTTTTGTAAGCACTTTCCAAAAAAAAGAAATTCCCGATCAAATGGAGGAGATTATTCTTGAGCCTGGTTTTAATTTGGCGGATGTTCTAACTGGTGCAGGTTTGGTTAAATCTAAGTCTGACTTTCGCCGCCTGTTGGACGAGGGAGCTATTTATGATCTCGACACGGACAGTAAAATTACTGACCCAGCCTTTAAAATGACGAAACCGACCCGTCTCCGGGTCGGCAAAAAACGTTTCGTCAAAATTATCCCTCGTTAGAATTCGTCGCTGGCCTCCTCTTCCTCCTCTTCTTCATCGACGTCTCCTAAGAGTTCGTCCTCCTCTAACTCATCGGGGAAGGCAACCTCTTCTTCGGTTCCCTCCTCTAGTTCCAAATCATCGGGCATAGATAGACATTAAAATTTTTAAAGCTGGTCTCTTTTTAGAGACGCTCCATTTTTAGCATACCACCAATATTTTGCAATATCTGAGTCGCTGGAGTGTGGATATCCTTGGTCGTGATAATAATTTAATCGGCAAAGCTGGCCCGGGCGAGCGCGGTTAAGCCAATAGCGATGGCGTCGTATTCATCATCTAAACGCTTGCCGGGGGGGAGGGTGATTAGCTTGCTGACCATCGCCGTCACCTGCTCCTTACTCGCTTTACCATAGCCTGCCACCGCCCCCTTTACCTCTTGGGGGGTGTACTCAGCCAGCTTCAAGCCGTGCTTACTCGTTAAATACAAGAGCATGCCGCGCACCTCGCTCACGGCGGAAGCGGTTTTTTGATTGGTGGTGAAGAAGAGCTTTTCGAGCGCCACCAGTTCTGGTTGGTGCGCGGCGATTAATTCTTCGAAGCTTTGACCGAGTGCCACCAATCGCTCACCAAAGCTTAAGCTACGCGAAGTTACGAGGCAGCCGGAGTGAACCAAAATTTCTTTGCCACTAGTTTTATCAATCACTGCCACGCCCATCCGCTCGTAACCTGGATCAATCGCTAAGACCCGCATTGTTGTAAATATTTTTAATATCCTCGTTCTCACTTAGAGTATCCACCAGATCGGCTAGCGCTTGGGCGTCCGTCTCGTTAAGTTCAACCGGGATTTGCGGCTGCCAACCTTCAGCGCTTTTCACAAAGGCCCAAGAGGCGGCGCCGGGGGAGGCCAAATTGCCGCCATGACTGTCGAGTAGGTGGCGGATCTCTTGCGAGGTTCGGTTTTTGTTATCCGTAATACCTTCAATAATCAGGGCGCTACCGCCGGGGCCGTAGGCCTCGTAAGTTACTTCCTCCAAGACGTTGCCGCCAGCTCCCTGGGCATTTTTGATTGATCGCTCAATATTATCGTTGGGCATATTAGCCGCCTTGGCTCGCTCAATTGCCTTGCGCACGCCAGGGGAGTTGCGATCACCGCCGGAGCGCTTAACTTCAACGGTAATTGTCTTTACCAACATCGAGAAAACCTTGCTTCTTTTTTGATCTTCGGCGCCCTTTTTGCGCTTAATTTGAGACCATTTGCTGTGTCCTGACATAAACAGAGATTAACAGGCCAAGGACGCTAAGTAAAGATTGCTCTTGACAAGTAATTACGAATATGCTAGCGTTCGACCACGAGCTCTAATGTAGAGCTTTGATCATTGAAACGTTGAGAGTGGAGGATGTCTATATGACATCGAAGAAGATTGTGGCAGTGGTGGCGGTTCTGTTCAGCCTCACGGGCGCGGCGTTCGCGAGTTCGGTGGGCGGTGGTTTTGACTGGGGTGGTCTGTACGTAAACCAAAACCTGGGCTACTGGGACGACGGCCGCGCGAATTTCTCGGCCTACGTCAGCTCGGAAGTCCACCGGGTCGAGAACGCCAACACCTACATCACCAAGGACTGGTGGACGGCTCCGAATGGCACGCCGGGAATCCTGGCGCAGGTCACGATCTGGGGAGTGCTCGACAAAGCACTCAACAAGAGGAGTGTCGGCAACAACTTCAACTATAACCACAATGGGTTGAGGTTCAACCAGTACTCCAGTCTGTACTACAGCAGTTGGCCTGAGTCTGATGGTGGCCTGATCGAGCAGAACAGCGGAAGTGCTGGCGGCTGGATCGAGGGGGTTACTTGGCGCTCATCTGACGCCCAGTACTACGAATGGTCCTCAACCATCGGTAAGGGCGCCGCTCTTCCGACCACAGAGACTGGTTTCCAGTGGAACTTCTTGTTCCACGGATACTTCGAGGACGCGGCGGTCGCCAAGCAGTACTTCGGTACATCGGTGCCGGAGCCCACCTCACTCGGCCTTCTGGCCGCCGGCACCGCGCTCGTCGCGCGTCGCCGTCGTCGTCACCCGGTGTGATGACGAGTAATCAGTTTTAATTCATGGACCCGCTTGGTTATACACCTCGCGGGTTCTTTTTTATTTATTCTTGATATAATGGTTAAGGCTGTGTTCGCTTTGATCTTTCAACTCTCACTTTCTGAAAGGGGACAATATGAAAACGCTCTGGCTCGTAGTACTTACGCTCGGAGTTAATCGGTTTGGCGTGGCGGGTACCACGACGATTAACCAGGCCTCCGGTTTTACCGCTACCGAAGCCTGGGCCTCGGTAACCGGCGTGATCCCGCTCGCCAGCTCCCAAGACTTTGCCGCTTGGGAGGAGGGGGGCGAAATCCACTTTTGCTTTACGGTTACCAGTAGCGGAGTTTTTGAAAACCCATTTCCGCCTGTGTCTCATGTCGAGCTGGGAGAAATCTTCGTCACCCAGGTAATGAGCCGGGATCTCCATTGGTTGGTCGAGTTCGAGCCGGTTTTCAGTTTGGTGTGGAGCGCTGGGAGCTCGACGGGTGTGGGTTGGTACTCTCAACTCTATGTCACGCCGGGAGTGATCGAACGCTTTGGTCCCCAGTTTGGCCCGACCGATGATGGGTCGGGCTGGCAGACAGGGATTTATGTCCAGGGTTCGTTCGCGCCAACCTTTTTAAGTCGCACGGCCTTGCCCGAGCCGGGGAGAGTGGCTTTGTTTATTCTTGCTGGTTTGTTAAACACCCGCCGGAGGGGCGGGTGTTTTTTTTGTTAAAGCAATTTATCTTGAGCGCTTTCGGGGTAGTCAAAGCCAAGATGCTCGTACGCTTTTTTGGTGGCGGTGCGGCCGCGTGGTGTTCGTTCTAGAAAGCCGATCTGGATCAGGTAGGGCTCATGGACTTCTTCCACCGTGGCCTCTTCTTCGGCGGTGGCCGTCGCAATGGTGTTAACGCCAACCGGGCCGCCATTAAACTTTTCAATAATCGTCTCGAGGATTTTGCGATCGGCACCAGAGAGACCAAACTCATCAATACCTAAAAGCTGTAAGGTTTGGTTAACTATCGCGCGGTCGATCCCGGTCTTTTTCATTTGAGCAAAGTCACGGCAACGGCGAAGAAAGTGGTTGGCGATCCGGGGGGTAAAGCGGCTGCGTTCCGCGATCGCTCGCGCCGCTGCCTCATCAATCGCAATCTCTAATATTTGGGCCGAGCGCATCAGGATTTTAGTAATTTCTTCCTCGGTATAAAACTCAAGCCGGAAGGTGCCGCCCGAGAAGCGGGAGCGGAGCGG
>CAZQDR010000006.1:0-9067 GCA_964591715.1 uncultured Candidatus Saccharibacteria bacterium | reverse complement strand
GAGGTCACTTTCATTTGCGTTCCCATCTCTTTGGCAATAAGGTGGGCGAGGGTGGTTTTACCGAGCCCTGGCGGACCGTAAAACAGCACGTGTTCGGGTGGGTGGTTGCGTTCTTTGGCCGCTCCGAGTAGGATCTTCAGGTTATCCTTGATCGCTTGCTGGCCAATATAGTCTTCCCAGGCGGTCGGTCGGAGTGAGCTGTCTAAAAACCGCTCATGTTTAAAATTAGAATCAGTACTTGACATTAATTTGTAGCTATGCTAGTATGTGGGTGGTTGAATTTAATCGAGAACATAAACCTCTAAGCAACTAAGCTTCCGGGCTTACTCGGGTTTAATCAAAAGGACGGGGCAGTTTTTCAATTTATTGAATTTGCTTCCTCCATCCTTGCGGTTTTACCTCACTTTCCACCTCTGGCGGAAAGGATTGCTTAGAGGTTTATGCCCTCGATTGGCAAGGTTCTTACAGGATTTCTTCGGTAAGATCAACCACGCGAGACAATTCTTCCAAACTGGTTTGTCCAGCTAATACTTTCAAAACGCCGTCCTGCCGCATATCTAATATGCCTTGGCCCTGGGCGGCGATTTTGATGTCTCGCTCATTCGGATTTTGTACCACCAATTCGGCAATTTCTTTGGTAATTAAAATTGCTTCAAAAATTCCTTGGCGGCCTTTATAACCGGTGCCGTTGCAATCCGGGCAGCCAACCGGCCGCCAGACTTTGGTGGTGTCGGGCACGGCCACATCCGGCCGGAGCCGCTTAATGCTATCCGCCACCGCCCCTAAGAGCTTGGCTTCATTGGCCGTCGGCACGTCTTCTTTTTTACAGCTTTGACATAACAAGCGCACCAACCGCTGCGCCATGGCAATGTTGATGGCCGCTTCAATAATTTTCGGATTAATATCTAAATCAATCAGGCGGGGGATGGTGCCCGCGGCATTGTTGGTGTGGAGAGTCGAGAAGACTAAGTGACCAGTGAGTGAGGCGTTAACCGCAATCTTGGCCGTCTCCTTGTCGCGAATTTCTCCCACCATGATGATATCCGGGTCCTGGCGTAGAGCGCTTCGTAAACCAGAGAGGAAGGTGTAGTTCTTCTCTGGTTCCACCTGGGTCTGATTAATCCCTTTCAAGTGATACTCAATCGGATCCTCAATCGTGATTATTTTACTGCCCGGGTCGTTAACTTTGCGTAAGAAGGAGTAAAGTGTCGTTGTTTTACCCGAGCCGGTCGGACCCGTGAGCAGGACCATGCCGTTGGGTTTAGTAATTTCCTGATCCACCACTTTAAATAAGCGTGGTTCAATACCCAGCGTCTCGAAGGTTACTTGGATCGCTTTCGGATTAAGAATTCGGAGCACAATTGATTCGCCATAGGCGCCCGGCAAAATGGAGGTGCGGATTTCAATCTCCTCGTCGTTTAAGTGGATGCTTAAACGGCCATCTTGCGCGCTTTCTTTAATGTTTAACTTGAGACCGGAGATTAATTTTACTCGTGAAAGCAGTTGTTGGTAGAGTTTGTGATCAAAGACGCTGACGTCATGGAGCACACCATCAAGGCGGTAGCGCATGCGGACCTCTTTGTCTTGCGGCTCAACGTGGATATCCGAAGCGTCAGTGATAATGCCGCCGGCTAAAATAATTTCTAAGACGCTAGAGACGCCACCTTCCTCGCGGACAATTTTATATTCATCAGTCAGGAGTTTTTGAACTCCCGGTAAGTCTTTGATTTGGCCAACGAGTTCATTAATGCCTTCGCTCGAAATATCAATCACACCCGCTTGGGTTCGCGTTGATTTGGAGATCTCGACATAGCGGCTCCAGGCGCGCTCAAGGCTAGCCTCGGAGCCCAAATAGGCGTTAATGATAAAATTCTTCTCTTCGAGCTCTTTTAAAACCGCTTGGGTCTTGGGATTAGCGGGGGAGAGGATAACGACAAAGATATTTTTACCGACGAGCTTAAACGCAGCGATCGAAGCGTCTCGGGCTTCGGCTTCGGGGATCAAACGGAGCGCGTCGGTGTTAATTCCGAACTTGGAGAGGTCAATATAAGGGAGATTATGACGAGTGGCGAGCACTTGAGCCAGCTCTTCAGCCTCCTGACTGTAGAGTTCAGTTACTTTTTTGGCTGAAGTGGTGTCATTGAACTCAAGCATGCATTTATACTATCACAACTATCACTCTCACCCTCAAAAAGCAAGGTAAAAACCGGCAAAAATGGGGATAGTTTTGGTGTACTTGACAAAAAATGTAGATATGCTAAACTATATACAGTACGTTTCGTTGATTCTTTGATTTTCGAGTCTTCCTTTTTGAGAGGATACTGCAATGCGTTCATTGAAACTGGTAATTATCGTTCTGGTTGTCTCGGCGGCGCCGGCATTCGCGGGTGGGCACCATCATGGTAGTAGCTTCAATTTCAATTTCAGCTACAACCGGCCGCGGGCGGTCTATATTGCACCCCCGCCGCCCCGCGTCATCTACGTTCAGCCCCGTCCCGTTTACGCTTACCAGCCGGGCTACTACGTTCCTGGCCGCTGGCAGAGAATCCGATGAGTGAATTCGGAGGGGTTCACTCATCAAAGGCGCGTTTTCCGAAAGGGGACGCGCTTTTTTGTTGCCCAAAAACTCACGAAAGCGGGCTAAGGTGGTATGGTACAATACCTTCATGCGCGTCATTGCTAAAAGCTTGGAGGACACTGCGGGAGCGGCCCGCGTGCTCTTGAGTCAGCTCGAACCGGCCAAAGATCACGCCACTGTGCTCGGTTTGGTGGGCGACTTGGGTTCAGGCAAAACTACCTTCACTCAAGCTTTTGCTAAGGCCCTCGGAGTTAAAGAGGTAGTTACTAGTCCCACTTTTGTGATTGAAAAATTTTACCCTCTGCCGTCAGGTCAAAACTTCCGTCGCTTGGTCCACATTGATACTTATCGTTTGGGTCAGCCGGAGGAGTTGGCCCGACTGCGCTTTAATGAGCTCCTGCGCGATCCGCAGACGTTGATTATGATCGAATGGGCCGAGAAGGTGGAGATACTGTTGCCCACTGATTACCGGCGGCTCAATTTTAAATTTATCGATGAGACAACCCGCGAAATTATATGGTAACTAAACTTAAAAAAACTAAAACGGCGATCAAAAAGCTGGTCCTCCTGGACGCTCACGCGATTTTACATCGGGCTTATCACGCCTTGCCCGAATTTATGTCCGCCAAGGGCGAACCAACCGGCGGTCTCTATGGCGTGGTCACCATGCTAATTAAAATCATTGGCGAGTTGAAGCCGGATTATATTATTGCCTGCTATGATTTGCCGGATACCACCTTCCGCAAACAGCTCTACGATAATTACAAAGCAGGTCGCAAGAAAGCCGACGAAGCGCTGGTGGCGCAAATGATCCGCTCGCGCGACGTCTTTACCGCCTTCAATATTCCTATTTACGACAAACCGGGTTTTGAGGCGGATGATATTTTAGGCACGATTGTCGAGGAAACTAAAAATAATAAAGAGTTCCAGGTAATTATTGCCTCGGGTGATATGGATACGCTCCAGTTGGTCGACGACGATCGAGTGATGGTTTATACGCTGAAGAAGGGGATTAATGACACGATTTTGTATAACGAGAAGTTAGTGCGCGAGCGCTTTGGCTTTGGTCCCGAACTTTTGCCGGACTATAAAGGTTTGCGGGGCGACCCCTCCGACAACATTATTGGCATTGCGGGCATTGGCGAGAAGACGGCAACGGATTTGATTGTAAAATTTGGCACGATCGAAAATATTTATAAGCACCTGGAGAAAGGGCGCGAGCTTTTAATTCGCCAAGGTGTTAAAGAGCGGGTGGTCCATTTGCTGGAGGAGGGGAAGGAGGAGGCCCTCTTTTCCAAAACCTTGGCCACGATTCGCCGCAATGTGCCGCTTGAGTTTAGTTTGCCCGCCCAGCCTTGGCGCGAAGGAGTGGAGCTTAAACAGATCGATACCTTGTTTGCTGATTTAAGCTTCCGCACCTTGGGGGCGCGAGTTAAATCGGCGCTCTCAGATGCGCCGGTGATGGCGGTTAGCTCTCGCGAGGCGAAAACCAAAACGGTTAGTGAGGAAGTGCCTCGTCATTTGGCCATTGCCCTGTGGCTTTTAAACTCGGAACTAACTAATCCGACACTCGAGGATTTGCTGGGTTTTACCCGGGCCGAGTCGCTTGACCAAGCGCGGGATTATTTGTTGGCCGAGATTACCAAAGAGGGGCTAGAAAAAGTTTATCGCGAGATTGAGTTGCCGCTGATCCCGATTATTAAGGAAGCCGAGGAGCGCGGGGTGCTGGTAGATGTGGACTATTTGCGCGAACTGTCTAAAAAATATCACGAAGTGTTAACGGGCTTTGAGAAAAAGATTTATGAACTGGCCGGGACCGAGTTTAATATCAATTCACCAAAGCAATTGGGCGAAGTGCTCTTTGATCAACTCCGGCTGACGGCAAAAGGTTTAAAGAAGACTGACGGGGGAGCGCGCTCAACGCGCGAATCAGAATTGCAGAAGTTGATTGAAGTCCACCCGGTCATTGCCGAAATTTTAAAATACCGTGAGTTGCAAAAAGTCCTCTCCACTTATGTTGATACTATTCCCGCTCAAGTCGACGAAAAGGGCCGGCTCCATACTCACTTAAATCAAACCGGTACCACGACCGGCCGGATGTCCTCCAATAGTCCTAATTTGCAAAACATCCCTGCCTCGGAAGGTTTGGGTACAGAGATTCGTCGCGCTTTCCTGGTGCCGCCCGGTTATGTTTGGGGCTCGTTTGATTATTCCCAGATTGAAATGCGGGTGCTCGCCATGCTCGCTGAAGAAGATGAGTTGGTTCGAGTGTTCAAAGCCGGTGAGGACGTGCACACGGCCGTAGCCATGCGGGTGTTCAAAGTACCCGCGAGTGAAGTAACGAAAGATATGCGTCGCAAAGCCAAGGTAATCAACTTCGGCATTGTCTACGGCATGGGCGTTAATGCTTTGAAGCAAAACTTGGGTTCCTCGCGGGCCGAAGCGCAGGAGTTTTATAATAATTTTTTCCTCACCTTCCCGAAGATTGAAAGTTATTTTGAGTCGGTTAAAACTTTTGCGGCCAAGAAGGGATATACCGAAACGCTGTTTGGCCGGCGCCGCTACTTCCCCGGGATGAAATCACCGATCCCTTATATCAAAGCCATGAACGAACGGATGGCGATTAATGCCCCCTTGCAGGGGACGGCGGCTGACATTGTGAAGTTGGCGATGATTAAAGTTGATGAGAAACTTCGTGCCGCCAAGCTTCACAACAATGTCCACTTTTTGCTCCAGGTGCACGATGAACTTATTTTTGAAATCAGAGATGAGGTGAAGGCCGAGGCAATACCGCTTATTAAAGAGGCGATGGAAACAGCCATCACGGCCTCCGTTCCCATTGTCGCCAACGCCGCTTTAGGACCCAACTGGGCGGAGACAAAATAGCTTTTAGTGTTAAATGCCTCAGGGTTTATTGACAACTGTCTAATTTGGCGTATAACTAAAAAAGTAAAGGATTGTTCCTTAACTGCGTCCCGGCGCTTACCGGTGGTTCCAAATAAGGAGGTAACGGCCATGTCCGTAACCAACCCAATCGAAACCGGCACCCTGAAGACGGCCTGCATTCAGCTCGTGGGAAGTGTTCCACAGGAACAGCTCCAGGAGAAGCGAATGCGGGCCGCGATCCAGAGCGGCGAGTTCGGCGAGAAGCTGGCCAATTTCTGGAGCCAGTTTGTCAGTCGAGTCATCAAGATCGACCGATTGGCCGAGCTGGTTTACCCCGACTGGGTCGATGCTCCGCTTTACCCAGAACTGATCGATACTGGGCTGTCCGAGCTTGATCTGGACAAGGTGGAGCTTTGGCTTCACAACAGCCAGAAGAGCGGCTCGATCGGCGGGGTGGCTCTCCAAGACTTTCTCCAGGCCAAATGCATGCTGGAAAGATGTCTGGGTTTGCGAGAAGGTCTGGCGATCGCGGCCAACTGGTCGCTGGTGCCGGAGAGCTGGAAGGGTCAGGCCATCTTCCTCTGGCGGTCAGTTGTTCGGCATGTCGACGGCAGGCGTGACGTCCCGTTCGTTTACGACGGTGGGGTGGACTGGACCTGGCTCGGTAGCGAGTGGGGCGGTCGCGACCCCGCTGCGCGCCTGGGCAAGTAAAGTTTTCAGGAGTTTTTGAAAAGTCTCCCAAGAGCGTCCATGACGCTCTTTCTTTTTGTCCAAAATTTATATGTTAGACTATCGGCATGTCGGAATATTACAATCCCAACCGGGGGGCGGCGTGGAACTATGGCGGTAAAGATTGGAAGCTTAGCCGCTCCAAGATTGATTTGTTTATGGAGTGTCCGCACTGTTTTTATTTGGACAACAAGCTGGGCGTTAAGCGGGTGCCGGGCTTCCCATTCTCTATCAACAGCGCCGTCGACTTTTTGCTCAAGCAAGAGTTTGACGCTCATCGGGTAAAGGGGGAACAGCACCCCCTGCAAAAAGAATATGGGATTGATGCGCGGCCGGTCGCTCACCAGGAGTTAAACGAATGGCGGCGGAACTTTGGTGGAATTAAATATTTACATAAAACAACCGGATTATTGGTCAGTGGGGCGATCGATGATTTGTGGATCAACGGCAAAGGCGAGTACATTGTGGTGGACTACAAAGCCACCGCTAAAGACGAGGCGGTCAAAGAGTTGGATAAGGAGTGGCAGGATGGTTATAAGCGTCAGATGGAGGTCTATCAGTGGCTCTTGCGGCAGAATGGCTTGCCCGTTTCTAACACGGGCTACTTTGTTTACTGTACCGGCAAAATGGATCGCCAGGCGTTTGATAAGCGAATTGATTTTGATATTAACTTGATCGAGCATTGCGGCGATGATTCGTGGGTAGAAAAGATTTTAGTGGAAATCAAAAAATGTTTGGAGAGCGACACGCTGCCTGAGTCTAAACGAGGCTGTGATCACTGTGCTTATTGGAACGCCCGGGAAAGATTAGAGAAGAAACCAATGGAGAAGCCAGTGAAGAATAAGTCGCCCGAGCCACTGAAGATTCGGGAGATGGAGTCTGGTCAAATGACCATGCTATAATTTACAGATGCAACTTATTAGTATCGGTATGGACGAAGTAATTATTAAGCTCGTGTTAGCGGTGGTGCTAGGGGCAGTGATGGGCCTCGAGCGCTCGCTGGCTGGCAAAACGGCTGGTATGCGCACCTATACGTTGGTGAGCATGGGCTCGGCCTTGTTTGTGATTATCTCGGAGTTGGTGATGGCCAAGTATGCCGCCATCGGCGTGCACGATATTGATCCTCTCCGCGTAGCCTCGCAGGTGGTGATGGGGATCGGCTTTTTGGGTGCGGGACTCATTATCTTTCAGGATCAAAAATTAAGGGGCTTAACTACTGCCGCCGGCTTGTGGGTAAACTGTGGTTTGGGTATGGCGATCGGCTTCGGCTTTTATTTGCTCGCCCTGGAGGTGGCCGCCTTAACCCTCTTCACCTTCACGATTTTGTGGTACTTTGAGCGTTATCTCGAGCGTCGGGTCAAGAGCCCCTTCGAGAATGACAACAATAATGGCTAACGAGGATCGCACCGCCGCCCTGCGCCGCATTAAAGATCAGGTTTTAGAGTTAACTAGCTCGCCCTTGTACGCTTACCGTCAGAGCGAGAAGAACTTCCCGGTTATTGGGGAGGGGAGCCATAGCGCCGCCATAATGTTTGTGGGTGAGGCGCCAGGCAAGAACGAGGCCAAGACCGGCCGGCCGTTTGTGGGCGCCGCTGGTAAAATCTTGGACGAACTTTTGGCTTCAATTGGTTTGCCGCGGGCCGAAGTGTATATTACCAATATCGTGAAGGACCGCCCGCCGGCCAATCGCGACCCATTACCGGAGGAGATTGAGTGTTATGGCCCCTTTCTTGATCAGCAGATTGAGATTATCCAGCCCAAGGTAATTGCGACGCTCGGCCGCTTCTCGATGAGTTATATTATGACTAGGCTGGGGTTAGGGGCGTCACTAAAACCAATTAGCTTAAGTCACGGCAAATTATTTACCGCGATGACCAGTTATGGTTCGGTGCAAATTTTACCACTGTATCACCCGGCGGCGGCCATTTATGATCGCTCCAAACTCGACACTATCAAAGCTGATTTTAAAAAAGTTAAAGAACTAATTAAATTATGAAGCGCACCCTTGTCTCGTGGAATGTAAACGGTATCCGGGCGGCGGAGAAGAAGGGATTTTTGCCGTGGCTTAAGGCGAGTAATTATGACATTGTGTCGGTTCAGGAAACAAAGGTGAGTCAGGAGGTTAAATTAAATCCCGAACTGGTCACGCCTCCGGGCTATAACTCGTACTGGGATTATGCCGAGAAGAAAGGTTACAGTGGTGTCGCCAGTTACGTTAAGTCTGACTTTTTACCTAAAAAAATTATCACCGATTTTAACGATCAAACCTTAGCCAAAGAGGGGCGACTGTTAGAGCTTGATTATGGTGATTTCAGTTTGTTTAATATTTACTTTCCTAATGGTAAGCGTGACGGCGAGCGTTTAAAATACAAACTGGATTTTTATCAGCACTTTTTGGCCTATATTGCTAAATTAAAAAAAGCCGGCAAAGGAGTTATTTTTTGTGGTGACGTTAATACGGCGCATCAGGAAATAGATTTGGCACGACCAAAAGAAAACTCCAAAGTTTCCGGCTTTTTAGCGGAGGAGCGGGCTTGGATCGACCAGGTGGTGGCCGCGGGTTTTGTGGATACGCTCCGTCTCTTCCACCCCGAGCCTAATCTTTATAGCTGGTGGGATCAGTTTACTCACGCTCGCGAGCGCAATGTGGGTTGGCGGATTGATTACTTTTTTGTTAGTGAGGACTTGGTCCCCAAAGTTAAAGATGCATTTATCTTGGCGGATGTTCTTGGTTCTGATCACGCGCCAGTCGGGATCGAAATTGATTTATGATTTATCTTTTTTACGGTGAGAATGCCGACAAAGCTCGCACCAAGTGGCGCAAGGTAATGGCGAGCTTCGAGGCCAAGTACCCAGAAGGGGTGATCTTTCGCT
>CAZQDR010000005.1:32479-52031 GCA_964591715.1 uncultured Candidatus Saccharibacteria bacterium | reverse complement strand
TAAGATAGAGCCACTATGTCTAGCAAAAAAACTGTTGTTTTAATGGTGCTTGATGGTTGGGGTTACCGAGAGGAGGAAAAAGATAATGCCGTTGCGGCGGCTAAAAAGCCAAATTTTGACCAGCTTTGGCAGACTTATCCGCACACCCTGCTTAAGGCCAGCGGTGACGCCGTGGGTTTGCCCGAGGGGCAAATGGGTAATTCCGAAGTTGGCCACATGACGATCGGCGCTGGTAAACCAATTGATACCGACCTGGTGCGCATCGACAAGGCCATTAGTGATGGCAGTTTCGACACCAATCCGGCCTTCCTCGCTTTGTTTGAGCACGTCAAGAAAAATAACTCCACCCTCCACGTCCAAGGTTTAGTCTCCCCCGGCGGTGTCCACAGTCACCAGAAACATCTTTACGCTTTTTTGCGTTTAGCCAAGAAAAACGAGGTGCCCAAAGTGGCGATTCACGTCTTTACTGATGGCCGAGACACGCCACCCCAAAGCGCTTCGGAATATATTAAAGAATTAGAGGCAGTGATTGCCGAGCTCGGACCAAACTTTTTTATTGCCACGATCTCTGGCCGCTACTATGCCATGGATCGCGACAACAACTGGGATCGCTTGGCCCGCGTAGAGCAAGCGCTCTTTGATTGCCAAGGTAATGTCTGCGCCATCAAGCCCTCCGCCTACCTGGACGAGCAATATGCCGCCGGTAAAAATGATGAACTGCTCGAGCCAACGGTTTGTGCCACGCCCGAGGGTAATGGTTGCGCCATCAAACCCAATGACGGCGTCTTCTTCTTCAACTTCCGCGCCGATCGGGCTCGCATGCTCTCCGAGAAGTTGTTGCCGCTCGCTGCTGAGAAAAATATTATGTACGTCACCCTCACCGAATACTGCGTTGATTATAAATGTGTGATGGCCTTCCCGCCGATGCCGATTGCTACCACACTGGGACAAGAAATTGCTAAAGCGGGTCTGACTCAAGCTCATATTGCCGAGACCGAAAAGTTTGCCCATGCTACCTACTTCTTAAACGGTGGCAACGAAACCCCCTACACCGGAGAACGGGATATTATGTTGGCCAGTCGCAAAGATATTAAAACTCACGACGAGGCACCCGAGATGCGGGCTGATGCTATTGCCGACAAAGTCATTGAGGAAATTAATGCTGGCACGGATTTTATCTTCGTTAACTTTGCCAATGCTGATATGGTTGGCCACACCGCCAATGTTCCGGCAATCGTTACCGCCGTGGAAACTGTTGACCGCGAGCTGGGCCGCATTGTTGAGGCCTTAAATAAAGTTGGTGGCGCGGCCTTCATCACCGCCGACCACGGCAATGCCGAAGTTAACATTGACCCAATCACCGGCACTCGCCACACCTCCCACACTACCAACCCCGTGCCCGCAATTTTGACTGATGCAGGCAAGACCCTAACCACTGGCGGCTTAGCCGATATCGCGCCAACCATTCTTCAATTGTTAGCTTTGCCGCAACCCACCGCCATGACCGGCAAAAGTCTGCTAGCCTAGAACAAAAAATATAAAAATAAACTTCCCCAGCTGGGGAAGTTTTTGGTTGTAATCTCTCAACTCGCAGCCTTAATGTTGCCGTTGCCGACGCCAGGTGTTAACGGCGGTCGCGCAGGCCAGAAGCACCGCGATGCCCGTTACCAGAGCCTTAAGCGTAATCATAACAGCCTCCGCAAGAGATAAATAAAATACCGCCTCCGCTTATAATTCTTCAGTTTATCGTCTCACTGTCAAGCTAGATTAACCACCACAAAACCAAAGCAATCACCACGCGATAGATACCAAAAACCGTGAAGTCGTGCCGGCGAACATAATCAATCAACCAACTGATCGTGATCCGGGCGGTTGCGAAAGCCACCACAAAACCGATCGCTAAAAGTTGCCACTCGCTCAAAGTAAAATTAAAACCGGTTTTAGTTAAATCTAGGAGTGTGGCGGCGCCAATGGTGGGCACCGCCAGCAGGAAAGAAAATTGGACTACGCTCTCTCGAGTCAGACCGAGGGCGAGGCCGCCCAAGATGGTGGCGGCCGAGCGTGAGACGCCCGGGATAATCGCGAGGGCTTGGGCTGTCCCGACGACTGCCGCCTGACCGTAACTTAAATCATTAAAGGTCGCCCCCGTTGCTTCGCGACGACGATACCAGCGCTCAAAAACAATTAAGACAATACCGCCCAAAAAGAGTGCCCACAGGACCACGGCCGTGTTACCCAAGAGATAAGCCTTAGCAAAACGATAAAAAATAAGGCCGATTATCGCGGTGGGAATAAAAGCCACCATAACTTTGGCTGACAGGCTGCGATTCTCCCAAACCCGACGCCAATAAACCAACACGACGGCAGCAATCGCCCCTAATTGAATGGCAATCTCAAAGCTTTTTAAAAACTCGGTTTGCGCAATCCCAAGCAGTGAGCTAGCTAAAATCATGTGACCCGTCGAGGAGACGGGTAAAAACTCGGTCAGCCCCTCCACCACCCCCAAAATTATCGCCTGAAAAATAGTCATGAACTAGAGTATAGCAAAAATGTCCCGGCAGCTGGAGTGGCTGTCGGGACATTTGATGTGACGAGGGTCGTGTCTCAGGCCTCAAAACACGACACCAGGTCGCGAGGAGGCACTCCCACCTGCCCGTCAATCATTGAAGGTGGCAGGTAAGTCAAGTGCCCCATTCTCTCAACCTGTCCTCGTTGCGAGCGGTCACCACCATACTGGTCAAAGCCATGTTCGGCCAGTAGCTTGGTGCCCGCTCTGATCAGAGTTAGCGCGCCCGTACCCACTGGCGCGACTGGGGAAGTTTGGAGACGTTCCATGTCTCACTCCATGAGATGTGTGCTTTGAGTAACTTTTACGTTAGTTACTCTTCCGCAATTATTGTACGCCGTCGTTAAACTTGGTCAAGGGCAGAAAGTGGAACGGTAACGCGAACAACCCCCGCCGCGTAAGGCGCCACCACATACGGGTCAAAAATTAAAATTAGGCTATCGTTAGTCAGAGTGAATTTGCGGTAGTTCTCGGGCAGAGGCGCCGTCCCCTCTTCGATCCACTCCGCCAAACTATCATCATTATTAAACTGCTCAATCAAATCTGCTTTAGCAAAACCAGCAAGCCGAGTCAGGTCAGCCGGACTATTGCCAATAATGTCAGTAATTTCTAGTGTTCGCTCGCGAGCCAAATCATAGTTAATCGTCTTAGTAAAATTATTTGGATGAGCGGCACCCGACAGTTCAGCTAAATAATTCATCTCCAAACTTAGGCGATCTGGAGTAATTTGCGATAGCTGGTAACCTCCAGTTAGGCTACTAGTCGCCACCATCTCGTTCCCAGGTTCAGCCAAGTCAGCGATAAAGCTAGACGCTTCCGTACGAGCGGCTGCAGTAATATATTGATTTGCGGCCCGCGTCCCCGCCTCATCTCCACCCACCAAAAGAGGATATTCAATCTCAATGACATAACCAGCGCCATTTGGCGACTGGCCACTTTCGGACAACATTTGCTTGTCAACCACCAAAGTGTTTTCCGTTAAACGTCCGTAACTAAAAAGAAGAGCCACGACTACCACCACGAGAGCGATTCCCAATAACCAGCGAGTCTTAGTCATGACCCCATTATCTCATGTCCAATGAATTTTTCCACAAGCGAGCTTAGGGATTTTTCGGCCAATCAAAAAACTCCCCAATGGGGAGTTTTTTGCAAATCGACAGTAAAGACCGTGATTACATCGTGCCTGAAGTGCCAACCGAACCGGAACCGCAGTTTCGGCAGATTTTCTTGTGAGCGGCAACCTCGTAGATGGCAGAAATACCAACCAAGAGATAGACAATTGATTCAATCATTGGCCAGCTGCCCAAAAGCAAATTGACCAAGTTTAGGTTTGTACCCAAAAGTGAGCCGATACCAACCAAGCCCCAGTTCAAAGCACCAACAATAACCAAGATTAGCGTAATTATGTGAAGTTTCATAGGATAAATACTCTATTTATTCGTTTTACTCTCGACCTTTCTATGCCGAACAGTATACCAGCACTGGTCGCTTACCGCGAGCCCAGAGTGTGGACTATCGTCGAAATTGGTCTACTTTTATTTAAAGCCGAGGAAAAACGGGAGCGGGACGCGTTCGCGCAGTTGGCCAAAAGCGTCTTTAGCGACAATGCCCATAAAAATTATCCCCCCGACAACCATCGCCTGGACAGGGACTTCGGTTTTGGTAAAAGCATCGAAAAGATATTGGCAGGCCGACCAAAAGTCACGGGTATGGCTAACGTTCACTACCACACTGCGAACAGAGATAATGGTAAATGACAGCACGCCCAAAGTGGCCAGCGCTGAGAGCTTAAGCGTTACCGGATTAGTGACCCGTCGATACCAATAAATGATATAGACCCGTCGCATAATCCGAATCTGTAGTTGTTGGGATAAATCAGTCATGACTATTTAAACGAGACTCCAACAAGCGCTTGGCTCGGTGGACGCGAGTGCGAATGGCGCCGGGTGATACCCCCTCGGCGCTAGCCACTTCCGCATAAGACCAACCCTTTAGGTAATGCAGAGTGAGGACTCGCCGAAGCATCGTTGGTAAGGTAGCTAAAAGAGAAAGCACATAATCCATCCGCACCTTATCCTCAAAGTAAACTTCATCGCGAGAGGGAGCCAAGGCCAAAATATCTTCATTAACCGCGATTGTTGACCGCTCCCGCTTCAACTTTTTATAACGACTAAAACAGGTGTTTAGCAAAATCTTATAAGCCCAAGAGCTGAAGCTTGCTCCTTCTTGTTCCACAAACTGATTGGCGTGACTATAAATTTTAACAAAAGTATCCTGGACAATATCTTCCGCTTCATCCGCACTGTGGACAATATAGGCGGCGCGCTTGAGAAAGGGGGCCTGATATCGCTCGATTAAAATGCCAAAGAGCACCGGATTTTTAAGCGATTGGCGCAAAATCTCAACGTCAGATTGGGTTTCGGGTAGCGTGTTTTCCATAAATCAGTCTTGCTTGATACGGGAAAACATGGCCTCGCGCCATATTTCCCTGCTGTCTACTAATTATATCGACCGCACTTGTCTATTACAACCCACCAGTAAAGATGTTTGTTACATCTTCATCCTTCATTCATCTGACAGCCCTACCATGTCGCCTGAGGTCTGTTTATTAATCAAGATTCAATTTTTAATATAATATATATGGACGAAGATATTAAACTCACTGACGTTGACGAAGAGGAGGAATTGGTCGATGATGAGGAGGAGAGTGACGACACCGAAGACGAGGCAGAGGAAAGTGACGTCGACACCGCCTAGCTTGTAGAATATTTACCCCATGTCATGCGAATTTTAATTATTGAAGATGACGAGCTTCTGGCCCGGGCATTGCAGTTTGGTTTGGAGAAAGATGACCACCAGGTAAGCTATTTTACGGAGGGCAAGCGCGGACAGGAAAAACTTGAAGCCGAGGAGGGACAATACGATCTGCTTATTCTTGACTGGATGCTACCGGATAAAACCGGCCTGGCGATCTGTAGTGAATTGCGCGAGAAATCGATAGTCCTGCCCATTCTCATGCTGACCGGCAAGGAAAGCCCGGAGGATAAGGTGCTCGCCCTAAATGCCGGCGCCGACGACTATCTAACTAAGCCTTTTGCCTTACCGGAACTGTTTGCGCGCATTAAAGCCCTTTCCCGCCGACCAAAAAATGTCATCCCTAACGAAATTCATCTGGGCGACATGATTCTCAATACTGACACCAAAAAGATCAGCCGTCACGGGCACGTAATCCCGCTCACCTTAAAGGAGTTCGCGATTTTGGAGTACCTCATGCGCCACCCCAACCAAGTCTTAACCCGCGAGCAAATTCTTGACCACGTCTGGGATTTCAATTTTGATTCCTTCTCTAACATTGTTGACGTTCACATTAATAACTTGCGTAAAAAAATTAATAATGGTAGTCATAGTAACGTCCTAGAAACCATCCGCGGCGTCGGTTATTGCGTTAAAGTCGCGGTTTAAACTAAACCTGAGGTGGCCAACATCATTTCCAAGACCAATAAAAAACTGCCCACCCGTCCCCAACCGCAACACCTGCTCGAAACAATAAGCGACGGCTTCGTCGCTATTGATCGTGAGTGGAAATATGTTTACATCAATAACCAAGCTGGCGCTCTCTCCAACCAACGACGGGAGGATTTAATTGGCCGTAACTTGCTTGATGTTCATCCCAACTTTACTAAAACCATTTTCTATCGTAAGTACAAGGAGGCCCTTCAGAAACACAAAACACTGCGCTTTGAATTTTATTATGACTTCTTGGATGCTTGGTTTTTAATCAACGTCTACCCAACCAGTGACGGCCTGTCGGTCTTCTTTAATAATATTACTCATCAGAAAAAGTCCGCTGATCAGCTAATGGCTGAGAAGGCCAAAAGTGACGCCACCCTCGCCAGTATCGGCGAAGGAGTAATCACTACCGATAATCTGGGCCGAATTGAGGTGGTCAACAGTCAGGCGGAGGTAATGCTGGGTTATAAAGCCAAGGAAATTATTGGTAAAGAGTTTGATCATGTTTGGACAGTTGAGGATGAAAATGGCCGCCGACTTCCCCGTCAACGACGGATGGTCACCCTAGTCCTATCGCAACACAAAAAGGTGACTCGCACTAAAAATTATTACGTCACCGAGCGCCGGCGCTTCCCTGCAACAGCGACCGCCTCACCGATCACAGTGGGTAAACAAATCAGAGGGGTCGTCGTCGTCTTCCGTGACACCCATAAGGAGCGAGAGGTGGATCGCGCTAAAAGCGAATTTGTCTCAATGGCTTCACATCAGCTACGCACTCCCCTAACGGCCATTAAACTCTTCACCGAGATGCTCCAGCAGGGTGGTAATGGTCGTCTAAGCAAACTGGCCAGCAACTTGATTGATAACATTCATGAGGCGAATGAAAAGATGATCCACCTGGTCAGCAACTTGCTTGATGTCTCGCGAATGGAGAGTGGCCGACTTAAGTTTAAGTGGGAGACGGTTGACATGTATGATGAAATTGAAAAAGTGATAGCAGAAACTGCCCCGATTGCCGTTAAACGTCAGATTAAACTTGAATTTAGATCGAGCCTTAAAAAAGCTCCCTTATCGACTGACGCTTCGCTTTTCCGTCAAGTGGTACTTAACCTGGTAACCAACGCGATATTTTACACCAAGGAAGCTGGCGCCACTGTCATTATTACGCTCGGCAAGGAGAACTCCCGGAACTATCTAATTACCGTAACCGATCAAGGAATCGGTATCCCCCCAGAAGCTCTGTCCCATGTTTTTGAGCGCTTCTTCCGCGCCGAGAATGCCGTCCAAGCAAAAGCCGATGGTTCTGGTTTGGGGCTTTATATGAGCAAAATGATTATCGAAAAATTAAATGGCAAAATTTGGGTCCAATCCTCCCCCAATCAAGGCACCACTTTCTCTGTTTCCCTACCACTTCATAAAACTTCATGAAGTATTCACTCAAGCTCTAGTATACTGCCAGTATGAGAATATTAATTGCTGAGGACGAAGAGGAGGTAGCTAAACTACTAAAGAAAACGCTAGAGAAAGAATCTTACGCTGTTGATTACTTAACCGATGGAGAGGCCGCTTTGAGGCGCTTGGAAATTTCCTCTAAGGATTATGACTTGGCCATTCTTGACTTAATGCTCCCCCGCAAAAGTGGCCTGGAAATTTGCCGCGAGGTTCGCGCTAAAAATATCACCCTGCCAATACTGGTTTTAACTGCCCGTGATGATGTTAACGACAAAGTTACGGCTCTGGAGTTGGGTGCGGATGATTATTTAACTAAGCCATTTTCGATGCAGGAACTGCTCGCCCGGATTCGCGCCCTGTTGCGCCGACCAGTCCAATCATTGCCAACTGAACTGTCGATTCAAGACATTACTTTAAACACCAGCACCCGAAAGGTCCATCGAAATCACAAAGAAATCGCCCTGACAGTAAAAGAGTTTTCGCTACTTGAATATTTGATGCGCCACCCCAATCAAGTGATTAGTCGCAATCAAATTATTGATCACTTGTGGGGCTATGATTTTATCTCTGGCTCTAATATTGTCGATGTTCACATCAAGAATCTGCGCAAAAAAATTAACAATCGCAAAAACAAAATCCTTGAGACCGTCCGCGGCATGGGCTATCGCGTCCGAGCCGATCATCAAGCTGTGAGCTAAATCCCGTTCTTTAATAACTCCTTCACCATCGACGTATACACTATGTTCAATGTGGAGAAAAATTATCAATTACTGTAAAAACTATATTATCGGGCGCCAGGCTAATGATAATGGCGCTCCCGGCACCAAGTTTCTTTACTTGGCCATCTGGGAGTCAAACTTGGCAATACCCAGACGATTCATGAAGCGTGTGTGAAGTTCTTGCGCGCTTTTGGTTGTCCTGATACAGTATTAACCGTACACTGTACGGATGATGAAATTAATTAATATTTTTCTGTTTAGTTTTTTATTGATTATCGTTTTTGAAACATTAGTGCACTAAGCGTAGTAGTAAACAATGAGGCTGTTAACTCCAGCTTCATGCTTGTTTTTTATTATCTAAAACATTATGAACAACACACCAAATTCAAATACTAAGCGCCGAGGATTCGGTTCGATGGACGCCAACCGCCAACGAGAGATTGCCGCCAAGGGTGGTCGGGCCGCTCATGAGAAAGGAACCGCGCACGAATTTACCGCGGACGAAGCCCGGGCCGCTGGCCGCAAGGGTGGTCAAACTGTTAGCCGCGACCGTGACCACATGGCCCGAATTGGCCGAATCGGTGGTAAGTCTGGACGCCGACCGAAAACCAACGGCACCAAGTAATCTCGTCAGTTTGGTTAATCCTAAGTTAAGAATAGTTAGTTATATTATTTGCGACCCCCAAGGTCGCATTAATTATTAGCTAACCTATTAAACATTATGAAAGTACTCTCTTATCTCGCTGCATTTGCTATAGCCTTAAGCTTAGTCATTAGTGGTGGTGTGGCTCTGGCTCAGACCACGACAACCAATGACAGCAATGTCTGGATGACTGGCACCAATAATACTATGGGAACAACCAGCACCGCGGGCACGATTGACACCACTAATACCACCGGTTTGCCTGATACTGGTTTTGGTGACATTGCCCCAGCCAGTTATGCCTGGTTAGCGATTGGTCTGATCCTCCTGGTCGGCGGCCCGCTCTTGTTTTGGAACCGTGGACGACATCAAATCTAAATTAATTGGGCCCCGGCTTGCCCGCCAGTATCAGCCGGCCATTGTGGCCGGCTTTTGGCTATTACTGTGCGCGCTGTGGTTAATGGTTAATCCGGCTTGGGTGGAAAGCTACCAGGAAAGCCAAGTTATCGCTCCCGACAGCCTCACTGCCCAAATAATCCCCGACCAGCGCCCGGTCGGTCTGCCAACCCAACTGCGGATTCCGGCCATTGGCGTAACGGTGGCGATCGAGAAGGTTGGCAAAACCGCTAGCGGTAACGTAGGAACGCCGAAAGATATTACCAATGCCGGCTGGTATAGCTTTGGCCCCCGACCAGGGCAAATCGGCGCCGCCCTGGTGGACGCCCACGTCAACAACGAACATTTGCAACCCGGTACTTTTGCCAAGCTCCACAGGCTTAAACCGGGCGACGAGATTTTTGTGACTGATGATACCGGCATCGAGCGGCGCTTTATCACCCTCGAATCGGCTAAATATCCTTATGACGATTTTCCGGCTGACAAAGTTTTTGGTCCTTACGACGAGTCGCGTTTAAACTTGATCACTTGCCACGGCGACTGGCTTTCCGAACTGCAAAGTTATAACGAGCGATTAATTGTTTTTGCCCGACTAGCCGCCAATTAAAGGACCAGCATGCCGTCACCAAACGAATAGAAGCGAAACTTTTGACTGATGGCCTCCTGATAGAGCGCCAATAATTTCTCCCGGCCAACAAGCGTGGCTACCAGCATCAGCAAACTGGAGCGCGGCACATGGAAGTTAGTAACGAGTCCACTAACAAATTTGAATTCATAGCCCGGTCGAATAAATATCTTGGTGCTTACGGCTTGCCAATCCGATTCCAGGACGCGCGCCGTTGTGGTACCGACGGCAATAATTTTTCGACCAGCCAATCTTGCGGCCCGTAAGCGCTCTTGGGTATCGGGGGTGATGGTAAAAAATTCTTCGTGTAGTTCCCCACTAGCAAAGTGGTCAGGTTTAAGCGGAGCAAAGGTTCCAAGTCCAACATGCAGCGTGACGTATTCAATCTGAATACCCTTAGCTGCCAGCCGAAGAAGGAGCTCGGGTGTAAAGTGGAGTGAGGCGGTGGGCGCTGCCACCGAGCCAGCCTCTTTAGCAAAAACTGTTTGATACTGCTCGCGTCGTTCAACCTCAGACAAGGGCGATTGCTTCATATAGGGCGGCAAGGGTGTCTCTCCCCACCGCTCGAAAACTGCTTCGACTTCAGCTAAATCAAAATTAGCATCAAGTAGGTAATGATTACCAACCGCTTCGTTCACGGTAAAAAATTTCTCCTCGTGATGAAATAATTCCTCACCCATTTTCAAGCGGCGGTTAGCTAAAACCTCAAGCTGACCACCGATCCTTTTTAAGTATAAAATACTCACCTTTCCCCCACTGCTCCGGTTTAAGGTAAGCCGAGCGGGAATCACTTTGGTTTGATTAAAAACGACAATCGAGTTAGCGGGTAAATATTCCGGCAAATCGACAAAAGTGGCGAGCTTGGTTTGCCCACTTTGCCGTTCGTAAATTAGGAGTCGCGCCGCATCCCGGGGCGTAGCCGGTGCTTGGGCAATCAGCTCTGGCGGCAACTGGTAGTCGTAATTGTCTAGCTCTTCCACTCGGTCATCCTACCAGTTTTCCCAAATTTTTAAACTAGTTTTGAAGTTAGGCGGGGTAAACAACCGTCCGGGAAGACTCGGTTGGTCGAGGGCCTAGGTTGAAGACCCAGAATCGCGACAACACGAAACTCCAGGAAAAAGTCACCACGGTCGCCAACAGTACCGCCACAAGATCAGAGAGGCCAACCAAACGATAGAAGACATAAGTGGCACCAACATTCAAAATCAAAGCTGAAAGCACGCTGGCATAAAACTTAGCCACTTCAGCAAACTTAACCTTCGCTTCTAACTGGAAAGTCCAAGCCCGATTTAGAATAAAACTGGAAACCGTTCCGAGAAAGAACGAGAAGCCTTTGGTGGCTAAAAGATACTCGCTCGCAAGCGGTACGGTTCGAGTTAAGGCAAAGTAGGCCGCCAAATCAAGCGCCGTGTTAAGCACACCCACCAAGCCAAACTTAGCAATCTGGAGAATGGTGGGGTTACCCAACTCGGTTCGATAAATCTGAAACATCTCCCGAAAGGCTCGCAAAATAACGGCTGGCTTGGCGCCGGTGGCCTCGCCGAACTGGCGCGGCTTGTGAGTCACTGGTACTTCTTTGAAGATGATGCCAGCCCGCTGGAGACGGATTAACATTTCGGCACTCATCATGGCGCCGCGACTGCGAATTGGTAAGTTCGCCACGAGTTCCCGATCAAACAACTTGAACGCACAATCAATATCTCGAACTTTTAAGCCGAAGAGTAGGCGGTTCAAGACATTCCAACCTTTGGCATTTAGCAGGCGCATCAACGGATCGCGTCGGGGTGCCCGATAACCAATCACCACACTGTGTTTTGGCACTTCAGCAACCAGGCGATCCAGTTCACTTAACTCGAACTGTAAATCTGCATCAGTAAAAAAGACATACTCATATTTAGCTGCTTGGATACCACTCCAAACCGCCGCACCATAACCCTGATTCGGCTGGTGGTGAACCACCCGCACGTGGGCTGGATTTTCCGCTACTAACTGGTCGGCAATGGCCCCCGTCTGATCCTTCGAGCCATCATTTATAATAATTACTTCATAGGCGTCAGTGAGTTCGGCCGCCACCGACAAGGCTTCGCGAACCGTAGTCTCAATGTTTTCCTCCTCATTGTAGGCCGGAAAAAAAATCGATAATGATGATATCTTCTTCATGATTGGCCAAGTGTAAATTCTCAAGATTAATATCTCATGAATAAGCCAGAGGGCGCTTTCATCAAATGTTAATGATGAGCTGTGTACAATACCTGCGTGCTCTCTACTATTGCATCATTACTCGGCACAACGACACCCGCGGCCGGACCCGGTAGTCTGTACGCCGTCTATCGCTTTTATCTCCCCGCAACAATCACCTTGATTGTGGCTGCTTTTTTTCTGCTCGGCTTAGGAATTCTGTTCCTCTGGGTCCGCCGTCGGGGGTTGGCGAGCTTGGCCGGTTTGGCAGGAATTGGTCTGATTTTTTTGACACTTTGGGTAAATTATCATCACTATCCCCGACCAATCATCTTCTCCGAACAAGCCATGCTCACTCAGCTGTGGTCAGCCTACAAGGGTGAATACTTGGAACCAGTCACCGGAAGAACGCTAGATAAGCAACGGGAAAATATTACCACCTCCGAAGGCCAAGCCTACACCATGCTTCGAGCCGTTTGGATGGATGATCGTCCCACCTTTAACACCAGCTTCCAGTGGGCCAAGTACAATATCCAGCGACCAGATCGCCTTTTCTCTTGGTTGTTTGGCGAACGAGCCGACGGAAAGTTTGCTGTCTTGACTGAACAAGGTGGAGCGAACACCGCCAGCGATGCCGATATTGATATTGCCCTAGCGTTACTTTTTGCGTATTCACGTTGGCAGGATAGTGATTACTTGGCAGAAGCGGCAGCGATTATTCCGGCGATTTGGAATGCCGAAGTAGTCACCATTAATGGCCGGCCATATTTGGCGGCCAATAATGTGGAGAAGCAATCAACCTCGCCAACCGTCATCCTTAACCCCTCTTACTTTGCGCCATATGCTTTTCGCATTTTTGCTGAAGTTGACCCCACCCACGACTGGCTGGCTTTGGTCGACACTTCCTACGAGGTTATTAACCAGAGTTTGGAATTGCCCTTGGACCGCGACAATAGCGCCGGCCTCCCACCCGACTGGGTAACGATCAATCGTCGCACGGGTCTCTTGGCGGGCGCGACCGACAATGCCCTATCCACCAACTTTGGTTATGACGCCATGCGCCTACCCTGGCGGATTGCCCTTGATAGCCAGTGGTTTAACGAACCGCGAGCCGCCACCACGCTGGCAAAAATGGAATTCCTTAACCGCCAGTGGCAGGCTGAAACAAAACTGGCCTCGACCTACACCCATGACGGACGCGAGTTCATGGCCTATGAATCTCCCGCCATGTATGGTGGTAGTCTTGGCTTCTTTCTGTTGACACACCCAGAGACCGCCACGGCAATTTATCGCGACAAACTTTTAACTCTGTTCGACCCAGATACCACACGTTGGAAAAAAATCTTGAGTTATTACGATGACAACATCGCTTGGTTTGGAATGGGACTCTATCAGGGCAAGTTAATCAACCTGAGCGAAAACATGTTCAGTGAAAACTCATTTGCAGAAGCTAATATTCCCAAATCTATTAATGCTAACCCAGCAACACCATGATTCAATCAAGCACCGCATCGACTGCTAATAGCCGTCAGGCCTTCCTAGAGAACCGGGTTTCGCGTCCATTGCTTATTGCTAACGCTCTGTTGGCAATCGCCTATTTTGTGGCCATCGCTTTTTTCTTTGAGCGCGGGAACCAGTTGCTCTTTTGGATATTGCTTGTCGGCGAAGTCTTTCACATTTGGCAAATCCTAACCTTTCTTTACACCATTTGGGATACCGAGTACCTAGCCCCCCAAGACCAAACTTATCGTCCCCCGGTTGATGTCTTTATTACGGTTGCTGGCGAGCCAGTGGAGATTGTGGCCGAGACAGTTAAAGCAGCACAAGCGATGGACTACCCGGCGTTTTCGGTTTATCTCTTGAATGACGGCTATGTTGCCGGCAAGGATAACTGGCGCGGAATTGAGGCGCTGGCTAGCGAACTTGGTGTCCACTGCATCACGCGCACGGTGCCTGGAGGAGCCAAGGCCGGAAATATCAATAATGCTCTGCGGCAAACAACTAGCCCCTTCGTCGCCGTTTTTGACACCGACCATGTACCCAATCGCGATTTCCTAAGTAAAATGGTCAGTTACTTTTTTGACGAGAAAGTCGGCTTCGCTCAATCACCCCAATATTACCGCAATCAAGATCTCAACTTAGTAACGGCGGCGGCCTGGGAACAACAGGCGCTGTTTTTCGGGGCGATCTGCAAAGGCAAGAACCGCCTGAAGGCGGTGACGATGGCTGGGACCAATATGGTCCTTCGCCGCTCCGCCCTCGAAGAAGTCGACGGGATGTGTGAGGAAAGTATTGCCGAAGACTTCTTAACCGGATTATTTATCCACGAGCGTGGCTACACCTCGGTTTACCATCCAGAAGTCTTGGCTGAAGGACTGGCCCCGGAGGATTTTCTTTCCTATTACAAGCAGCAGTTCCGCTGGGCTCGAGGTAGTCTCGACATGCTCTTTCGTTACAACTTGATCTTTCGACGCGGCTTAACCTGGGCGCAGAAAATCCAATACCTTTCCTCGGTCAGCTTCTTCGTTTCCGGCGTTGTTGTTCTCTTGAACGCTTTGATCCCTCTACTTTACCTCTTCACTGGCGTAGCACCATTCACGAGTTCAACCATGAGTATTGCCTTTATCTTTTTGCCCTACATCTTCGTGACACTCTACGTCCTCGAGCGCGCCTCCAACTTTAGCTTTACCTACCGCTCCCTGGCGTTTGCCATGGCTGGCTTTACGATTCATCTTAAATCACTCGCCACCGCCTTCTTGGGTTTAAAGAGCGGCTTCTCAGTTACGTCCAAAACGGCAGTTAGTGGTAATTTCCTGTCATTAGTCATTCCCCATCTGACCTACTTTGGCTTAATGGTGATTGGCCTAAGTGTGGGCTATCTACGCGAAGGTCTCAGTCCATCGCTGGTAACCAATCTAGCTTGGGTCGGTATTAACGCCGCCGTTTTCGGTCAATTTATTGTCGCCGCTCTGCCCGCCCGAAACGCGGAATCTGTTGCGCTAGTCCAGAGCCAGCCCGCCCGCGTTATTCCCATTCAAGTTCAAAATTAGTCGACACTTCCCTCCCCCATGCCACCCAGTCTAACCCAACGATTCTCCGGTTTGTCCGCGCTAGTATTACTAATGGTAATTGCTATTGCCCTCTCCTTCCTCTTCTTTTTGCCGCAAAGCTTGCGCCTCGATGAATCTCAAAGTCTTTGGCAGTCTGGCCACAGCTTATCAGGAATACTTTTTATTGTGGCTCAAGATGTTCACGTCCCCCTCTATCACTTTTTATTGCACGGCTGGCAAGTACTGGTTGGGACTGGCGTGAACCAAGTTCGATTATTGTCCCTATTTTTCTTCATTGCTAGTATCCCCGCTTTGTATACCCTAACTCGCTACGCGTTCCGCAACGAACGCCTCGCCCTGTTTTCGGCGTTTCTATTTACGATCTCACCGTTTATGAATTGGTACGGTAATGAGCTACGCATGTACAGCCTCCTCACGCTACTCACCATCATTAATCAATATTTTTTTCTCCGCCTCTATCGCGAGCGTGGCATAACGAAGCGCGGCATCTGGCTCGGCTATCTTCTCACCTCAATACTGGGGATCTATACTCACTACTTCTTCTTTCTTTCCCTGGGGGCCCAAGCAGTCTTCTACTTAGTTCACCGGCGAGAGTATGTCGCTGGCACTCTGCGGCGCTTTCTGGGGGTTATGGTGATTACCCTAGTTACATTCATCCCCTGGCTCTGGTATGTCCTCTCGCTCGGCTCAGCCAGCAATTCTCGGCCGCTGATTCCCGCCCCATCATTAATTACCCTCTTCAACACTTTCTCTAATTTTTTATTTGGTTTCCAAACAGACCGAATCAATAGCCTTCTCTTGTCGCTCTGGCCACTGCTAATGCTGTTTGGCTTCTTAGCCTTACGCCGCGACAAAAAAATTGAAACCGAAGCTGGCTTTTTTCTTTACTTACTAGTTCTGCCGATTCTGGTTACATTTTTGGCCAGCTATCTCATTCGACCCGTTTACTTGAGTCGATACCTAATTTTGACTCTGCCCGCTCTCTATATTTTGCTGGCCTGGCTCTTGGCGCGCTATCAAGCCACGACAGGCGCCGTTGTCCGCAACACCTTAGTTGGTGTTATGATTATCACTTTCATCATCCAAACCGTCAGTGCCCAGACACCCGTTAAAGAGGATTATCGCCAAGCCACAGCCTACCTCGAAGCTAATGCGACGGTTCGCGATATCATTGTTGTGTCCGCCCCCTTTACCGTTTACCCAATTGAGTACTACTACCGGGGAAATGCCCGCATTACTACGCTACCCATTTGGGATCGATCACAAGTTGGCCCTATTCCGGCCTTTGCCGCCGAGACACTCGACGCCGATGTCAAAGCAACCATCGATAAGTACCAAAATATCTGGGTGCTACTAAGTTATGACCAAGGTTACGAGGAAGCTGTCCGACTTTATTTCGACACGCGTTATGAGAAGCTTCAAACGGTAAACTTTTCTCCTGGGATGACGCTCTACGAGTATCGCCTCCGTTATGATGAAGCTGACATTGAATCAAAGACTAAAGCCATTCTTACCAGTTTGCGCGCCCCGCTAAACCAAGAGCGTATTCTGTCCACCACTGGCCAGCGCTAGGTCCACCGTTACAACTGCCGTCAGATTGTCCTGGCGTCTTCAGCCAAAAGAAAGCATCAATTAAGCTATTGCCGGTATTAGCCGTGGAAGGCGTACCGAGAGCCCGGCCGGCCGGATTACACCACTCATTGCCTGCGGAACCAGCGCCATTGCGCGAGGTATCAATAATAAAGTGCTTACCGCCAAGAATTTGCGAAACCGCCTCACCATAAGTAATATTCTCGTTCGTACCGTAGAAGTTGGAGACGTTAACCGCAAAACCGTCTGCTCGCTCGATCCCCGCCCGCTTCAATCGCGCGGCCATATCATTAGCACTAGTCCAGTTAGGGTGGCCGGCGTCAACATAGACCGCAGTTTTACCTTGAGACTTAATACTCTCAACGGCATACTTAACTAAGTCCACGCGCGTCTGCTGATCAGCTCCCGATAAACACTCCATCGCCGCCAGCGCATCTGGTTCAACCACCACGGCGGCTTCACTCGAACCTAAACCTCGAACAAAACCGTTTACCCAATTGCGATAACCGTCTGGGTTATTAGAGCCGCCGGCAGAATAACCACCACAATCACGATTAGGAATGTTGTATATAATGAAAACCGGATAACTACCCGTGCGGCCGGCGGCCTCAACCGCGGCGCGAGTATCGCTTTCGATATTACTATTCCAATCACCTAACCAACGCGCCTGCGATACACCAGCAATCTTGTCTAACTTGGCAGCATCAGCTGGCCGGGAGCTGCGCCATTCATCGGCTAAGCGCTTAGCCTCACTGGAGGGATCGACATAAAAGTTTTTACCAGCAAAGGGATTGGCTGAATTAGTAACAATAGCGGGAGTACTGGGCGTTGATGGATTTGTGACGGTAATCGGCGTAATTTCCCGATTAGTTACTGCCCCGCTGACCGTCAAGGTACCAGCATCAGCAAACCAAGCATTGACCAAACCATCACCATTATCTACTCGAACAGCTAGGGCATAATTTCCCGCGGCCAAACTGCTCTTGGTGTTGAGGGTAAAGGGACTAGGATTCTCGTGCAGAATATTCACGCCTGGAAATACGGCCTCGTCGGCCACTTGACTGTCGGCACCATAGAGTTGAACGTTAACAGTAACATTGTTAGCATTGCCGCCTCCCTCACTAATAATATTTGCGGTGACCGCGCTAGAGTTACCGGGGGCAACCGTGGCTGGCAAACCTGAGACCGAACTCAATTTTAAATTACCGTTTTCGTTGGGGCTTTTCTCCTTTGATAGTGGGGGCACCACGGCGGCGGCGCTGGGCACACTAACTGGCTCCACTACGACCGTTACCGGTGGCGGAGTTACTGGTGGCGGGGTCGGCGTAACAATTACCGGCACCACCTCTGGTTGGGTTGGGGCAACAGGAGGACTAATGGTTACCACCACTGGGTCAAGCGCCTGGCGATTTACTTTTTTAATATTTAGATTATCGAGAACGACGTCCGCACTGCGAGTCGCCAAACCAATAGACCCCGACTCATGAATAGGGGCCGTCTTATCAGTGACACGGCCAGCCTCGATCCAATTACCGCTGTTGTTCTTATCAATTAGCAATCGCAAGGTCACACTGTCATCAGCGTTGGTCACCATCTCTCCCTGTAAACCAATGGATCGATCGAGTGGTAAAGTGTCGAAAACTTTGGTGGTTTGTAAAATCTTTTCCGCACCACTAAACTGCTTTTTAATAATCGCCTGTCCATCCGCTGTTAAGCCTAGAGCATAGTAGGTATCACCATTAAGATAGTGCCCAACTAAGACCACCCGACCAAGAGGGCTAATCTTGCGAACTTTAACCACTACACTGGAGCTAGCATTATCCCAATCGTTAGTTTTAGTGAGCACGGTAAATAGTTGGCTACCAGCAACATTCTGGCCAACACCATCAACTATTTTTAACTGGCCTCCGCGAGCTACCCACAAGTACGGATTGGTGCTAGCGGCCGCCGTCGCTGTTTCGCGCAGCACTTCGGGCGACTTAAATTCATAAGTTAAATATTCAGCCGCGGTGACGGGAGTGATTTGAAATAGCAAAGCACTCAAGGTCACCAAAGCCAGTAAAATTTTTTTGGTCATACCCTCCAGTCTACGGGTCTTAACCATCTCTTCACAATACTTTTTGTGAAGATTGCTTCATGAATAAACCAACCAGCGCCGAGGCTGGGTACGTTTGACGAGCTACCCTATTACTGGGTTAATTAAATCTCCATGTGCCAGCTCTACGCTACGGGCATGAAAACCAATTTACTGATGGTCCTGGCGCTCTCCCCTTTTATCCTACTGCCTTCGGCGTACGTTAGCCCTGGAAGCGCCGTAACGGTCTCTGGTGGGGGCTTTACCCCCTTTGGCCGGGTAGTCCTAGTCGCGGGTAGTAACTCGGCCGTGACGACAGCCTCCGCGACCGGCAGTATTGGCCCCCTCTTGGTAAACACCGGATTAAACCATGGTCAAAATCCGGTCCACCTCTATGCCACCGACATCCCCACCAAGGCCATCACTCACGCCTTTGTGTCGACTGTTTCGACCAACCAAAGCACCTATAATCCCCTCGTAATTCCGAGCTTATTTACCACCCGCGCTGGCAGCAATGTCCGATTTACCGGCATTGGCTTTGCCCCTGGCGAAGCCGTCCGGTTGAGCTCTAATAATCAGACCCTAGCCACCACGAATGCCAACCAAAACGGCTTTATTCAAACTGGTGATTATCGAACCAACATAACAGCCGGTGAACAAATTTTTACTTTTAGCGGCCTTTCTAGCAACACCAACTTCAACGTTAAGGTTATCCTCACCAGCAATTA
>CAZQDR010000005.1:0-32379 GCA_964591715.1 uncultured Candidatus Saccharibacteria bacterium | reverse complement strand
GGCTTTTTTATGCCATGTCCTTCATCATCAAAAATCAAAGTCTCATAGGAAATTTTATTTTGCTTGAGCGCCGCTTCGGCTACGGTTAAATTTTCCAGCGTCACATTGGGATCATTCTGACCTTGAACAATGAGCAGTTTGCCCTTAATGTTTTGAATAAAGTGCAGTGGTGAGCGCTCGCGATACTTCTCCGACTGCTCGGCAGGTGTTCCGCCCATCATTTCCTCACTATAACCCCGTAAGTCCGGGCGAGTAGTCTCGTAATCCACGACCAAATCGGTCATGCCGCAAATTGGGACCGCGGCCGCCACAATATTTACCGGCCAGTGAGTGATCGCGTACCAGGAGGAATAACCGCCGTACGAGGTACCCATCATTCCCACCTTGCCGGGCGTGGCCACACCATCTTTGATTAGGGCTTCAATTCCAAATTTTAAATCTAATTGTTCATCACCGCCCCAGCCCGAGAGCTTAATTGAATTCTGAAAAGCCAACCCAAATCCCGTACTGCCGCGATAATTAGGGTCAAGCACGGTAAATCCCCGAGCTAGTAAGTATTGAATTTCAGCATCAAATTCATTCTCTGAATGGTATGTTGGTCCGCCATGGACCAGCACAACTGTTCCCCCATTATTTACCCTTGGTCGGTAAAGCCAGCCTTGAATCTCTAAACCGTCAACCGAATTCCAAGTATAATTCTCGGCCTGAACTAAATCCTCTGGCCGATACTCAACATAGTTATAAACATTGGTCACCACGCGCTCTAACGATGTTGTGTGCGGCTCGTGAATCACCAGCTCGGCCGGCTGTTCCGAATGATAATACCAAGAGAGCCAGCGGCCATCCGCCAGGGGCGCCAGAGGTAACAAGTTGTGAGGACCACTAATTCGCTCTTCGGTTTTATTATCCAATCGTAACAAAGAACACTGTGGTGTGGCGTTTTTAAGTTCAATAATCACGGCCTGCTCACTGCCAAAGGGCACATAAGCGTCCTCAATATTACGCTCGGGGTCATCAATTAACCACTCAACCGCTTTCGTCGCTACCGTGTAAAGTCCGACACGGCGATGAGTTGAGGTCTCCGCAGTAAAAATAAGTCGCTCCCCGTCCGGTAGCCAACTTGCCCCCACCTTAACCTGATCACCAAAATTTAAAATTTCCTGATCCTCGGTGCCGTCAAAATTAACGAGCCAGATTTGCCGGCCGGCCGGATGGCGATCGGCTCGGGTATAGATAATTTTATTACCCAGGGAATTTAAACGTGGCCGACTAGTGATCACGCCGGCCGGCGCCGCCAAAAGATCAGCCACACCGCTAGTTAAATTTTTGCGATAAACATTTTGGTTAAGCCCATAAAGCAAATACTTTTCGTCTGGGCTTAACTCGGCGGCGTTAATAAAGCCACCGGGTTCCATCAACACCAACTTCGGCTCACCACCAGTCACCGAAACTTGGTAAAGCTGCCAACGCTCATCACCACCCCTATCATGCTTAACAATCAAACTCTGGCTATCATCCGACCAGGACGCAACGTAGGTACTCTCCTTAAAATCCGTTAGGCGTCTGGCGGGGGCGCTGCCATCAGTGGGCGCCACAAAAACATCGCCTACCGGGCTTAAGTTTTGCCAGACCCAAGCGACCCACTGACCATTAGGGCTAGGCTTAGCTTGAACGAGATGCGGCGTCTTTAACAGCGCCGCTAAAAATGTTCCTGGATCGTTAATCACGTAAAGAATCTACCCTATTTTTCATACAGATGCTACTGGCCAACCAAGCCCCCCAGATTCCGTAGAACGTTGAGCAGTTGTGCCTGTAACTGCCTAATCTGATTAGCAATCTCTGTCCCGACGCCCGCATTAGCGGTAACTGGAGCGGTGGCATAGATTTGATTTAACTTGGCCCTGGTCGCTGGACCCGACAAACCAAAACCATTTGTTTGGGGGGTGCCTGATTGTAAAATATTGTACTTGCTTTGGAAGGCTTGAACCGCCTTAATAGTCGCGTCGTCATAATAACCAGTAATCGCGCCCGTATAAAATCGATCCAAAGACAACATTTGTTGGAGCTGCGTGACGTGGGCACCCCGGGTATAAACGGCAAATAAACTAGTCAGCGGCGCCAGTGTCGCTCTAGGAGCAATGGTCGTTGCCGCATAAAGTTGGTTTAGCTTTGCTCGCGTCATTGGACCAGACAAGCCATAACCGTTTGTTTGCGGACTACCGGACTTTAAAATATTGTACTGGGTTTGGAAAGCTTGAACCGCTTTAATGGTGGACTCGTCATAATAACCTGTGACTGCTCCGGTGTAGAATTTATCAACCGCTAACATTTGCTGTAATTGAGTGACGTGAGCACCACGGGTGTAGATGGCGAATAAACCGGTGAGCGGCGGGAAAGTGGGAAGCGCCGACAGGGTGATGGTGGTCGTCGCCCCAACCACGACAGTCGGGCTTTGATTGTTTGATCCACTCGAACTCCCACTTGAGCCGCCACCTCCTCCACCACCGCCCCCGCCACCATTACCACTGTCCGGCACACTTTCGGCCACAAAAGTCACCGCAATCGTGTGAGCTGTCGTCACATTAGTAAAAGTATAGGTGGTACTAGTTGCCACACTCACGCTATCAACAACCAAACTAGCAATGTTATATCCCGCGCTAGGAGTAATTGTAAAGGCCCGATTGGCTCCTTGCACCACACTCACCGACCCAGTGGGTGAAATTGAGCCATTACTGCCCGCTGAGGCTGTAATAACATGAGTGGTCGGTGCTGAGCCCTCTGGATCATATTCAAACGCACCTAGATCTGGTGCCGATCCAACATAACCATTAGTAACATTCTCGGTCGTGGTGGCATCGGTGATTGTAATACCCGTATCAATCGCCGGACTGTCCTCTTGGAGCGAAAAATTGTAAGCAATTTGATCCCAAATAAATTGCCACTTGCCAGCAATGCCACCATTGCCGCCATAATCAACATCAATGTCGCCGTCAGGATTAACCAGGAGTGGATCACCACTTAACGAGTGTGTGTCATGTCCAGCTGGCAGTAAACCATCACCAATAAAGTTGTAATCAGAGGAATTAATTGAATAGGTACCACTGGGACGCAGGTCACCGCCGTAAGCGCTGGGGCTACGTGATCCAGTTAGGATGTTGTTTTTAACATAGGCGGCCGAATTTAGATTGGTCACCCCCGCCATGTCTAGCGCAATACCCTTGGCATTATTGTGGGCAGTATTATTGTAAAAACGGTTTGGTCCCCAGTTGGCCTCTTGATCATTATCAAAACCCGAAGAATCGTTATCGAAAGAAATATTATGATGAATTAGGTTATCACCCCCGGTATTAGTCGAGGTTTTAATACCGGCACCGTTACCACAATCACCATTCTCTGGACACTGCACACAGGCGGCGTAGTCGGCCTCGCCTACGCAAGCCCGCGTCGGGCCATTTAACCAAGTAGCGTTGTAGCGAAAAATAATACCTGAGGCATGCTCGACGCCACCACTGCTGGAACTATTATCAATACCATCATCGTAGTTTTGCCAGACCAGGTTGTATTCGGCAATTCCCCCATCACCACCATTCACATCGATTCCATCAGCCCCACCACCGCCCAGAATATTTTTATAAACTAAATTATAACGGACAATGGGTCGCTGACTTTGAACCAAAACACTATCGAGAGTTTCGGTGCTAACTTTGATACCCAAAGCATTTCGATAAACTTCGTTGTATTCAATCCTCGCATCATCACTAGCTAAAACGATAATCCCGGTACCAGTATTATCGTGAGATTTAATATTTTTAACAATCACATGGTCACCATCCTCCACTTGAATACCCGAGCCCGTGACATTTGTCACCTCAAAACCATCAATTGTCCAATAGGCTGAGTGGAAGACTCGCAAACCAAATGTCTCCGCTTTGGCCGTGGCGTCAATCACTGGCGTGGTACCCGGTGCCGCCTTAAGGATCATTCGATCCTGAGCGGTGCCGTCTTTTTGATAAATAACGGGCTGTTCGTTATAGGTACCCGCCGCCACAATAATCGTAGTCCCCGGCTCAGTCGTTAAGTTAATGGCGCGCTGGATGGTTTTAAACGGAGCCTGGGCCGTACCAGCGTTGCCATCGGAGCCGCTCGGTGAGACATAATAAGTTACTGCACTAGCTGGTTCAGCTTCCTCATTGGACCACTCAAAATCAACATTAGAGATAGACGAGTCAACATCCGTTAACGTGACTCGATAGTAAAAGGTCTCACCCGAAATATCACAACTGGAAGCACTCACCGCCTCGCCCGAGGTGATAGTACACCAGTCACCACTACCACTCGGACTAATCTCCAAGACGGCGCCGGAAAGATCGGTACCCGTGAGCGTGCCGGTAATTGAAGTAAATGTTCCACCCATATCAATCACCTTAGAGAGCAGCTGGTAAGAAACCTCCTCATCGGCTCCCGCACTAAGTGATTGCAACTCTAGCGTGGTTAAAGCGCGGTTCCAGATACCCACTTCGTCAATCAGGCCATTCCAAACGCGATCCGTACTATTAACTCCCCCACCAATCGTCACGTTACCCTGCACCGGACCTCGCGTGTTGCCAGTTAAAGAAGCCGGGGTCTGAGCAACACCATTAATGTAAGTAGTGACGTTACTACCATTGTAAACAACGGCCACATGCACCCAAGCACCGGCCGTCGGTGGCGCGCTTGCCCAAGAATCAACACCAACACTAGCGTTATACAAACGAGCTCCAATTACCCCACCGTTTGTTGATTGGGTTTGCAAAGTAAACACATTATCCTCTTCCATAATCACGCGCCGAACCTCCGCGGTGGCGGTGGGCTTTACCCAGGCCGCCACCGTCAAGCCCGCTTGTTGTTCTAAAACATCAATGTTGCCCAAACTTATACCCCCACTCGATCCATCAAAACTGCAAGCCTGATCTAGACCACTAATACTAGAAACATTACAAACCGTATTACCTAAGACTGAAGCCGTAATACTAGTCGTTGTGGCATTGGAAACACTACCGTCAAAATGAAAGAGGGCAATTAGACCGGCCGCCAATGTTCCAGAGGTGTCCACTGGCGAAACCGAACTTGACGCCTCAGGGTCCGGCGAGGCGGCGCCACCACTCACCAACACGTTGGTTAGAGTCTCAACACCGCTGGCGTCGCCGAAATCATCGCTGTAGCTACTGTCAGTTAGTCCAACAGTAGCAAGCTGATGTTTAAATGACGGAGTGGTAACGAAGTAAGTCAGAAGAGCCAAAAAAAGAATGGCAACCGAGGCCAGAAAGGTTCTCAGCATATATTCGCCATTATAAATCAAAAATCTTAATTAAGTAAACATCAATTTCATGTTGGTCGAGATCGTAGAAGAATTTCTTCTCACTATATAGTTTAGTCGCCAGTTCAATTCCCACGAAGCGCCAGTGCCATGGCTCGAATTGATAATACTGATTTTGTTTGGGGTAAGACAGAACAAAGCCATACTTGTGGGCATTCTCTTGCAACCAAGCAAAGGCTGGTGACTTAGCAAAGTCGAGCGACATCGCCACCACCTTTGGCGTCGTTAGGTCAACCGTTGTTCCCAATTGATGCTCCGAATAACCTTGATCTGATGAAAACTGGTTAGCGCCTTTGCCATACAAAACTTTATATTGTGATTTAATCGCCGCTTGCGTGGTGAAGGAACGGTAACCGGAAACAACTTCCAAAGTAATATTCTTATCCGCCTTAGCGGTCGAAATCATTCGATCCAAGTAAGGCAAGATGTTGCTGTAAAGTTGAGCTGACTTATTTTTATCAAACAGACTACTGGTAGCAATCGGACCCAAACTCACCGGACTGTAGTTCTCGTTCAAAAAATAAACTTTGGAATACTTCTTTAATAACTCCGGATCAAGGTGATGCAACTTTTCGTATGTACTTACCGTCTCACTTAGGCTGGAAATTCGGCCTGTGTACTCAGTGGTCAACTCCTTCTCATTTTCCAGAGCGGTGGAAAGTTCCCCATTTTGATTTTTGGTTTGTGCCAGGGTTTGCTCGGTCTGGGCCAGTTTGGTCTGTATTTCATTCAGGGCCACTCTCAGCTGCTGCTCCTCGTTATATAATAGAACGTAGTAATAAGCCGTCGCCCCCACCAAAGCCAAAAAAGCCGCCAACACCAGGCGCAAAATTGTGGGCGAAACAGTTTGAAAGAAAAAGTTTTTCACCTTAAGCCAAGTTTTGTGACAACTTAAAACCCAAATAAATACCGGCCAGTCCCCCAACTGCTGTTAAAACGACGGAGGAAAAAGACAGGAAGCTCTCGCCCCACAACACTGGGAGCCAACCCCCGAACACCGAACCAATGGCTAGTCCCAAATAGATCAAGGTCTTACTACTCATAACCACCTAATCCTACCACAGTTTGGCTTTGGTCTAGAGAGCCCGGATTTGAATAATTTGACGTTTTTGCTAAGATAAGCACGTTCGCTAAACCCAGATTCCGCGGTAGCTCAGTCGGTAGAGCGCCTCGCTGTTAACGAGGATGTCCCAGGTTCGAGCCCTGGCCGCGGAGCAGCGTAAAGTTAAGGCCCCCATTTGGGGGCTTTTACTTTGCGCCAAGCTCCGGCGCGAGCGAGCCAACTGCTTGGCTCGCGTCCAGGGCGAGAAAGACTTTTCGTTGGTCGCCAGCGGCGAGCCGAAAAGTACCCGCGACGGTAGTCGAGGCCCTGGCCGCGGAGCCACCTTTGACTTAACTTTAATAATGTGCTATCGTTAGACCGGACTTGAGAACAATGGTTTTTTGAGAAAGCAACCTTCACAGGAGCCCGTTATGGCCAAAAAATATTGGGACCCTAAAGGATATGATTTTACGAGATATCCAGCGACTCAGTTATCGGAAGAAGAGTGGCAGAAATTTCTTTGCTTACCACTGACTGAAGCGGATCGGGCCCTCCTTCTTGCCATTAAGGCAAACCATTATGAGCCCACCACATTGGAACAGGCAAAAACCTTTTTCGCGAAAGGCTACGAATTTTTGAAAGAGGTTCAGATGAGCGACACCGTTGGTCTACGGGCCAAAATTAGGGAGAGCGGTGACCTGAAAGGTTTTATCCTGTCGACCAATGGACGTGTGTACTGGATAGCACGTCGACCTCGCTAACAATTTCCGCCTACCAACAAAAACCGTTGGAGGCGGTTTTCTTTTTTATTCTATACCCGTTATAATTTTAGACATGCTAAACGACCCACTTCACAACATCGAGAAAATAACTGAAAGCACTAACAGTTACATGGGCGCAAAGACCAAGGGCGTTTTTCGAAAGTATCCCCTAACCTTCTCGCTGCTTATCCTTTTCGGAGTCACCTCGGTACTCCACGGCTTCGAAGCAGTGATTGCCCAAGTCCCCGTCCTCCAGGACTCGCCGATCTTGGTCTTCATAATTGGCCTAGCAATTTTAATCTTTACCGGTTCACTCTACAAAAAAATCGATAAAAAACTCTAGTCATTAACAATCATTATTAAAACCTCTTGTCCCAACTAGAACCAGCACCTGGTGCACCATGTAAATTGTTGTCCTGTATGTACCGTCTCATTACACCCTGCATTGGCCCCCTACGAATGAGGGCATCGTTTAATCCTATGTTATCGACAACCCAACCGCCGGCAATAACAGCTAGAGTGAATCCTATAATCACCACTTTAAAATTTACTTTAAAAGAAAAATCATATTTGCGGAGTAACCAGATACCAGCTATCAATCCAACGATGGCAAGTACGGGTGCCCACCAAGGAAAGCTAGAGAGCATCTGATCAATTCTATAGCCCGCCATTGGACCATGTGATCGCAGTGAAAATCTCATTAGTCCGACCAAGAAAACTGAGACGACTACAGATGAAACAAGTCCTACAAAAGTAAGAGCTGAACCAGCAATAAAATATGCTCTTGGTCTCATTTTTATCTCCTTCCCATGGATCTGATCCATGATATTATCAGTAATACTTTTTAATTCTTTTGACATATATGTTTCATTAATTTTTTCGCTCGACTCATGCGTGTGGCTACGGTACCCATCGGGATTCTCAGGATATCACTTATCTCTTCATACGACTTTTCATCTAAATAATAGAGAGTGAGCGGTTCAGAATATATAAGTGGCATTAAATTTAAACACTTCTCTACATATAATATTGTCTCCTTTTGTTCAAAGTCTTTAGTAATATCCTCCTCACTTTCAAAATCAAAATCATCCAGTATCGGTACCTCCTTTTGATACTTCTTCAATACATTCATCGCTTCATTATGAACGATGCGATATACCCAGCTGGAAAATTTCTTTTTAGTATTAAAACCGTTAAGGTTTATATAGGCTTTTACCAGAGAGTCTTGCACAACATGACTAGCCTTATCTTCATCACGAACTAGATTTGTAGCATATCTTAAGAGTTTACTTTTATATCTATCAATAATGACAGCGTAAAGATCTCGATCGTTTGTGCGAACTTTTTCTACCATTTCTTCATCTGTTAGTTTTAGAGTTTCATCCATAGTTTCGCTCATGCTTGCATTTTACCCTATGCCCCAATCCCATACATCAAACTCCGACAAATGTCGGAGTTTGAATATTAGCTTATTCTATTTAGCGATTTAAGTTTCTACCAGAACCATTCTGTAATCCTAGTCCAAGTTCTTGGCGAATCTTTTGTGCCTCGACTGTTTTGCCTTGCAAAACTAAATCATGGGCGCCAACAAACTTTGCAAAATTTGCTTCAGTAATAACTTGAGAAACCTTGCCCCGATTTTGCATCAGGTTTTTCCATGCGGAGTAGTCCTTATTCTCAAAAGCTTTTAGCATTGCTGTGTGGCGCTCTGTTGAATAGTTTGGACCCTTTACTGCTGGGTCACCTTTAGATGCAAGAGCCGGGCTAGCAGAAACTGCTATTAAACCCAAGAGAAGTGCTAAAGCCCCTAATCCTAATGTTGTTTTCTTCATACTGTTTTAGATTGATTAAATTGATAAACTCTCTACCTCTAATACAACACAGAAGTCCTTTTTCTTTCCTTCTCTATTTCAGTAATGAGCCAAAGACTTCTGGTTGAAAGCCCACCAAAATAGTGCCATCAATATCTATAACCGGTACCCCCATCTGACCACTTTTTGTAACCATTTCTTGAGCCTTAACTCTGTCTCTTGTCACATCTATATCTTCAAACGGAACATTATTTTTTTTAAAATACTCTTTGGCATATACACAGTATGGACAACTTGGTGTTGAGTAAACGATAACTTTGTGATTTTTTGTATTCATAGTTTTATTTTACTTATATTTGCAAATGAATTTCTTTAGATCGTTTACAAACTTGTCCTTTGGAAGTTCGTAACAAATCCTTTTACCCTCACGTATAGGCAGCACTAATTCTTCTCTGGACATAACCTGGAGGTGATGAGATATGATTGCGACACTCATATTCAATTCCTCTGCTATGTCAGACACGCATACCTTTTTCTTATTAAAGATAACGCACAGAATTTTTAACCTGCTTTCATCTCCAGCTGTGCGCATTAACTTTGCTAATTCATTCAAATGCATATTTGAATGTTATACTATATAAAATACAAAGTCAATAACTTTAATTTACCTGTTGGGTTAAGGGCTGGAGTTTGCCCTTCCCCGTGGGGAAAGAGTCCCCGGCCGCGAAACCCAGTTTGACTTAACCTTAGTAATGTACTATCGTTAGACGGGTCTTGAAAACAGTGAGTTCTTGGGCTTAAAACAAAAGAAAGGAGCTGATGTATGGCAACCGATGGACCAACCCCACCACCGTGCAATACCGACATTTTCAGTGAAGGTGAGGGTGTCTGCGTCCTGTCGGGACGCTCCAACGCTATCGAGTCCTGGGTCCAGGCCGTAGCAGAGAAGGCCGAGGCTCAAGTCGACTGGCATTACAGTGGTGGACGTGCCAACGTTCTACATCTGGGTGACAGTGAAAGTCGCCAACGCGTTCTCAATGCTATCGACGAACTCAAGGGCGACCTCGAAGGACAAATTCTGAGCGTTGGCGGACCCGCACTTTACCGTGCCGGCGATGCGTTGCCCTAGGGAACCGTGACCATCCAGCCAGATGTCGGAAATATCGTGTCCCGCAAGCAGAACAAAAAAAACTCGCATTGAACCCCAACGAATATAAATAATAGGGGTTCTTTTTTTTATACTAAATTTAATTTGCTAATTTCTCTCACCGCTTTTACCCAATCGTTAGTTCTGAACTCGTCCAGTTTGGGAAGCCCTAGTGACAAAACCTCACAATTTGTGGGGTTTTGTCTTTTATTGCTTGATACTTTGGAGGTCTAACCTTCTCTAGTGGCCTTATTCGTCTTCCAAAATATTCCTATTCCTCATCCGGCACAAAGTACAATGCTACAGAGTTCATGCAGAATCTCTTACCAGTAGGCTGTGGCCCATCATCAAATACATGACCAAGATGTGAGCCACAGGTATCAAGAACTTCAATCCGATCATCAAAAGGCCCTGTTTCTTTACGGAGTATAAGGGCGCCATCAGATATGGGTGCAAAGAAACTTGGCCAGCCAGTACCAGAGTCGTATTTTTGTTCAGATCTAAAAAGTGGCTTGTCACAGCCAACGCTATAGTACGTTCCTTTGCGCTTCTCGTGATTGAGTACGCCAGTAAATGGAACTTCCGTTCCCGCTTCTCTTAAGACATGGTATTGCTCCGGAGTGAGAATCTCTTTCCAATGATCCTTATTTGAGGCATTTTCGGGCATGCTTTGTGATGGAAGAGAAGATGTTTGTTTGTAAAATACAAAACCTAGTACAAGCAAACATACTGCCACAACAGCAATAGTTATTACTAGTTGGTGTTTTAAACGATGCATAGCATTATAAAATATATTCTATAATTTATCCAAAGGTAAAAGTAAATGCTTGTAATCCGGCTTTTGGCACCACAATGCGAAGTGTATGCTTTCCGTATTCAGCATCTTGAATGAGTGGATAGAGTGTTTCGTCTTTGATCAATATTTTCTTTACAAACACACCATCCTTGTAGATCTCGACTTCGACCCCTTCTGCTGATCCTGCGGTGATGTAGACATTTTTTGCCTCATAATTAAAGACCACACTCCCTGCGCTTTTACTCTCGGCATATTCTGATGTCATATTCCACGTACCGCCAAGATATAATTTATTGAAAGAAATGTTTGAAGGAATAGAGAGAGTTTGTTCACCGGCCCGACCAGTAGTACCGTTTGCAAGATATTGATTTCGTGACGATCCGAAATATGTCTCCGGGCTTTTTACCTTGCTCGTATCGACGGTCACAACATCCGCGGGCTTTGTTATGGTAGTAGAAACCTGATCTTCCATACCCATGCGCGATGCGCGTTCTTTGAGGGCATTCTGAATCGCTTTCTCAGTTTCCTCATAGTTTCCTTCACCGATATGGTCATAGACAGTATATCCATCAATATCTACAAGATACTTGCGCGGCCAGAATTGATTGCCGAGCGCATTCCATGTCGAGTAATCGTTATCGAGCACAACTGGATATTTGATACCAAATCTTTCTACCGCTTTCTCTACATTTGACTGAATTCTCTCAAATGCGAATTCGGGGGTATGGAGACCGACGACAACCAATCCCTGATCCTTATACTTTGCATACCAATCATTTATGTACGGTAGCGTGCGTTGACAGTTGATACAGCTGTAGGTCCAGATATCAAGGAGCACTACTTTCCCTTTAAGTTCAGCAAGAGTAATTGGCTTACCGTCAGTATTGACGTATCCATCGATTGAGCTGAGCTCTGGGACCTTTTTATATTTGGTTTGTTTCTGTTCCATAGTGAGATACGAACCTGAATCTTTTTTCATTGTTGTATTTTCTACGGGAGTGTCTGGTGTTGGTGTAGTTTGCGGTGCATTATTCTTCTGTAAAAGCGTCTGTTCGATTTTTGTTACATCAAAGAATCCGGCATCCAGTAAGGATAATTGAAGCTTTTTATCTAATCCTCCGATAATAGCAACACCGACAATGAGGAATATGACACCGAGCGTTTTCTTGAACCATCCATTTGGATCTGCAACAACGCCGAGCTTGTTCATTATCTTCTGTCCGACGATAGAAACAATAAGAAGTGAAAGACAGAGGCCGATTGTATAGGTGAGCAGATAGGTCAATCCGAGGAAGAAGTTGACAGGCAAAACGGTAGCCAGAACGATGAAATATGTCGGACTGCATGTCGAGAACACAGGACCGAGTGCAGCGCCGACGATAACATCGCCCCAGAAATTCTTTTTCTGATCACCCTTACCGAGTAAGATGTTTGACCTAGCACTGAGTTTCGCCAGTAACTTATTTTCCCACAGCGACGGGAAGAACGTGACGAGGCCAAGAAATATCACAATGCCTCCTGAAATCCATTTCCACACATACTCGGGAATATCAATGAAGATCGTACTCGCCTTAAGAAGTAGCGTAAAGGCGATGACTGATACTCCAAGAGAAAGGATGATGGTAAACGCTTTTCTCTTATTGAATCCTGCAGTGCCACCATCCGAAAGTGTTCCGCCGACAATAACCGGCAGAAGCGGCAGAATGCAGGGCGCAAGCACTGTCAGGACCCCAGCGATAAATGAAATGAGGAGGAGCAACATGCTATTTTACTTCTGCTACAAGCGCAGTGAGCGTTGGACTGCCACTCCACTTTTTAATAAGTTTGCCATCTTTATCAACCTGAACAAAAGTGTGCTGATAGGTAACGCCATACTTTTGTTTGAGCGCCGTGGAGTCATCGTAATTCACATCGAGAATCGTGAGGCTTGAAGGAATCTTTCCAGGGTTTGACTTAATATCAGCATCTACAGCTCGGCATGTTGGGCACCATCCGGCTCTGAAGAATAAAACAATGTCATGATCGGCAGATGCCATAGCAATCTTTTCTGGAGCGTAAGCTTCGTATGATCCTGCTTTCATCATCGTGTCACTCTTCATCATGCTTGTGTCTTCTTGTTTCATTATTGCACTGTCGCTGCTTTTCATTGAGGCATATACTCCACCGACGATAACCACAAGTGCAATAATCCCAATAATAATTCCTGTGTTTTTATTCATAAAATAATGTTAGCTGTTAATTCTTAATACTTGTAAGTATATAAAATACAAAACAGAATGTAAAGTAGACTTTACATATTCCTGTCACTCCACATGCGAGTACCGATCTTGGTTACCACCATGACAATAAGAGCAACCACAAGCCATTCATCAACAGCGTGAGAGTATCCTTGAACAATAATTCCCAGAATGAGGGTTGCTGATCCCGCGAGGAAAGCATTTCGTCCGGCAAGCGTTCGATGTTGGTCATCTCTTTCATCAATAGATTTCTCACGAAGAATAAAGCTGGCAAATATAGCGAATAAAACTAGTGCGCAGGCAAGCATGCTCATAACCATCATGTCCGGCATCCAGAAATGAAACGGGTTTAGGAGCAATACTGCTATTACGATAAGACCGATGGTAGCCATTGATTCTTTGAGGTTATTTTTCATAGGCTATTTTGAATATTTTCTCGACAGGCATCTCAAAGAAACCAGCGATTTTAAGGGCTAGTAAAATTGAGGGTGTGTAGTTACCTTTTTCCAAGGCAATGATGGTCTGGCGGCTGACATTCACTTTTGTCGCTAAATCTTCCTGGGTCACACCAGTTTCTGTGCGCAGTTTGCTTACCTCATTTTTGATGTGTTCTGTCATGCGTTTGGATGTAAGTGATTATATATACCAAAGTTCAGAATGTAAAGTTGTCTTTACCTGTACATCGTCCTCTCCTCAGCCGCATATTTAGGTAAATGGGCCGTGGGTGTATCTACTCTACTTAGTTTCCCTGACTCTAAAGTAGTGTATAATGCCCGCATGCCAATACCTCCGTATGAAAAGTTACATAAATATGTTTTAAAAGCAGTGAACCAGCTTGGAGGATCTGCTCCCGTCCGAGAAGTTGAGCGCATTGTTGCTGACATGCTTCTTCTTACTTCTGAGGAAAGAGAAGAGATTCATAAAGGCAGTCAAACAAAACTTACCTATCGAGTCGCATGGTCAAGATTTTATTTAAAGAAACAGGGTCTACTAGAAAGTGCTAAGAGAGGTGTTAGTGTTTTGAGTGAGAAAGGAAAAGCATATATAGCCACTGATGATATTGTTAAGAAATAAAAGATGAACATATTTAAAAATTACACATTTACCTGGTGGCAAGCAGGCATGCTGAAGGCCTCTGTGGTCTGTGTCGGTATTGCCATTGGTGCAAACTGGCCGGAGGTATTCGCAAAATACACAGCATTGCTTATTGTCATCGCTGTTGCATTCGGACTTTACCTCGCTTCCGCTGCGCTCAAGAAATAGACTGGGGTCTGAGCGGTTAATTTAGACCAGGCGGCCCGGGCCCAAATTCTGACGGAATGTTCTGCTGTCCAGCAAATCGAGAAGATGGCCGCGAGCACCAATCACTTCCTCTCTTCTTATTTTGTCTGACTCGCTTTACAAAAAAACTGATAATAAGTTAGAGTAATTTTTTGATCGCAAAGTCTAATTGTGTTATGATTATGAACATGAAAAATAATAAATTTTTAATAATTGTTGTAATCTTGATTATTGCGGTCGCGGGTTATTTTGCTGTTAATCGTTTTTATCCATCTAAAACTGCCGAGCCGACAATCAATACAACCACCAATACCACCAACACAAATTCAACAAATTCACAAGGCAAGTTAGATATTAATGTGGTTTGTCAAAACGCTCTTGCTTATATGACGTTTGAGAATCAGGCGAGCGCTAACAAGTTTATAGTGGAGTGTAAAGAGGGGAAGCACCCAGAGGTTATTGAGCAATATAAAGCTCAATTCAATCTTGGTGCCGGTGCAGCAATTTAGTTTGATGAATAAAAATCACCATTCTCTATATTTCTTAATTCTCGCTTTGACCGCGTCTGTTGTCGTGCTTTATTTCATTGCGAAACCATTTTTGGGTCCGCTGATTTTGGCGGCCGTTTTTGCTTTTCTTTTTCAACCAATATATCGGGAGGCCCTGGGTGGACTAAAGAACAACAAGAGTCTAGCCGCGTTTGCTACAACGTTTATCGCTGTCATTTTAGTTTTATTACCCACTTCGCTGCTCGGGACTCAAATTTTTAAAGAATCCAGTCAGCTATACCAAACCCTTTTGGGTAAAGATGGAAACTTTCTTAGCTCGGCAAACAATTTAGTAAATCAGGTTCGCACCGTGCTACCCATTCCTGCTGATTTTGAAATTAACTTTGATCAGTATCTCAGGCAAGGTTTAGAAGTGGTGATTCAAAACTTTGGTAACATCTTCTCCAGTTTTGCCAAAGTCCTGCTCAATGCTCTAGTCTTCCTGACGGCTTTCTATTTCTTTCTTAAAGATGGCGGCAAACTAAAAAGATATTTAGTCACCCTAAGTCCCCTGGATGATCCGGACGATGAGTTTATTGCTTCCCGACTCAAGGCAGCAATATCGGCCACCGTAAAAGGAAGTCTGGTTATTGGTCTGACCCAGGGTGCCCTAACCGGTATCGGCTTTCTGCTCTTTGGGGTACCAAATCCGGTGCTATGGGGAGGCGTCGCAGTTATTGCCGCCTTTGTCCCCGGGATCGGCACCGCCGTGGTGGTGATGCCAGCGGTTATCTTTCTTTTTCTTACTGGTAACACCTTTGGAAGTTTGGGATTATTGATCTGGGGCGTTGTGGCTATTGGTTTGGTCGATAACTTTTTGGGCCCGAAGCTGGTAGGTCGAGGCTTACAACTCCACCCCTTGGCAGTCTTTATTTCCGTCCTGGGTGGTTTAGCCTTTTTTGGCCCCTTGGGTTTTCTCTTAGGACCTTTGGCCATGAGTATCTGCTTGGCCTTAATTGATGTTTATACTTCCCTTAAAACCAAAACTAACAATACCTTATGATCGAGGCCCTCGTTGTCTACATCCAATCAATAATCTCGGCCTATGGGGCGTGGGGCGTGCTGGTGGCCACCTTTATTGAAGAGGTGGTGGCGCCAGTTCCCTCCCCAATCGTACCGCTGGCCGCGGGGTTTTTTCTCCTACCGGCAAGTGTTGCCTGGGCTGAGATCTTGGTTCGGGCGGCGCTGGTAATCGCTCTGCCGGTAGCAGTGGGCATTAGTATTGGCTCCGCCGCCGTGTATGCTCTTGGGTTTTTTGGAGGCAAACAAGTAATCGAGAAGACCAAACGCTGGACCGGGATAAAATGGGAGGACATCGAGAAACTGGAAGCCAAGCTAACGCGTGGCCGCAGCGACGAAATCACTCTTTTTGTTTTACGAATTTTGCCGATTATCCCCGGGGTCGCCATCTCCGGCTTTTGCGGCGTCGTTCGTTACCCCTTCAAGAAATTTATTGTCGTTACCAGTATTGGTTCATTTATTAGAGCCTTCGTCTTGGGCCTTGTGGGCTGGCAGGTTGGTGAGCTGTATTTTACCTATTCCGAAATGGTCTCAAAATTTGAAAAGTATATTCTCATTGGGGTGGTCCTTCTGGTAATATTAGGCGTGGGCGGTTATTTTCTTACCAAAAAATCTAACAAACAAAATGACGCAACCAAATAAAAAATTCTTAATTTTTGTCCTCGTTCTGCTGGTAATCATTGCTGGTTATTTTATGATTACCCGGCCTTCCCCCTCTACCACCACCGAAGTACCAACCAACACGGACGGTCAGGGTAAAATTAATATTGATGCTGTCTGTGAGGGCACCCTTGCTTACACAACCTTCGAAAACCAAGCCGCCGCCGACAAATTTGTTGCTGAGTGCAAGGAGGGCAAGCACCCAGAGGTTATTGAGCGATACAAATCTCAAATGAATCTCGGCGACGGAGCCGCGATTTAATTTTTCGCTCTACTTAATACAAACTTTTGCGATCGGCTCATTGGCTTATCGGTGCGGTGGACACAACCCACCCAGCAACATGGCCGACGTTTGCCTTTTGCTAAATCGGCTATGGTTCTAGCTACGTGCTGATTCCTAGTCGCTTGGGTTTTGACAGAGATCGTCCAGCAAATCCACTCATTCCGCGCTAAGGGCGTAATGTCCTCCCAGGCCGCTAAAGCCTTAGCTGATGATAAGAGTGCGCGACTTAAGTCGGCGGGTAGTTGGTGAGCGGTACCAGCCGAAATGGTTTTTTTAGACATGTGGTAATTCTAACAGAGTGATATAATTATGAGTATATGAAAAACAGTTACAAACTGATTATTGCGATCATTGGGTCAGAGCTCGCGGGAATTATTGGTTCGGTATTTACGACACCCTCCATTACCGGCTGGTATCAAACTCTTAACAAGCCCGAAATTGCTCCGCCAAACTGGGTCTTTGGTCCCGTTTGGACAACACTGTTTGCGCTCATGGGCATTGCCGCCTTCTTGGTTTGGAAGCGAGGTTGGGACCGCCGAGAGGTCAAAATCGCGCTAAGTATTTTTATAGGCCAACTAGTTTTAAACACCCTTTGGTCGATTATCTTCTTTGCCTTACGTTCCCCCGGCGCCGCTTTGGTTGAGCTTATTTTTCTCTGGCTCGCTATTTTGGCGACCATGATCGCCTTTGGTAAAATTTCTCGAGCGGCCGCCTGGCTCCTCCTACCTTATATTATGTGGGTTAGTTTTGCGGGCTACTTAAATTATTTGATTTGGTCACTAAACTAATGTCACCCAAACTGATTCGGGTTAACGACCGGATGCAGCAAAATTATTCCTATCAACTAACCGAGCGGGAAGGTAAAAATTTTGCTGCGAGGTTTAAACCCGATCTTACCCCCAAGCAAATGTTGGCCTTGGGAGTTTTTGGCGGCGTTTACCTGCGCGACTGCACCGATGAATTCCCCAAAGATTGGTTTACTAAAGCCAAGTTTCAAAAACCTGATTCCTATCGTCGTGATAAAAATATTAATCTTTTTAAAGTGAACGCTAGTCAGCCTCTTTCCGTATGGCAGGAAAAAGGTTGGATTTATAGAGATGACCCGCGGGGCTGGTTCCAGTGGTATTGTCGTTACTACCTGGGTCGCCGCGGCCCGGATGACGAGCGTCAAATTAAACGCTGGGTAGCCATTCGTCGCCATATCGTTCAAATTAAAAATAATTGTCGGACCAGTGATCTGACTTGCCGACCCGTTCAACGCCAAGCCGTCTTGCACTGGGCCTACGACAGCCGGACTATGTAGAAGTAATTTCTATTGACGTTTGCCCATCAAGGTGGCAGTCTTTTATAAGATAAGCACTCGGAAGCGTATTCTGGGTACGACTGCATTTTGACAGGAGATTTGAAATGAGAACAGTTTTAGTGCTAGTGCTGATGGTTTGGGTTCGGGTTGCTTCCGCGGCAGCGCAGTACACACTGACGGAGCTGGGCACATTGGGTGGGGGTTCAAGTTTCGCCTATGATATCAATGATCTTGGTCAGGTGGTAGGTGAAGCCAGTGCGGCTAGTGGTCTTCACCACGCTTTTCTCTACTTCGCTGGGGCAATGCAAGATCTCGGTACTTCGGGCGGTGATACCAGTGTTGCTCGTGGAATAAATGATTCTGGATACATCGTTGGCACACGCCACAACAGTAATTATTATGACCGCGCCTTCATTTACCAGAATGGTTCGATGATAAATCTCGGAACATTTGGTGGGAATTTCAGCAACGCCCAAAAAATTAACTCAAGCGGCCAATTAGTGGGCGACTCTTATATTACTGGTGACCTGCAACGTCCATACCTCTACTCAAATGGTTTGATGCAAGACCTAGGTGGTCTTGGTGAGACTCATCACCATGGCGCGGGCTACGACATCAATAACCATTCCCAGGTGGTCGGCGATTCGAATGTAAGCGACACGGTACATCACGCTTTCCTCTGGCAAAACGGATCCATGCAAGACCTGGGAACCATTAGCGGTCCAAACAGTACCGCAAGGGCAATTAATGACGCGGGTCAAATCGTCGGCTGGTCAGACGTCAACAACGGAACATACACCCAGGCTTGCTTGTGACAGAACGGCTTGATCCATGTCTTGGGAACGCTTGGTGGCAACTACAGTTACGCCAAAGGAATTAATGATTTGGGTATAATAGTCGGTTCTACAGGTAGTGGCGGCGAAGACTCTGAAGCAGGTCGTGCTTTTGTCTATTCCCATGGGCTCATGCAGGATCTAAATAACCTCGTTGATATACCTTCAGGTTTAAGACTGGTCTCAGCCAACGCAATCAACAACAAGGGTCTAATTGTTGGATGGGGTATTAACCCGCGCGGTGACCCCCGCGCTTTCGTTCTTACCCCTGTTCCAGAGCCAACGACAGTGACAATGTTCTTAACTACTTTGATTGCCCTCAGACTTAAAAGGAGATAAAGCAGATTACTCCTGACTATAACTATAAAACTATGCCGGTGGATATATTTCCATCGGCTTTTTCTTTTATTTAAAAATCGCGGGAATCACCTTCCACCATTACGACAAACTCAATCCCCTCTGAAGTTAGGATTTTATCAGGCAGAGTATGAGCCGATCCGAATCGCGTACCATCGTGCACCGGAAATACTTTTTTAGGTTTAAGCTGTAAAGCATAATCAATCGCCTCACTAATTTTCATCCAAGGACCAGAGACAGGCAAAGCTAAAACTTCCACCGATCGTCCTGGATCAGTAAATGAGTCACCCGGATACCACAACTTGCCATTAATAAAGTAGCCAAGATTGGCAGATAAAGGAATCGAGCGGTGCATTTGTGCGTGCTGATCGCCAATCCCCACGACCGGAATTTCCCCCAACATTACAGTATCGCCATTATTGACTTGCGTGTGGAGTATATCCTCTTTGGCTAAGAGTTGGCTGACAGAATTATTGGCATAAACAATAGCTTGAGGATTATTGACTAAAATTGTTTTAAGAGAATCGCCGTGATAGTGATCAGCGTGTTCGTGAGTAAAAAGAATATAATCAATCTGCTTAATTTTTGAATGCGACTCGACTGTATAACTGCCCGGATCAGTCAGCAATCTCTTGCCGCCCGTCTCAATTAAAAGACAACAGTGCCCCAATTTGGTGATTTTCATTTCCCTATTTTACCCTCTTTCCTCTCTTGCCACCAGAAAAGTTTGATATAATAAAAGTATGAAAAAATTATGTATTACCTGCGGCATGCCACTTGAGGGTGCTCACGCCGCTGACTTGGGAGTCGAGCTACCGGAGGGTGCCGTCTGCAAGTACGATTCAGTTAATGGTCAGATCAAGTCGGGTAAAGAGATTTTTGAGGGTGGCGTGGCCTTCTTTTTAAACACTGTTGGCGGCGCTGATGCGGAGTTAGCCGCCCGCCTAACTCGCAAAAACATGAAGTCTTTGCCTTACTGGCAAGCTCACCCTATCGCCGAGTTAGAGGGTCCCGAAGCAAGCGACCAAGAATTCCACGCCGCCCTAACCCAGTTATAAAATTTGACACGAAACTGTTTGAATGCTATATTTTAAAAGGCTAATCACAACCCAGAAAGGAGGCAGCTGTGCCTAGACAAGGCCATCGTGAAGGCGGCAAGTTTGGGGGTGCTCACACCACCTACATTCCCCTAGCTGAAGATGTCGCCGACATCTTGAATGAGGACGCCAACATTACTCGTATTTCGGCCGGATACATTAAAGCTGGCTTACGTCCCAACGGAGGCCAGCGGCGAGTGAAGATTGCGGAAATTGGTGGGATTCTTGAACTTAAGGTTCGAGACACGGCCTCATTCCAAGAAGTTCGCGCTTATGTGGCTAATTCCGGAGTCTTGCATCTGACAAAGCTCAATTTGGCCCGCAAGCTACGAGACCGTAACATTGCCATCTCCTTCCGCAAAGACGTCTAGTCGTGCACACAACCGCCAAATCATCACAGAAAGAAAACTGTCGAGGTAGGCGGTTTTCTTTTCTTCATAATTCGCGTGATATACTATTTGTTCATTAAAAAATTAACATAAATATCATGGATCCAGTTGTACACTTTGAGATGCCAGGAAAAGATAAAGATCGGATGAGCAAATTTTACGAGACGGCTTTTGGCTGGCAAACCCACAAGCTCGGCAAAGAAATGGGTGAATATGTAGTCGTCTCCACCTCCGAGTCTGAGCCGAATGGTCGGCCTAAAATGCCCGGCATGATCAATGGCGGTTTTTATACCCCCAGCGCCGATCCTGCCAGTCAGTACCCGTCTGTTGTGATTGGTGTCCGTGACCTTGAGGCCAGCCTGGCTAAAGTTACCGCCGCGGGTGGCCAGATGCACGGCGAGCCTTACGACATTCCTGGTGTTGGCAAATATGTTTCAATTATTGATACTGAGGGCAACAGGATCAGCCTCCTACAGCCCAACCAGATGTAACTATTTAAAATTATGACACCAAAAATCACTCCGTTTTTGTGGTTCGAGCAGAATGCCGAAGAAGCGATTAATTATTATGTTTCGGTATTTAATACCGCGCCGGGTAAAAAGGCAGATTCCAAAATCTTGAGCATCCAGCGCTATCCGAAAGAGGTCATGATTAAGGAGTGGGAAGGTATGGATGGCAAGATTATAACCGCCGTGTTTGAGTTAGAGGGTCAGCGCTTTATGGCCCTTGATGGCGGACCAGTCTTTAAACCCTCCGGCGCCATCTCATTTTTAGTGGAATGCGAGAATCAAGAACAAGTCGATCACTATTGGAACAAATTAAGTGATGGTGGTGAACCCCAAGCCCAACAATGCGGTTGGCTCCAAGATAAGTTTGGCTTTATGTGGCAAATTAATCCGACCATTCTCGGCAAACTTTTAAGCGACCCCGATAAAGCTAAAGCCGATCGCGTCATGAAGGCGATGCTACAGATGAAAAAGTTAGACATCGCCACCCTACTCGCCGCCGCTGGGGAATAAGTAGCAGTAAGCGGTTTTCTTTTTCTGCTATACTAGAGATTGATGAAAAACGATTTGCCGGTTGCTTATTTTTCGATGGAGATAGCGTTCGAGACGAATGTCCCCAACTACGCGGGTGGCTTGGGCGTTTTGGCGGCCGACATGCTAATGTCGGCCGCTGATCTTGATTTTAAAATGGTCGGGGTTTCTTTGCTCTACCATCAAAACGATGACATTGAGGACGGCTTTCGCGCCGAACGTTATTTAACTCGCCTGCCCCAAACTACCGAGGTCCAAATCGAGGATCGACGCGTCAAAGTCGCAATCTGGAAGAAGGAGATCTTTGGCCGAACCGGCGCCATTGTTCCGATCTATTTTTTAAGTACCTATTTGCCCGAGAATCAGCCCTGGGATCGCGACATCACCAAGCATCTTTACGCCAATGATCGCTACACTCGTCTCTGCCAGGAAATTGTGCTTGGGATCGGCGGCGTCCGGGCGCTCGAGGTCCTGGGTTATCCCCACCTCCAAACTTACCACTTGAACGAAGGCCACGCGGCTTTTTGTACCCTTGAACTATTGCGCCGCTATCACTACAACGAGAGTGATGTTCGCTCGCGAGTGACTTTTACTACCCACACACCAATCGCGGCTGGCCATGATTATTTTGATTACGCTTTAGCGGGCAACACTCTGCGGGAGATGATGCCATGGAATATCCGTGACCTAGCTGGTCAAAACAATCTAGGGATGACTGAACTCGCCATGAATCTCTCTCACTCCACCAACAGCGTTTCCGAGCGCCACCGCCAGGTTTGCGCCGCCATGTTCCCCGGCCGCCAAATCAACAACGTCACCAACGGCGTTTACCCTCCCCGCTGGGCCGGAGAGCATTTAACTCAGATTTACAATACTTATCTCCCTGGTTGGGATGAAAATCCGAGCCTCTTGGGCGACGCGCTTGCCAAATTACCCACCGCCAAGTGGCGCGAGGCTAAGCAACTGGAGAAGAAAGCGCTAACCGACTGGATTAATCTCAATAAAAGTTTTTTTGCCGTTAGTAACGTCTCTGAAAATGACTCGCTCGACACCGACACCTTAACCATTGGCTTTGCCCGACGCTTTGTCCCCTACAAGCGACCTGATTTACTCTTTCGAGATTTAAACGGCTTAGCCACGCTCGGCGATCAAAAGTTACAAGTGATCTTTGCTAATCGTTGCCATCCAGATGACTTTTACTGTAACGATCTCCATAGCAAACTAGAGGAGTATGCCAACAAGCTCCGCGATAAAATAAAAATTGTCCTAATCCCCGACTATGATCTCGACATTGCCAAACGTTTGGTCGCCGGTTGCGATATGTGGCTTAACACTCCCCGACCCCCACTTGAGGCTAGCGGCACGAGTGGCATGAAGGCCGCTTTAAACGGCGCTTTAAATCTCTCTGTCGCTGATGGCTGGTGGATTGAGGGTTTGGCTCGCGAACCAGGCAGTGGTTGGCACTTCGGTGATGAAGGAGCCTTCGCCACCCCCGAATCACAGGACAGCGCTGATGCAGCCGCACTTTTGCAAGCGCTTGGTCAAGCCATGAGGTGTTACTACGAGCGTCCCGACGAGTGGGCCGAGCGCAGCAAGCGCGCCATTTCCTTACTTAGCTTTTTTAATACCAGTCGCGTTATTAACGAATATAATCAAAAAATCTGGAGTTCATAAAGATTGATTGACAATCTAAATGGTAGAGCTATGATTACCTTTGGATTTGAAGTTCGGCCACTAACAAGGAGGTTGCCTCTATGGCAAAACCGCAAGTCGGAAGTGTTCAAGAGGTGAATGTCTCGAAAGGTACCGGTACCATCCTCTGTGGTACTCGGCACTATGAGTTTGGTCCGAAAGCCCTGTATCAAGTCAACTGGCGTCGCCAACCCAAAACGGGAAGCGGCGGCATCCGGTTTTCGAACCATCTCAAGTTCTGTGTCTTGAAGCCTGGCGACCGAGTTTTCTTCGTGCTCCAAACTGGACACAACACTGTCGCCAAGCTCGGCCTCCTGCCCGACCCCAACCGGCGACCGGTGCCCCGGGCCGAGCGCCGCCCCATTCGCCACTTTAGCCATTCGGGCTACTGCGGTCGACGGGCCGGCTGATTGCCTTTCATCTCCCAAACGTTCTTTGAACCAACTTCAAATCCCCAACCCCTCGCGGCGCGCGAGGGGCTTTTTTATTTGTTAAATTTTGCTAGCATTGGGCGATGGATCAAAATTTGATTACGACGCTCCGGTCTGGTGGCCTAGCCATCATTCCGACTGACACTATTTATGGTCTGGTGGCCTCGGCCCTAAACCAGTCGGCGGTTGAACACTTGCGACAAATTCGCGGCAAGGCCGAAGATAAACCCCTCATTATTTTGATTAGCCAGCTAGCCGACTTAAAATTGTTTGAGATTAATCTTGCCCCAGCTCAAATGGACCAGCTAACTAAGTTGTGGCCAGGACCCGTTAGCGTTATTTTAAAAGCACCCAGCGATAAATTTGCTTATCTTCATCGCGGGACAGGGACCTTAGCTTTACGTTTACCCCGACACCAGACTCTCCAAGATCTCCTCGCTAAAACCGGGCCGCTAGTGGCACCAAGTGCCAATTTACCCAACCAGCCGCCCGCCACGACCATGGCCCAAGCCCGCCTGTACTTCGGCGACAAAGTTGATTGTTATGTCGATGGAGGTACCTTAATCGGTGAGCCCTCGACCTTGGTCGAACTAGCAACCAATGGCGAGCTTAAAGTGCTCCGTGGTATACTGAAACCTTAATTATATAAATATGGAAAATAAACAATACCTTACCCCGCTTGCGATCGTCGTTGCCGGATTATTAATTGGTGGCGCTCTCTACTTCCGACCAGCCACGACGGCGCCAAGCGGCAATCAGCAAGCCAAAACTGACCTCAGTAAACTAGCCCCCGTTAAAGCTGGCGAGCATATCCGTGGCAACATTAAAGCGCCACTCAAAATCGTCGAGTTCTCGGACCTTGAATGCCCGTTCTGCAAAGCCTTCCATTTGGCCATGGAAAAATTATATGACAAGTATGGCGCTAGTGGTAAAGTCGCTTGGGTTTACCGTCACTTCCCGCTCGACAAGGGTGCCCAACCACTGCACCCAAAAGCGGGCCCCGAGGCCGTGGCCGCCGCGTGTGTGGCTAAATTGGCTGGCAATGACAGTTTCTGGAGTTATATTGACCGAATTTTTGAAGTCACACCCTCCAACAACGGTCTTAATCTCGATCTCCTACCTCAATTTGCAGCTGACTTAAAAGTTGACCAAGCGGCGTTCACCAAATGTACAACTAACAACGAAGTTAAATCGATAATTGATGATCATTATGAAGATGGGGTAAATGTCGGTGTTGACGGTACACCCTACACTATTGTCCTCCTGCCAAACAACGAAAAATTCCTACTCTTCCGCGAAGAGATTCCTGCTACTGTCGACGCCGAAACAAAGGCCATCTTGGATGACCTCTACAAATTTGAAGAAGAGAGTTTACAATTCCTAAGAGAACAAGCCCAGAAGGCGCAGAGCTAGTTAGTAACCTAGCAACCGTTTTACTTTATCGTGTTGACGGATTTTCTCGTGCGCCTTTGCTTCAATTTGGCGAATACGCTCACGAGTCACCCCAAACTCTTTGCCAACCTCCTCAAGCGTGCGCATCACACCATCGGTGAGACCGTGGCGCATTTCTAAAATCTTACGTTCTTTAGGTGAGAGGTCTGCCAAAATTTCTTGAATTTGATCATGCAGAATACGGCGCGAGACATCTTTATCGGGAGCAGAAATTTTATTGTCGGGAATAAATTCTCCGAGCGTCGTCTTCTCCTCATCACTGTTGGTCGGCTTATCAAGTGAGGTGGTTGATTGGTCAATCTTCTCAATCGTATAAATTTTATCAACATCAACACCCATTTCGGTCGCAATTTCTGACGGCAAGGGTTCGCGGCCCAAATCTTGGGTCAAGCGCCGAACAACTTGTTTGTACTTAGCAATGGTCTCCACCATGTGGACCGGGATACGGATGGTCCGGGATTGATCAGCCAAGGCCCGGGTCACCGCTTGGCGGATCCACCACGTCGCATAAGTTGAGAACTTGTAGCCCCGCGTCCAATCAAATTTCTCGACGGCTTTAAATAAACCGAGATTTCCTTCTTGGATCAAATCGAGCAAAGTCAGATCGGTACTACGGCCGATGTATCGCTTGGCAATCGAGACCACCAACCGGAGGTTGGCATTAGCCAAAGCGTTCTTGGCCTCCTCATCCCCGGCTAAAATGCGGCGAGCAAGTTCGCGCTCCTCCGCGGCCGAGATCAGTTTATGCTTACCAATTTCCTTCAAGTACATTTGAACCGAGTCAAGCGAGCCACCACCCGATCGAGCCTTCTCCAACAACTCTCGCTCGTCAATATCCTCAAGCAAACCGCCTTCCTCAAGCACATCCACACCAGCCAAATCAAACTTTTCGTAAAGCTCATCCAGAAGCGTTAAGTTGGTTTCAATATTAGGGAACTCTTTCAAAAGTTCGGTGTAAGTCACGAAGCCACGACTGCGGCCTTTGGCCAACAAACGATCAATCTTCTTCTCCGTTTGATCATCCTTGCGTAATGGCTTAGCGGCCACTGTTGGCTTTTTGACGGCCTTGGCAACAGGCTTAGCTTTGCTCTTAGCGGCCGGCTTGGATTTAGCGACAACCTTTTTTGGCTTGCTCTTGGGAGCGAGCTTGGCCTTCTTTTTCTTGATGGGGTTTTTTGACTTCATATAGTGATATATAGTACCGTTTTGTTGTTATTTTTTCAAATTATTAAGCGACTGTGATAGCTCTCGGCAACGGGCCAGCGCCCCATCAATAGCCGGCTGATCATTTTGACGCTCCGCTTCCGCTAGTTCGCGCATCGCGACTTGCAAGCGATCTTTAAGCTGTTCGCGCTGCCAGGCTCGCACCAATAAGTCATACTCCTGCTGCAACTGTTCGGCCGTAAAACCTTGATAGGCCAATTCAGCTTCCATAATTAATTGCTCTTTTCGTTCTGCTAAAGATCCAGGCAAAAGCTCATCAGTGAAGGTGAAGTTCTTCCACCAACCTAAACCAAAAAGTCTTTCCGAAATTCTCTCGCCACGATTAGCTGTACTTTCAACGCGAGGCTCCGGCGAACTTGATAACGGTCGACGCTCGCTTGCCAAATCAGCCCGAATGACTTCCTCCGACAAACCGGTCAACTCAGTCACTTTAGCAATAAAGTAAGCTTGGTCTATTCGCTGCTGCAGTCGAGCAATGTACGGGTAGACTTCGGCCTTAATAGCGTGGGCCCGGAGACGAATGTCGGCCAGCCGCTCCCCAATCGCCTGGAGCAAAAAGTCGATCACATGAGTAGCGCTTTTAACGGCGGTCCGCCAAGCCTCGGGATCGGTCTGGCAAACTGAGGCCGGATCCTGCCCGGCCGGTAACTTGGCAATTCGCATTTCTAGTCCCAACTCAAGTCCCAACTCGATCGCTCGGCGGGCCGCCTTAAAGCCAGCTGAGTCACCGTCAAAGGCCATGACAATGTTTGAGGTAAAGCGCTTGATCAGCTCCAAGTGATCGCGGGTCAGCGCTGTTCCCGAAACTGCCACGGCATTGCGTACCCCCGCCTGATGCGACATGACCAAATCAAATTGACCTTCAACTAAAACACAAAAATCCTCGCGCTTCAGTTCCAATTTCGCCTGATCAAAACCAAACAAGAGACGCGACTTTTGATAGACGGGGGTCTCGGGACTGTTAACGTATTTGGCCACAGTACCATCATCCGCACTACCGAAGATCCGGCCCGAGAAGCCAACCACCCGACCCGAACTATCGCGAAGCGGGAACATGATGCGACTGCGAAAACGGTCGTAGCAACGATTTTGACTCCCCGGCTTGGTGGACTCTACCACCAAGCCGGCTTTAATCATATCGGTGGGCGCAAAGCCGCGCTCCACCAAATCATTGTAAAGACCTTGCCAGCCCGGCGGCGCCCAGCCTAAACCAAAATTCTTAGCGCTCTCACCGTTTACCCCCCGCTGCTTTAAATAATTCCTAACCTCTTCCGCGTTGACCAGCTCTCGAGAGTAAAAGCTACTCGCCGCCTCGAGCACCCGATAAAGCCGGCCTTCCTCGGGGTCGCGCTTCAGACTTTGCATGTCGAGCACCACCCCCGCCCGCTCCGCCAACACCTTGAGCGAACCCATAAAATCTAAACCTTCGATTTCTTGGACGAAGGTGAAGATGTCGCCGCCACGGTTACAGCCGAAGCAGTGGAAGGTGTCACGCGCTGGTGAGACAAAGAACGAGGGTGTCTTCTCGTGATGAAAGGGGCAGCACGCTCGCCAATTAGCTCCCGCCTTTTCTAATTTAAGGTAGGAACTAATGACATCAACGATATTTAGTTTCTCTTTGATTTGGGGAACTGCCGAGCTCATTATGAGGCAGAAGAGATCTTCTCTTCTGGCACTGGTGGGGGCGTCAAGGTCGGCGCAGCCATCTGGGCATAGTCGGCCTTGAGACCGGTACCAGCTGGGATTAAGCGGCCAATAATTACATTCTCTTTCAAACCGCGCAAACGATCGAGACCACCCTTGATCGCCGTGCGGATCAAAATCTTAGTTGACTGAGCAAACGATACCGCCGAGATAAAGCTCGAGGTGGTTAGCGACACTTCGGAGATGCCCAACAGAATGGTCTCACCCACCGCCTCCTTGCCGCCCGCGTCGTGCGTTAAGCGATTGGCCTCGATAAATTCGGTCGACTCAACCACATCACCTGGGTCAAAGTTACTGTCTCCGGCATGCTTAATGCGGCGGCGAGAGAACATCTGGCGAATAATTACCTCAATGTGCTTGCGGGAGATCGAAGCGCCCTGCAACTCGTAAATCTTGTTGATTTCATTGATGATATATTCTTCGGCCGCGTCCTTACCAGCATAGCGAAAGAGTTCCTGAAGATCAGCCGGGCCATCAGTCAGCATCTGACCAATCTTAACGGCGTCACCCTTCTTCACTAACACTTCGCGCACCAGCGGTGCCTTATAGTCAACGCTGCCAGTCTTGCCTTTCGTCTTTGTGCCCGGCTCCGCCAAAATCGTAATCGTGACTTCCTTGTTGTCGGACTTAATGTCGCTCACCATACCGTCAACCGTGGCAATGAGGGCCGGGTTCTTAGGATTCCGACGCTCAAAGATTTCTTCAACACGGGGCAAACCACCAACGATGTCACCACCGACGTCCACACCACCGGAGTGCTTGGTACGCATGGTCAGCTGAGTACCAGGTTCACCAATGGCTTGAGCCGCCACGATACCAACCGGTTCGCCAATCTCCACCAAACTACCGCGACCCAAGTCTTGACCGTAACAAGCCTGACAAACACCGTGGACTGACTTACAAGTAAGCAGGGTGCGAATGTAAGCCTCAGTAATCTTGGCATCCTCGATCTTTTGGGCGTCATCGCTGCTCACGTAGTGACCCTTACTAAAGAGAACTTTTCCTTCTGGGGTTTTAACATCCTTCGAGAGAACGCGGCCACGCACCAAGCGACCAATACCGCGATCAAACCCGGAACTAAGGGCGGTTGAGACAAGCTTGCCCTCCGTGTCAGCACACTCCTTCTCGGAGATGACGACATCTTCGGCAACGTAGACCAAACGACGAGTTAAGTAACCAGCCTTGGCAGTGTTAAGCGCTGTGTCAGTCAAAGTCTTACGCGAACCGTGAGTGGTAATGAAGTATTCGAGCGGTGACAAACCTTCTTTATAGGATGGAATAATTGGGAACTCAATCAGGCGACCGGCCGGGTTAATAATCAAACCCTTCATACCAGCCATCTGGCCAATCTGACGAGTCGAACCACGAGCGCCAGAGGTTAACATGTGCGAGACCGAAGCCTCCGGATCCAAACTCTCCAGCAGGTTCTTCTCTACCTTGTTCAAAGCGCCGTTCCAGAGTTTGATGACCAAGCGGTACTTCTCATCCTTCGACAAGAGACCCTCTTCGTACTTACCTTCGAGAGCCTGAGCTTCTAACTTAGCGGCGTCAATAATCTCCTTCTTGATGGCGGGAACCACCACATCATCAATACCCCAAGTGGTACCCGAGCGGCTAGCGTACTTGAAGCCGAAATTCTTGAGATTATCTAGAATATTAGCCATAGCACCAATACCGTAACGGACAATCAGGGTCTCAACAATGTTATTGATTTCCTTACCGGTAATTTCTTTGTTGATGAAGTTGAAGTCCTCTGGCAAGCGCTGATTGAAGAGCAATCGGCCAACCGAAGTCTCAACTAAGGTGCCTGTTTGGCTACCAAACTTAACAGGATTCTCAGCCAAGATTTTAATTTTGGCGCGAATGTTAACCTCGTCGAAGTTGTAGGCAATAATCGCCTCTTTAGGACTGCCAAAGATTTTCCCTTCACCCTTAGCCCCCTCCAAGAAACGGGTCACCCAGTAACAACCGAGAATAATATCGAGCTTAAGGTTAACAATCGGATTGCCGTTACCCGGCTTTAAGATATTGTGATTGGCAGCGATTAGTTCGCGCGCCTCTTTCTGCGCCGGCTTAGAGAGCGGAATGTGAACGGCCATCTGGTCACCGTCGAAGTCCGCATTGAAGGCCGAACACACGAGCGGGTGTACCTCAATCGCATTACCTTCGATTAGGATCGGCTTGAATGCCTGGATACCTAAGCGGTGCAAGGTTGGAGCACGGTTTAAGAGAACATACTTGTCGCGAATCACCTCTTCTAAGATCGCCCAGACCTCTGGCACTTTGTCATCAATCAGACGACCAGCGCCACGGATGTTATAAGCGGACTCGTTTTCCAAAATTTTCGAAATAATAAACGGACGGAAGAGCTCCAGTGCCATGTGCTTAGGCAAGCCACATTGATCAAGTTTGAGCTCTGGACCAACCACGATAACCGAGCGGCCGGAATAGTCGACACGCTTACCGAGCAAGTTCTGACGGAAGCGACCCTGCTTACCCTTCAAGCTATCGGAGAGCGACTTAAGCGGTCGGCGTTGAGACTGATTCATGGCGCCAGCGGAAGAACTGCGACGAATTGAGTTGTCGATCAAAGCATCAACCGCCTCCTGCAAAATACGCTTCTCATTGCGCAAGATCACCTCTGGCGCGTTAAGCTCCTGCAGTTTCTTTAAGCGATTGTTGCGGTTGATGACCCGGCGATAAAGATCGTTCACATCAGAGGTCGCGTGACGACCACCATCAAGAGCCACCATTGGACGCAGGTCTGGTGGAATAACGGGAATAACTGACATGAACATCCACTCGGGACGAACATTGGCGCGCTTCATTGACTTAACCAAGTTGTAGCGCTTTTGAACTTTGCCGCGCTCCAAACTGCCAGCCTTCTCTAAATCAGCGCCAACCTCAACCAAGAGTTTGTCGAGATCGGTATTCTTACAAATATTAAACAGGGCTTCGGCGCCGATTTCGGCCTCAAAGGCAGAACCATACTTGAGCGACAAGCGATGATAAGCCACCTCATCAAGCACCTTACCCGCCATCAAGCTCTCAAGATTGCGCTTGGCCATTGTCATGGATTCCTTAAGTGTTTCTTTGCTGCGTTCATCCTGAAGCGTTTTAACTCGCTCTTTATACTCCTTATCAATTTCGCGAAGCATGCGCTCCTTCTCGGCTTCGTTAACCTTGGTGACGATGTAACCCGCGAAGTAAATTACTTTTTCAAGATCGGCCATCGAGAGATTAAGGAAGCTGCCGATGCGAGACGGAATGCCGCGGACAAACCAAATATGAGCTACGGGCGTCGCCAGTTCAATGTGGCCCATGCGCTCGCGACGAACAATTGAGTGCGTGACCTCAACTCCACAACGCTCACAAATAATGTCTTTATAGCGGATGCGGCGATACTTGCCACAGTAACATTCGTAATCTTTCTCAGGTCCGAAGATGCGCTCATCAAAGAGACCGCCACGCTCGGAGCGTCCGGTACGGTAGTTGATCGTTTCGGGTTTAGTAACCTCGCCATACGACCATTCCTTAATTCGGTCCGGGCTAGCCAGTCGCAGGCTGATGGCGTTGAAGTCGAGCTTATTCTCTGGTTTACGGGTGATTGGTGTCATAAATTTAGAATAGAGATTAGCTTATAATTTTTTAAGTTCGACATCGAGCGCCAGACCACGGAGCTCCGCCAACATCACGTTAAACGAGGCGGGAACATTGGGGGCCTGAATCGGTTCACCCTTAACAATCGAGTCAAATGCTTGGGATCGACCAGTGATATCATCCGACTTAATCGTTAACATTTCGCGCAAGGTATAAGCGGCGCCGTAACCCTCCAGTGCCCAGACTTCCATTTCGCCGAAGCGCTGACCACCGCGCTGAGCCTTACCACCGAGCGGCTGCTGGGTAATAAGCGAGTAC
>CAZQDR010000004.1:0-65743 GCA_964591715.1 uncultured Candidatus Saccharibacteria bacterium | reverse complement strand
AACCACACAAAGTTGCTCTTTAAGGAGACTCGCGGTGGATGTTAAAACTCTCGACACGATTGCCCAGGTGGGAATAACCACCTTCGGCGTCTCGGCCATTCATTTGGTCGCTCGCAAAAACAAGTGGGGGTTCGTACTGGGTTTGTGTGCTCAACCCTTTTGGTACACCACCACCTACATTCATCAGCAGTGGTGGATCATGGCTTTAAGCCTGGTCTACACCTACAACTGGTACAAGGGAATTCGGTATTGGTTCAGCACCGAGAAGGTTGCCCCAGCCGCCTAATCCCCTCCCGCATCCGCCCCGGCGGATGCTTTTTATAGCTATGGACAAATTCATATTCCTATGGTAAATGTAAAACCGGACGCGGTGTGGTACTGCGACAGCAAACCCAAGCGGAGGAAGATCGATGTCAGTACTTTTGGATTTCGTACGCGACGAGCTGCAGAAGATCACCTTGAAGGAGGCCAGTGCCGATCTTCTCTGTAGTCGCAAGCAATCAGAGCACGTGCTCGGCTCGCTCAAGGACCCTGACGTGCGCCGGCTGTTTCGCCTCCGCAATCGTCTGCTGACGGAGGCACACCAAGCCGGCATCTGCGCCCAGCAGGAAATGCAGGGCATGCTCCAAATGAGCGGGCACTTTATGTCCCCGCAAGATATTCCCGCGGGGTTTGAAACTCGGCTCGACGAGCTGAACGCGATTGTTTCCTTTGCCAACGCGAAGGCCAAGGCCATTGATGAGTTGTTTTGGGCCGCCCTCAAGGCTGAACTCCCCCACGAGGCGCTCGTCAGAGGTATTGGCTACAACGGCGGATCGATCGGCCTGCGCAAGAACTGGAAGATCGTGGCTCCACCCAATAGTGATCCCCCGCCCGTGCTGCAAATGCTGTTCGGTGGAATGATGTGATCATGATCACGTGCCCCCTGTGCCCCTCACGCATCCGCCCCGGCGGATGCTTTTTTGTTTGCAAAAAATTATCCACAGCTCCGTCTGGTTAATTGATTTTTCAGGTAAAAAGTGTATAGTAGAGAGGTCTATCGGTTTTGATTAACTGATAGGGTATAACATCCAAGGGCCACCCTCCGCGAGGAGGGTGGCTTTCATTTCTTTAACTTTTCAATTTCGGCCCGATGTTTTAATTCTTTACCCCAAATGCAATCAATATCTAGGACATCTGTATAACCATTAGATCCTGTTCTTAATTCCTGCGAAACATTGTTTTTTGAGGAAAAAACATACACTTCCTTGCCGTGATTTCTTAAATAATTTATTAAGGCAAGAAAATCAGAATCGCCACTAAAAAATATTGCCCGGTCATATTTAGTTAGATGATGAATGGCATCGATGGTTATTTCAACATCCATATTACCCTTTTCCTCAATTACCTCACCACTTTCCCCCTCTTTATGAATGCGTTTAAGTGGCTTTTTTATAACAGCAATGTTTAAGCCCTTTTTGAGATAAGTATAAAATTTATGTCGATCATCTAAGCTGTAACTTCTGGTGCCATCTTTTGGATAAGCTGTATAGTAAAACAACTTTAAACTAGTGGCGGCAAACTCTTTCCTAATATATTCAATAATTTTGGCATAATCGAGAAAGTGGCCCTTCGATTTTTGGGCCTCCCACAGATTTGAAGCATCAATAAACACATAAACGTGATAAGAGACCGGCATTAACAATATTATACCAGAGTCCGTTAATCGTTGACCACTCTCATCTATTGTAGTAATCTAAATACGTATGCAACAAATGAATCACCAGCTAAATACGCAGGATATTACGCGTTGGCAGGACGGCGCTTTTTACGTGTCCGCCTCCGTCGACGCCCCAGCGCTTATATTTAGCCGTGATTTGTAGATTCTAAATTACTCCCACTCCACAACTCTCGGCTGAACGGAAGCCGAGTTTTTTTCGTTTCAGCAATTGGTCTTTTACTCACTAACACAAGGAAAAAGGTATGAACAACGAATCCGCAAAATCGCCGCCGGCGGTTATCTTCCGTCGCGGCAAGCGTGTCAATCTTTCGGTTGTCCAGCGGGCTTACCTGCCCGCCATGCAGCAGCAGATCAACGACCCGGAGATCACTCTTGGACTTGCCATCTCGTTCCCCATGACACTGGATCGCGAGGAGGAGTATCTGAAGAAGATCAACCGGCCCGAGGATGGCGACATTATCCTGGCTCTCACGCTCGCCCACACCGACGAGTACATTGGCGTCATGGGCTTGCACAATGTGAGCTTCCAGCACGGCACGGCGGCCACGGGCTCGATCATTGGCCGCAAGGATCTGTGGGGCAAGGGCTACGGCACCGAGGCCAAGATGTTGTTGCTCGACTACGCCTTCAACACGCTCAATCTGCGCAAGATTGGTTCGGTCGTCTACGACTACAATCTGGGCAGTAAGCGTTGCTTGGAGAAGTGTGGCTACAAAGTGGAGGGCATCAAGAAGGCCCAACACTTTCGCTGCGGTCGCTACATTGATGACATTATGATGGCCGTCTTTCGCGAGGAGTGGCTGCCGCTGTGGCAGGAGTACAAAAAGAACTTCTTGGATCAGAAGTAAAATGGTCCTAAAAAGCACTGGTCTCGGCCCAGTGTTTTTTTATTGACCACTCATTTGCTCGGTGCTACTGTATAAGCGAATTTAACTGGTCTTTCTTTCACGTTGACTCTAAGCGGGAGGACAGCTCATGCTGCAGGATTTGCTCTACTGGGTGGTGACGGCAGTGCTGGTTGGCAGTGGTCTCGCGGTCATGATCGGCGCGTGTATCTGGGTTTTGGCGCGACTCGGCAAGTCTCAACTCAAGCAGGAGCAACAAAACATGTACGCTCTCCACCAGTACGACACGCGCCCCGTCGCGCCCCCCGGTTTTGACTTTGGACGCTTCGAGGCCTTGGAGGCCAAGGTGGCCGACAACCTTTCCCTCTTAACCGGCAGTAGCTGGGCCGTCGTGATTGGCCTCGTCTTGTTTTGGGGCTCACTGTACATCCTCAAGTATCACCTCAGCTAAGCGCCTCGGCCGGACCACAATTGTGGTCCGTTTTTTTATAAAAAACCCGGGACACGATATCCCGGGCTGTTGGTGGCACATCGCGGAAGACACGCCAACCCAACGAAGTGATTACTATGCAAAAGCTAAATGAAGTTATAAAAAACCCCAGAGCGTGAACTGCTCTGGGGCTGCTGGCGAGGAGGGACGCGCTTGCTTGATGGAACTTGAGCCTCCCCGCACAACTGAAGTTTGATTGCCAACACGGCAAAGGGTGATTCCTTAAAAAGTAGGAGTGGCGGCTGGGCCACCTTCCGCCACATCCCTCTTAGTGCAAGCGAGGCTGCGATGTGAACAGTCCTCGCAAATAATTTTTGGAGTAAGAACTTTTTCACCTCCTATCATGCTTGGGCCCAGATGGATCAAGGTCTGCTTTAAGCGTACGCCCGAGCTCGGATTTTGTAAAGACGAAAAAGGCCCTCCGAGGAGGGCCGAGGCGAGTAATTAACCCGCCAGGATTTTGGCATTGAGCTGGAGAAAGTCGAGCACGCGCGGCACCTCGTCCAAAAGCTCGCGCAGCAACTGGCGATACTTCTCGTCAGAGTAGTCGCGACGCAAGACTTTTAACTCATTGTCATAATGCCGATCAGCATTTACCAACTCACGCAACGCGTGATTGGTTTGATCACCAAAGCGAGCGCTGTACTCGCTTAGCACCTCTTTCTTACCGCCAAGCTCGACGCCCGTCAGCGTGGACATCACCTTGCGCGCCACCTGGATCGGCGCCTCGAGCGCTTTTTGGAGCAAGGTCACCAGCGCTTTCTCATCCTCCCAATTGAGATTGACTGACTGCTTCTCCAAGCTTGCCAGCTTGTGACCTAAGTACAGCTGGGTCTCATGATAGGCCGTAATCCCCGTCGGCTTAATGAGCTGGAGCGGCTGGCCCTTGTGACCACCGCTCTTTTCCACCTTGGCCAGATGACCGAGGAAGAGCGGGCCGATCGAGTGCACGCCCTTCTCCGCCTGGCGCTTACTCAAGATAAGCAGATCAAGCGGAACATAGGCCTCCCGCGCCGCTTGCGCCAACGTGGTCAACAGCTCTCGCGCCTCGTGCGCCTTCTTGTCGTGGTAAATCACCAACCAGTCAATGTCGCTCCGCAGATCATCACCCTCGTAACACAGAGAACCGAAGATCAAAGTCGCAACAATTGACCGCGCCTCCTTGAGTGCTCCGTCTGTCGTGCTCAAGATCCGGGTAAACTCGCTCGGGTGCGGCCACTGACGCTTCGCCAACTCGGTTGGCGTAAAGACTCGTCCCATCGTTATCTCCTTTCAAATAGCTAGAGGAATCTGCCGTTTATACTAGAGCCGGCCGCCCAAAATGCAAGCGGGCGGCCGGCAATTGACTCTCTCGTGATTTGTGGTATCGTTAAAAAAGAGGAGGTGCCTATGTACAAGCCAGTGCGGTGGCGATGGTTGCCCGGCATTATCGTTGCGGTGACGATGCTTGGCCACTTCGATGTTGTGGGCTGTCTATTGAGGCCGGCTCACTCGACCTTTGGTACCGTGGTCTTTATCGCCTGTGCGATCAGTTTACTCGTCTTCGCCTTCCCGCCCAAAATCGAGCAAGACGCAGACTAAAAACTGGACCAAAAATAAAGCCGCCTGCGACGCAGGCGGCTTTTTCTGTGAGCCGCTTGGCTCAAACTTGAGCGAGAGCCATAGTTTCGCAAACCGGGTGGTAGCCAGTCAGTGTCCAGTAACCACCAGCGTGTCCGGGGAATGAGCATTCCATTTTGAGACACAGCAAGGCATGAGCGCCGTTCACTATAGTGACATCCGGCCGCAAGCCCGGCAGCTTGGCCGAGCAAAGTGCCACCGAATCGCCCGGCAAGATCTCGGCCCCACAACGGCCACAGCGGGCTTGGGGTCTCCGATTCTTCAGGTCGGCCAGGTAACACTCCGGACAAAACTGCCTCTGCGAGATGCATCTTCGATCCTCTCCAGGCAAGATGATCACGAATGACCGACTGGCGCGATGGCCGCAGGTGTAACGTCGCTTCAACCAACTCCGCCACCCAACTTTTCCTGTATAAAAATCTGGCATCACTTCACTCATACCGCCCCTTTCACAGTGGTAAGTGCGAATCGATGTCCGAGCAACTATCCGTATTTACTCTAACAAAGCTCTACAGGAGGCGCAACAGGCGTTTGGCCCGTTCCTCGGCCTTAGCTACATACTCGGCGTAGTCGCCAATTTTATGCAAAGTGTTATCTTCGAGCACGTAAACATAATCCAATTTGGCTTGCTCAATAAAGTAGCGATCGTGCGAGACCAAAAGCACTGTCCCCTCATAACTGGCGAGCATGGCCTCAAGCGCCGCTTGGGCATCAATATCCAAATGATTAGTCGGCTCATCGAGCGCCAGCGTGTTAACACCTTGGGCTGAGAAGAGGGCCAGGAGCAATCGCGCCCGACCACCTGGACTTAAGGTACCAATCGCGGCTTTGATCTGCGGTTCGTCAAAATTAAATTTTACTAACAAATTAAAAATATCTTGCACTCGGAGCGTCGTCTTCGCCTGCAAAAATTCGAGCGGTGTCTGCTCCCGATTTAAACTCTCGTGCTCTTGCATCATGTTGCCAAAACGCACTCCCGAGCCCACACTCACGTTACCGGCCAGCGGTGCGAGCTCCCCCGTCAGCGTTTTTAAAAGTGTTGATTTGCCCGAGCCATTTAAACCCATAATACCCACGCGCGTACCAAAGCGGATGTCGAGCGTTACCGGTCCGAGTTTAAAACCATCGGGGTAACCGGCCAGCACTTTTTGCGCCGCCAAATCTAGTTCGCCCGTGCCGCGATCCGCGGCTACCTCCAACACCAGCGGCTCACGCTCCTCCGGATCATCCACCCGCTTAATCCGTTTAATGCGACGATTGATGACGGTTGCCGTGCGCGCCGAACCCTTGGCCCGATCACGAAAGAAGCCGCGAATCAATTTATCGTTGTCGGTACCCACAAAGCGCGCGCCCGCCTCGGCATCCTCGCGCTTCTCCACCACGGCACTTTTAAGCCGCGCAATCTCCTCCTGTTGCAGGCGATACTCCTCTTTGCGACGATTGAGCCGCTTAACCTCCATCATTAAATAATCGCTGTAACTACCGCCGCTGATTTTGAGCCCGCGCGTTTCCCAGTCGAGTTCAAAAATTTTGCGCACCACCCGGTCAAGGAAGCGGCGGTCATGCGAGACAACCAGTGCGGCCGCCTCCGACTTAAGCAAAAAGTCCTCCAGCCAAATCAGCGCCGGCAAATCCAAATTATTGGTTGGTTCGTCGAGCAATAATAAGTCGGCGCCGCGCAGCAAGATGCCCGCCAAGGCCACTTTGCTTTTTTGACCACTGCTTAGCTCTTGCAGCGGCCGCCCGTGGGTCTCGTCTAGAAGGCCAAAACCGGCCAGCATCACTTGCCAGTGATAATCCGGCTCGCCGCGCTCTTGGCGGCCGCGCAAATACTCGGCTACCGTCTCTTGGCCGGCCAGGCTAGTGTCTTGGGCCAGGTAGCCAATGCGTAAGTTTTTGGCAAACTGGAGCGATCCTTTCTCCATTTCCTCCAATCCCGCAATAATCTTTAAGAGCGTGGTCTTGCCCGTGCCGTTGGGTCCAACCAGGGCCACTTTTTGCCCGGGCTCCAAACTAAAACTGACATCCGCCAACACCGGATGCTCGTTGTAACTTTTATAGATATTTTTCGCGCGGACTAAACTCATGACAATTTAAATTAGCGCACGTGCTCCTCGGGGCGATCAAGTAGGGCGCCAAACTTTTGCTGGACTTTCTCAAGCTTGGGATTGATCACCACCTGACAATACATCTGCCGCGAGTTCTTGGCGTAATAATCCTGGTGATAGTCCTCGGCTTCATAAAAGTTCTTAAGCGGCTTAAGCTCGGTCACAATCGGCGCCCCACTCGCGCTACTGGCATTTAATTCTTTAATAAACATTTCAGCTGCCACTCTCTGCTCGGACGTGTTATACAAAATAATTGAGCGATACTGGGGACCAATGTCATTACCCTGGCGGTCGGGCGTGGTCGGATCGTGAGTGGCAAAAAAGACAGTCAGTAAATCCTCAAGCTTAATTAGGAGTGGATCGTAAACAATTTTAACCGCCTCGGCGTGACCCGTCTTACCCGTTGAGACTTCCTCATAGGTTGGCGACTGGCCCGACTTGGTATTGGTACCGCCCGCATAGCCCGGCATTACCGACTTAACGCCGCGCAACATTTTAAACACCGCTTCGGTACACCAAAAGCAGCCGCCGCCGAGCACTATTGATTCCGTAATGGGAGTATTATTCATAATGAGTTTGCAGACTAAAAAGGGTGCTCTACTCCTTGAGTATAGCACCCTTTTTGTGGTTGCGTTCGGTTCGGGCTTAGACCATCTCCTCCTTGTCCTCGCTGCTGCCCTCGCCAGCTGGCATAGTGTGACCACACTTCTCGCAAGTCATCATTTCTCCATCCTTCTTCATGTCGCTACCGCACTCAGGACAAACTACGCTGTCCTGCTGCATTGTCTCTTCGTCCATAGTCATAAGTTATTTATAGTAATAGAACCTTCACCTTCATATTATACACCGAAACAGCCTCAGAGATATACCAGGTGGAGTTTTGTTCTAAAAGTGATAAACTACTAATCAATGAACACTACATTTTTTTATCGTGCCAAGACTTGGGTTCGGGCCCACCTGATTTTAAGCAGTATTTTGGTTTTAGTCATCGCGGCTATCGCCTACTATAGTATCCGCTCGGCCACTAGCACCAGCGGCCAACCCCGGTATGTTTTAACGACCGCAACGAGAGGCAACCTGATCAGCTCCATCTCCGGCACTGGACAAGTGTCGGGCTCCAGCCAGCTTGATGTTAAAAGTAAGGTCTCCGGTGACGTGGTGGCGATTGGTGCTACCACCGGCCAAACAGTGGGCGCCGGCCAGCTCTTAGCTCAAATTGATGCGCGCGACGCCGAGATTGCTTTAGAGACAGCCCGGATCGCCTACCAAAAGTTGGTTAAGCCAGCCGACGCCAAGGATTTGGTCGCCGCTCGCGACTCAGTCAACAAAAGTTATAACGATGCCTGGAACGCCATCACCGGAACCTTTTTAGATTTGCCGGTCGTTAACAGCGGCCTAAAAGATCTCTTATACGGAACAAGTGGTTACCTTAACAATAACGGCGGGGGCGTCTTTTCGAGCAATGTGACGGCCCGCGACTATCGCGACCGCGCCGCTCGCAACTTTGACAGAGCGGAAAAGTTTTACAACTCCTCCCTGATCAAATACAGTACGCTCTCTCGGACAAGCACCGCCGAGAATATCGAGTCTTTTCTTAGCGACACTGCCCAGTTAGCCCAATACTACGCCGAGAGTTTAAAGGATGCCCGTTCGGCCATCGTCTTCTTGGCCACCAATGAGCCTACCTACCAACCTGCGGCCGCTACCACGGCGGGCAACAATGTGAACACCTGGTCCACCACCATAAACGAGAACTCTTCCAGCATCATTTCCGCCATCAATTCTCTCACCAACAGTAAAAATGCCTTGTCTGATCTTGTTGAGGGTGCTGATAGCTTGGATATCGCCTCACAGCAACTTGCTCTCCGTCAAAAAGAACAAGCTTATAATGATTACTTTATCCGCGCGCCGTTTGCGGGCATTGTTGGCAAAATGAATGTGAAGGTCGCCGACTCGGTGAGTGGCAGTACTGTCGTGGCGACAGTGGTGAGCGCTAAAAAAATTGCCGACATCTCACTCAACGAGGTGGATGTCTCCAAAATAAGCGTTGGTAACAAAGCCACTCTCACCTTTGACGCGATCGAGGGCTTAACGATTAGCGGCGAGGTGAGCGAGGTTGACCAAGTGGGCACCGTTGACCAAGGGGTCGTGACTTACAACGTCAAAATAGTTTTTGATACTGATGATGTCCGGATCAAACCGGGTATGAGTGTTACCGCGGCGATTATTACTGAGGTTAAATCAAATGTTCTAACCGTGCCCAATGGCGCGGTTAAGTCCAGCGGCGAATCCCGCTATGTTTTAGTCTTTGATCCCCCACTACCTGAGGGCCCAGCTGGGACAGTTGGTGTGAGCTCCGCAATGGTGCCAACAGAGAAGGTGGTCGTAGTGGGCAGCACCAGCGACTCGGACACCGAGATTCTTTCAGGCTTAAGCGAGGGCGATCAGGTAGTTTCGCGAACTATCTCGGCGACGGCAGCAGCAGCGCCCGCCAGTAGCCCGAGCCTCTTTGGTGGTAACAACCGCACCACCGCCGCTCCTCGCGCAACGACTCGTTAAAATGATCCAAGTAACCAATATCAGCAAAACCTACGACTCCATCGGGACCTTACCCTTCCAGGCGCTCAAGGGTGCGAGCTTTACGATTGATGACGGCGAGTTTGTGGCGATCATGGGACCGTCGGGCTCGGGCAAATCAACGCTAATGCATATTTTAGGCGCTCTTGATACGCCAACCGCGGGAACGTATCTTTTAGACGGCAAAGATGTTTCGACTTTAAGCGACGATGAACTGGCCGACATTCGCCGCGATAAAATTGGTTTCGTCTTTCAGTCCTTCAACCTCTTGCCCCGCACCACAGTGCTAAGGAACGCCATGTTACCGCTCGTTTATGCGGGCGTTAGCGACGTAGAGCGAGTTAAGCGGGCCAAGGCGGCTCTGACCGCCGCCGGCTTGGATGAGGCTCACTTTTACCATCGCTCCAACCAGCTCTCGGGTGGTCAAATTCAGCGCGTGGCTATCGCCCGCGCTTTAGTTAACAATCCTTCGCTAATCCTAGCGGATGAGCCAACCGGCAACCTCGATACTAAAACGGGCGAAATTGTTTTGGACACTTTCAAAAAACTTAACGAGGAACTTGGCCGAACCATTGTGTTAATTACTCACGAGCTCGACGTTGCCCAGCATGCCCGCCGAATTATTTATTTGCGTGACGGCGAAATTATTCAAGATAAAAAATTATGACCATCCGCGACATCTTCCACGAGACTTATACCGCCCTCTCAGCCAACAAAGTCCGTTCGGGTTTAACCATGCTCGGTATCGTTATTGGTATCAGCTCAGTTATTGCCATGGTATCAATTGGCGAGGGGGCCAAGGCCCAAATCCAGTCGAGCATCGAGGGCTTGGGCTCCAATTTGCTGACCATTCTGCCAGGTGTCGTCCAACCCGGCCGCGGCATTGTCTCCTCTGGACGCGGCTCGGCCCAAACATTATTGAACGAGGATGTTGGAGTGATTGAGGCCATTGAGGGTGTCTCTTTGATTTCGCCCGAACTCTCACGCCGCTTCCAGATCGCGGCCGGCACCGGCAACAACACCAACACCACGGTTAACGGCGTTAACCCAAGCTACCTAACGCTAAGAAATTTAAATTTAAGTAACGGCTCATTTATTTCGGACGCTTCGCTAAGAAACATTGGCCGCGAGGCGGTGCTCGGTGCCACAGTCGCAACGGACCTCTTCGGTGAGGACGACCCGATCGGTAAAAGTCTGCGCATTAACGGCAGCATCTTCCGCGTTGTCGGCGTTCTTGAGTCCAAGGGTGGGGCGGGCTTCTCTGGTCCTGACGATATGGTAATCGTCCCCCTCTCAACAATGCAAAAAGTTTTAAGTGGCGTGGACTACCTATCAACTATTTCAGTCTCGGTTACCGACAAAGATAACATCAGCGCTGTCCAGCAAGTCATTACTGATGCCCTGCTCGAGAAACACCGCGTGGACGAAGCTGACTTTTCCATTATCTCCCAGCAAGATATCTTGGGCACACTCTCGCAAGTGGTAAACACCTTCACGCTCTTTCTGGCCTCGATTGCTGGCATTTCGCTCGTCGTTGGTGGTATCGGTATTATGAATATGATGCTCACCACTGTCACCGAGCGGACCAAGGAGATCGGCTTGCGCAAAGCGATTGGGGCCAAGCGCCGCGATATTAATCTCCAGTTCCTAATCGAGGCGGTGATGCTCACCTTTGTCGGCGGACTGATTGGCGTACTTTTGGGCTGGCTGATATCATTTATTGTCACCAGCACCGGTATTATCCAAACTAAGGTATCGCTAAGTTCGGTGCTGTTGGCCTTCGGTGTCTCAGCGGCCATTGGGATCTTGTTTGGTTACTACCCGGCGCGACGCGCCGCGGGACTAAACCCGATCCAGGCCCTGCGTTACGAATAAAATAATTATCATCATGAACAAACAAATCATCACTTATCTTATTATTGCTCTAGCTGTCGGCGGTTTGGCCGGCTACTATAGCGGCAGCAAAGCGGCCGCCAGTCCCGCGGCCGCGGGACTGGCCGGACAAAACGCCAACCGCAACTTTAACCGCGCCACAATGGGGCTGCCTCAAGGCGCCGTAACGGCTGGCGAAATTATGAGCGCCGACAATCAAAGTATTACCCTCAAACTGCGTGAGGCTGGTTCAAAAATTATCTTCTTCAGTTCCTCTACCGCTGTCACCAAAATGACTGCGGGATCGGTTACCGACTTGCAGGTGGGTCAACAAATTTCCGTCACCGGTAGCCCTAACCAAGACGGCAGTGTTAGCGCCCAAGCAATTCAAATCCGCCCCGCCTCATCAACCGCACCATTTAATCGCCAATAAAATATTTATGAATAAAACCTTACTTATTTCTATTATCGTTATTGTTTTGATTATTATTGGTGCCGTCGCCTTTAATTACAATCAGGGTACTTCCGCTCCGGTGACCCCTACCCCAGAACCAATAGCAACCAGTACGCCGGTCGCTGCGGACGAGATTAGTTTGGCCGAAATCGCCAAGCATAACAGTGCCACCAGTTGCTACGCCGCCGTTAATGGTTCAGTTTACGATCTGACCAGTTGGATTAGTGATCACCCAGGCGGCAGTCAAGCCATCTTGGGCCTGTGCGGTACTGATGGCTCCAGCGCCTTCACTAATCAACACGGTGGCCAACCCCAGCCCGAGGCTGCCCTGGCCAACTTCAAAATTGGCAGTCTAGCTCACTAATTATTAAAAAATAACCCCCGACTGCGGGCGCAGTCGGGGGTTTAGTTTGTCGTCGCTTCAATGAGCAAAAAGGACGCCACCGTGGTAGCAATGAAAGCCTAACTGGAATCCGTGAGGATGAAGCACCTCTTCTTGTCCCGAGAATCGCTGGAATTCCAAAGCAGCCAAAGACACATGGTTGAGATAGGTGAGGCCTAGGTGAGTAAACTTTGCTGGACCACGCCCACCCCAAAAGAAATTTCGTACGTAACAATCTCGAAGAGCCAGCTTCACGCAATCGATCACCGCCGGATGGTAATAACCAAAATAATGCATCACCCACACCGGAACCCCGCAATACCGGATAGTGGTTTGCCCAACACTGTAGTGGTCTGGTAAACCAGCCTCATAACCGTCTATGAGTTCCCAGCTGCCAGTGACATACCGGTAAAATTGCTCGGGCCCTTTCTGGGCCGGCTCATAACCAAAAGCCCAGCCTTCCCTCATCCCACAAAAGAAGACATCCTGAATCGCCTCAATAGACGGCTGCATTGGTTGCTCCTACTTATAGAAGGTTAGATCCGACTATTTAAACGCCATTTAGAATCTAACACTAATTTTGAGTATAGAAAAGACCCTCCGAGTGGAGGGCCTTAAGTGACTACGGATCAGCTGATAATTTGGCGCTTTCGCAATGGAAGACATGGCCACAGTCTTCGTTGGGACAACTCACTCGCCGACGCCACCCAAAGAACGGTGAGCTAAAGTGGGGTCGCACCGCCGCCTCGCACTTGGGACAGTAGCGAAAATCCCCGACCTCAAAGAATGGCTCAAGCAAGTTGACGATAATGTAGCTCGTTGCCAGATAAACCAGCATTTGAATCGTCAAGGCTAGGAACGCCAGAACAAATTCATCCCTAAGCATCAGCCAAGCAAATACGCTGGCCGCGAAGACGGCATGAACACCGTAGACCAAGAACCAGCAATTGTGCTTGAGCCAACGGCGCAAGCGCGGGCGAGAATACCAAAATCGTTCGCGGCTAGTCATTGCCTGGCGCGGGACCTCTAGTGGCAGGCGCCACAGCCTTTGATTAGTTTTCAAAAGAACCCCCTTTCAAAAATGGGTGACTAGTTTTACTTTATGCCAATCCCCAACCTTGTCAAACTAGTAAGCAAAGATTTCGTAGTGGAGCTGCTCCGCCGGCAAACCAAGATCCAAGAGTACTTTTCGCACCCCCTTCAACATTGGTGGCGGGCCGCATAAGTAAACTTCGCGCTCCATAAAATCTGCTGCGATAGTTTTAATTTGTGCGGCGTCGACATATTGACCCTGACTCGAGAATAGATTGTGCCAGCGGTCCCCCAGCGCCAATTGCTCCAGTTCAGTTTTAAAAACCACATCCGCTTCCGTTTTATTCGCAAACAATAATATAAAATCCTTCTTCGCTGCCGCTAGTTCCTCGGTTAACGAACGCAGCGGCGTAATTCCGATACCACCAGCGATTAGCAAAAACTTGGAGCGAGTAGCCGCGCGCGTGGTGAAGCGGCCGAGCGGACCATCTAAAATCACTTTAGTGCCTGGCTTAATATTCTGAATCTGCGAGGTAAAGTCCCCGCTGCGCTTAATGGACAGCCGGAGATACTTACCGTTGGGCGCCGCCGAAAAGGAGAATGGATGCGTGTACCACATCCCTCGTCGCAGGAAGGTAACATTAACAAACTGCCCCGCCTCAAACCGATAGCGCTCGAGTTTACGTCCGCGAATATAAACGGACTGAACATCGTGTGTCTCGGGTACCACTTTCTCTACAGTAAAGCGATGACGATTGAAGAGGTAGAGTGGCCGGAGAAAGCGATAAGCAAGCAACAGGCCAAACACCAAGTAGTTTAAGCCAAGCCAATAGTAGAGCGGCCAACCAAAACTCACGTCGGCCGTTTTGGTTTGATGATCAAACGCCAAGAAAATTGCCACGTATAGTGACAGGTGGCTAAAGTACCAAGTCTCGTATCGCAGTTTGCGACGAACGATCGCCACGGAAATGCCGATAATAACAACAAAGATAACTAGGGCGGCGGCCGCTTTAGCCACATCATCCCAACTAGTGAGGAAATTTGAGAATTGACCAATCAGCGAACGATTACTCTGCCAGGCGTAACCGAGCGTCAACAAAAATGGGTGAAGGAGCAAAACCGCCGCCAAACTGTATCCGAGTGTCCGATGAACCCGATTTAATTTATCATGACCAAACTCTCGCTCCACTGGTCTGATCCGACCAATCAATACGAGCTGGACCAAAATAAAATACTCCATCAGCAATCCCGCCAAGCGACCGAAGGCAATGGCGACACCGCTTTGGTTGACCAAAAGAGAGTGGGAACCGCTCCACCAGATGAAGCCGACAATTCCCAAGTTGATAAAAAATAAAGCGTAGAGAACGGGGCGACGAAACATTCTGAAAAATTAAACTTACGGCGTCACGATAAGGGTACCACGCATACCCATTTGGCGATGCGTTCCGACCGAACAGTAATACTCAAACGAGCCAGCTTTGTCAGCAACGAAAGTAACAGAATCGGTTTGGCCGCCGTTAATCTTTTTAGTGGCGGCATTAAACTCATCAATCTTCCAGTCATGCAAACCGCCAGTATTTTCGAAGTTGATTGTTACGGTCTCGCCCTTTTTGACCGTTAGTTGAGTGGGAGCGAAAGCAAAATTGGAACCAGTGACCGTTAACACCTTAGGTGTTGTGGTAGCAGTCGGGACCGAACTGGTGCTCGTGCTTACAGTGGAAGTGCCAGTTGGTAAAGGCAGGGTGGTGGTCGCCATCTCGCTTGGTGTTGGGATAATTGGTTCAGAGACTACTGGCGCTGGGCGGTTAAAATACCACACCGCGCCAATGATAATAACAATAATTACAATAAGGGAAACTAATGTTTTGTTATTCATATTTTTAGTATACTATACCCAGCTCAACATAGCTATATGAAGGTTTCCATAATTATCCCGGCCCACAATGAGTCTAATTTTATTACTGCCACGCTTGAGGCTGTCTTCCGGCTCGACTTTCCCGACTACGAGGTAATAGTGGTCGATAACAACAGCACGGATGACACGGCCGGTAAGGTGGCGGCCTTCCCCGCCGTTAAACTTTTGCACGAGTCGCGCCGGGGCACGCAGTTTGCCCGGGAGTGCGGTCGGCAAGCAGCCACTGGCGAACTAATTGCCAATCTGGATGCCGATTGCCTACCGCCAACCGACTGGTTGAAGCGCGCCGGCCGCTATTTCGCCAACCCAAACGTGGTCGCCGTGACTGGACCCTACCACTATTACGATCGCGGCCGCTGGTTTGCTTTTTGGACGACACTATCGCAAAAGATAGTTTACAATTGGGTAAGCACGGTCAACTACCACCTCTTCCGTCGCGGCTTGGTGATGGTTGGGGGCAATGTGGTAATGCGCGCCAGCGCTCTGGAGAAGATCGGGGGCTATGATACCAGTTTCGTATTTCACGGCGATGATACTGAGCTCGCCCGACAACTGGCCAAGGTAGGCAAGGTGCTATTCCAAAATGACCTGGTCGTCGAATCATCGGCCCGTCGCTTCAACCGACTTGGTGTCCTGCGTTTAACTTGGCGCTACGTTATTAATTATCTCTGGGTAACCTTCTTTGGTCGACCATATCATGAGTCTTCCGGAAGCTAAACTTTTATGCCGCCACCTTTTCTCACTTACATTTTAACCTTTGCTAGCGCTTGGCGTTATCCGCTCCTAATCGCCGGTGCAATCATTGAGGGTCCCGTTATTATGGTCGCCTCCGGTATCATGCTTCGTACCGGCATCTTTGCCTTGGTGCCACTATTCCTAGCACTCGTGATTGGTGATCTGTTGGCGGATATTTTTTGGTACTTCGTTGGCTATTATTTTGCAGAACCGCTCATCCGTCGCTATGGCCACTTTTTTGGTCTGACACCAGAGAAGTTTGTTGTAGCGAAGGAGCTCTTCCGTCGATACGAGGCGAAGATTCTTTTTATCTCCAAAGTCACAATTGGTTTTGGGATGGCTTTGGCCACGGTGATTGCCGCTGGCGCCACCCGCGTCCCCTTCCGAACCTACATGCTCTTAAATTTCCTCGGCGAAGTTATCCTCGTCTCGGGACTACTCGCTATTGGCTACTTCTTTGGTGAAGTGTACACTCGTATCAGCGGTGATTTAAAGATCGTCTTCGTTATCTCAGTCATCGTCTTGGTCGGAGCCGCCACTTATGGCTTGTCCCGTTATTTTAAGAATAAAATTTTAACTTCATGATTTCCATTATTATTCCAACTCTTGATGAGGAGAAGATCATTGAGAAGACGCTTAAAAATCTAGCCGAGTATACCGGCCCCCACGAAATTATCGTCTCCGACGGCAAGAGCACCGACCAAACCGTTGCCATCGCCCGCCGCTATACCAATAAGATTGCGCTTGATCATGACTCCGCCCGACAAACCATTGCGGGCGGTCGCAATGCCGGCGCCGCTCTGGCCACAGGCGACTTTTTGCTCTTTCTTGATGCCGACGTCACCATCCCCAATCCGGACGAGTTTTTTGCGAAGGCGCTCAAGCTGTTTGCGGCGGACGAAAAGTTGGTGGCGATTGCTCCGTTCATTCGCGTACTACCAGAAATGGAAACTTTTTTTGATCGATTGGTATTTTGGTGCTTTGGTTACTATCTGCTCTTTTTTAATAATTTCTGCGGGATTGGTATGGCGGCGGGCGAGTTCCAAATGATGCGCACCCAAAAGTACCGCCAACTGGGTGGCTACAACCATCAGTATGTAGCCGGGGAAGATTTTGAGTTCTTCCGCCGACTTTCACTGGTCGGTAAAACACGGGTGATCCGGGACTTAACGGTTTATCACACCGGCCGCCGACCACACAGTGTTGGCTGGCCCAAACTGCTCTCAATTTGGGCCATCAATTCCCTCTCGGTTACTTTATTTAAAAAATCATACAGCAAGGAGTGGAAGGAAATTCGCTAACACAATATGCAGGATAAAAACCTAAATCCAAGTTATCGTCGCTACTTCTCGAATCGTCGCTTTGTCATGGCCACCACCATGGCCACCCTGCTCTTCCTCTTCAGTTTAATTGTAAACTTCTATGCCGGCAGTTTTGCCACCACTCATGCGAGCAATTATGTCACTGACGTCATTCTCGACAACATCCCTGTCTATAATGTCGACCTACCCTTTGTTTACGGACCAATCGTCGTTTTTGCAATTGCGGCTTGGCTTTGCTTCTCGGAGCCGCGGCGGCTACCATTCGTACTAAACTCGCTGGCACTATTTATTTTGATCCGCTCACTATTTATTACCCTTACTCACATTGGACCTTTCCCCGACCGAACCGTGATTGATTACACCTCACAGCTGATCGAAAAGTTTACCTTCGGCGGTGATTTATTCTTCTCCGGTCACACTGGTCAGCCCTTTCTGCTGGGTTTGATTTTCCACGAAAATCGGCGGCTCCTAATCTTCTTTAGTGCCGCCGCTATTTTCTTTGGTGTAGTGGTACTGATGGGCCACCTCCACTATTCAATTGATGTCGTCGCCGCCTTCTTCATCACCTTTACCATTTACCATCTCGCGCGTTTTATCTTTAAACGCGACTTAAAGATTTTTAACGAAGGATTGTGATTAGTCAATAAACGTCAAAGCTTTACCCTTCTTGTTGCCGCGACCCGTTCGGCCGATGCGGTGGATGTAATCGTCGAAGGTGGCAGGCAAATCATAGTTAATGACGTGACTAACATCAGGGATATCTAAACCGCGAGCTGCCACGTCGGTAGCCACTAAGATCTTGGCTTCACTGTCTTTAAACGCTTTAAGTGCGCGCTGACGATGCGAATGATTTTTGTCACCATGAATTGAAGCCGCTTTGAAACCACGATCAATTAGAGTTTGAGAGAGACGCTCAACGCCGTGCTTAGTTTTGCCGAAAATTAAAACCTTTAAGAACTCAGGCTTGTTTAACATTTCGTGAAGCACCTCAATCTTAGCGTCGCCGCGAATGAGTCGCACAACGTCTTGGTCAACGTTCTTGGAGGTATCGCCCGTCTTAACGGAGATCGTGACGTGATTTTTAAGAAACTCCTTAATCAAGCGCTCGATATCGTGGGACATAGTAGCGGTAAAGAAGAGCGTCTGGCGCTCGGGTGGCATACCCGCCACCAAAAAGCGCATATCTTGAATAAAACCCATATCGAGCATCCGATCAGCTTCATCTAAGACGATCGTCTTGAAGCGAGCTAAGGATAAACACTTGCGCTCAATTAAATCTTTAAGTCGGCCCGGCGTACCAATCACGAAGTTGTGGCGACCACGGAGGTCGTAAATCTGACGGCCGATCGGCGCGCCACCTACGGCACAGACGGACCAAATCCCAAGACCATAACTAAACTTAACTAGCTCCTGATTAATCTGGATGGCTAATTCACGAGTCGGCACCACGACGAGAATATTTTGCTGTTGATCGGTTAAAACCTTATGCAAAAGCGGCACCAAAAAGGCGGCCGTTTTTCCGGTACCCGTGTTAGCAATACCCACCACATCAGCGCCCTGCAAGACATGAGGGATCGCCTTGTCCTGAATTGGCGTTGGCTGAGTATAGCGTTGGGTAATAATATTTTTCTTCAGTCGTTCGTCAATCGCAAAGTCGGCAAAAGAGTGTTGAGGCACGAAAGGCGCCGTTTCAGTAACGACGGCTTTATTTATAAATTTGGACACGTCAATATGCTGACTCCGGCCACCGGAGCGGCTAGGTCGAGAACGCGAAGCACTAAATGAACGCCCACGGGGCGGATATCGTTTAAACATTAGAATTGATGATGTAAGGCGCCCCGATTAATTAAAAACACGAGAGGAAACTTACCCCAACAGGCTAGCATTTATGGCTGTTTTTGTCAATTAGCCTCGCTAGTGAGTCTCGCGAACCAGCGCCGGCAAAGTGGGCGCTTTCGTGACCAAGAGGCGGATTCGTCCAAGCACCTGGCCCCGACCAGTCGTCACGTTAATTCGCCAGTGGCCGGCGCTAAGCTGGTTATAAGTGGAGTACGTTCGATAACCCTCCTCGCGGCCGCCCACAATCGGCAAAGTTACCCGGCTGATGGTTTGCCAGCTACGGGTCGTCTCATTGAAATGCTGCCAATCGTGAACAATCGAAATATCCAATTTAGTCGGTGAAAAAATGGCACTAAAGGCGTAAACCGTCCCCGGCCCAGTCGTCGTAAATGGCTGATTTAGTTTAAAGTAATTACGCCAGTCGCTGGGCTCGGCTTCCACAATGTAATCCCCCGCCCGACTACGCTCAAGCGAGTGATAAACGCCGGCATCCTTCAAGGCTAGTGGGAGCGGCGGAATTAGATTAGTAAAATAAAGCAGATTAACCAAAAGATAAACGCCACCCAAACTAAACCACAACAAACGCCGACTCTTTTTAAAACGCTCTTTAGCAATAACTGAAAGTAGCCACAAAAATAAAGCCAAACCCAGTAGACTAAATAAGCCGCTCAAAACGAAGATCGCCGGTCCAATTTTGTGCAGAACCACGGGCACAAAATAAATGGCAAAAGAAAATAGCGAAAGAAAGAAAATAAAAACCTGATAGACCAGCCGGATATAGTGCTCCTTAAATAATTCGTTGGCGATCAAACAGCCAGCCAAGAGCGCCAAGAAAGGCCAGCTAACCGCCAAGGTTGCACTGCGGAAGTAGAAGACGAGAAAGGTGGAGAACAACCCACCAAAGGCGAACTGAATCAGAATTACCAGCCAAAAGTGAACGACGCTGGTCCGCCAAGTACCAGGACGACGGTTCTCGTAAAGATTTAGCAAAATAATACCGACGGCCGCCATTAACAAGTGAACGATAATCCAAAAATTTTCAATAAACAAATCGACACGTTTCAAGGCCACCGCATCAAAAACGAAACCGGCTAAAAGAGAGACTGATGAGAGATGCCGCTCGTAACGCCAATACAAACTTTTAAGCTGCTGCCACGCCTGCTTCATTACTTTTAGTGTAACAAAATAAAACCCCGGCGTCGTGCTGGGGTTTGTCTCGTTTCATTTCTCTCTCCTTAGTTACCAGTGGGCCATCCGGCAAGCGTACGGCGCTGCGTCTCCGTAATCCGCCAGGTTTAAGTTTGGCACCGGAATGTCTCTCGAGGATTGGAGTTCTCCTCGAGCTAAGCGGCCAAAAAGTTCCGTTAGCGTCGTAGTGTGCCGCTGCAGCTCAAGCTCGCCAGTAGACCGGCGACTCAAGCTAATGATACCCTGTGGGTCAACCACATCTGTCACCTCGGTCACCAAACCACTCCAGCCCACCGTATCGATCCAGGGAAACCAACAAAACCCCCGCAAAGGAATGCCCTTAATGGTCAGCCGCTCGCACTCCTCCAGCATATGGCGCAACCAAATCAGGCGAACTGCTTGGGTGTCCGTATGCGGATCCCGAATATTCGTCTCGGACAGCATTAACGGCAAGCCGTAACGCTCGTAGTAGCCCGTAGCAATTCGCGCAAAGCCCCACGGTTCGGTCAGGGCGACCCGTTTAGTCCCACCCTTGGCCCAGCAGATCTGGCTGTGAGCATAGAAGTCGAGACCAAAAACATCAATGGTCGCGGCATGGTTTTGAAACCAAGCCAATTGTTCCACCGGGAGAACTTCGGCCAGGTACTCGTAATTGAAATCCCCGGGCAAAAGTCGTCCCAGCACCAGGTCCGCAAAAATGAACCTAAGTTCATTGCGCTCGGCAACAAATCTCTCTGATTGGCCATCGACCGCCAGATGATGCTCACAGCTATCAACGTGGACAATCTCACCGCCAGCCGCTTTCACCAGCGACGCAATGAGGCAGTAGGCCTCCGCAAAATTCCGCAGAATCTGAACAAAATCCTCTTGGCTTTCACCGTGAGGATACCAGTCCCCCGTGTAGCCACAGAAAAAGGCGGTCACGAACGGCTCATTGATGGGCGTGTACTTGCGTACCCAAGGATAGCGCTCCTGGAATGCTCGGTAGAAGCCGACGAATGATGAGACGAAACTTTGATCGCGAAAGCCGTCACCAAGCCAGTCGGGAAAACTGGTGTGGTGGAGCAGATCAACGATCGGCTCAATCCCCAGATCCCGTAGACACTTGAGATAGCCATCGGTAAAGGTCCAGTCAAAAGTGCCCCGACAGCGCTCAATCTCGTGCCAACGAATCGGACAGCGAATTAAGCTAATATGCGACGCTCTAACCAGAGACAAATCCTCCTGATAGCATTTGGTATGCCCAGTCAGATCCATGACATCGACGGGCTCTGCACCAGCCGATGATCCACAAATTCGAGTACTCTCAATGCCGGTAAACAGCGGTGGTAGGGGCATGGGTTTCCTCCTTGGCCCAGATAACTAGTTAAGTTGTGAAAGAGCACACAAAAGAACAATAGGTCTACCTCATTATAAGCTGGCGCGACATTAAGTTTTGATTAAGACTGATCCGTAAAAAGATAAGCCTCGGGTAGTTGTTTTAAAATTTGGCAGGGCTCGGCGGTAAGCGACGCGTCGTGATTTTGTAAATTAGCTAAAGCCACTTTTTTGCTTTCGCCAAACGCTAAGGCAAAGGCAATATCAACTCGACCAAGCGCAACCGGCGTCAGCGTAATCCTAGTAAAGGGGCCCGCCTCATAACCGGCCACTAAAGCTGAACTTTCGGTTGCAGGAGAATGCGGTAAGACACCGCCAATATGACCATCGGCCCCAATACCAAACTGGGCAATAACCACATCCGCAGCCGAAAAATTTTTGGCAACTTCTTCGGCATACTTCTCGACCGTAACCTCAAGCGGTGAGCCTAGCAAGACCGGAATCGCTAAAACTTTCTCAAAATTAAAACCAGTCTCGATTAGTTGTTGCCAATTGGAGTCAGCGTGTCCCACGGGACCAAAACGCTCATCCGTGAGCATGACCGTTAGGCGCGGTAGCGCCGCCGGCAAATCCCGCTGTAGCTCCGCCATAACCGCTACCGAAGTGGCAATGTTGGAGCCGCCAGAGACCAGCCATAAAACGTGCTCGCCCGCGGCCAGAGACATTTTGAGACGGTGAGCGAGCGCGGCCTCACCCAAGCTGGGATCGTTACTCCTTATGAATCGCATGACCGCCAAATTGTTTGCGCAACAGCGCGACGATTTTATTGGAAAATTTAGTTTGGTTTTTCGCCTCCGCTGACTCACGACGCACCTCCAGGGCGTCGGCAATTACCCGCACATCAACACCAAACTCACGGCCAGCGTTAACCGTCCACTCCCCCTCGCCCGTGGCATCAATTTTGCCACTAGTCGCGACTACATCCTCGCTCTCAAAAATATTGCGACAGAGATCAACCAGCCAACTCCGGATAACCGAACCTTGCTGATAAACCCGCGTCACATCCTTTAGATTTAATTTAAATGGGCTGGCCTCCAAGACAGCGTAACCCTCCGCAATCGCCTCCATCATGCCGTACTCAATACCGTTGTGGACCATTTTAACAAAGTGACCAGCACCACTCTCGCCGACCCAGGCATAATTATCGCCGGCGGACAGCGCCTTTATGAATGGTTCGATCTTGGGCCACTCGTCCTTCGGTCCGCCAACCATCAGAGCAAAACCGTTCGCCTCACCCCAAACACCACCAGATGTCCCGCAGTCAAAAAAGTGAATCCCCTTCTTTTTTAATTCTTGGCCGCGACGTTGGCTGTCTTTATAAAATGAATTACCGCCGTCAATCACAATGTCGCCCGCCTTTAAATGGGGTCCGAGTTGATCGGGACCGAGAATAAAATCATCCACCAAACCTTGAGGCAACATGACCCAAAAAATTCGCGAGCTCTCCTTAAGCTCACCCACGACGGCCGCCAAATCACCGGAAGCCCAGCCGCCAAATTGTTTAAACGCCGCCACCGGCTCTGGGCTACGGTTCCAGGCCACCACGTTAAAATTATTATGCTTCAGCCGGCGGGCAATCTGCCCACCCATACGTCCTAAACCAAAGATTGCGATTTGCATATGACTAATATTTTACCAAATTTACCAGCGCTCCGCACTGATCAAAAAAGGCTCGGCGCGCGCCGAGCCCAAGCCATACCGAAAGCGATAGGCCACCTTACCCCAAAAGTTGATGATCGACAAAAGCTGCTGTCTAAAAGCTTCGTAACTCTCGCCCTTGGAGACGAAAGCGTTGGCACCCGCCGCCATAGCCTGGCGGTAATCCTCGGCGAGGTTACTGCAGGTCAGAACCACCACCGCGATTTCCCAACCGAACGCTGATCTGATCTTCTTGAGCACCTCAAGGCCGGACACGCCCGGTAAACCAAGGTCAAGCAAAACCAAATCGGGCCGTGTCAGCTCCTTCTGCTGAATTGATTCCAGAAGCCTGATCGCATCTTCAGCGCTTGTCACCTTCTCAATCTGGCTGACTCCCTTTTTGCACAAGCTTCGCTCGATCAAAAGTCCGTGCACGGGGATGTCCTCAACAATCAAAACCCGGATGTCTAGCGGCGGGGCTTGCGACTCTGGTGACGACATTTCCGGCGCTACTTCGCTGCGGAAAACTGGTATCCCAGGGGGACACTCCACCCCAAGCGTCACCCGGCGAGTTCCCAGTCGCAGCACCTTAACTTCGGTGTCTTCCCCGATTCTGATGCCCGCGTTCAAGCATCGGGAAATTACTAGCATTTTGGCCCCCTTAACAGTTAAAGGACTAAACATTGACACTAAGTACTACTCAAAAACTAGTACTTATGAATCAGTTCGTCAAGACTGACTTATTTAAACTTCTATAGGCTGCTCAGGGGAATTTTGGACAAGAAAAAAGCCCGTGACAACGTCACAAGCCAAACAAATTATCGATAGGTTTACTCCAGTCTACGCCACGGCGAAGTGTTGGATCATAATCCCATAGCGCTCACCGACGACCACTTCCAGGCGAACGCCACACTCCGCGTAAAGAGTGTTGAGATCAACATCCTCCACGATGGTCGCCACCGAACCCAGACACCAGGTCCGGAAAATTCGGCCAGCCGCTTCGATTGTGGCGATGCGGTGAGGGAAGCAAACGAACAGTGCTTCGCTTTTGCGAGATCGATGCATGTGCAGCACCCGCGTCGAGAAGAAATCACTGCCAGGTACGACAATCTCAATTTCGTGATGAGGCAATTCCGGCACCTTGCTCCCCCACTCGCGGTAAAAAGTTTCCGGGTCAAGGTGGAAGTCGGCCAGATTCGCGTGTTCGTGGATCTCCGCCTCAAACTGGTGGGATCCGTGCCTGGACTGTACCGTAATAGAAATTCGCGTCATGTTGTCCCTTTCTGAAAGGATCTAATGATTATTTTCGAACCCAACTCAAGAACTACCACAATTATTTACCTTAGTCAAAGGATTAGAGAACGAATAGACTAAAGCGGGCCAAACATGGTATAAAGTGACCATTGTCAGATAATTGCCGGATCGTCTAATGGTAGGACATCGCCCTTTGGAGGCGAGTATCTTGGTTCGAATCCAAGTCCGGCAACAACTTTAGCCTCACTGGTTTTTAATCTAAGTTTGGTATAATGGCGGGATGCAAAAAATAACATTTACGATTCAAATCGACGCTCCCCGAGAGAAGGTATGGCACACCATGCTTGATCAGGAGACTTATCGGCAGTGGACGAACGCTTTTGATCCCAGCTCCCGTTACGAAGGCAGTTGGGAGGAGGGCGCCGAGATCAAATTCATTGGTACCGATGCTGAAGGTAAGGAGGGCGGAATGTATAGTCGCATCAAAGAGAGCCGACCCCCAGAGTTTGTCTCGATCGAACACCTGGGCATGATTGAAAACGGTGTGATTGATACCACCAGTGATAAGGTTAAAGCCTGGACACCCGCGCACGAGAACTACACTTTCAACGAAGTGGCGGGCGGCACCGAATTGGTTGTGGACATTGATGTTGCCGACGAACACAAGGAAATGTTCAGTCAAATGTGGCCTAAGGCCTTGCAAGATTTGAAGGCGCTCGCCGAGAGTAAAAACTAATCCTTATCCATGATTTGGTTTAAGCGCAAAACTTATGGTTGGGGCTGGACGCCGGTCACTTGGCAGGGCTGGTTAGCCACGGCAATCTACGTGCTTTTATTAATCACCTTTTCCTTTACTCTCGATAACAAAGCCACCCCACAAGACATTGCCTTCACCTTTATTCTCCCGGTAGCTATTCTAACTGGGATGTTTATTCGTCTGGCTTACAAAAAAGGTGAGGCCCCTCGCTGGCAGTGGGGTAAAGAAAATAATCAATAACTATGAGCTTTTTTCAATCCAAACGCCACCGACGAGAATTTATTCTGATTGTGATTGCTCTGGCTCTGGCTGGGCTAATGGTCTGGTCGGCGCAAAATCAGCCGGTCAAACCCGAGCCGCGCGATATTGTGCGAACTCCCACGACCTTAACTGGTACTTATTTGTGCTTACCGCATCGCGACACCAGCGGCCCCCAAACCTTAGAGTGCGCCTTAGGGCTCCAAACCGACAACGGTGATTATTATGCCCTCGACTTCAATTTAGTTTCCCAGGGGGTACCCAATTTCAAAACGGGCGACCGTCTGAGTGTTAAAGGTATTTTGACGCCTACGGAAATGTTGAGCACGACCCACTGGCGCATTTACCCCATTAAGGGCATCCTCTCCGTGACCGATTCAGTTAAAGTCTTAAATTAAAACAAAATCAAATATGAAAAAATTTATCTTGCTTTTAGGGCTGGTGGTCGTCGTGCTGCTAATTGGTTGGTTTAGTCCTTATCGTCCCCTTTTTACAGAACCAGTAGCAACCAATGACAAACCCCTAATCACCGTCCAATACGCTTGTGACGCTGGTAAAACTTTAACCGCCAGCTATTTTGCGGGATCCTCAACTCTGGCCGTTGGCGACCAACCCCCAGTTTCCGGTGGTCACGTTGAGCTTAACCTAAGTGACGGCCGTAATCTCACCCTGGCCCAAACCATTTCCGCCGATGGCGCCCGTTACGCCACTACCGATGAGGCCTTCGTCTTTTGGAGCAAGGGTAATGGCGCCTTGGTCCTGGAGAATAATACCGAGAAGAGTTACATTGGCTGCGTCGCCGTCTCACCTAATGCCGCCAGTGACAATCTCTCTCAAATTTACGCTAACAGTTCGCTCGGTGTCACTCTTCGCTTCCCAAGCTTAGTCGCCTCAAGTTCGGCGGGTTACCCCGACAGTTTTAAAGTGGATGAGTCCTATATCTACCAAGCGTCACCCACGCTCAAAATCGCTGGCGTTAAATTCACCATTCCCGAGACCATGGCCACCGGCACTAACTTGAGCGCCGACAGTTACTTAAGTCTTGAGTCCCTGCCCGCTTCGGCCAGCTGTTCCGCCAGTCTATTTTTAGATGGTAATCATCCAACGGTGATCGAAACCCTAGCCGGTCAAAATTATTCGGTCGCCAGCTCCAGCAATGCCGGCGCTGGTAATCGCTATGAGGAGACCGTTTACGCTTTCCCCGACACTAATCCCTGCTTAGCCGTTCGCTACTTGGTCCACTACAGCGTCTTTGAGAACTACCCTGCTGGGACGATTACCAAATTTGATCAGCCAGCCCTGCTTAAATTGTTCGATCAAATCCGCGCCACGCTCGTCTATAGTCAATAAAACTAAGAACAATAAGAACGCCCCGATCAGTTGATCGGGGCGGTATGAATGGCCGGTTTTTATGACTTGGCTTGAGCTGATGATAGGGATATGGCCCTCGCCCCAAGTCGAATAATCAACCGAACAGTCTTCCACTCACTGCGACTTTAAATGCAGCCAACAAGGCTAAACATTGCGATAGTCGCCAGGGTTATGAGCCCTGCAATTTTGGTGATCACAAATATCACCTCCTTTCTAAAATAGATTATACCGCCGCGCTAAGTTTGATCAAGGCCAGCTCGAGTGGTAACTCGGGCACATAGGAGCGGCCAAGGTGATCGTAAACCGCCAGGAGTTCCCGCAAAATAAGTGGCAAGTCTTTGGCATTTGCATGCGCCGCCACGGTTTGCAGTCTCTTCTCAGCCTCCTCACCCAGGGGTACCAGCATGGGTTTAGCCACGGCCGGGGCAAATTTGGCCAGCATCGCTAGACGAAAATCCCGCAACACTAATTTTAAAAACAACTTTAAATCCTGATTACCAGCTACCAGCTCTCGCGTTACCGCCAACCCACCCTCCAGCTTTTTCTCCAAAAGCGCCAGAATAAAATCAGAGACTAAGCGGCTACTCGGCGCGCCCATAACCTGCTCAATCTCTTTGCTAACAATCTTATTATCACTGGAGGCGCTCATCGCCTTTTGGAGGGCTCCCAAAGTATCGCGATACGAGCCGTCACCCAGCAAGGCGACCAGCTCCGCGGCGAGTGGTTCAATGCTAAACCCTTCGGCCTTGGCCACCTTACTCACCACCTTTTTTAATTCATCCAGGGTCGGCTTGCGGAAGGTAAAAGCCTGACAGCGCGACACAATCGTCTCGGGCAACTTGTGTGTCTCGGTGGTCGCTAAAATAAAAATGACATGGGCAGGCGGCTCCTCCAAGGTTTTTAACAAAGCATTAAAAGCCTCCTTGGTTAACATGTGCACCTCATCAATAATGTAAACTTTATATTTTGATTCAAACGGCAAGGTGCGCACCGCCTCGCGCAGTTCGCGGATCTCATCAATACCGCGACTGGAGGCGGCATCGATTTCGTACAAGTCACTCGGTGAGGTCCCCAAGACTTTAGCAAAAATGCGAGCCACACTGGTTTTACCCGTGCCGCGAGAACCAGCAAAAAGATAAGCGTGCGAGACATTACCCTGCTCGAGCGCTCCTTCAAGTACGCTAATCACGTGATCTTGGCCAACCACCTCGCTAAATTTGGCAGGGCGGTATTTACGATAGAGAGCAAGCTCGGACATGGCTCTATTCTATCTTATTTTGGGCATAAAAAAAGGGCACACGCTGCGTGTGCCCCATCGGACAAAAGTCCTGCTTCTTCTTTCCCCGATGCTTTTCCCGTCCTGGCTTCTTTCCCAATCCTGGACCCGGGCCCTGGAGACCTCTCCGGTGATAGTCACCTGGTGTGACGTCTCCAGGGCCGCCGGGCCGCCGACGATCAGCTGGCGCTGGCCGCGACGATCATGCTGCATTGGCAATTGAGAATACTGTTCTGAAAGGAACTCTGATCAGGGCTACGGTTACGGATCATGGGATCCTTACCTTTCTCCAGCCTACTAGCTGGCAAGTGGGCGCCAGGTGGTGTTCCTGGACCCAAGACAACTCCACTGTTCCTCCAATAAACTACCAAACCCCGTCCAGCTTGTCAATACTTTTAAAGGTGTTGTGATTAAGGAAGGCTAACCATGGCTATATAGAGCCATTTTTTAAGTACTCGGTAATAATTTGCTCCACTTCGACGGCCGTATTAACTTCCATTAACTTAGCGCGCAACTCGTGCGCCCCATCCCAACCGGCCACATAGGCCTTGTAGTGCTTTTTCATCACGGCAAAGCTTTTATGCTCGCCTAAAAGTTCAGCAAACAGTTTGGTGTGCTCAACTAACACCTCAAGTTGCTCGGCCACGGCGGGTTTACCTCCCCCACTAAAGAGCCAGGGATTACCAAAAATGGCTCGACCCAACATCACACCATCGGCACCGCTGGCCTTGGCCTTGTCGGACGCATCCGCCAAGTTAAGGGCATCGCCGTTACCAAAAATTAAAGTCTCACTTTTTAAATCATCACGAATTTTTACTGCCCGAGCCACATCCGACCAGCGAGCTGGCACTTTAGACATTTCTTTTCGTGTCCGCGCATGAATAGTGACCACGGCTGGATTTTCCGCCAAGAGTTCGGGGAGCCAACGGTCTAGTTCGTCTTTGTTGTAACCGACCCGCGTCTTCACCGAGACGGGTAAATGGGGCGCGCCTTCCTTGGCCGCACGCAAAACCTCGCGCGCCAGTTTTGGGTTTTTAATGAGGGCCGCACCCGCTCCCTGCTTCTCAATCGTTTTATCGGGACAACCAATATTAATATCCAAACCATCAACGCCAAGCGACTGTACTAGCGCCGCCGCCTCGCGCATTTTGGCCGGATTGGCCGAGAAGAGTTGCGCCACAATCGGCCGTTCGGCTGCGGTATATAAAAGATCGTTCAGTAAGCGCTTGCGGCCTTCGGGATGACAAAGACCGTCAGCCGAGACAAACTCGGTCCAGGTTACTGCCGGTTTGCCATACTTAGCAATAACGCGCCGAAAAGCGGCGTCGGTGACATCAGCCATCGGCGCCAAAACCAAAATCGGCTTCTTTAATTTAGTCCAAAAATTATTAACCATTAGCTGCTGACTAGGGAGTTCAACTGAGCTCGCGTCGCTGAATCTACCTGGCCGGTACTAGGGATACTATATTTTTTCTGGAAGGCTGTCACGGCCAAGGCTGTGCAAGGACCAAACACGGCCGAGAGTGGACAGCTGGCCAAGGTCTCTCCCGCGGGTGGATACAAACCCTCACGTTGCAGGGCAGTTTGAAGTCGCAGGACATCTGGTAGCGGCGTGACTGACTTTTTCAAATCAGCGCTAATGGTCGCGGGCAAGATTTTAGAGGCCAAGGCTCCAGCTGTTGGTTCAAAATAGCGCTTCATCCCCTCCGCCGTCTTTAATGCCAACTCCGGTAGCATCAAATCACGTACCGCTTTACTCTGCCACTGTGATTCGTAAATATAACCATACTCCAAAAGCATTGCTCCACCCTCACGGGAACCATAAGCGCCAATTGCAATTAAACTTTGGTCTTCGGTCACCGGCGAACTCTCTTGAGGGAAATCGCTTAGCGGCAAGCGTTGTTGCAAGGCGTTCGAAATGGCAAGCCCCAACTCTTTACTAGCTCGAGCATTGGCATACTGACCCTCTGGTACATAAATGGCAAAGCCATTATATGGTCCGACTACCCCTCTCCGTCGTCCACCATAATCGTTGAAGTGGATATGTAACGCCAAATCAATCTTCTGCTCATTCGCCCAGGCATTAATGCCATAGAGTCGGATCGCGACTTCGGTCGCTGCCACTTTATGATTCATCCCCTCTTGCAAAGTCAGCTCGCCCCGATCAACAAAATCGTAAAAAGCGGTTTTAAGTTCACTAGTGCGTTTAATTATTTTTTCGCGATTATCGATCAAGTAACGCTGGAGTTCGGGAATATATTCCCTTGTGGTTAAATCACGGGTAGTAGTAACCTCGTAGTGAGGATCTGTCTTTAAAACGTCATAAAGCGCCCGAGCCATCTCAACATTCAACTGCTCTTCAGTTATCTTGCCATAAGCCGTACCGCCATATTCGTGGTCATGTCCAGGGACAAGTAATACGCGCAGTCGTCGCCCCGCATACGCGCTCTTTAAAGCCTCGGGGGTAATTGTCTCAGGAAAGACCAAACTCAATAACTCACTAGGCGAACTTCCCGGTACGCCACTGGCCATAAATAATAAAATGGCGAACGCCGCCACGAGGATCAAGGGATAGGCCGAGCGCTTCATATTAGGGAACTAAACGCGGCCGAAATTGCTTATCAATGAGAACTTGCCGCTTCACTACCGAGCGGAGCTCTCGACCCTCAAAGGTCACCGTTAAAGCCAGGCCAGACATCGTTTCGGGCGAGAAGGCTTGATCAAATATAAAATTACCCAGACTGTAGGCAATCACCCCACCTCCATACTCTTCAATCGGCTCAACAACATGTGGATGTGATCCGATCACCAGTTTGGCGCCATGATCGATAGCTAAACGAGACAACTCTCGTTGACGGGCACTGGGATCAGGTTGATACTCATTACCAAAATGATAACCAACAACCAAAATATCTACCTGCTTTGACGCTTCACTAATTATCTCCGGCCAAGCGGGATCAGACGCGAGCTGGATGCCAGGCAAGTCGCTAGCCGCTAACCAATTAGGACCAACGTCAGTGGCCGCCAGAAAACCAATTTTAATTCCCTGTCGTTCTACAATCTTAACCGCTGAGACCTCGGCCTTATTTTCTCCACCACCAACCGAGACAATCCCCGCCTGACTTAAGCGACTGATGGTATCCACCATCGCCTCGCGACCCCAGTCGCCGATGTGATTATTAGCAATTTGCAAAACATCAAAGCTGGCCGCCTCAAGAGCCGGTAGTGCCGCTGGATCCATCCGAAAGGAGTAGAGATTGCCGAGATCGCGACCTTGATCCGAGAGTGGTCCCTCCAAATTGCCGTACAAAATGTCAGCTTGGGCCAGTTCGGGAATATCTTCAAATAACCAATCAAAATTACCCTGGCCGTTCTTCTTGGCGCTATAAAGCACCCCACGATCCAACATAATGTCGCCTACAAAAGTTAGCGTGAGGGTGGGCGACACTGGCTCGGTGGCCGCGGCCACAACCACCGGCAACTCGGCTGGCGCCTCCACAACTTGAATCATGGCGGGTGAGGCAAGCTGCTGTCGTGCCATAAAATCCAGCGCTAATTGCTCTCCCACCTGATTAGTCGCAAACGAAAAGCCAAACGCCATAACACCACCCGTAAGCAGGGCGAGACTGACAGACCATAGATAGGACCACTTGCTTGGCATAAATTATTTTTTGCTGGCGTGCAGCGTAAGGTCGCCGTCGAAGCTAACATAACTACCACTGCCCACCTCACCTTTAATCATCGCCTCGGCCAGGCGCTGTTCGACTTCGTCTTGAATAAAGCGCTGCATCGGCCGAGCCCCAAATACCGCGTTACTGCCTTGCGCCACCACGGTCGCCACCAGCTCATCGGTAACGCTGACCATTATACCTTGTTTTTTGAGGCGCGTGGCTAGACGTTCCAATTGCAGTCGAGCCACCTGGAGCAAATCCGTCTCGGACAAGGGGTGGAAGATAATCACATCGTCGAAGCGGTTCAAAAGTTCCGGCTTATAAATCCCTTGGCTGACCAAATTGTTCACTAATTCATCCTTGGCCGCGACGGGGTCACGGCCCGACTTGACCATCTGCCACAGGAGCTCGGCGCCCGCATTGGAGGTGGCAATAAAAATAATATTACGGGCATTAACCCGCTTACCATTCATATCTGAAAAGAAACCCTCATCTAAAATCTGCAAAAACAAATTCAGTACTTCGCGATTGGTCTTTTCAAATTCATCCAGCAACAGCACCCCGTAAGGATTTTGACGCAAGAGATTTGCCAACACACCAGGCTGACCACTCCCAAACGAGCCGATTAATCGAGCCAAAGCATCGCTCGACTGATACTCTGACATATCCAGACGCAAGAGCGCATCCTCACGGCCAAAGAAGACGGCGGCGAGCGCCTTCGCTGTTTCAGTCTTACCAACACCAGTTGGACCCAAAAACAGGAACGAGCCCATGGGTCGCTTTGGATTACGGATACCGGTACGACCACGACGCATGGCATTGGCCACGGCCTTGAGTGCTGTCGCTTGGCCAATGACCCGAGCATGCAGGGCCGCCTCCAACCCAAGCAACTTCTGCTTTTCGCCAGCGTCAATGGCACCGACCGGAATACTGGTCTTGTCTTTGGTGAGCGCCTCGACGACTGACCGATCAATCACACTTTTACCATGACCGAGCGCCCATGGTACCGCCTCAATCAACAAGTCAGTTGCCTTATCAGTTAAAGAATCCGTTTGAAAGTATTGCTCGGCATTGGTGTAAATCATCCGGAGGGCGGGATAAGTAATGACAACCGGATTAGTGCGCTCCAATTCTTCGGCCAAGTCTTCTAGCTCGGTAATAATCCGCTCATCATTGCCCTCGTTAACGTCGATCTTCTCGAAGCGGGTCATCAAACCGGCTCGTGGTTCAAGCGCGCGATGAAAGACTTCGGTCTCCGAGAGCGCTACCAGTTGCAAGGTCCCGCTATTTAAATAAGGTTCGAGTAAGGCGACCACGTCAGCTTGGAGTGCCTCTCCCGCCTGGAGTAAGTTAGGAAAATTATCAATCGCCAAAATAACGTTACCAGCGGCGGCGGCTTCGGCCAGCAACTTACTGAGACCTTGTTCTAAATTTTGTCGGTCACTGGAGGCGGCTAAAAAGTCCGCTACGTGCAAGACAATTAAGCGCTTGTTTTGTAAGGCTGGTAAAGTGGCACCAGCTTTAAGCGTCCGAGCAAACCGCCATAAGACCGAATCAAGATTCTCGGCCGTCGCCCCCACCAAGAGAGCATTGGCCTCATGAACACGAGCTAAAACGGTTTCGAGCGCCTGGACCTCCTGGCTGATGGTCGCCTGGGGCGCTTCTGGCGTAGCGGTAGCGGTTAAATCCTTACTGTAACGCATTAGGCCAAAGGTCTCACCGTAGGACCAGTCTTGAGCAATCGGCGCTACGCGCTCTAGGCGCTCGGCCGACCACCAGCGGCGCCGTCGCGCCGCCGTCTCAATATCCCTGACCACCCAATCAACGACGGCCAAAACGTCATCGGTCTGCAAGTCAAAGGTGAGTAGCCACTCTTGCCACGCCGGGTAAGCTGTCAGTAACCAGGTAGTGAGCTGGCGCAGAGTCAAAACCTCTCCCGCCGCAAAGTGGAGCGGCTCGGTCGGTAAGGCGGCATGACTGGCCAAAAAAGCGTCAACGGCATTTCGATCTAGACCCAGACGTCGCGTGACCTGCCGACCGGTTGGTGAGTATAGATAGGCCTTTAAGATTTTGTCGTGATGAATATTCCTTAGGATCCGGCCCACCGTAAAAGTAAAAATATCCTGATCGGTGTACTCATTAGTAATAATACTTTCGTAATAATAAGAGCGGAAGAAAAGCTCGATCGCCGCCAAGATCAAAAGAATCGCAATTAACATTAGCAACAATCCAGAAACTTGCGGAGCAATCCCGTTGGGCAACGAGACACCGAGGACCAACAAAATGGCGAGCGTGCCTACTTTCAACAAGATGTTTCGGGCAGCGCTGGAGATTAACTCCTCCAAAATTAATACCGGGTAGAGTCGACTGGAGCGAATAATTTTAGCATAGGCGTTCATGACCAGAGCAAGTTAAGTCCGCCGAGAAAGATGATCGCGACCGCCAGCGGCAAGATCAACCAAAATATAAAGATAACAACTGCGGCGACGCTAGCCACCGCCAGTACCGCCAGACCGGTTAAAATTAACCAGAGACGAAAAAACATTCCGAGCAACCGCATCAGCGCGTTTAAAATAAAGGTCTCAAACCAGGCACCGGGATCAAAGACCTTGCGATACTGCTCGCCCAGTCGACGCCACGGCGCAAAAAACGTCTTGATTAATGTCGGCAGAGAAAAGAAGTGATAAATAAAGCGGAGAATATTGCCGGCATTAACGGCATAATCTTTAAGGGCGAGCGTATAGTGCCAACCGAGATATTGAAACGGCAAAGTTCCAAACTGCATTCATTTATTATATACCGGGCTGGAATTTATAGAAAATCTTTGGCGCAAATCGAAGATCCAGATAATCGAGCTTGGTCTCCTTTTTTGCTAGTTCTGACTGAAGCGCCGGAGCCGCCAAAGCCGCGGCGGCATTATTGGCTGCTTGATCAAGGTCTTGATCAAGCGAAATGCGCACACGATAACGCCGCTCGGGCGAAGAACTCTCGGCAATGAGCGCGTAGTCTCGCCCCTCCTCATGCTGAATTTGAAAGATGTTTACCGGCGACTGACTACTCGACGACAAAGCCCGAGCCATCGCCTCTCGCAATGAGACCAGTATTTTAAAGTCGGCGGTCTCAAGTGGCGCCAGATCAATGGGGTCAGTTGGTAAATCACTTACAATACTTAAAAATATTCCCCGGCTAAACTCTGGTGATTCGGAAAAGATGTATCCATTTTGGTCAGCAAAATAGCAGGTCACTTCGGTCTCATCGCGACACCAGCGGACAGTGCCAGCTCGCTCGGCCACCTTGGCCACTAACGTCGTTTTATCTGACAGTGCTACTGACACCGCCGCTAGATTAGGATACTGGGCTCTTAGCGCCGCCACTACATCCGCCTTCGGGAAGAGCCAAACATTGCGTCGAGGAAATATCCCGCCGTAACGTCCATCCAGCACGCTGTTAATCGTCGTCTCAATATCTTGCTCTCTAATTGTTTGCGCACCACTAATCTTGATCTCACCTATCGCGAAGCGGCTAGTGTTGGCCATAATGATAACAATGACCAAAAAGGCCGTGAGACTACTAGCAAACCAGAGCCATTGCCGGAAGATCCGACGCTGTTTTAGCTGACGAGAGTTGCGGAGCAGATCATCATGCCGCATGGGTAATTTTTTCTTTTCCCAGATATGGTTGGAGGACTTCCGGAACAAGAATGCTGCCATCGGCCTGTTGATAATTCTCAATTAGGGGAACAATGACGCGCGGGGTAGCCAGCGCGGTGTTGTTAAGCGAGTGCGCAAAGCGCAATTTGCCTTCGCTATCTTTGTAACGAATATTTAAACGGCGAGTCTGGAAGTCGTGGAAGTAGGAAGCCGAGTGAGTCTCGCGATAAGCATTCTCGGATGGTACCCAGGCCTCGAGATCATACTTTTTAACCTGACCCAAACCCAGATCGCCGCCGCAATTGGCCACGACGTGATAGGGCAATTTAAGTGCTTGTAATAATTCCTCCGACAAGCGCGTCATCTCCTCGTGATATTTAACCGACAGTTCGTGATCGGCTGGGCACAAAACGACCTGCTCTAATTTGAAAAACTCGTGGACGCGGATTAAGCCCTTAGTATCCTTGCCGTGACTGCCCGCCTCGCGACGGAAGCAGGGGGAGAAAGCCAAATATTTTTTTGGTAGATCAGCTTCGGCAAAAGTCTCACCCATGTGATAGGCCATGGTGGCCACTTCAGCAGTGCCGGCCAAATAATCACCATCCTGGGTTTTATACAAATCCTCCTCACCTTGCGGCAAATAACCAGTACCCAAAAAAGCTTCACGCTTAACGAGCGACGGCACCGAGAGCAGTTGATAACCCTGCTTCAAGAAATGCTGGATCGTAAATTGCCACAAAGCAAACTGTAGTGCCGCGCCGTCATTCTTTAATATATAACCGCGAAAGCCAGCGACCTTGGTACCCCGCTCAAAGTCCGCTAGGTCGAGCGCCTGCATTAATTCCACATGGTTTTTGGGGGTAAAATCGAACAGGGTGGGTTCGCCCCAAGTGCGCACTTCTAAATTCTCGGCATCACTGGCTCCCTCCGGCACAGAAACATCCGGCACGTTTGGCACCTGAACCATTAACTTTTGCCAATCTTTAAGCACGCCGTTTAATTCCGCCTCGCGATCCTGGAGCGCGGCTTTGAGTGTGCGCATACTCTCAATTAAAATGCCGCGACGATGATTATCGGCGGCGGGCATTTCCTCACTCACCGTATTTTGCTCGGCGCGCATTCGCTCCACTTCGTTTAAGAGTTTGAGGCGCTTCTCATCTAAAATTAGCAAATCCTGCACCGAGAAAGTGAGGTGCTTTTTGCGAGCGGCCTCCGTAATCAAATCCGGATTCTCCCGGATAAATTTGATGTCTAACATGCCACTACAATAGCAGAGTTTTGGCCAAAAGAAAAAGGAAATGTTAAACTGTAAGGATGAGCCCGTTGGTCAAACTAACCGGCGACAAAATCCCCGCCCCGTTGCTCGAAATCCCCCAACCGCCCGCCGAACTTTATCTTGAAGGCAGCTTGCCGGAACCGGAATTTGTCTATTTAACAGTGGTAGGTTCGCGCAAGTACTCCAATTATGGCCGCGAGGTCTGCGAGAAGTTAATTGCCGAGCTGGCGGGCCAGCCCATTGTAATTGTCTCGGGTCTCGCCCTGGGTATTGATACTATCGCCCACAAAGCGGCGATTCAAAATCGTCTTAAGACCATCGCCTTCCCCGGCTCCGGACTAAACCGCAAGGTCCTGCATCCGCACTCCAACCGCCGGCTCGCGGACGAAATCGTCGCGGCCGGCGGCGCCCTTGTCTCCGAGTTTGAGCCCGAGTATCCAGCGGGGGTCCACACCTTCCCTCGCCGCAACCGGTTAATGGCCGGCCTCGCCAAAGCGATTCTTATAATAGAAGCGGGAGAGAAGTCGGGCACCTTGATTACCGCCCGAATGGCAACCGATTACAATCGCGACGTCTTGGCTGTTCCTGGTTCGATCTTCTCCTGTGGCTCCCTTGGCACCAATCGTTTAATCCGCCAAGGCGCTACGCCCGTCACGAGCGGCGATGATATTTTAGAAGCTCTCGGCTTTGAACGGCGCGACACTGATCAGCTAAAATTAAATCTAGCCGACCTAACCGAGCCAGAAAGAAAGGTAGTAGAGATTTTGCAAATCGAACCGTTAACCCGCGATGATTTGCTCCGCGAGCTTGGCCTACCAATCAGCGAAGCCAATTCCCTGCTCGGAATTATGGAGATAAAAGGCATCATTAAAGAGACTCTAGGCGAGATCCGGCTGGTGTGATAGAAATTAGAGCAGAAAGGAGGGACTTGTCATGACCGACGAAGAAGCCGCGAGACTGGTGTCTTGGGGACAAGGTATTAAGGGGGCTTATTACGCCTCAGACTGGCAATGCCGGTGTGGCCGAAATGAACCCGAACACGCCCGCTACTGCGTAGGCTACACCGCCAATCGTGACCTGCCCGCAAATAAGCAACCCCTATACACCAGCAACAAGATCGGTGCCGTTACCATCCACTGTCCACATTGTGGCCAATGGTTTTGGTATCACATAATTACTGAACATGTAAACTGGCTACTTCCGAAGTGTGATAACTGGCCCAAAGCTGGAGGAGAAAACAATGAAAAAAGTCAGGGTCTATTTTAAGCACTTAGATCCAGGTGAAGGCTTTAGGTCGGGGGAAGCAAAAAACTCCACCCGATATTCCAAGCTGAAAGAGGAACGGCAAGATCGAGGCGCCACCGTCAATGCCCGCCGCTCAACTGGTGAACTTTGCTTCTTCGAACCTCAGCAGTTGGTTTGGCGTATTTAATTCAAGCCCTCACACACCCCAACGCTCCGCCACCCGCGGGGCTTTTTTCTTTTTAAAATTAAAAATTTTTGGTGCTGTGTTTGCAAAAAAAATCAATCCATAGTACTAATGTACGGCAATGAGTAACGCAACCGGAAAAAAGTTATTGATTGTTGAGTCACCGGCCAAAGCGAAAACGATTTCCAAATACCTCGACAATGAGTACACCGTCCGCGCGAGCGTCGGTCACATCCGCGACTTACCCAAGTCCAACAAAAATGCCATTGATATTAAGGCAGGCTTTGTGCCGCATTACGAAATCTCAAAGGGTAAAGAAAAGGTGGTGAGTGATTTAAAAGCCCTTGCTAAAAAAGCGAGTGAGGTCTTACTCGCGACTGACCCCGACCGCGAAGGTGAGGCGATTGCTTGGCATTTAAAAGAGGCCATCGGTTTAAAGCACCCCAAGCGAATTGTCTTCCACGAGATCACCAAGCACGCTGTACAAGAGGCAATGAAGCATCCGCGGTCCATCGACGACAACTTAAAGACGGCGCAAGAGGCGCGGCGCGTGCTGGATCGCCTCTTCGGTTATGATCTCTCGGGTTTAATTTGGCAAAAGCTTCGCTATGGTCTCTCGGCGGGCCGTGTTCAGTCGCCAGCGTTGCGCATTTTAGTCGAGCGCGAACGGGAAATCCGCGCCTTTATCCCTGAGCAATACTGGGTCATTGAGGCCAGCTTCAAAACCGCTAGTGGCACCGAAATCCCCTTTAATTGCGCGATTGAGCCAAAGACCGAAGCGGAAGCCGACAAGATTGTCCGTGAGGCCAAAGTTAGTGAGTGGCAAGTTGCCGACATTAAACAAAGTGAGATGAATCGTCGTGCTCGCCCTCCCTTTACCACTTCCACCCTGCAACAATACGCCTCCTCCCGCCTGGGTTACTCACCCTCGGTAACAATGCGCTTGGCCCAAAAATTGTACGAGTCCGGTCATATTACCTATATGCGTACCGATAGTTTAAATCTCAGCACGATGGCGCTGGGAGAAATTGAGCAAGTGGTAGCCAAAAAATTCGGCGCTAATTATCATCACCGCCAAGTCTTTGCAACTAAATCCAAGAACGCTCAGGAGGCGCACGAGGCTATTCGACCGACCCATGCCGATGTACTCTCGGCTGGCCAAACGCCGCAGGAGCAAAAGCTCTATCAATTAATCTGGGCGCGCACGGTCTCCAGCCAAATGGCTGATGCCCGACTGCTTAAGACAAAGATTATTGCGGCGGCTAATAAGGATATCCCCGACTTCCATGCCAATGGTTCGGTTGTGCTTTTTGACGGTTGGCTCAAAGCTGACCCGGCCGCCCGCGGCGAGGAAAATGTTTTACCAAAAGTCTCGACTGGCGATCCGTTGGAGTTGAAGGAGATTACCTCGACCGGCAAGGAAACGCAGCCGCCACCGCGCTACTCGGAAGCTGGTTTGGTTAAAGAGCTCGAGAAGCGCGGCATTGGCCGACCTTCAACTTACGCCCCCACTATTAAAACGATTCTTGATCGCGGCTACGTTGAGAAAGAGGGCCGCAGTTTAAAACCCACCGACACCGGCGAAGTTGTTTCGGGCTTTCTCGAGGAGCACTTTGCCACTTATATCAGCGACGACTTTACCCGCATTATGGAAGATGAGCTGGATGAGATTGCGGACGGGACCAAAAAATATGTAAAAACTTTAAGCGAATTTTACGGTCCTTTCACCAAAGCCATTGCCTCCAAAAAGAAGATTCCTAAAATCACTAACTTGGGTGATGGTCCCAAAGGTATTAAATGTCCAGTTTGTGGGGGTCCGATGATTATTAAACTGGGCAAATCGGGCCGCTTCTTGAGTTGTGCCAAGTTCCCCGAGTGTACGGGCGCCCGAACGATTGATGGTAAGGAATTGGAAGGACCAAAACTTTTAGAGGAAAAGTGTCCCGAGTGTGGCCACCAACTAATGGAGCGCGAAGGCCGCTTCGGTAAATTTATTGCCTGCTCCAACTATCCAAAGTGTAAACATATTAAAAAAGATGAGAGTGGTGGTAAGGGTGGTTTGGGTGATACGGGCGTTAGTTGTCCGCTGTGCAAAACAGGCACCATGGTGGAAAAGCGCGGCCGCTACGGTATCTTCTACGGCTGTTCAAATTATCCGAAGTGCAAAAATATTGTTAAGTCTAAACCGACTGGTAAAATCTGCCCCATGTGCAGCTCTTTGATGATGGAAGGAACAAAAACAATCCCCGAACGCTGTTCAAATAAACTCTGCCCCAACCACAATCCACACAAACTAGCCGAGCTTAAAAAGTAAGCGGCTCGAGATTTTTATAAGGAAAAGTTTTGGACGTTGTAGATCTCGTCGTCCTCGGTTGAATCGTCAATCGCCGACTCCGTCTCCAAATTTTGCTGCTCAATCAGAGGATCCGGGCTGTCATCTTTTTGCTTGGCCAATAATTGCAAAATCTGCTCGAGGTCGTCGTTGGTAAAAAAGTCGATCGTGACCTTACCTCCGGCGCTACCACGCTCCACCTTAACCCGCGTCCCCAGTGTCTCGGAGAGCTGGTGCTCAAGTTCCACAATCTCGGGCGGCACAAAATATTCCTTTTTGCGGACTTTGTCGTAAGCAATGCGGCGAGCAATTGATTCGGCCTCACGCACGCTCATCTTTTTAGTCAGCATTTCTTGGAAGAAGGTCATCTGCTGCTCTGGGCGCTCACCCAACATCAACAGAGGTCGAGTGTGACCCTCGGTAATTTTGCGCTCTACCAAGGCCTGAATCATCACCTCCGGTAAGGCCAGAATGCGCAGAGAGTTAGAAACATATTCGCGACTTTTACCAACGCGCTTGGCGACATCCACATGTTTGAGACCAAACTCGGCCACCAACTGACTAAAGGCGCGCGCCCGATCCACGGGATTTAAATCTTCGCGCTGGAGGTTCTCGATAATCGCCATCTCCAACTTAAGTTTGTCTGACTCCTCGCCTTGCTTAATGATCGCCGGCACCTGGAAGATGCCCGCTAACTTGGAGGCTCGCCAACGGCGCTCACCGGCAATCAACTCATATTCAACCTGCATGTTGCCATCCTCATCAAAAACTTCTTGCCGAGTCACCACCAGCGGCTGGAGCACACCGTACTGACGAATCGAATCAGCCAAGGCCCGAAGCTTATCCTCGTCAAATTCATGCCGGGGTTGGAAGGGGTTAGGGCGAATCCGATCCACTTCAATCCAAAAAATCGTATTGCTGTACTGCTCGTTTGCCATTTACAACCATTCTAACATATTTAGCACAAAAGAAAGGCCCGAAAAATAAGTCTCGGGCCCAGCCTCTAGTGAGGTCTGCAGCGATAGACTAGCTTCCGGGCAAGCGTCACGAGTTTTTTTAAGTCATCCAGGTCCTTTCCCTTAAAGCCCATAGCGAATAACTGCTTGATCCTCTGATCAACCATCTCGAAGATGGCCCGGCCCTCTCCTGTCAGGCTAATCAAGACCATCCGACGATCAGCATCAGACCGTTGACGAGTAACCAATCCCTTTTTTACCAAGCAGTCGATTGTCCGAGTAAGATCAGGAAAACCCGGCAGCTGTTTGCGAATAGCGACACAGGTTAGGTCATTTCTTCCCTCCTTGGCAATAATGTTTAAAATACGGTACTGCTCTATCGTTATTTTGTCCCCAATGACCGCCCGTAATCCCCACATGAACTTAGCGCGCAGATCATCGAGAACCCACAGAAAGCTCAAATCTATCTCCATCGGATTCTCCTTTTTGGGTACCCTAAATTAAAGAACGAACTTGGCCTTAGCCAATCTGTGCCGAAGGTGGGAATCGAACCCACACTCCCGAAGGAACACGATTTTGAGTCGTGCGCGTCTGCCAATTCCGCCACTTCGGCTTGGCAATTAATATACCCTAAATCAAAGATTTCTGCTAGGATAGGCATACCTACAACTTTATAAAAATTAACCACCCCCATATTTCATGAGCCCTATTTCACCCGCTAGTATTGAAAGCCTAAAACGCCAAATTAATGGTGAGAAAAAGGAGTTGGAAAGCAAAAATAAAGAGTTAGCTACCAAGTCACAAGAAATCGAGCGCAAACAACAAGAGATCGCCAAAATAGAATCTTCAACCACCGCTCTCCAGACCCAAATCGAGAAGCTCCAAAAAAGTTTGGAAGATCACGAGGCAGCTCTTCAAAAGAACATTGAGCAATTGCAGGCAGAACTAGCCAAAACCACGGCCGCGGCTGCCCAGATTGAAGACTCACTTCGCAAAGCGGCCTAATTTTTATTTCGCCCAATTTCTGCTAGGATGGGCACACCTGTCCCCGTAGTCTAATGGATAGAACACCGGCCTCCGAAGCTGGAGATACAGGTTCGATTCCTGTCGGGGACACCAGACTTTAAACTTGACCTTTTATATTTAGTATTGTAGCCTAAAAATGTGATCTTCTTGTTGAAGATCGCCACCCATAAGCAGTGGGTGCCTGGTCTTTGGCAACTGTTTAGGAGTTAGTCATGAGTAGTGACTACGAACGAATCGTGAAGCTGTGGATCTCCCTATGGACACTCGTTCTGGAGGAAAAAAGACATCTCGAGAGTGTTTGCGCCAACCTGCAAAAGCTCGTGTTTGAGAAAAAAGGCTGGCCTAAATTCAAGAACTGGCCCGCAATCTGTGAGCTGGGCAAGAAGGATCGCCTGATGATGATGGTGGTCGCCACTCTCGATCTGGCCAATAAGAATGAATCGACACAGAGAATCATTGCCGCTTTTTCCGAATGTTTCTCTGAGACTGAGGTGCGCGGGCCAATACCTTGGTCGATCCTTCAACACACCGGGTCCCAATCTGCCGGTGAGTATGGCGCAAGAGAAAGTAGCGGCAAAGATCTGCTCATCACGTTTGGAGCCCTGGAGAAATTCGACATCCCCTATCAAATTTTTTATTACTTTCCTGATAGGATCAGCGATGGGGACCGAAAAGAAGGTGTATTGCCAATAACGGATGAGTTGTCTGAAGAAGACCCTACTGTCGGTCGCCTCATAAAATGGCGTGGAAAAAGCTGGGTAATTGTTGAGGATGGGCATGACGCTGACCCAGCGAGCCTTGGGATTGCTCCGGTCGAGTGTATTGACTTGAATTCGTAGGCCACCTGGTCGTAGGAGCAAAAGCGATGAATGTTAGTGCTCGATCAGACCAAACCGAAATCGCAAAAAATATTCGGGAAGTTGCTGAGGGAATGATGGCCCTGATCGAAAAACAGGGCTACGAATTTGTCAGGACCGGATTCCACGGCATAACCCTGGATGCGAAAACTGGCGATACAGTAGAAAAGATCATTAAAGACTATCGCCTCCAACGGAGGAAACAACTCAGGAAACTTAAGAAACTTTCCTAGGTTGTCATCCCCAAACAGTGTCTTACTATCGCCCACTGCCATAAACGGTGGGCTTTTTCTTTTTCTTAAAATAAGCTAAGTTAAGGTGGTGGAAAATAAACCCAAAGTCTTAGTCATCGTCGGACCGACCGCCAGCGGTAAATCTGCCCTCGCGGTTAAGCTGGCTAAAAAGCTGGGTGGCGAAATAATTTCGGCCGACTCACGGCAGGTTTATCGCGGCCTGGATATCGGCTCCGGCAAAGTAACGAAAAAGGAGATGGCCGGAATTCCTCACCACCTTTTAGATGTCGCCGACCCCAAGCGGCAATTCTCGGTTAGTCGCTACCAAAAACTGGCCCTCCAAAAAATTAAAGAAATTTTAAAACGCGGCAAGCTGCCGATTATGGTTGGCGGCACCGGATTTTATGTTGACGCTGTGGTCACTGGGGTGGCCTTACCCGCCGTGCCGCCAAATAATAAACTGCGGACTGAGCTCAACCAAAAAAGCGCGCCGGAACTATTGGAAATTTTAAAAAAACTTGACCCCGAGCGAGCCAAAAAAATTGATCAAAATAATCCCCGACGCTTAATCCGCGCGATTGAAATTGCCACGGCTCTCGGCCACGTTCCCCAAGTGGTAACTAATCCCCCGCCTTATCAATTTATTAAAATTGGCCTTGGTCATGATCCAGAAGTCCTGCGCCAGAAGATTATTAAGCGTACACGCCAGCAATTAAAGCAGGGACTAGTTAAGGAAACTAAAAAATTAAACCGTCAGGGTCTGTCCTGGCGGCGTCTAGAAGCGTTGGGGCTAGAGTATAAATATGCGGCGCTTTATTTGCAAGGCAAAATTACGGCGCGGGAGCTGGCGGTGCAGTTGGAGCTGGCGGTACTTCAGTATGCGAAGCGTCAGTTGACTTGGTGGCGACGGGACCGGGAGCTACTGTGGCTGACTCCTTCGGAGGCACGCAAATGGGGCAAAACTTGGTAATCGTCGAGCCATACTTGTAGGCTTTAATTGCCTTGCCTAGCGGTAAAATCGACATAAAGTAGCGCAGATCAGCCGCGCGGCGCAACCACCAACCAACGCGGCCAAAATAGGTGTGGCCGCCCCAAATCGTGACCGCCCAACCCGGACCAACCGGAATAGCCGTTGAGGGCTTCTTCGGGACATACATTGGCGTGGCGCGGCCACCGCGAGTTAGTAGGCGCGCCACAAACTTAGCGTTATCGATGGCCGTTTGCGCCAGACCGGAATATTGGGTGGCCGCGCCGTCACCAATCACAAAGACATTGGTAAAGCCTGGCGGCTGTAAGCGCTCGTTAACAACTACTCGCCCCCGCTTATCAAAAGTGAGACCGGAAATTTTTTGGAAGAAGCTATTCGGCTTTACGCCTGCCGTCCAAACCACCGTCTTCGCTTTCATTTGCATGTCTTTTAAATAAACCTCATCCAGTTCCTCTTTCAATAAGGCGCGATTCAAAAAGATGTTAACGCCGAGCTGGTGCAAACGCAAACGCACTCGCTCCGAGACAGCCGGGGTGAGCATCGCTACCAAGCGCGGCGCGGCCTCTAAGAGATCAATCGTAATCGGATTGGTGTCGAGCTTATAAGCGGCACTTAAACGACTCGTGTATACGGCCAACTCACCAGCCAGTTCCACACCCGCCGGACCGCCGCCGACAATAATAATCTGACCCAAAATCGCGCGATTAGCTGGCTCGGTACTGGCACACATCGCCACAATCGCCTCGACGTGCTTGCGCAGCTGCAGCGCCTCATAGGTTGATTTAAGGCCGAAGGACAGATCAGCTAGACCAGGGATATTAAAATAAGCTGATTCACTGCCCAGCGCTAATACCAAATAATCAAAATTATTTTTATAGCCGTTTTTTCCCTGCAGGATTTTAGCCTGCAGATCTACCGCGTTGATTGTATCTTCCACCAAGGTCACCGGCAAACCTTTAAAGATTTCCTCCAGTGGAATACAGGTCTCCAAGGCAGAGTGACCAGCGACTACCCGGTACAAAGCCGGATAATACTCAAAGTGAGGCTTGCTGCTAACTAAAATTATTTCGAGATTCTTGGGACGTTGGCGGGCCAGATCAAGCGCCAACTCAAGACCGCCGAAGCCGGCACCAACAATGATTACTTTCTTTTTGTCTTCTCTCATACCGCTTGGGCTTTGCGTTTATTATACAGGGTCGTGAGAAAGATGGCAGTGGATAGCACCGCAGAGATCATGCAATACAAGCAAATGGCCTTAATCACCCACAGCTGTAAGGACACAAAGTAAAGCGTAGCCAAAAATCCCAGCGAGCCTATCACTAGCAACAGCTGGGGAATTCTGGGATTTTGATACAAAAGATAAGCGAGTGCCAAAACAAAAACACTCAGGTAAAAGAGGACACCGAGCACGGCCACCGGGATCGGACCAATTGTAGAGTAAGTGCTAGTCGTTACCAAGTCACAACCATCAAAGAGTCGGCAAGGCAAATTTGCACCAGTAAAATGGCTAACCGTTAGATAAGTTGCGTCAACAAAACCAATGAGACTAAATCCGAGGAGCAGTACTGGTGCCTTTAACAAGCTCGAGAAATTCATTATAGCTGCGAGGATTATTGATAAATTTTCCGTTCAAGAAGAAGGTGGGGGTCGCATTGACTGCCGACTGAACACCGGTCTGAAAGTCGCTCGAGACTTTGTTCTTCACAAAATCACTAGACATATCCTTCTTAAATTCCATTAGATTAACCCCAACTGATTCAGCGTACTGCGTAAACATAGCCTCGGCCTTGGGCGCTGTCTCCTCCGACCATTCAGCCTGATGTTCAAAAAGCAAATCATGCATCTCCCAATAACGACCCTGACGGCCAGCTGCCTCGGCCGCGCGGGCGGCCGGTTCAGCATTTTTGTGGATCTGCGAGAGTGGGAAATGTCGATAAGTAAAAGCCAGTTCAGGAACATCAGTGAGCAGCTGCTTTACCCACGGGTGATAATAGGCACAAGCAGGGCACTGGTAGTCGCTATACTCCACCAGCGAGATAGTTGTGGTGGTGGCCGTTGTCGTAGCCAACGAAGCGCCAGTGGTCCAATCGCCCGCATGCACTGGTACCGCAAGCCCAATATCCACCGGCGGCTTACTGCCGCCGGCTACGAGCGCTACGATCCCACCAACAATAAGTAAAAGAACAACGACAACCGCAATCCAGATGCCGGCCGTTTTAAATCCAGTTGAGCTGCCAGGTACACTCTCGCCACTACGCATGGCCTCACGGCGCAAACGACGACGTTCACGACCCGATAATTCGGCTTCGTTGGAAGCTGGTTGTTCTTGAGACATGCGGTTCAGTATATCAGAGATAACTTTTTTGGGAATATTAGAGCGGGCCCAGCAGGACTCGAACCTGCAACCTCGGTTTTGGAGACCGATGTTTTACCATTGAAACTATAGGCCCAGCAGTTTTATAGTAGCCGATTTGAGGCAAAATAAAAAGCTTGGGCAGTCTATTTGCTGTCTTTGTTGCTACTGACGAGCTTAAATACGCTTTCCCCCAGCTTGCCAATAGCCACCAAAAAAAGCCAAAAAACCACAGTTAAAATTCCTTTGAGTGCATCCATACTGTCGTATCTTTCCTGCTGTATATTAAGAAATGCTAAAGCCGAGCGGCTTATTTTTTGATCTCCTTATGCTTGGTGTGCTTCTTACACCATTTGCAGTACTTCTTGAGTTCGATTTTTCGTTCAACCAGCTTGCGGTTCTTGCGGCTCCAATAATTGATGCGCTTACAAGTGCTGCAGGCCAGCTTGATCAATTGATCCTGTGACATGGGCGATAGTGTACTAGAGCTGGACAAAAAAAGCAACCTCGCGCTCGAAAGCGACAAGGTTGCAGTAGGTCAGCACAAGACAGGAATGTCAGTAGTCCTTCCGGCACACCAGAAGAGTATGCCGTAGAACGCAGCCTCGGCGTCTAGCTCGGCTTGGATATCGGCCGGGATCTCGGTCCGGACAACCCGACACCGACAGGTCACGAGGCTACCCTTGGCGGATTGATCAACCGCCAGCGGATTGCCCACCCAGGCCAGAAAACTCTGGGTGTGTTTGCGATCCAGCCATGGAATCAGGGCCACGAACTCCTCCGTTCGCCCCTCTCGCCAAAGCCGCACAAACCGTCCCAGGAATTGCACCTGGTCGGCGTAACTCGCTAATCTGACCAGCTTGTTGATCAGCTCGTGGTGAGTAAATCTCACCACCAAGCGAAGCTCGGACGCCGGACGAGTGATCCGCGACCAACGCTCCAGACTTTCTTTCAACTCGTACATCATTACTCCCCCTTTTTAAGATCTTCCTGCCCCCGCAGGTCAAGGCTATCCCCACGATAGCCAACTGCTTATATCTTACCATGGTTGAGTTTAAATGTCAACCTTAGATTGGTTTTTTGTCAAACTTTGCTATAATCCCCTATGCGCGTCGGTGGCGGAGTGGTCAATCGCAACAGACTGTAAATCTGTCGCCCTTCGGGCTACGTAGGTTCGAATCCTACCCGGCGCACCAATTTCCGGATTTATATTTTGAATGGTATCAAAAAAGCACCGCAGGGGCGGTGCTTTTTGCCTAACGTCGGGGTGCGAGCGTCAGGCGGCTTCCCAAGCGAGGGGGAAGTGAAAGTCGAGACGAGCCACTTGCTCCGTCAGGCTCTGGCCAGCAAGATCGAAGCCGGCTAGCAGCTTGAGCTTTGGAGAAGTGGCTAATTCCTGCTTGAGGTTTTGCACCTCATTGCTGGTTCCCAGCCGCTGAAAGAGGAAGTAACTGTCTCCCCTCTTTCGCCTGAGATTCTTGATCAGGACGAGCCAACCTGGACCCTCCACTTGTCCGGCCGCTTCAAATTCGGCCTCGAGCCAACCTATGGTCACGATACTACGATCCTCACAACCTACTTGCAACATCCTCTAGCACCTTATGAAAGGTCTGCGCTAAAATTAATCTACCGCACCAAGATGAAGACGTCAATTGTTTACTTGACTGGTGAACCCACTGGAGCTGGACGATGGATGGAGCGCTTTGACCCTCTAAAGGTCCGGCGAATCTCGATCGAGGGTAAGCCATTCTTGAGCTCAACAGCCAAGACGCCACCATTTTCCACCTTTCGGGCAATAATAAACTCCGCCACCAAATTAAGAATTTTATTTTGAATCAAACGTTTGAGCGGGCGGACGCCATACTCAGCACTAAAGCCCTCCTTGGCCAAGTATTCCACGACAGCCAATGACACCTCCAGTTCGAGATTTTTATTCTTGAGCCGCTCGCGCACCACATTTAATTGCAGATCCACAATCTCCCGAATCACTTCTGGCTTAAGCGGATTAAAGATAATCACATCATCCAAGCGATTCAAGAATTCCGGACGGAAGTGCCCTTTCAGCGTTTCCATAATCCGCGTCTTCACGTCCTCAAAGTCGCCAGTGTTACCCAGCGCCGAGAAGCCGATCCGCTGCAAGCGCGTCATGAACTCGCTACCTAGGTTGGAGGTCAGCAAGATAATCGTATTTTTGAAGTTGACGGTCCGACCCTTCGAGTCTGTTAAGCGACCGTTGTCGAGTACCTGCAAGAGAATGTTGAAGACTTCCGGATGAGCCTTCTCAATTTCATCAAAGAGTAGGACCGAGTATGGTCGATGGCGCACGGTCTCGGTGAGAGAGCCGCCCTCCTCATAACCAACATAACCCGGCGGCGACCCAATCATTTTAGAGACGGAGTACTTCTCCATGTATTCGCTCATATCGATACGGACGAGCGACTTCTCATCATTAAACATAAAATTAGCGAGCGCCTTAGCAAGTTCCGTTTTACCCACGCCCGTTGGGCCTAAGAGCATGAAGGAGCCAATCGGTCGGTCGGGATCGCCTACACCAGCACGGGAGCGCTTTACGGCCTCGGCAATCTTTTGAATCGCTTCATCCTGACCACGCACCCGTGAGCGCAAAGCGTCATCGATTTGCGATAACTTTGTTGACTCGCTCTCCAGCATCTTCATCACTGGGATATGCGTCCAGCGCGCCACGACACTGGCGATATCCTCTTCGGTAATCTCCTCTTTCAAAATCCGCCGCGAAGTTTGGAGCTTCTTAAGGCGAGCTTCGCGAGCCTTTAACTGTTTCTCCACTTCGGGAATTTTGCCATAGCGAATTTCGGCAGCCCGAGAGAGATCGGCGCGCATTTCCGCGTGATCTGCCTCCAGTCGTAACTGGTCAAGATCGCGCTTCAAAGTCTTCAGCTCGCCAATAACTTGCTTCTCATTTTTCCACTTTAACTCGAGCTCACTGACTTCCTCGCGCAACTCACCCACCTCCCGGTCAATAATTTTAATTCGGGCTTTGGCCTTCTTATCATCATTACCAGCTACCTCACGCTTCAGGGCTTCTTTCTCAACTTCCAGTTTCATAATGGCCGTATCCGCCGTTTCCAGCGACTGAGGCTTGTTCTCCAATTGCAAACGCAAAGCCGATGAAGCCTCATCAATTAAATCGATGGCTTTGTCTGGTAAAAATCGGTCGGTTATATAGCGGCTCGAGAGCGTCACCGCCGCTACAATGGCCGCGTCAGTAATATGAATACCATGATGAGCCTCGTACTTTGGCTTTAAGCCACGTAAAATGGTCACCGCATCATCAATACTTGGCTCCTCCACGTACACAGGCTGGAAGCGTCGTGTCAGCGCCTGATCCCGTTCAATATGTTTTTGATACTCCTTAATCGTGGTGGCACCAATCGCTCGCAACTCCCCGCGGGCCAAGGCCGGCTTTAACATATTTGAAGCATCAATCGCCCCTTCGGCCGCGCCCGCGCCCACAATCGTGTGGATCTCATCAATAAAGACAATTATTTTATTGTCCGCCTTCTCAATCTCTTTTAAGACATTCTTCAGGCGCTCCTCAAACTCACCGCGATATTTAGTGCCGGCAACCAAAAGGCCCAGATCCAAAGACACCAACTCTTTGTCACGCAATGACTCGGGTACATCGCCACGGGCAATTTTAATCGCTAGACCTTCAGCAATCGCCGTCTTACCAACACCAGCCTCACCAATCAAAATCGGATTGTTCTTTGTGCGGCGAGACAATATTTCCATAATGCGCTGAACTTCCTCCTCGCGGCCAATCACCGGATCAAGTTTGTCTTGCCGGGCTAGATCAGTTAGGTTTTTGGTAAATTTTTCGATTGATTTCATTTTTTTGGGCTGCTCGACTTCCCGATCTTTGTTCTCGCGTAAATCCTGGATCACCTTCAAAACCCGATCTTTGTTAACCCGGAAACGCTGCAAGATCTCGTGCGCCTGATTTGGTGTTTCTAAAAGCGCCAAAAGTAAGTGCTCGGTCGAAACAAACTCATCGCTCATGTTAGTGGCAATCTTGGCGGAGGTATCAAAAACCCGCACCAGCTCGGGTGTTAAATAAATTTGGTACGAAGCGGAGACAACGGTCGCTGGCTCGCCACCATCCAGATTTTCAATCACAAAATCCGTCAGCATAATCGTATCAATCTCGATTTTGTCGAGGATAGAAACGAAAACGCTCTCATCCTGCAACAACAGCGCCGCCAAAAGGTGAACCGGCCCAACTTGATTTTGGCCGCGTTCAATAGCCAACTCATGAGTTTTGCGAATCACTTCTTTGGCCTTGGAAGTAAAGTTTGAGAATGGCGGAGGCATAAATTTTTTGGTTAGGGATTAGTGGCTAGTAAATCCTTAATTGACCTCGTCGCAACCGCTGACCCGTTTGTGGTACTTACACCAATAACTTTGCCTTTGGTGTTAAGTACAGGTCCACCCAAACTGATCTCATTAACCGCGTTGGTCTTAATAGATACAATATCCGGAGAGGAGGCAGATGTTACAATCGATGAGACGATACCGCCGGTAACATTGATCGGCCCCTCAACTGATGATCCGAGAGTCACGACAGTCTGACCAGGGAAGCTTTCCGTTTCAGCGAGCTCAAGCGCCGTCCAAGCTTTAGCGGTTGAGGTGGCGTTAGCGGACTTGGCCGCTGCGGCAATCTCCGCTAGCTTACTTCCGTCAGCCTGCAAGATAGCTATATCACTTTCGGGTGAGAATTTCATTAATTGCACATCCATTTTTTGACCTTGCCTTAAGACAATCGCAAACTTTTGGCCATTAGAGAGGCCGGGGCCAAGCAAGTGGGCGGCGGTGACTATTTCGCCAGCGGTTGAAGTAATAAAAGCACTACCCAAAACTTTTGAGCCATCAACAGAGGTCACCTCCACAATCGCTGGCGAAGCGCTCTGGACTAAGTCAGAAATAATTTGTTCCTCGGTAATTAAAACTGGTACCTCCTTAACAACAGTGGTGGTGCGCACTTCGCCCGGCACCACGCGCTCAATAGTATGTTCAACCACGCGGTTAACCGTCTGAGTTAAGCCTGGCGGCGCCTGGTCCATCAAAGTAACAGTCACAATACCCGTGGCAATCGAGGTAACAAAGCTTACCAGGAGCACCAGCAAGACTATTTGGTTCTTATTTAGTTCTTCCATTTAATTTTAAATAATACAATATTATTGGTCATTTCGCAACCGAGGCCGTAAGCGCTTGCTCAAACTTTGTCCAGTTAACTATTGACCAAAGAGCGGCCAAATAGTCAGCGCGCCGGTTCTGATATTTTAAATAATAAGCGTGCTCCCAAACATCAACGCCAAAGATGACCGCCTTACCCTCACTCACGGGCGTATCTTGATTGGCGGTACTTTCAATCTTTAGTCCCCCGTCGGTCTTCACCAACCAGGTCCAGCCCGAGCCAAAGCGGGCGAGAGCCGCCTCGGTGAACTGCTTTTTAAAACCGTCCACACTGCCAAATGCCTGATCCAGCGCACCAATTGTTTGCTCACCTGGCTCGGTCGGTGTTGGTGAAAGCCACTCCCACCACAACAGATGATTTAAATGACCCCCACCATGATTGCGGACAGCGTTACGGATACCCTCTGGGACGGCGCTTAAATCCTTCATCAAAACGAAAATGTCTTTCGCGGCCAGGTCTGGATAAGGCTCGAGCGCGGCGTTTAGCTTATCAATATAAGTCTGGTGATGCTTGGTGTGATGCAAGCGCATTGTCTCCTCATCAAAGTGCGGTTCCAAGTCACTATATTTGTAGGGCAGTGAAGGTAGTTCGTGCATGGGGTGTTAGATTATAGTTTGATATTTTTTAATCACCTCTTTGATCATCTTTAGCACGTACTTTAGTTCCGTCCTTGTGGTAGTACGATCGAAACTGAAGCGCACTGACTGTTCCGCTTCTTTTTTACTCCGACCTAGCGCCATTATAACATACGACTCGTCGTGACTGGCGATGGCACAAGCCGAACCAGTGGATAGAGCAATGCCCCGCGCATCAAGTTCGATCACCATCTGTTCAGCCAAGATGCCTGGAACCGTCACGTTCACTAAATGTGGCAACTGATTGGGTCCAGTCCCGTTAATTTTTAGACCCGGAATTTTTTGCAGCTCGGTAATAAAATAATTTCGCAAAGGATCGAGACGCTTCGCTTCGGTCTGGCGCGAGGCGGCGGCCAACTCAAGCGCCGTGGCAAGACCAATAATACCGGCGACGTTCTCGGTGCCGGCGCGTCGACCGGCCTCTTGACCGCCGCCTTGCTGCAAGGGCAACAGTTTAACGCCACGCTTAACATAGAGCAGTCCCACCCCTTTTGGTCCATAAATTTTGGCGGCGTTTAAGGTTAGCAAGTCCACACCCAAGCGCGGTACGAAAAGTTCAAGGAAGCGCGTGGCCTGACAAGCGTCGGTGTGGAGATAAGGAAAAGCGGTCTGATGGATTTTGCGGTGGGCGCGAATTATTTTGGCAATCTCCGCCAGGGGTTGAATGGTGCCAATCTCATTGTTGGCATAAATCACGCTAACCAACTTTGCTTGCGGCGTGAGACTGGATTTAAACTTTTTCAAATCAATTACCCCGCGAGCATCGACGGGGACCACTATCGCAGCGGGGGCGGCCGCCACAACCGAAGCGTGCTCGATTGCGGAGATGATTATTTCGCCACCCGCGGCCGCGGTCAGCGCCAAGTTATTGCTCTCGGTCCCGCCGCTGGTAAAAATAATTTCATCCGGCTGGACACCGAGCACCGCGGCCGCTCGCTGCCGGGCGGTTTGCACCGCCCGCGCTGCCGCCACGCCCTCGGCATGGAGACTAGAAGGGTTGCCAAAGTGACTGCCCAAGTACGACAGCATGGCGCGCTTAACCCGCCCATCAAGAGGCGTGGCGGCGGCGGTATCCAAGTAAATTCGGGCTATTTTTGCCATTTTAGAGCTTTCGGGCTATAATAGCAGGGCAATGGTCCTCGATCAAACGACACTCGTGTTCGGGCTTTTAGTCTTAGCGCTCGTGGTTTTTCTTGTCTGGGTCATTAGTTTGGAGTTAAGACTGAAGCGATTCCTCCGTGGCAAGTCAGCCATGAGCCTTGAGGAAGTGATCAGTCAGCTCGGCAAGCAGGTCAACGAGACCGATCGGATCAATGAGGAGATTAAACAGCACCTGATCAGCATGGAGGAGCGTCTCCAGCACAGCGTTCAGCATGTTAAGACGATCCGGTTTAACCCTTTTCACGGCGAGGGCCAGGGCGGCAATCAAAGTTTTGCCACCGCCCTCCTCGATGAACATGGCAACGGTGCCGTCCTCTCCACCTTGTATGCCCGCGACAAAGTCGGGGTTTACGCCAAGCCGATTGTTAAGTACACTTCCGAATACGAGTTAACGGCCGAGGAGAGAGAGTCTCTCGCCAAGTAACCGTGCTTATGACTACCTATTATGCCCACCACCCAAAACAACAAAACAATCGTGCGCCCGCCCGTCGTGGTGGTAATGGGTCATATCGACCACGGTAAATCGACCCTGCTTGATTACATCCGCAAAACTAATATCGTCGCCCGCGAGGCTGGCGGTATTACTCAAGCCGTTAGCGCCTATGAGGTTTTGCACGGCAAAGAGCGGATCACTTTTCTCGACACTCCTGGCCACGAGGCTTTTACCGCTATTCGGGAGCGCGGAGCCCGCATTGCTGATATTGCCATTTTAGTCGTCTCGGCTGAGGATGGTGTTAAACCTCAAACGCTCGAAGCTTACAAAGCGATTTTACAATCCAAGATCCCCTTCATTGTCGCGATCAATAAAATTGATAAGCCGAACGCCAACATTGAGCGCACTAAACAAGAATTGGCCGAGAATGAAATTTTAATCGAGGGTTACGGTGGCCAAATTCCCGCCGCCGAGATCTCGGCCAAAACCGGCGATGGTGTACCTGAACTGCTTGATCTCTTGCTGTTGGTCGCCGAACTGCAAACGCTCCAAGGTGGACCAACCATGCCAGCCAGCGGTTTTATTTTGGAAGCCAATCTCGACCCCAAGATCGGCATCTCCGCTACTTTAATTATAAAAAATGGTTCGCTCCACCCGAGCGACTGGATTGTCGTGGATGGCGTTTTAAGCAAGGTTAAAATTTTGCGCGACTTCCTCGGCCAGGCCGCCAAAGAGTTAACTTTTTCCGCTCCGGCCCAAGTGATCGGCTTTAGCGAATTACCCCCCGTGGGCGCTAGCTTTAGCACTTTTAGCGATAAGAAATCGGCCGAGCAAGCTGCAGAACTTGAACAGCGCTCGAAGGTGGCAAAAGCTGCCCGCGCTCAGAGCTCACCGATTGGTGAAAATATGATCGAGGTGCCGCTCTTGATTAAAGCCGACGTCGTTGGCTCAGCCGAAGCCGTGGAACGCGAACTAAACAAGTTGGCCAGTCCCCGCGTCCAGCTCAAAATTTTAGCCGTCTTAGTAGGCGCCGTGACCGAAAATGACATTAAACTCGCCAGCGGCTCCCCCAACTCAATCGTCTTGGGCTTTAATGTTCGCGTGGATCGCGCCGCCACCGACTTGGCGGAGAAGCTGCATATCCCGGTGCAAACCTTTGATATTATTTATAAACTCTCGGAGTGGCTGGCTGAAGAGATTACCAAGCGCACGCCCAAAATTGAAACCGAAGAAACGATTGGTCGCGCCAAGGTCCTTAAACTTTTTGGTGAGAGCAAGGGCAAACAAGTTTTGGGTGGCGTGGTCACCACTGGTCTGATCCAACCCAACAAACCTTTTAAAATTATTCGTCGCGAAGCCGAGATTGGCCGCGGTAAATTAGTTGAATTGCAGGAACAAAAATTGGCCGCTAAAGAAGTCTTGCAAGATCACCAGTTCGGCGCCATGGTAGAGTCGAAAGTCAGCATCGCCGCCGGTGACTATTTGGAAGTAATCGAAGTAACCACGAAATAATTATGTCGGTGCGTGACGAAAAAGTAATTTCGCAATTAAAGCGGCTGGCGGCCGAATATTTAAACCACGAGGGTAACGGATTGTCGCTTATCACCGTCCTTGATGTTAAACTCCTCGCCAAAGGCCACCAGGCGATTATTATTATCGGCGTTTTACCCGATCATCAAGCCGAGGCTGCCCTCAACTTCGCCAAACGGCGCCGGACTGAACTTAAAGACTACATTCAAAAACACTTACGGATTAAGCGTGTCCCCCATCTCGACTTTGCCTTAGAACGCCAAAACTAGTTGGAGGCGCCGGTGGGAATCGAACCCGCGTATAAGAGTTTTGCAGACCCTTGCCTTACCACTTGGCTACGGCGCCATTTTTTATTTTGCTGTGCCTGGGGCGGGAATCGAACCCGCATCCCTGACGGGACACGATTTTAAGTCGTGCGTGTATACCAATTCCACCACCCAGGCATATCCGTCAAGTCCGTCCAGAGGGATTCGAACCCCCGACCGTTTGCTTAAGAGGCAACTGCTCTACCAACTGAGCTATGGACGGAATGCTAGTAGTTTATGCCAAAAACATGTTATCGTAAAGCCACTAATGGGCGGGTGGCGAAATTGGCAGACGCGCTAGCCTTAGGAGCTAGTGGAGTAATCCGTGGAGGTTCAAGTCCTCTCCCGCCCACAATTTCACAAAAAAAGGGCGCAAGACATCTGTCTTGCGCCCGCGAACCAACTTTTTATTGGCTCAAATTGATGACGCCGCCAACGGCGTCTTGGAACTGCTGCCGGCAGATCCAGAAGTAGTCCTCCTCCTTGGCTTCGAGTTCGCCGTAACGAGGTCGACCACCCTTGGGCTGGCAGATAGCTTTGAACCAGCCGCTGGGACCTTTCTCAAACACCGCGATCGAGCTACCAGCGCCACAGTAACGGTCGTAACCGGTGATCGTCCTGACGCGGATACTCTTCCGCAGGACGCCACTGTTGATGATGTTGGCGCCTGGCGGTAGGGGCAACACGACCTCCTGAACCGTTGGGGTTGGAGTTTCGGTTTTGACGACCTCCACCCGTTCCACCTTCAGTTCTGGTGGTGGCTGTGTTGAGTGGATGTTTACGACCACTCCCTCAGCCGCCGTCACCCGAGCATCAGCCGTAAAGCCCGGCCCATCAGCCTTGATAAAAACGGGCAGGAGCGGCGCGGCAGCTGGCGGGAGCGGTTTATCCCCGCTTACCTTGTCCACCTTGCCGGATGAATCAGGCTTCTGGACATCGTCGCCCTTGCTCTCACCGCCATCAACCAATTGATTGATCGACGGTTTGGTGGCAGTCCACCAGCTCTTGATCGCGCCGCGGTAATGCCACAGCACTAAGGCGATGATCAGCAGCGCCGCCAGACCGACGATGGTCCGAAACGACGGCAGCCAGGCCCAGGTGAACTTCTTCTTCGGCGCCGGGATCGGCTCGAAGATCGCCTCGACCTCTTGGTCGCCCCTGACGTTACTGAGCATAAATACGGTTTGCAGTCCCATATCCTTGCCATCAACGATCAGAGACTTGGGGCGATAGCCAGGTTCCGGCTTGACCCGGATTTGCTGCTTTCCTCCGTGAGGAACAGTGATCGGACTGTCGGGCAGAACCGTCCCCCCAGTTGAAGCCTTGATGGTGATCGTGTGATTCACGACCGGAGGCGGCGGCGGAGTTGGCGGAACGACCGCTTCAAACTCCACCTCGATCACGGCGTTCGCCTGCGCGTTCGTAATGTCGAACGCTGGGATTGGTCCGCGGTCAAAGCCGTCCACCAGCACCTTCTTGATGCGATGCTCGGGCTCGGGGATGAACTTCACCGTCTGGTTCTTGCCAGCTTCCAGCTGCCAAGTTCCCGTCGGCTCGATCCGACCACCCTTGCCACCAGCCACCGTAGTGGAGATGGTATGGCTTGTCGGCGCCGCCACGGGAGCGGTTTTTGTGACCCGCTTTCGAGTTGCACCCACCGCCTTACGCTTCGCCGGCGGGACACTACTGATCGTTACTTTCTTTGTGTAGGCAACGGTTTTCTTTTTGGCCATGATTTGGCCCCCTTTCTACTTTAAGTTTATAGGAGTTAGTAGGTTCAGTCCGTAGTTTATAATACAGTCTTTTGACTATTTGTCAATAGTAATTTAGGCACAAAAAAAACCAGCGGAATCGCTTCCGCTGGCTGGGTGTTTAGTGGCTCGAAGGCCGTAAACACTTCAAGGATTGCTGGGCGGGGCCGGAGGTACGACCGGAGGCGGAGTCGTCCGAGGTGTTGACGTAACCGCCACCATCCCCGTTCCTCCACCTTCCATGTAGGTACTGAGACCAGTCATCTTACCGATGTTTTCAGTGCGAAGAATGGTCCCAATCACCGCTGCGATAGCATCACCGCTGGCGCCATTTTTTCTCATGGCTTCGGCAATGATATCGATTCGATCTGCTTCGGCTTTTGCCTTGGCATTAATTTCATCCGCCGCACCTTTGCCGCGCTCTTTCGCCGCCGCTGCCAGATTTTTCTGGATCTCCATTTGCTGTGCGGCATTTTGGAGTTCCAGACTAGCGCCCGTCAGATTGAAGTCAACCACCCAAGCGTTAATGATCTTAACGCCAGTTACTTCGCGTACGCTCCGTGATTCATCGTCAGGTGATGGCTGATCGTTTGCTTCGATCGCTAGCTGAGCAATACTGGCGAGAGTGGGATCCGTCGACGGTTGGTTGTTTTTACCCAACCCTTTGCGGGTCGCACGCAACTTCTGGTAAGTGAGCTTGGTGCCAAAGTCTCCCACCACCCCCTGGATAACCTGGTTAATGGTCAGGAAGAACTTTGCGTCATGGACAAGCACCGCTTGTCCCGGATCCTCAATCTGCAAGATTGCATTGACCACAAAATCAGCCTTGGCTCCGTCCTCCCCCAACTCTACTTCTGGCACAAACACCGGGTGAGGAAATTGCCACAGCAAGTCTTCAACTGGTTTTGAAACTACGTGCTCAATCCGATCTTTGACTTTGTAGTCTGCATTCAACTTCGATTCGCTGACCAAGCGGTCGGCAAAGGGAAGATTGAACTTCAGAACCTGACGCAAGGGGTACCACAAGCTAACCCAGTAAATACCCCACTTTCGCTCCAGATAACCTAAGGGTCCGGCTCTATGACCATCCTCAATCACATTCCCTTCCCCATCTACAATATTGGGGACGATCTTCCAGGTACCATCGGTCTGTCTTTTGGCGTGGTGCCCTGGCAGATTGCTCAGCACTTTTACGAGCGTTTCTCCTGCAACCACTAGCTCCATTCTCCCCGTCCGCACATTCGTGACGTGGGTCTTAAGTTTGGCCGCGTAATACAGACCAACCACCAACAAACCAAAGGCCAGAACGATCAACGCGATTCCGCTTAGCATTTTCATGCTCCTTGTATGCTGTCAAAGGCCAATAGACACAGTTAACGTTGCTGGTATTGACAATAGCATATTATATGCTATACTGTCAAGTAGCGTTAACCTGGACTTTAAATCACGTTCAAGAATAAGGGGATATTAATGAGTGAGCTACTTCAGGTAATTGCGGCTTTGTTGGGAGTCTTAGGGCTAGTCGTTTTCCTAGGCATCCTGTCGAAGGCGGGAGTCAATCGTCGGGCAATGAAGTGGGGTGGCGGAATCGCGGCCTCGGTGGTGGTGATTGCGCTGGCAATTTGGCTCTGGCCGTTTGGCAAACCCAGTCTAAGTCTGGGTGGCTGGACGACCTATCACTCGTGGCTCCCCAGCACAACCGTCCTGATGTTTCTGGCCGTAGCCATAATCATCTTGGTTGTTGCCAAGTATGGCTCAGCCACCATTCAACGGAACATTTGGGGCCTGGTCATTGTCGGTCTATTCTTGTTCAGCTATCCCACACTGCGGGATTGGCTGACGGCGCCGACGATTGCCCGAGCGACAGTAACCACTAGTGGTAGCGCCGAGCAAAAGCGAACCTTGGTGGCGCCGCTGGGAGAATTCTCGACCGAAGCGATCGAGATCCCACCAGCCTGTGACTGGGACATTCAGGTCACGGGCGCGGTCGACAAGATCACGCCCAGCGGTCAGATGTACACGATCTGGCCGAAGAACCGTTCCAACATTGGCGTAGCGCCAGTCGCGGACGTCGGGCCCTGCCGGTTTCGGACTAACGAAATTGAAACGAAACCGGCGACAGTAACTGTTACCTGGACTCCCTGGAGTCAGGAACGAATAGCGGCGTACTGGCGAGACCATCGCTAGTCGCCCCCAACCCAAAAGGCGCGTACCAATCGGTACTCGCCTCTTTTTTTTGCTCAATTTTTACTCTAGCTGCAGATATTGAAGGTGTTACAGACTACATGGAGAATGCCGTAGACCGAGACCATAATCGCCATGCCGACTGTTCCCCACAAAATGTGCCGTCCACCCGTTTCGCGGGCCTCACCACTCCCCTGACCTCTCACCATCTGGAAGACACCGAAGAGAAAGACGAGTAGCGCCACCGCAAACATCAACAACACCAACGGATCAAGAATGTTCGTTTTAATCTTGTCGAGCAGTGGAATCGAGGTTGCGGCTTCAGCAACAGTAAAAAACTTAAACACAGAGGTAAGTTTATTGTCTTGGCACTTGAGGCAATCCGCCCTGTAATGTCTGGTCCCCAGACAAACCAAAGGAATTTCGCAAGAAGTTAACTAAGCCCCAGATTGAGACCATAACCGCAATGGCAATAATGCCGAAGATCATCATGTGTCGTCCTTCCGTTCGAGCAGTCTCATCACCCCCGGCTCGAACATACTTCAACACTCCCAACATAAAGTAAACTACCGCAATACCAACCAAAATCGGGATAATGTAAACGTTAATAATATCAATTATGGACTGGAAGGAACTATCAACATCACTAAAATTGGTCACCTGCTGAGCGGCAGCCAAGAGAGGTAAAAAACTTAGCGTAACTGGCACAACTCTTTTAATTGTTTTAATCATATAAACTACTTATTTTAATAAACTAATTTTGGGAACAATGGGCGACGCATTGTCTAACTTAAAACTGTTGGTTAAAAAGTTAACCAAGCCCCACACCGACACCATTACTGCAATGGCAATAATGCCGAAGATCATCATACTGCGAGCCTCGCGTTGACTATCCTCGTCACCACCTTTCCTGATATATTGTAACACCCCATACAAAAAGTAGACAATAGCCAGGGCGAACAATAAGTAGATAAGTGGCTGAATAATTCCGTCGCGGATACAGTTAACAAAACTGGCAAAATCTTTAATATTGCCGCAACTGCCCGCCGAACTAGTGGTCACCTGACCGTAATTAGTGGCCGCGGGGGTGCCGGCCGGAGCCTCTGGTCCACCAGTAGGACCAGCGGCATAAGTTAGCGGTAAGAGAAAGAAGTTTACCAACAAGACTGCAATAATAATGTATTTATTCATATTTTATTTTAAGCTGGTGACGGTACTTTGGATGGCGTAAGAGATGACACTGGCACCCAAAACAACTGCGGCACCGATGACGGTCCAAAGCAAAGCCTGATGGGCCTCTTTGATTTTACCCGGGTCGCCCCGAGCAATGACGTATTTAAAACCGGCATACATGATCATGAGCACGATAACGGGTAAGCCAATCTGTACTACCAGATCTAAAATTTTGATAATTAACTTTTGGATTGTATCAATCGAGCCAAGCGGATTGCCAATGCCGGATCCAGCTGGTGGGTTAGAACCTCCCTGACCGCCGCCGGGAGGATTTGATCCTGATTGTTGCGCAAGAACAGTGTTAATAAAATTCATATATTTATTTTAACCCAGGATTATAAGGAGATACAACGAAGAAGTCGAGAATCGTCTTAACGATAACATAAGACGCCAACACCAGCACTAAACCCCAAGCCGCCGTCTTGAGCATTTTCTTGGCACTCTCCCGCTTGCCTGGATTATCGGCTGATAGCACCATCTCAATACCTGAATAAGCGATAACCAGTGAGGTTAAGGGAACCGAGATGAGAACCATCCACTGCAACAAGCGATCAACCAATCCACCTGGACCCAGCACGTAACTCAAATCACAGCCAAAGAAGTCGCAATCGGGCACCAGGCCGGCAGCCGAGGCTGGTGCCAAGCTAACACCAAACATGACCACAAATATCAAAATGAAGCGAAGTTTTTTCATCTAAACAATAAATCTAATTGGATATCAGCCTCGATTATCGCCACGCTTGGGATCACTCCCCGCACCTGGATTGCCTCAACCATGGTACGAAAGATGGCCTCGGTCGCCAGTGGGTCGGGATCGGGCCAGCCCGCCGCAAGAATGGCCGCTTCGTTAAAGACGGTTTTAACGGCATCGCTGGCGACCGGTCTCAAGAGATCGCGGCGGGCGGGGGGCAACTCGGCCACGGTAGCCAAAGCCTCGGCCGCGCTCCGACTAGTCAGGAGCGCCATCACTTGGAAGGCGGTGGCGCTATTACGCGAAGTTTTAACCAACGAGATACCCGAGAGCTGACCCATTGTTAGTTGGCGGCGACCCGGCAGTTGGGGCACTAAGGCAACATCAATATTTAACTGCGGGTTTTGCTGCTTTAAGCGGGACAACTCGCTGGCATAGCCGAGATAAAAGGCCAGTGTGCCGCGAGTGAAGGCGCTCCGTGCCTCGGGCTGAGCACTGTTCCAGGAGTAGACAGCGCTAGTTGGATCAACAAAGCGACCAAAAAAGTCGAGCGCTTCCTCGGCTGGTGATTTAACATTTCCCAAGGAGTCTTTAAGGGTTGATTCGTAACCATTATTACCGGTGGTCACAATTGGGTTACCGGCCTGCATTATTAATAAACTTAAAATATCTTTAGCGTGAGTAATATTTTTGAAAGTTCCCAGAGCAATCGCCGACTGACTGAGCGTGCTTTGATTATCGGCTACCGACAAACTCTTAACCGCTGTCTGGAGTTCCGTCCAAGTCTTAGGCACCTGAGGAATGCGGGCGCTAATCAACAAATCGCGGTTAACATACATCACCAGCGGGTCAACCAACGCCGGCAAGGCCCAAGCGCCCTCACTCGTAAGGTACAACCGTCCTTGGTCAATAAAATTATTCTGGAAGTCGGTGGCGCTGTAGGAGCTAAACGGAATAAGGCGTAGCTTGTTAGTGTGCTTGTTTACTAATTCGTTTGGCATCAGCACCAAATCTGGTCCATTGCCTGAAGCGAGAGCCTCTACAAACTCACTCTCAAACGAACGGGCATCCTTGGCCACGTAGTTAAGTGTAAACTCCCCCTCATGATCCTTTTTAAATTGACTAAGGGCCAAGTCGGCCGCGTTCTGGGGAAGCGTCCCCCACAAGGTGACTAATCCACCCGTACCGCCAGCGGGCGCGCGGAAGCCAGGTAAGATGCCCGCAAAAACCAAGACTCCGACGATTAGCGCAAAAATAAAAACGCCAATGAGAGTAAGTTGGAACGTGCTCATATAATACGTTTATTGTAACCCATTAGCTTTTTTGAAACAAAAGACCGAAATGTTGCGCCCCGGCCGGAAAGTCGTTTAAAAAGGTAAAACCGGCTTGCGCGAAAATTTGCTTGGCCTCGTCGGGGGTCAACCCGCCGGCCGGGGCGTTAACCCAATCAATCACCGCCACCTTGCCGCCAGGGCGGAGCAAGCGCTTGGCCTCAAGTGCCACTGAGTACTTAGCGTTCGTCAAAAGCAAGACATTGGCAATCAGCACACAGTCAACCACCGCGTCAGCCAACTTGGAGCCACCCGTCTTCTCGATATTGCCCCAGACGATATGAATATTACGCAGTCGCTCTCGACGCGCCTCCGTAGCCAAACGATCCAAAAGTTCCTTCTGCACATCAATCGCGTAAATTTTGCCGCGATCACCAACCTGCTTGGCCATCGCTAACGAGTAATGACCGCTGCCGGCACCAAAGTCCGCCACGCATGTGCCATCAACTAAACCTAGGTACGGAACTATTTTTTCCGGATCAGCAAACATGCTTTAAGTATACTACACCTCTAAAGCAATGTTTATAGAAATGTTAACGAAGCGAGCGAATCACCGTCACGCAACCGCATAATGCGCACGCCTTGAGTTTGGCGACCGAGCGCCGGGATCTCGTCGAGTTTAGTGCGAATCACTTGTCCCATCTTAGACATGGCTACAATCTCTGATTCGTCTTCATAGATAACTTTGCCGTCAATTAATTTGCCGGTCTTGGATGTGATTTTAGCGGTCTTAATACCAGAGCCGCCACGCTTTTGCGTTTTGTATTCAGAAAGTTTGGTCATCTTGCCGTAACCGTGTTCGGTCATAATTAAATAGGTACTAACTTTGTTGGCGGGCTTAATGACGCTCGCGCCCATTACCTCGTCCGCCTTGGCCAACTTCATGGCTCGCACGCCAGCGGCACCGCGACCCATCTCGCGAATGTCCGACTCTTTAAAGCGGATTGATTGACCAAGTTTGGAGGCAATAATCAAATCATCACCCTTCTCCACCAGCTGGGCCGAGAGCAAGGCGTCACCAGCGCCAAGCTTGATGGCAATAATGCCCGAGCGGCGAACATCGGCAAAGCTGCCAATCGCCACCTTCTTGGCCACACCCTGACGCGTTACCATCATTAGCGCTGCGGCTTTGCCTTTGACCTCCTTGGGCACAGCGAGCACTGAGGTCACATTCTCCTCATCCGAGAGCGGCAAGAAGTTCATAATAGATTTGCCGCGCGTTGCCCGCTTACCCTCCGGCACATCATACATTTTAATTTGATAGGCCTTACCCTTGTTAGTAAAGAACAACAAGTCATTGTGCGTATTGGCCGAGAGGAAAATAGTCACAAAATCCTCTTCTTTAATATTTAAATCAACCACCCCCACACCGCCACGACGCTGGGAGCGATATTCGGTCGGGTCGGTGCGCTTAACATAGCCGCCAGCGGTCACCACCAACATACTCTCCTTCTCGGGGATTAAATCTTCGGTATTTATTTCTTTGGCACCGGATTTGATTACCTTAGTGCGGCGATCGCGGCCATATTTGTTTTTGATTTCCTCAAACTCATCGCGGACCACCTTCAAGACCTTCTTCGAGTCAGCCAAGAGCGCTTTTAGTTCTTTAATTAGCTGCTGTTTCTCGGCCAATTCGTCCATGACTTTTTTGATTTCGAGACCAGCCAGCTTTTGCAGACGCATTTCCAAAATGGCGGTTGATTGACGATCAGTAAACTTAAACTTACTCATCAAATTTTTGTGCGCCTCCTCGGTGTCGGCCGACTTACGAATCGTGCTGATGATTTGATCAATAATATCGATCGCCTTCTTCAAACCCAGTAAGATATGCTCGCGATCCTCCGCTTTAGCTAGTTCAAACTTGGCGCGACGAGTCACAATCACTTGGCGGTGACTGATAAACTCCTCAATAATCCCCTTCAGCGACAACAGTTTGGGCACGCCGTCCACTAGCGCCAGCATGTTGTAGTGGAACATCGTCTCCAGCTCGGTATTTTTATAAAGCGCGTTTAAAATCTTTTGGGGGAAAGCGCCGTTTTTGAGATCGATGACAATCCGCATGTCATCAAGCTTGGTCGACTCGTCGCGGATATCTTTAATGCCCTCCACCTTCTTCTCTCGCACCAGGTCAGCAATCTTAACGATCAACTCGGCCTTGTTCACCTGATAAGGAATCGAGGTGATAATAATTTGGAAAGAGCCAGACTTGTGCTCCACAATCTCGGCCTCGCCGCGACAAAGCACGCCGCCGCGGCCGGTGGCCGAAGCGTGAGCAATATCAGTCTGACTAAAGACTAATCCGCCGGTCGGGAAATCGGGACCCTTCACAAACTGCATCAGGTCCTCGGTTGTCGCCTCGGGATTATCAATTAAATGAATGTGGGCCTCCACCACCTCGCGCAAGTTGTGAGGCGGAATCTTGGTGGCCATACCCACGGCAATACCCAAGGTGCCG
>CAZQDR010000003.1:0-66936 GCA_964591715.1 uncultured Candidatus Saccharibacteria bacterium | reverse complement strand
CCGCTAGAAAAAAGAGAAGTGACTGTGCCCTCGGTAGGAATCGAACCTACATTAGCGGCTTAGAAGTCCGCAGTTCTATCCATTGAACTACAAGGGCGGGTGGTGGGCGATAAGGGATTCGAACCCCTGACCTTCGCTGTGTAAAAGCGCTGCTCTACCAACTGAGCTAATCGCCCCCGGGCCGTTGGCCGTGCACTTTACACTATAGCATGTTAGATTGATTTTCAATGCCTTCGCTAAAAGTGATTTTTGAAGACGCGGATCTCCTGGTGATTGATAAACCGGCGGGGATTTCGATCCATCCTGATAATTTTAATAAAGAGCCAACGGTGGTGGATTGGCTGTTAGTCAACTGTCCGGAAGTGGTGGGAGTGGGGGAGCAACCAGAGCGCCCGGGCATTGTCCATCGACTCGACAAGGACACCAGTGGCGTTTTGCTGGTCGCTAAAAATCAAAAGACTTTCGAATTTTTAAAGCAGTTATTCCAAACCGGTAGCATTGCCAAAAAATATTGGACTCTGGTTTACGGTCATCCGCCGGGCGGGGTGATTGATTTGCCGATTGGCCGCTCGCGCAAAGATCCGCGCCGGCGTCTCGCCGGCAAAGGCGCGAGCGGCAAACTCCGGGAGGCTAAAACGCTCTACCGGGTGGTGGAGGAGCTTGGACCCTACAGCCTGCTTGAAGTTTCGCCCAAAACCGGCCGAACGCATCAGATCCGCGTTCATTTTAAGGCGATCCAGACGCCGGTGGTTTGTGACGCGCTTTATACTCCAGGCAAAGTCTGCCCTGCGCCCCTGGCTCGCCATGCTCTCCATGCCGGCAATTTGGAGTTTGTGGACTGGAACGGCCAAAAGCGCTCCTTTACCTCGCCCTTGCCGGCCGACTTGAGCCAAACCTTGGCCAATTTACGAGCGGGGGAGGGATTGCTAAATTAATCGGCTCATGATAGAGTGACTCCCGTTATCCGCCTAATGCGGACAGGAATTATGATCAAAATTTCTCCCATCGATACAGACAAGCGCGCTAAAATCGACATCTCGTCGGGCAATACTGTGCGCGTTTGGCAAAAAATTCAAGAAAAAGGCAAAACCCGCCTCCAGGCTTTTGAGGGTTTGATTATTGCACACAAGCACGGCACGGAGGCCGGAGCAACTTTTACCGTTCGTAAAGTCGCCTCGGGTGTGGGTGTAGAAAAGACCTTCCCGCTCTATTCGCCAATGATTGATAAAATCGAAGTGCTTCGCCGCGCTAAAGTTCGCCGCGCTAAACTCTATTATATTCGCGAGAAGGTGGCTAAGGAGGTCCGTCGCGCGATGCGTAACGTTGTTCAAGTGGCAACTGAGCCCGCTGAGTCGAAAGACGAAGCGGCAGAGACTCCGGTTGAATCTTCTTCCTAAAAGCTATAAGCTGAAAGCTGGTAGCGCTAAGCTACTGACGCGCGGGTGGCGAAACTGGCAGACGCACTACCTTGAGGTGGTAGCGCCGTAAGGCGTGGAGGTTCAAATCCTCTCCCGCGCACTTTTATTTTTATTCTATGCGAGACGCTTTTTTATATCTTTTGTATTTCCTTGTCGCCCTCGGCGTCATCCTTGGTTTAATGAACTGGACCGGCCCCCACTTGCTTTTTCCGTAACCCCTGGCATAATTAAAGAGGCGTTTTCTGGTGCTTAGAGGTTTTGAGGTTTTTCTTTCAGGACGAAAGGAGACCCGTCGTGGCAGGGATCAAGCGTTGCTACGAGGTGTACATTGAGGAAGGTCGGGCCAAGCGTTACTACCGTGACACCTGGGCAGTCAGTCGGGAAAAGGCGGTCAATAACTGTCGCCACCGCTATTGCTTGGCCACCTTCGGACAAGAGGTCCAGGAAAGTCAGCTTCGGGATAATGGCATTATCTTTATTGCCAAGCTGGTCAAGCCAGCACCGAAGCCGCTGCCCCGGATTCTCCAGCCGCTCTTGCCCGGATTTTCGGACAACCTCGCCCCGTTTCTCGTTTAGAGTTCTCGGCCGCGCCTTCTGGTGGCGGCCTTTTTTTGTCTCACGTATAATCAACGCATGTTATTTACTGGCAAAGGCGACGGCGGCGAAACTGATCTGTGGGCCTGCGATCAGCGCATCTCCAAAAGTTCGGCCGTGGCCGAGGCGCTGGGCTCACTCGACGAAATTAATTCGCTTTTGGGTTTATGTAAATTGCAGTCGCGGCAGGAAAATTTTTTAGTCGGTGAGAAGTCGGTGGAGGAGGTGGTGGCCGACGCTCAGCAAACCCTTTTTATTATCCAGGCGGAACTAGCGGGGACGCCCATGACGGTAGAGGCAGGGAAGGTAGAGGCGATGAGTGCCCTGATTGGTGAGATTGAAAAAATGCTCCCGCCAATCCACTCCTTCTTCGTCTCCGGGGGTATTTTGCTCTCGACTTATTTTGATTACGCCCGCACGGTGGCTCGGCGCGCCGAGCGGCGAGTGGTGGCGTCCCAGGAGGAGAAAAAGAAAATCGGGCCGCATAGCCTGGCCTATCTCAACCGACTTTCGTCGCTCCTCTATGCCCTCGCTAGACTTGCCAACCATAAGTCTGGTATAACTGAGGAGCGACCGCATTACTGACCGCTCACTCCTAGAGCTAATTGCTGTCCCAATATGGTGCCCATGGTGTAACGGTTAACACTAGAGATTGTGGATCTCTCAATCTGGGTTCGATTCCCAGTGGGCACCCAAAACCAAAACGACTTCTCATTACGAGGGGTCGTTTTGTGTTTCGCTGTTGGGCCCCAGTGGGAATAGAACAAGGAGGGGGTCGGGGAACATTAGTTCCCCGTGGCGGAACAATACAAACCGAGGGGTTTGTAGGAGCGAAGCGATGTGAGATAGCGAAGCGTCCTAGTGGGCACCCAGCGATAATTTTCTCCAATCTAGCCTTATTTTAAGGCATGTTTTAGTTCTACCCGAGCTATTGACAAAAAACTGGAATAAAGATATAATAGTAAAAGCAAGAATCATTCGATCCTGTGAGCCAACGTGTTGGGCTCAATAAACATTCGACACATTGTTCCTTCAAATTAGGAGTCTAGAGATGAAAAGCAACGTCATCGTTTCGGCGTCTCGGCAAGTTCAAATCCAGAGTGAGGGTACGCTCGCCATCATCGGCCAGTCATGCTCACGAGTCGTGTTCATGGTTTATGGAATCACGACCATTGGACTGACAGTAGAAGATTTGGAATGCTTCGCCAGCAACTGCGTGATTGTTCAGCATCGGCTCGGGGGTATGGGTGAAATTATTCTTTTTGAGTACAGCCTCCGAGGGGAACTGCGCAACCCCCAGAAACTTCTGAAGTCTGTGCGCAACAAGCTCATGAGAGTGATTCGCGACGCTGACACAAGGACGACGCTTGCCTGCTGCGAGCTTGAACACGAAGTCTCGATGTCGGTTCACCGTCCGGGGCGTATCAATCTGTTCTCGACGGACAATTCTCAACGCGATGCCGACGAAGCACGGTGCGAGCAGTATGACGAAGAGGACTTTCTCACCGAGAGCGAACCTGTAAACCGCGACTGTCTCGGTTGCGGCCGGCGGAAAGAAAGTTGTATTTGTTCTTTTGTTTAACCACCACCGCCCACTAACGAAAACCGTTAGAGGGCGGTTTTCTTTGAGCTGTAAAATCGGTTCTAGTTTTGACGTGCTGGGGTAGGGTATAAATCAGGAATGTAGATCGTCGCATCATTCCTTTTCTCAAATATAGTTCTAACATCCTCTACGACCTCACCTAAAACCAAAACGACTTCTCAGTACACTTTTTTCCAGGTGGGTATGGAGAAAGCTGGTCTGCTATACTTTAGGGATGGTAACTCTATATAACGCCATTTCGGCCGATGGGTTTATTTCTCGATTAGATGACTCGGAGGATTTTATACCCGACGAGCTATGGAGTGATTTTTTAAACTTGTGCCGTCAGTGCGATGTCGTGGTAATGGGCCGAAGGACGTATGAAGTGATTCAATCATATGAACCAGGTTTAGTTAGAAGTTTTGGAGAGCTTAAAATTAAAAAAGTCGTCGTAAGCAAGAATGAGGAATTCGTTCCTAAGCTTGGCTATGTAAAAGTGGGGTCGCCAGAAGAGGCGGTAGAGCAAGGGAAAAAGATTTTATTATCAAGTGGCCCGACTTTAAATACTGATTTTTATAAGCTTGGTTTGATCGACAAGGTTATTTTTAATGTCGTGCCAGTTGAAGTGGTAGAAGGTGTTCCAGTGTTTAATCTAGAGCCAGAGTTAGTGTTAGAGTCAGAAGAGGATAAAGAGTACAGTAAGTTAAAAATATATCGAGCAAGGAAATGATTTGACCCTATCTTCTAAACGCAGTAGTTTTAAAGAGGAAGAGGGGAGCTTGGTTAAATATAAGGAGATCAATGTGGAACCCTCCAGCGAAAGACTGAACAAAGATGCGTTGCGGGTGCTGAACAATCCTTTTTGGCCAACCGGATTATCGGTGGATGAGCAATACTTGAGATTGCACGATGATCATGATGGCACGCGGGAAGGACGGATGATTGTCGGGTTTACTCGGGATGGTGATGCTTGGTTAAGCACCGACCAGCACCGCGGACCGGTTTTGCGCTTTCGAACGATGATCGGTGGCGGTCGTAGTTTGAGAGTCAGAAATGCGTTAGTTCTTCTAGCTCTGGCGATCAAGCTTGATAACGAAGCTCTGCCGGACTGAAGTCAGAAGTGCCCCAGTCACAACCTTAATAGCCCCGCAGCGTGATGCTGACGGGGCTTCTTTTATTTAAATAACTCAATTAACTTTCTAACCAAGAGATTAGTTGATATACTGGCTTTCAAATTTATGACTGATATTTACTGCGCGTTTTGTGAAATCCCAGCTATTAAAGAGCGGGTGATTATTTCTAATGAATTAGCTTTCGCTTTCCCAACCAATATCCCGATTGTGCCTGGCCACGTTTTAATTGTGCCGACTCGCTGTGTCGCTACTTTTGCGGAGTTGACCGAAGCGGAACGACAAGCCATTTTTAATTTAATGGGGACACTTAAAGGGGCACTGACTAAAGTGTTTGGCGCTGAAGGTTTCAACTTTGCCTGGAATGAGGGTAAATTGGCGGGACAATCAGTGCCGCACTTTCATTTGCACTTGTTGCCACGAAAGGAAGGTGACGCAGGAATTATTGAATATGAACCTCGTCAATTTTTATATCGTCCTGGTAGCCGAGAGGCGAGTCCAGAGGCGGAACTTAAAGAGGTGGCGAAACAGCTTAAATTGACTTTAGATAAAACCATTGCCTGACCCGTTGTCACTAGGCGCCAGTTTTCATGACCCCGCGAACACTATTCGCGGGGTCATTTTTGTTTTGACGGTAAGGGGGATATCTATACTTGACGGATACCCCCTGGGGGGTATAGGATAGAACTATGAATACAAACAAGGAGAAGCTGGCTCGTCGCCTAAAGATTATTGAAGGTCAGGTCCGGGGCTTGCGGGAAATGGTGGAGAAGGGGACCTATTGCATTGACGTCATTACCCAAAGCTCGGCCGCCAAGCAGGGTTTGTCGAATGTGGAGGATCTGCTTATGGAGCACCATCTCTCACATTGTGTGGTTAAACAAATAAAAGAAGGCAAGCCCGATAAGGCTGTCGGGGAAGTGCTCAAGGTCTATAAGCTTAAGCGTAAATAGATTTTATGAGTCACACTAAAATTTATCGGGTAAAGGGAATGCATTGCGCCTCTTGCGCGGGCATCATCGAGAAAACTTTTAAAAAAACAGCTGGTGTTGATTCGGTTGAAGTGAACTATGGGACGGAAACGGCCAAAGTAAGCTTTGATGAATCTCAGACTAACGCCCACCACCTTTCTCAAAAAATAGAAAAGTTGGGGTATTCCTTGGAGCTGCCTACCGCGAGTGAGATGGGGATGTCAGAGGACGAGCACGCCGCTCACTTAGGGTTAAATCAATCAAAGAAGGAGAAGTTGGCGGAGGTGGCCGATATGCGATCAAAAGTTTTATCCGCAATTCCTTTGGCGATTTTTAGCATCTTGGTGATGGGTTGGGATATTCTCGCTCAGTATAATCTGGTGCCAGAAATGGGGCCCGTTAGCAAAGAATTTTTCCATCACCTTTTACCGATCTTTGCCGCCTATGCCCTATTGGTGGTGGGCAAACCCTATCTCCTTGGTTTTTATCGTTTCCTCCGCTACGGCAAAGCCAACATGGATACGCTGATTGGTATTGGTACTTCCGCGGCGTTTCTCTATAGTTTTATTGTTACGGCTTTTGAGTCATCACTCCAGCCCTTCATTAATGTTGAACAGACTTATTATGATGTGACAATCGTGGTTATTACCTTTATTGCGCTCGGTAAATATTTGGAAGCGCGATCAAAAATTAAGACAGGTGATGCGATTGAAAAACTTCTCAACCTTCAAGCTAAAACGGCTCTGGTGGTTCGAGGGGGAGAAGAAGTCGAGATTTCGGTGAATGAGGTCAAGCATGGAGATCTGATTGTGATAAAACCGGGAGCTAAGATCCCTGTCGATGGAGTAATTACCGAGGGTGCCTCTTTCGTTAATGAGTCGATGGTGACGGGCGAACCGATGCCAGCCCAAAAGAAAATCGGCGACAGTGTGGTGGCGGGAACAATAAATACGACCGGTTCATTTATTTTTAGCGCTACCAAAGTGGGAGCGGAGACTCTGCTGGCGCAGATCATCAAGCTGGTCGAAGAGGCCCAGGGCAGTAAAGCTCCGATTCAAGCGCTGGCCGATAAAATTTCCAGTGTTTTTGTGCCGATCACTTTGGCGATCTCGTTCCTGACTCTGGGAATCTGGTTAATGCTCGGCATTCCCGCTCTTGGTTTCTCGCAAGCTTTATCGTTTGGGCTGGTTTCCTTTGTGGGAGTGCTGGTCATTGCCTGTCCTTGTGCCTTGGGGCTGGCAACGCCGACCGCTATTATTGTGGGGGTTGGTAAGGGAGCCAAGGAGGGAATTTTGATTAAAGATGCCGCCACGCTAGAAAAACTTCACGAGGTAGACACGGTTATTAAACACTTCTCTAACCTTTCAGACGAAGAACTGATTTCCATCCTAGCCTCATTGGAGAAGAAGTCCGAGCACCCGATTGCTCAGGCGATTGTTAATTACGCGCAAGAGAAAAAAATAATCATCGAAAATGTGGAAGACTTCGAAGCGTTACAGGGGAGAGGACTCAAAGGATCAGTTAAAGGGGTCGGATATTTTGTGGGCAATGCCAAGCTGATTAATGAGCGGGGGTTGGCTTTTGATGTCAGCGCCCTAGACCTCTTCACCGCACAAGGTAAAACGCCGGTTATTCTGGCGACGACCGAGAACGTTATTGGTTTTGTGATGGTGGCTGACGAAATTAAACCAGAATCAAAACCAATGGTAACCGCTCTTCATCGGCTGGGAATTAAGGTGGTGATGCTAACGGGCGATGATGAAAAGGCGGCCAACTATATCGCCTCGCTGGTGGGCATTGATGATGTGGTCGCTCATGTTTTACCTCAAGATAAACTAGCAAAAATAAAAGAATTACAATCGCAAGGTAAAACGGTGGCCATGGCTGGTGATGGGGTTAATGATGCTCCCGCCTTAGCTCAAGCTGACGTGGGAATTGCGATGGGGACGGGCACTGACGTCGCGATCGAGTCAGCCGGTATTACTCTGTTGGGCGGCGACATTTCGAAGCTGGTAAAAGCTATTAAGTTGTCCCGGATGACAATGCGGGGGATTAAGCAAAATCTTTTCTGGGCCTTTATCTATAACATCATCGGCATCCCGCTGGCGGCGGGCGTGTTTTATCCAGTCTTTGGCTGGCTGTTGAATCCGGTGTTTGCCGGTTTGGCGATGGCCTTTTCCAGTGTGTCGGTCGTCTCCAACTCGCTTAGAATCAAAGCTAAAAAATTATAATTACTATGGCCACTCAAAACCAAACCTATATTTTTCACGTCCACGGCATGCACTGTAATTCCTGTGTCCTCATGATCGAAAGTGAGTTGCGTGATTTACCTCAATTGACTAAAGTCAAATCCAGTCTGAAACATCATTCGGTAGAGGTAGTCGGTAATTTTGGCAATCAGGCGCCAGAGCAGATCGCGGAGGAGCTCACCGTACCTCTTAAATCCCACGGCTATACGGTTTCGGTATCTAAGCAGCAACATCAAGCAAAGTGGCGAGACTTTAAGATTGCCGCTCCCATTGCGGTTGCCTTTGCTGTTTTATTTGTCGGACTTCAAAAAATGGGAATCGTAAACCTGGTTAGTGCCGGCAATGTCTCCTACGGCACCACTTTTATTGTTGGAGTAATCGCTTCGCTTTCGACCTGTATGGCGGTAGTGGGTGGCCTGGTTCTATCGATGTCCGCCACCTTTGCTAAAGAGGGCGACAAAGTCCGTCCCCAGCTGATGTTCCATGGGGGAAGAATCGTTTCTTTCTTTGTTTTGGGTGGAGTTATTGGGGCGATCGGGTCAGCCTTTACTCTAAGTTCGACCGCCACTTTTATTTTGGGTCTGGTTATTGCTGCCGTTATGCTTATTTTGGGGATTAACCTTCTCGACACCTTTCATTGGGCTAAGAAGCTTCAGCCCTCGATGCCAAAGTTTATTGCCAAACACGCTCATGGGGTCTCAAAGCTTAATCACACTCTCACCCCACTCGCGGTTGGTGTGGCCACTTTCTTCTTGCCTTGCGGTTTTACTCAGTCGATGCAGCTTTACACGCTGACCACGGGGAGCTTTATTGCTGGCGGGTTAACGATGTTGGCTTTTGCTTTGGGTACTTTGCCCGTTTTAGCCCTGATCAGTTTTAGTTCATTCAGCATCCAAAAAAGTTCGAAGGCTGGAGTTTTCTTTAAGACGGCTGGCTTGATCGTGATCATGTTTGCGCTGTTTAACCTTATAAATAGTTTGGTGGTCATTGGGCTTATTCCGCCAGTGTTTAATTTTTAAAATAATAATATTTATGAAAGCAACCGTTATCGCCATATTTATCGCCCTGGCTCTCATTGGAGGAGCTTTCCTGTTTGCCGGTAATAAAGACGGCGCGGAGTTAACCGAGAACGGCAATAATGTCACCATTGTTGATGGGAAACAAATAATAGAGATTACGGCTCGGGGCGGTTTTCAGCCTCGCAAGAGTGTGGCTAAAGCCGGGATCCCGACCATTCTTCGATTTAACACTCAAAATACGTTTGATTGTTCGTCATCGGTTAGGATCGCCAGTATGAATATTTCAAAGCTACTGCCTCAAACGGGGTCAACGGATATTGATATTGGCAGTGGTCAGCTTGGCACACTTAAAGGTTCCTGTGGCATGGGTATGTACCCGTTTGAAATCAAGTTTAATTAAGGGGGTTTACCACAAGGTCACTCGCTAGCTTCATTGAATACTAATCAATAAGGTGTACAGTGTGGGAAATAGCCTCTTCCTCGCGACTATGCAACTAATCATTGAAAAAACCAATCAAACATGAAGGTTTTCGGGTAGATGATAATTTTTACCGCTTGCTCGTAGAGAGTCTTACTGGATACGCGATTTTCACGACCGACAGGAGGGGCCATATCAACAGCTGGAATGGCGGAGCCCAAAAGCTATTTGGCTATAAAGAGCCTGAAGTTCTGGGTAAAAATGCGTCGATTATTTTTCGCAAGGAAGATGTTGATAGCCACAAACTAAGGAAAGAACTTTTGGCGGCTGTCGCCAAAGGCAAGGTGGTTATTGAACGTCATCATCTACGCAAAGATGGTACGCAGTTTTGGGCTAGTGGATTGATTTTTGCTTTAAATGATGAGAAGGCGGCCGCGCAAGGCTTTACTTTTATTGTGCGCGACTTAAGCGAGAAGGCGGAGTTTGAAAAAAGAAAGGACTCTTTCATTAGCACTGCCACCCACGAACTTAAATCTCCGGTTACGAGTCTGAAACTGTACGGAGAAATTGTCGAAGCGGAAACTAGGCGATCTAATAATGAAGCTCATATCCAATCAGTTGTTGATTTAAATAAACAAGTAGATAAGATCGTAACGCTGATGGATTATCTTTTAGATGTCGGTAAGATTCAGAAGGGGAGATTGCAATTGAAAAAGAAATTCTTTGATATGAATATTCTTATCGAGGAGACAATTGGGACGATTCAGATGGTCACCAAAAAGCACACGATTCTCCACGAGGGTAAAATTGCTGAGAAGGTATACGGTGATCGAGACAGACTGGCTCAAGTTTTGGTCAATCTTCTAACGAATGCTATCAAATATTCTCCCGGTGCTGATGAGGTGATTGTTAAGGGTGTCGATAAGGTGGACAACATTGTGGTCTCGGTCAAAGATTTTGGGTTGGGTATTGCAGAGGCGGAACAGCCTGAAATTTTCGGGCGCTTTTATCGGACTACGGGGGCGATTAATCTCAAGATCGAAGGTATTGGCTTGGGTTTATATGTGGCCAAGCAAATAGTGGTGGCCCATAAAGGAAAAATGTGGCTGGAAAGTAAGAAGGGCAAGGGCTCGTCATTCTACTTCAGCTTGCCTCGGAAAGATAAAATTGTTGACGAGTTGCCCTAGAACGAGTTCTGGTGTAATATCCGATTTATGAATAAATTTTCTTATCTTCGCCAACATGTGGCGGCGGCGTCGGTGATTGGAGTGATTGTGGTAATGGTGGCCATCATTGGTGGCCGAGCGCTATTGAGTCGGCCGGCGACCGAGGTCAATGTTGCCCCCACCAAAGTTACCTTAGTAAATGCTGGCACTTTTCGTCGAGGTAATCTGAACGTGGCCGCCAATGGCGTGGTGGAGTCGTTATCTCAGGCTGATTTAAAGAGCCAATTATCGGCACCGGTGGCGACGGTTAATGTGGCGGTTGGGGATACTGTCTATGCTGGCCAAGTAATTATGGAACTTACTAACGCGGACATTCGGGCTCAGTTGGCCCAGGCTCAAGCGGGACTCGCGGTGGCCGAAGGCCAGCAGTACACCGGTTCAGTGTCGGTCGAGTCGGCTAAGCAGGGGGCGATTGATAAAATCCGCGACGCCTATGTTAAAGGTTACGACATTGTTAACTCTCAGCTTGAGCCAATTTTATATAACAATGATGGTACTGGTGGAAGACTAGAATCGATGATTGGCGACAGCAAATTAAAAACAAACATCTTAGACACCTGGCTGGATTTGCGAACTGATTTAGTAGAATGGAAAATTGCGGTTAACTCTCTATCGGTTGCCACTGATCTCGAAAGTGTCACGGCGGTTGTTGAGTTATCTGAAAGAAATTTGGGAGTAATTGATAATCTCCTTAGTTACATTTCCCAAGCGCTTAATGACACAGCAAAAACTTCTCCCGCTTCAGAATTGACGAGACTTAATGGCTGGAAGACGACCATCTCCACTTCTCGAGGCATTGTTAGTGGTGCTGCCCAGGCACTTACTGGTGCCGGAGCAGCTTTGGCTACTGGCAATGCTTCGCAAAACACCACTGCTTCGGCGGGAGTGGCCGCCGCCCGGGCCGGGGTTAACAACCTGCAGGCCCAGCTAGCCAAAACGGTTATTACTTCGCCGATCACTGGGCGGATTGCTTCCTTGCCTTTGCGACCCGGTGAGCTGGCCCTGCCTGGTGCCTTGTTGGCCACGGTGGTGGGCGATAATGTTAATTTGCAAATTAAGGCGCGCGCCAGCGGTGATGATCTCTCGCGAATAAAAGTCGGCCAAGCAGCGCTGATTCAGGGTTCAGCTAAGGGGGTGGTTTCCGGGGTGGCACCGAGCGTTGATCTCCTCACTAAAAAAGCGGAGGTTAACATCTCAGTTACAGATAGTGCCAATACTAAATTGGTGGTCGGCCAAAATGTGGGTGTGGCCATTATTACGGGTGCCGCCGCGGTTACCGAAAACTCAGATAAACCCGTGACCTACGTGCTACCGATTCAAAACGTCAAAATTATTCCAGGGGATGCTTTTGTTTATACTGTCGATCAAAGCTCTAAGATCAAACGTCTCCCGGTTATTTTGGGGGAAATCCAAGGCGACTTTATTGAGGTTGTTTCTGGATTGAATGACACGATTAATTTAGTGACGCCGGTTTACGAGTTAGATGAGGGCCAAACGGTCGTGGTGCAATAAATAGTTATGGCGGACTTCAACCACGAACACTCTTCAGACAGCAAATATCTTGAGCGCTTAACTTTTCGGCCCGAGCTGCGTCAGACGTGGTTTAACTTTTTTGTCACCAATTTTCGGGTAGTTGTTTTAATGATTTTATTAATCAGCGTCTGGGGTCTCTACGCTTTTTTTAGCTTGCCCCAAGAATCGAATCCAGAGGTAAAAATTCCCATCGCAGTGGTAACCACTGTTTTTCCGGGCGCTTCGCCGTCGGACGTGGAGCAATTTGTGACCAAAAAAATTGAGACTGAGTTGTCGGGACTGAGGGGGCTTAATAAAATTACCTCTAATTCTTATAACTCCTTGTCTTCCATTGTTGTTGAGTTTAACGCCAGCGCTGACATTCAAAGCTCGATTCAGCTGTTAAGAAACTCGGTTGATGCGGCCAAGTCTAGCATTTCCACTGATGCTAAAGATCCAATCGTGACTGAAGTCTCGCTTGATGATATGCCGGTTTGGTCAATTTCGGTCACTGGTCCATATGATGCCTTCACGCTTCGCAAATATGCGGAAGATATTCAAACAGAACTTGAGAAGATTCCTGGCGTGCGTCAGATTGAAATTTCCGGTGGTGATGAGAAGGAAATCGAGGTAGCCTATCGTCCCGACCAACTTTTGTTTTACGGGGTCACAGCGGCCGAGGCAAACAATGCTATCTTGGCAGCCAACACAGCGATCCCCGCTGGTAATCTCGAAACGGGTTCGTTTATTGTGCCAATTCGAACGGACTTGCCTTTAGAGACAGTTGAGCAAATTGCCTCACTGGCGATTGCTCATCCTGAAAGCGGGGGAGTGATTTTGCTTAAAGATGTGGCCGAAGTTACAGAAAAGGCGCATAAAAAAACTGTTTATTCGCGTCTGTCGATTGCGGGGGCGGCACCGAAGAATGCAGTTACTCTCTCGCTGGTTAAGCGTCAGGGGGCCTCAGTATTAGACACGGTTGACGAGGCTAAAGCGACGGTCGATAAAATGGTGGCCAGTCTACCCCCGGGAATTACTTATGACGTGGTTGGTACGGATATGGCTAAACAAGTGCGGGAGGATTTTGTTCAGCTCTCTGATGATTTTTTGCTCACGATTCTGCTGGTATCCATCATTCTTTTTTTGATTGTTGGTTTGAAGGAGGCGTTTGTGGCCGTGCTGGCGATTCCGCTGGTCTTCTTTGTCACCTTCGGCTCACTTTTATTGCTCGGCATCTCGCTTAACTTTCTCTCCCTGTTTTCTCTTATTTTAGCGTTGGGTTTGTTGGTTGACGATGCGATCGTGGTGGTGTCAGCGACAAAGCAATATTTAAATACCGGTAAGTTTACGCCCGAAGAAGCGGTGCTTTTGGTGCTCAACGATTTTAAGGGGGTGCTGTTAACTACGACTCTGGCGACGGTCTGGGCTTTCTTGCCGCTCTTGTTTGCCACGGGCATCATTGGCCAATACTTAAAATCAATTCCAGTTACCGTGTCGATTACGCTGATTGCATCGCTCTTGATCGCTCTCATGATTAACCACCCGCTTGCCGCGGTGCTTGAGCGCCTTCGCTTGACGCGGCGTTTCTTATTCTTACTCGAAGCTGGGCTTTTGACGATCGCAGCAATTCTTTTTTATGTCGGTGGGATTATTGCTACTATTGTGGGCATTGTTTTGGTGGCGATTTCCCTCTATTTAATCCGCTGGTACGAGAAAGGGGGCAAGTCTAAGCTGTCGGTCAATAAAGAGCAGATGGAGCGCGAGTGGGACAGTGATGATCTAATCAAAGCAAAATTGGCCGCGCAGGGAAGCCGCGATCACGAAAACTTTGCTGGCAAAGTAATGCACGGCATTATTAACTTTCAGCGTTTCTTGCCGCTATATGAGCGCTCATTTCGATACTATATTATCGACAAAAAGAAACGTCGTCGCGTTATTGGCGTCGTCGTTGTTTTGTTTTTTGTGGCGGTGGCGCTGGTGGCGTTGGGTTTTGTTAAGAGCGTCTTCTTTCCGATTCAGGATAGTGACTATGTTTTCGTTGACCTAAGAGCGCCGGTTGGTACTACTCTGGCCGAAACGGACTCTCGGGTTCAGAAGGTGGAACAGCAATTGCGCCACTACGAAGACATTGCTAATTTTTCAACCGTGGTGGGACAATCCAGTCCCAACTCAGGTTCCTTTTCTGGTTCTGGGAGTGGCGCCAACCTGGCGGGTATTTCCATTATTCTTAAAGAGAAAGGGGAGCGCTCCGAAAAATCTTACGAATTCTCTGATCGCTTGCGGGTCGACTTGGCAACAACTACCGGTTTAACAGTCAACGTTTCCACTTTGGCGGGTGGCCCGCCCTCGGGGGCTTCTTTCGAGGCGCACTTGGCTGGTGATGACCTTGATCGTCTAGCGGGAATCATCCGCGATCTCAAACCAATCTTAGTCTCAGTGCCTGGCGTCATTAACGTAAATGTTTCTCAGAAGGAGTCTGTTCCCGAGTATACCTTTACGCTTGATTCGGCTGCTATGGAGCAAAATAATTTAAACGCTCTGATTGTTGGTTCAACCCTCCGCACTGCGGTTTCGGGAGTTGAGCTGACTAAGATTGTAGAAGGGGATAAGGAGGTTCAGTTGATTGCTACTTTCGATCAAACCGCGATTCCTGATTTGGCCGCTATTCAAAACATGCAAATTCTTAATCTACGCAAGCAGCCGGTGTTTTTGAAGGATGTGGCCAAGGTTGAATTGAAGCCGGCCGTGGATGTGATCACTCGCATTGATCAGAAGCGCACCATTATTATTTCCGCTGGCGCCGATTCCTCAACAAACGGCCAGGCCATCTTGTCGGATTTCCAAAAAAGAATTGCCGGCTATAGTTTGCCGGCCGGCTACACTCTTACCTATGGTGGTGAGAATGAGCAAAATACCGAGTCGGTCACCTCAGTGCTCCGGGCCATGATTATTGCGCTCGTTTTGATTGTGGCAACACTGATTATCCAGTTTAATTCTTTCCGCAAAGCTTTGATTGTTTTGGTGCCGATTCCACTAGCGCTAATTGGCGTCTTTATTGGGATGGCTCTCTTTGACGTCCCCCTCAGTTTCCCTGGGCTAATCGGTATTTTGGCCCTCTTCGGAATTGTGGTGAAGAACGCGATTATTCTCGTTGATAAAATTAATCTAAATATTCGAAGTGGCATTCCTTTTCAAGAGGCGGTTGCGGATGCTGGTAAGTCGCGGTTGGAGGCGATTTTTATCACTTCGATTAGTACAATTTTTGGTATTTTGCCAGTCACTCTTTCCAATGAGCTATGGCGCTCACTTGGCGGTGCGGTTATCTTTGGCCTCACTTTGTCTTCCTTCCTCACTCTATATATTGTGCCAGCTTTCTTTTTGGAGCTAATGAAAGACAAAAAGCAGCATCTCTAGATCGGTTGAGCTTAAGCAAAAATTCATTGTTGAGCTTATACTGAGGTGATGAAGAATTATTTATGGTTTATGGTGGCCGGTTACGCCACGTCACTTTTCTTTGAGATTGTGGCTAACACTATCGGCGACGGGAAGCTTTTCCAGGTGGAAGGCGCTGTCGTATTTTTTATTATTTGGTACGGTCTGCTCCAGACTGTCTCTTATGTGACTCTGCGCGATCGCCGCTGGTGGGTAGCGGCGATCGCCTGGGCGGTTGTCGGTACTCTCGCGGAAATTTTTATCTTCCATCGTTCCAACTTGATTGTTGATCCGATTATCTATGCCCTGATGGGTCTTATTCCACTGGCGATCTATTGGCGCCGCGAGGGCAAACTTTCCGTCTAGTAAAAACGGGGTATACTTAGGGTGTGGATATTGGCTTATTCATTTTTACGATTCTGATTTCGGCTGTTCTAGCGAAGTTGGAAATTCAAATTGAAGGCAAAAACGGCTGGGCTGGCCAACTACCAACCTGGCGCGTTAGTAATATTGTTACCTCGTTTGTTCTTGGTGACGCTTACCATCCCTTAACCGGCTACCATTTTTATTTGGGTATGCTGGTGGGATTGTTTTTCCATTTTCCATTTGTCGCAGGTATTCCTTGGACCTTGGCTTTTGAGCTAAAGATTTTAGCGATGTTCTTTTTGTTTTGGCTGGTGGAAGATTTTTTATGGTTTGTACTAAATCCCCACTACGGGTTCTTTCGTTTTACCAAGAGTAATGTGCCGTGGCATAGTCGCTGGGTGTTTGGTGTTCCTTTTTCCTACTATAAATTTTTCTTGTTAGCGTTGCTCTTGTACGTGCTCAGTACTATACTGGTGTAATGAAAAGCACCAAAGAAGAAACAAAGATGATTCCTTTGGCGGAGTGTGGTGGTTGCCAGTGTAATTGCGGTTGTAAATGTGGTCACCAAAATTATTATGGTTCCGCACCAATCACGCGCTGGATTTTAGGATTAATTGTGGTGGTGATGATTTTCTCGCTTGGTCTCCAGGTGGGAGAAATGAAGGGTTGGATTGAGCACAGCAGCGATTATCCTGGACGCCAATGGAGTCGGACCCCTACTTTAATGATGGGACCAGCTCTGGATGATCGCTACACCTTCACCGTGGCTCAGCCTTTGGCTACGACCACCCGTCCCCGCTAGTCCCAGATTGTCTTCATCAAATCTCTAAGCTTATAGCTGAGAATGGGTAAATGCCCCCGGCTTCTATTAAACCTGGCCTTGAGCAACGGGCTTGGCGCTACGCCTTTTGGGCGTCACTAATTATTGTCGTCTTGGCGCTGTTGGTGAGAGTTATGGCTTATCCGGTTACCACTGATGACTATCGGTATTTTTTGCAACCTTGGTTCTCTGCCCTAGCCTCAGCTCCCGGATTGAGTGCCTTCCAAACCCCGTTTTCCAATTATGCTCCGCTATATCTTTACCTGATCAAAGTTTTGACCTGGTTGCCAGTGGACAGCTTGGTGAGTCTCAAGACTCTTTCGGTGATTTTTGATCTTGTTTTAGCCTCTTTGGCGGCTATTATCGCGCAAAAAAAGAGCTTGGTTTTTGCATCCGTGCTGGCACTCCCCACCGTCATTATTAATAGCGCCCTCTGGGGTCAGTCCGACTCGCTCTACGCCACCTTTGTTTTACTTAGCCTGTGGTTGATTATTCGCGATAAGCCGCTCGGGGCAACGTTGGCCTTTGCGATCAGCTTTTGTTTTAAAGTTCAAAGTCTATTTTTCTTGCCCGTTCTGGCGGGTTATCTTTTGCGAGCGCGGGGTCGATGGCTGTACTTATTTTTAATTCCCTTGATCTATGTTCTTTCGGTGTTGCCAGCCTGGCTCGGTGGGGGATCGTTTTCAGAATTATTATTAGTCTACGCCAATCAGGCTAATGAGTATCAAGCCTTAGTTTTGTCGGCGCCAACCGTTTACGCTTTTATTGAGCGTCTAACTTTGACCGAGGGCACTCGTTCGCTGGCGGTGTTTAGTGGGGTTGTGGTGGCAGCGATTGCGGCTCTGGCGCTGGTCGTATTGTTGCGGCGGAGTCGGGAGAGTTTAACTGCTCCTCGGGCGGTTTTAATCAGTTTGTTTTGCGTGATCGTGATTCCGTTCCTGTTGCCGCGGATGCACGAGCGTTACTTCTATTTAGCGGATGTCTTATCTGTGTTATACGTTTACTATTATCCGCGCCAATGGCATGTGCCCGCTGCCGTTCTCCTGGTTTCTTTTCTCGCCTACTTACCGTATTTGTCGACCGCTATTCCGGCTTTAAAATACTTGGTCGTTGATTTTCGCTATTTGGCGGCGTTGTTGCTTTTGGTGATACTAAGCTTGCTGCCTCAGATCATTGCTCACTTTTTTCCGCAAGTTGCGGTGGCACCCGAGCCCCAAGCCTAGGCTAAAACCGAGTTATCCCCAGGAAGAGTGCTTGACGGTAAACGATCGTTCACCTATCATATAAGCATGAGTCGCACGCAAATGGTTAGCATCATCAAGGTTGAGATTAACTGGCTTAATCGTCTGATCGATCAAAAGATTCTGCGCGGTCAAGATTACCGCGTCGAGGCTCGCCGCCACAAGCAATTACTAAGTAAGTTGGCCCGGGTATGATGAATCGCTATAAAGATAAAATCATTGGCTTCTATCAACGCCACAAGCGCATGCCGAGCTATCAGGAGATCATGACGCTCTGCGGTTTCAAATCTAAAAACGCCGCTTTTAAACTGGTCCACAAATTAATCGAGGAGGGGATGTTGTCTAAAGATAGCACCGGCCGACTGATTCCGCTGAAGTTGTTTGGCGAGGTGCCAGTTTTGGGTTTGGTGGAGGCTGGTTTCCCCACCATCGCTGAGGAGCACGTGTTGGATACAGTAAGCTTAGATGATTATCTAATCAATAATAAAGAGGCGACTTACATGCTTGAGGTAAAAGGCGACTCCATGATTGATGCTGGCATTCAGGAGGGTGACATGGTGTTGGTGGAACGCGGCCGGACTCCTCATGAGGGTGACATTGTGATTGCCGAGATTGATGGCGGCTGGACAATGAAGTATTACCGCCGCCAAGGGATTCGCGCTTACCTAGAACCCGCCAATAAAAACTACAAACCGATTTATCCGGAGCATGATTTAAAAATTGCCGCTGTTGTAACGGCAGTGGTACGTAAGTATCGTTAAGCGATGCCTATTTTGCATGTTGATGGTGATGCCTTTTTCGCTGGGTGTGAAATTTCTCGTGACCCGTCTTTGCGCGGTAAACCAGTGGTGGTCGGCCAAGATCGGGGGATAGCTGCGGCTCTTAGTTATGAAGCCAAGGCTTTAGGTGTGACGCGGGGGATGCCAGTGTTCCAAATCCGACGCCGTTATCCGGAAGTAGTTATTTTGCCCTCTGACTACGAGCTCTATCGAAGTTACGCTCGGCGGATGTATGCGATTGTTCGTCGCTATACCCCTGTGGTTGAGGAGTACAGTATTGATGAGTGTTTTGCTGATCTTACTGGTTGGCAGTTGCCGCGGCGCTTGGACTACCGAGCCTTAGTGGCGGAAATTAAAAATGCTCTAGAGCGGGAATTGAATACCACCTTCTCTTTGGGCCTGGCGGAAACTAAAGTTTTGGCAAAAGTGGCCTCGAAGTGGCGTAAGCCCTCGGGCTTAGTGATAATGGATGAGACCAATCGTCTGGAAATCTTGCAGCAATTAGCCTTGGGTAAAGTTTGGGGTATTGGACCGCGGACCACTCGGGCGCTGGCGGCTCTGGGGTTAAAGACGGCCGCTCAATTTGCCGCTAAGCCCGAGTGGTGGGTGCGGGAGCATTTTGCCCAACCCTACTATGAGTTGTGGTTGGAGTTGGGCGGCAAGGCGGTTAAGTTAGTGGGAACAGTTGGTCGGGAGAGCTATGGCTCGATTAGTCGGACCGGCACTTTTACTCCACCCACCACGGAACTTTCTTTTCTCTTGTCTCATTTGTCTAAAAACATTGAAGCGGCTTGCCGAGAGGCCCGGGCCTACGAGTTGGAGCCATGTCATGTGTTTTTCTTTTTTAAAACCCAAGACTTTCGTTACCACTCTTTTGAGCTTAGGCTTGAGCGACCAATTGTTGAACCAGGAGAGTTGGTGACGCTGGCCTCTCGCTACTGTTTGCGTTGGTATCGCTCTGGTTGCCGTTATCGAAGTACCGGGGTAACGCTGAGTCATTTTAGAGATCGATCGCCAGCGCAATTGGACCTTTTTGGCGACAGTTGCCGTGGTGACCAAGCGCGGGAACTCTATCAAATAGTTGATCGCCTCCACTGTGATCGCGGCACCGCGGCGGTATTTTTAGCCTCGAGTTTGGTGGCTAAACAACATCGACCCGCCAGAGGCGGGTCGATGAATCGGCGATTACCACTGCCGTTTTGGGGCGAAGTTTATTGAACTGTGCCGTTGGTTGGAGCCGGAGTTGGACTCTGAGGTTGAACGGGCGTTGGTAGCTCAACATTAATGCTGGCGCTCGGGGTGCTAGGAGTAGCGGCGGGAGCGGCTGGGGCATTAGCCCGCATCGTTGGGAGCAAATACGAAAAGAAGAAGAACGCCAGTAAGACCAAAACTACTACCGCGAGCACAATTCCCCAGGCGTTCTCCTCGCTGCTCGCTCTCGCTGGGGTGTTGATGATGGTGGCCATAAAATTTAATCAAAATTAATTAATAATAGTTTTAAGTGTGCCTTGGATTAATGAGCAAAATGTGAATGATTTAGCCCTTCAATTTGACTGTCGAGGCGAGCCAGAATAGCATCCACTAAACTTAAAAAATAATTGCGGATAGACATGGGTTTATTTCTTGGCTTAATAATGGGGACTAATGATGCTACTATAGGAGGCATGAATGAATTGGCGGTTAAAGCCCAAGAAATCAAAACGGCGGTTGAGCGCTCAAGACATATTTTGCTCCACTGTCACCCCAGTCCCGATCCGGACAGTTATGGCAGTGCCTTGGGATTGGCGCACGTATTGCGCAATCTAGGTAAGGAGGTGACGGTGATAAAGGGGGATTCACCGATTCCGGATTTTGCCCAATTCTTGCCTGGTGGCGAACTGGTGGTGGCTAAAAATTATCTCGAGCTTAATCCGGCCGATTACGATTTATTTATTGTGCTCGACAGCGGGGGTTTGGATCGGATCTCGACGCTTGGACTAGTTAGCTTTCCCGACACCATGACGACGATTTTGATTGATCATCATTTGACGACAACGCAATTCGCCACGCTTAACTGGGTGGATAGTACCTATGCTGCGACGGCCGAAATGCTGACCGAATTAGCCGAGACGCTGGTCTGGCCACTTGATCGGGAAAGCGCTTTGTGTTTTTTGCTCGGCATTTATACCGACACTGGCGGTTTTAAGTATCAAGCGACGACTAGTCGGACCTTGGCGGTAGCCTCGCGTCTGGCGGCGCTCGCTCCAGATTATTCCAGTCTGATTTTTAAACTAGAAAATAATAATACGCCGGGATCAATTTACTTCCAGGCGTTAGCCTTAAGCTCAATCGAGGTCTGTTGCGGTGGTCGCGTTGCGCTCTCGGTCTTACCGCATGAGCGACTCAAGGGAGCAATGATTAAAGAGAATGATGCCAAGGGGGTGACCATCGCTAATATTTTAAAATCAGTCTCGGGTTGGGACATTGGGCTCACGATTTTTGAATGGGAGCCAGGGGTGATTAAATTAAGCGCCCGGACTCGTGACGCCAAAGTTTTTGATTTAACTAAGTTTGCTGTAGCTATTGGTGGTGGCGGTCACCGGGCGGCAATTGGAGCCTATTTGCACCTACCGCTTGAGGAGGCAAAGCGTAAAATTATTGCTGAGCTTAAGGCTAGTTACCCGGTTTTGGTTGACTAAGTTAAAGATTAGGCGTATATCTTAATAAGCCCAAATAGTTCATTTTTATCTAACGAAAGGAGGATTTTTCCCGCGTTGTTCTTAAAGGGGGTCATCGCCGGTACAAGGAGGTACTTTGGCTAAAAAAGGAGTATTACGTCTTGTCACGGATGCGGCAAGACAGCCCGAAATATCTCGGCTTGAGGCTATGAGCCGAGTGTATGAGAGCCCAGAGCGAATAGAAGGACTAGTTAATTGTTTGCTCGGGGTTCTTAATAGGGATCAGGTGCGGAACGAAGATCGTTTCCACTTGGTAGGATCGACGAATTTCCAAGGACAGGGATTGATTACTATGACAACGGCAGTGGCGAAAGCACGGAAAGTGGCTAGGTTGGCAGCGAAGACCGACCAGACAGCCCCAACCATTTTCGATGTTGGGCGGGGCGCTCGCGTGGCTGTACCGCCCCTGGTTGAAGGGCTGGCGGGCCAGATTTGGTTGGGTGACATCTTGCCCCACACGAAGCCGCGGGTCGAGATCAAATTCGCTCCCGCGGAGACGACTGAATTTGGCGATGCCTTGTTCGAAGGTCCGCCGCGCTCATTCTTCGGCAACGCGGCCTCGAAGTCCGATGATTATGTCGTCATCGACATCGGTCGGGCCTTCTTCCTCGGTCAACGCCGGGGCAAGAACGGCTTCGATTCCGTCATGAGAGTCTCGGTCCAGCGGGCCGTTCGGGGACCGGGAGTTCGACTGACCTTCGAGCCTTATTCCCAGGAGTAAATAGGGAAATCGTGCGGTGAAGTGTGAAGCCGGCGGATATGCGCAATCTGCCGGCTTTTTTATTGACAAAATAATTTGAAAGTGCTACAAAGGCGGTAGCGTTGTTCGTTATAGTCGCGCTGGGGTGGGTGCTTGAAGCACCCCTAACCAAGAAGGGAGTCTTGTCGTCATGCTGGTGTTATCACGCCAACGAGATCAGACAATCATGATCGGAGATGACATCGAGATCACGGTTGTTGATGTTCGAGGCGACAAAGTTCGCCTCGGGATCAGTGCTCCAAGCGAAGTCCCCGTGCATCGCAAAGAGGTGTACGAGGCCATCAAGCGCGAGAATCGCGCCGCCGCGAGCGTCAAGCCGGAGGACATTGCCAATGTCGCCGGCGCCCCGAAAGACAAAGCCGCCGCCAACACAAAGAAGGCGTGACTTGATCCAATGGGGAGGTGGGCCCGCTACTATTTGAGTGGCGGGCCTTTTTAATTTAATTGGAAAATTTAACAAAACAGTTTAGTATACAGTTATGACTAATTTCGCTCTTTCCAATACCTTGCTCGTGGTAATGGCGGTAGGGATGACGGCAGTAATTATTTTGTGGGTAATCATTTTAACTTACGCCGCCAAGATGATGCGCGACTTGCATGAGTTGGTGGGGGAGGTGCGCCAAGCGCTGGGATTTCTGAAAATTTTTAAACCAAAAAAACGCCGCGATGGAACTGAAAAATCTGCTTGATGTTTTACTAGTCGCCTTTTTAATCTATTTAGTCCTGGTCTTCATCCGCCAAACGCGGTCCTTTGTGGTGTTAAGTATGATCGCCGTTCTAACGACGATTAACTTTGTGGCCTATAAGCTAGATCTCGTTTTGACTCGCGAATTATTTCAACCCCTCCTGACCTCCTTTGTGGTGGTGTTTGTGGTGGTGTTCCAAAAGGAAATTCGTCGCTTCTTTGACTGGCTGACCTTTCCCACGCGCCGGCGTTGGCTGGGGTCTGGCGCTAATGCGGTGGCGGAAATCCCCGCGATAATCGTGGAGGCGTGTCGAGAAATGGCGAAGCGCAAAATAGGCGCCCTGATTGTTTTAGCAGGAGACTATCCGCTCGAAACACTGACCCAGGGTGGCTTTAGTTTGGGTGGGACGCCTTCGGTGCCGCTGATTTTAAGTATTTTTGACCCGAGTTCACCAGGTCACGATGGCGCCATTATTATTGAGCAGGGGGTGATTAAATCCTTTGGCGTGCATTTGCCGCTGGCGGACAATTTTAAATTTTTTGCCAATTCGGGTACGCGCCACCGCGCGGCGCTCGGGATTACCGAGCGCACCGACGCTCTGGCGATCGTGCTCTCGGAGGAGAAGCGCACGATCTCGGTGGCGCGGGGGACCACTCTCGAAACGGTGGAGAGTCCCCATGATTTGGAGCATATTATTCGCCAGTTTTTAAAGACGGACGAGGTCGAGAGTCGCTCACCCCAGGGCTGGTTCCGCTGGCGCAATCTCTCGACGGCTGGCGCTTCGGTGTTATTGGCGGTGGTGCTCTCGTATTTAATCTGATTTTAACCTCATTTTTGGGTTGACAAAGCTTTGGTTTAGGGTAAGATGGTAGGCAAGCCCGGGGGGCGTTTTTTTGAATAAGAACTAACCCATTTAAACCAAGACTATGAATCTCACCACCTATCTTACGGAAACCAAAGCCGAACTAAAGCACGTTAGCTGGCCGACCCGCCGCCAAACCGTGGTTTTTACGGCAACAGTCATTATTATGTCGCTCGCCGTAGCCTTTTTGCTCGGCTTCTTCGACGCCTTATTCAGCGCCCTCCTGAAATTAGTCATCTAATTTTTAATCTTCTATGAGCAAGCAAGAGTTACAACAGGAACGCAATTGGTACGCCATTCACACCTACGCTGGCTATGAGAACGCGGTTGCCCGCAACTTAAAGCAACGCATTGAATCGCTCGACATGTCGAACAAGATTTTTAATGTCATTGTGCCGATGGAGAAGAAGGTAAAGGTTAAGGGTGGTAAGCGCGTGACGGTGGAGGAGAAGATTTACCCTGGCTACGTGCTAGTGGATATGATTGTAACCGACGACTCTTGGTACGTGGTGCGTAACACGCCTCGAGTCACTGGCTTCGTTGGTGCGGGAGTGGTCCCGGTGCCGCTTGATCGCGCTGAGGTAGACATACTCTTCTCTCGCATGGGTAATGACCAAGTTAAGCACAATATTGACCTGGTTAACGGTGAGGCGGTGCAGATTGTGGACGGTCCATTTAAGGATATGGAGGGCAAGGTTAGCGAGATTGACGACGATCGCGGTAAGGTTAAGGTGCTCGTCTCAATGTTCGGCCGCGAAACGCCGGTTGAAATTGACTTCTTGCAAGTGAAAAAGATTTAAGGTAGTCTAAACACGCTACATACCATGGCTGCTAAAAAACCAACCAAACAAGTAAAACTCGTCATTCCGGCCGGCAAAGCGACCCCGGCCCCGCCGATCGGTACCAACCTTGGTCCGACGGGTATTAATATTGGTGAGTTCGTCACCAAGTTTAACGCCGCCACTGCCGAGATGCGGGGTGATATTGTGCCAGTGGTTATCTCAATCTACCAAGACCGCAGCTTTGACTTCGTTTTAAAAACTCCTCCCGCTTCCAGTTTATTGCTTAAAGCAATTGGTAAGGATAAAGGTTCCGGCAAGCCGAACACTTCTAAGATCGGCAAAGTCAGCAAGGCTCAAATTCGCGAAATCGCCGAGAAAAAAATGCCTGACCTTAACGCCGCCACAGTAGAACAGGCGATGAAGACCATCATGGGTACGGCTCGCTCGATGGGTATCGACGTGACTAACTAATTGACTCGACAGTAGAAGTTTAGTACAACTTAATAAGATCATTTGCAAAGGAGTCAGGATGACTAAGATCTGGCCTCTTTTTATTGTGTCATTTGTCGGAATGGCGGTTGATATTTTTGACCGCGTTCTGCGAAGCGGCTTTCACAGGAGGGAAGTCATGGCCGAGGATCAAGCGGAGGTGGAGCGTAGTCAGATGCAGAAAATCGTAGTGGCGGCGCTGATTGCCAAAGGCGCCCAGACCGAAGATCTGCAAGAGCTCAAGTTTGAGTCGCCGAGCGACTCGGACATTCACCAGATCAGAATTAAAAATCACCAACTCGTTCTCCGTCAGGTCAGAAGGGCTCTGGCCTGACACGTCTGCTACCCCCACAACCATCTGGTTGCGGGGGTATTTTGTTTCTCTTGGTGGCCCGTGCTACGCTCAAGGCAGAGTTTTAGCACCCCAATTAAAAAGGAGATAATCGTGGATAAGATCTTACTCTACTTTGGGTGTCCGTTGACGGACAAGAGCGAGGAGTATCGTCAGGAGATTAGGGATTTTAAGTCCCTTGCTCGGCGCCGCTTTCCCGAGATCGAGATTTTGGAGTTCTGTGGTATGACCGAAGGCACGCCTTGGGATGTCTATGAGCAAGATATCAATCGAGGGGTGGCTCGGGCGCGCGGGATCTTGGCTATTTGGGATGGCGCGTCCTCAGGTTTGGGGTTTGAAGAAGGAATTGGAATCGGCCGCTTTTTCAAGCCCTGCCTTAATGTCAGCCCTCGTGGTTCCAAGATCAGTCGCCTGATTCAGGGTATTGAGCCGCATCACAACTACTGTCGGGCGGCCGAATATGTGGACAAGTGTACTGATCTATTAGAAACAATCGGTCTCTGGCTCAAGGATTTGCCCATGCTTGCCGTTCTCGCCAACGAGGCACGACGGCAACACTTTCTGAAGGAGAAGGCTTATTTCGAACCCCTCTCACGTTAGACTCCCCACCAAACCAAAATTGCCACCGCGAACGGACTCGCGGTGGCTTTTGCTTTTTAGTGGTCAGAAGCATATGCTGGGGCAATGAACAAACTCATCAATGGTATCGGGATGCTGGTTTTAGTGTCAGGGCTGCTTTTTGGCTGGCGAACTGTTATGGCCGCAGTTACTGAATGCGGCTTAATTAATGGCGTGGTGGTACCCTGTTATTGCGGTGATACCATCATTGGCGATTACACTCTGACTGAAAATTTGCGGGGTCGCAGTGGTGAGACAGCCTGCCCGGCTGACGGTCTGGCCTTGGGACTGCGTCAGCCGGGGAAGGATGCGCCCACCCTTGATTGTGCAAATTTTGAAATTGCGGGAAATAATAAAACTGGTCGGGGTATTGTGGTTAACGACTCGCGAGCAATCAGGCTAATAAAGAATTGTAAGGTCCATGACTTTGAATTCGGGGTCCATCACAGTGGTGGTGGTAACGGTTTTACCTTACTCGACAGCGAGATTTATAACAACCGAATGGGGGTGGCCACGTACGCCAGCGGTGATATTTTAATTTCCCACAATATTATCCGCGACAACTCCGACGCCAATATTATGCTCGACGAAACGCCGCGGATTGAGATCTCGGACAACTTAATTTCTGGCAGCCAATATGGCATCGCGCCGGGTTTGCAGGCAATGTGGACAACTGATTTAACTGCCATTTGGCCAGATAGGCAGAAGATTAATCGCAACATAATTGAGAACAGCAGCGTGGAGGGCATGAGGATTATGGCTAGTCACAGCGAGTACCAGGATAATATTATCCGCAATAACAAATCTGGCTTTATTGTAAATTTGTTGCGCGCCCATTATCGCCGCTGGGAAGCTGGGACGGTGGTCGGTTATGGCTACGGTGCCAAGCGCACCAATAACAATCTTATTTCAGGTAATCAGATTTACGATAACCTTAACGAGGATTTTAATTTTTACTGGGATCAGACGACGATCGGCGATCAGCCCCAAGGCTTTACCAATAACTTCACCAACAATTCCGTGGCGGGTAAGGATGTTGCTTACTATGCTGATATTTCAGACAAAATATTTAGTGGTTTAGATTTGGCGGCTTTCATTTGTACGCACTGCAGCAACATTACTGTTCGCGATTCTCAGATTAACGAAATCTATCTGGGGTACACCTCAAGTAGCACAATCGAAAATATTATTTCAATCACAGCTAAAAATGGGATTACCTTGGTGCAGTCAAGCGACAACACTTTTAGAAATATTCGCTATGGTGCAGTCCGTAGTCAAAAGATCGCTCAAGACCGAATGTCTGTTCGTAATACTTTTAGTGATGCCGGACAACCAATGCGCAATATAAATGTTTTACTAATTGGCGTGATGGCAACGCGAGGAAGTATTTCACCTGGAACGGTTGCGGTACCGGAAGGTGGCTCTCAACTTTTCACTATTACCCCCAAGCCGGGTTATCAGTTGGCGACGATTAGCCTTGATGGCGTTGCTCAAGCCACAACCTCGCTACCGGTGGCGAAGGGTAAAATTTCTTATTTGCTGTCGGATGTGCGAACACAATATTTGCTGCGAGTGACCTTTACGCCTGGCGAGACAGTGGATACGCCAGTGGCGCCGGATACACCCGTGGTGCCGACGGAACCACCACCCCGCCCAGTTGGTGGGGGCGGCAGTAGCCGCAGCGGTGGGGGTGGTGGGGGATCGGGGGTTAGTAATAATCGAAGTAGCGAAGTGGCGCGCAGTACTCCGACCGCTGTCCGGGCGGCACCAATCTTTACGGCGGCGCTAGCGCCAGCGGCGCGCGGTGAGCAAGTTAAGATTTTGCAGCAGTACTTGGCGAAAGATAGAACAATCTATCCCGAGGCAATTGTCAGTGGTTATTATGGGCCACTTACTTCTCAGGCGATAAAGCGCTTTCAGTTGAAATACCAGATTACTGAGCCGGTGACAGCGGGAGCGGTAGGGCCTAAGACGCTCGCCAAACTCAATGAGGTGTATGCTCCAACCGCAACAGTGGGATCGCCAGTCTTGGTTCCAACCATGGCTCCGACAGCGACCTCCACTCCGGCGCTCCAGCTTCTGCTCCGCTTATTTCAAGCCCGACTGAGCGCTCAATCTGCCCGCTAAAGCCCAGCTTTTGCTTTTTAGGGTGGGGTCAATTATTATTATCCCCATATGGCTAAATTAATTATTGGTTTGACGGGGGAGATGGCTTCAGGAAAGACGTTCAGTACGAAATATTTAGCTAAAAAGTTTAACGCCGAGTCGTATCGCTTTTCTACGCCACTGCGCGACGTTATGGCTCGCTTGTATCTAACCGAGACGCGAGAGAACATGTCGGCACTGTCGCTGGCCTTGCGCCAGACCTTCGGCGAAGATTTATTTTCCGAGATAGTGGCCAAGGACGCGGCGGGCGCCAAGACTGATCTGGTGGTCATTGATGGTATCCGTCGCTTGCCTGACATTAAGGCTCTCCAAAAGTTACCCCAATTTAAATTAATTTATCTTGAGGCTGACCCGGAGGTTCGATTTAAGCGTTTATCAGTTCGCGGTGAGAATCCAGATGATAACGGCAAAACTTGGGAGCAATTTCAAAAAGATCAGCAACTGGAAACCGAGATTCAAATCCGGTCGCTTAAAGACGCCGCTTCGGTGGTGATCAATAACAATGGCGAGGTGGAAGAGCTATATCAAGCCCTCGACAGCGTGGTCACGCTTTAACTCTTTTATTTTTCCGGCTAACAACAACTTAACTTCCGTTTCGGCTTCGCGCTGAACGCCGTCAATGATGTCACGCTGGTGATACTTACTTTGGCGCGGGTTAATTGTTTGGGTTAGTTCTTCAAAAACCACTTGGCAGAGACGCTCGCCCGGATAAAGTCGCACTGTTTGCGAACGAGTATTATTGCGAATCGGTAAGCTTAGCTGGCCTTCGTAACCCGAATCAATAATGCCCGTTAAGTCGAGCGACAAACCTTTGCGATTGGTCGAGGAGCGCGGATAAAGCACAGCCATCAAATCTTTAGGGACAGTTAAAGTCTCGAGGGTGGAAACCAAAATATATTCTTGAGGCAAGAGATCAAAGTATTGACCCTCCTCTAGTTCTACGATATCAAAATATTCTTGAGTCCGTTTATCAAAATGGAGGATGTCGAGTGACTCGCGGCCGCGGGTAGTGAGATGCCAAATCTTGGGCAGCATAAAAGTAAAGCCCAGCCGCAAGTCAACCGAGTGGCTTTGAAGCTGGAAGACGTCGAGATTGGGGACAAACTTTAAGCTCCCTCCCTTGATTCGTTCGATAATGTCTTCTTTGGTGATAACAGCCATGATTAGGTGATTACTTGATACTCCAATAATACGACGTCTGGGGCTAATTGTTGAGTCGACAAAAGCTTGAGGGTGAGGTCCAGTTCCTGATTAAAAAGCGAGAGGCCTTGGCCGAAGAGGCGTGGTTCAACAGTTAAATAAATTTTCTGGACCAGGCCGGCCTTAAGAAAGAGCGTATAAATTGAACTGCCCCCGCAAATGGCCGCCTCCCTAATGCCCCGGCGCTCAAGTTCCGCCAGTAGTTCCGCTGGCGGCAAAGCGGTGGCCAAGACTTCAGGGTGAGGTGAAGGTTGATGGGTGTAAACCACATTTAAGCGTTCTGGGAGGGGTCGGCCAATAGTGGCAAAAGTTTTAGCGCCCATAATGATCGCACCAGCGGCTTTGGTTCGGGTCACAAAAAACTTTTTATCAGCTTGGCTGGACCAGGTGGCCGCGTGACTAGCATCACGGGCAATCAGGCCGTCGGCGGTCACGCTGGCAATAATAAACGCTGGAATCATTAGAGGACAATTTGTAAACCTTTAATGGCATCCATTGGTGTGTACTGGTTAGTCAGTTGATCGATTAGTTCTTTGGCTATCGCCGGGTCGCGGTTCTCGATCCGGGCAAAGGTGTTGGCGGGAATCTCGAGTGTCACATTAGGATGATCGTTGTGGCGGCTAATTATTTCTTCCGCGGCTGAGTAGTGAATGTCGTAAACATGAGCGTTAGAAATAGAGTGCGAGTAAATGCCCGGCTTTACTCCTAATCGTTCGGCTAAAATGCACTGGAGCAAAGCAAAGCCCGCCACGTCGTGAGGCATGCCGAGCATGACGTCGTTAGAGCGAATCATGTTGTGGAGATGGAGGTGTCCGCCAATAATATTAACGGTAAAGGTGTAGGGACAGGGGACGTTTTTCTTTTTAAACAGCGACAAGCCATCCTGGGCTGGATCCCAAGCAATTACGACGCCGTGGCGCGAACTTGGCTCCTTGGTTAAAAGTTCAATCAACAGGGCGATTTGATCGCGGCCAAAATGTTTGCGCCAACGGTAACCGTAAGCGACCGTGACGACATCGCCTGGGTTGGTAAAGTCATCCCAAATTTTAGTGTACTCCCGCAGAAAGTCGGCTGGTTTGCGCGAGCCAAGGAGAAACCAAATTTGCTCGGCCACGAAGACCCGAATTGGTATTTTGCGCAGGGTAAGTAGGGGGAAGCCGTCTTTTTGGAGGTCGGTCGTAAAGTGGAGGCCGGGGATGGCCCGGGTTTCGTGGCCGGTGCGCTCGCTCATTTCCGCAATGCCCTCGGTCATGATTTGCCTTAACAGATTCTGGTAGATTCGGTCAAAGGCGGTCATATTTTGCCAATTATACTAGAGCTATGAGACAATGGCCACATGACGATTATCTACCCTTATTTGCCTGCTGGTTGCGAGATTAAGTTGGTGCCTGAGACGGACCAATTTATGGCTGAAGCCAAGAAAATGCGTTTTCAGTCGGCCACGGAACGTAATCAGCCAAGTGGGGCGGTGGTTGTTGAGGGCGGTAAAATTATCGGTCGGGGAGCCAATCAATCAGCACTAAAGAATGCTTTTTTGGCTGATCTTCACACCAAGGGTTGGTGTGTCCGGCACAAGTTAAAAATTAAAACTGGCCAAAAGTATTGGCTTTGTCCGGGGTGCTCTAATTACAAGCTTCACTCAGAATCACGAGCCGTGGCGGATGCAATAAAAAATGGGGAAGTCACCGCGGGGGCGGAAGTCTATTTGTGGGGTCACTGGTGGGCCTGCCAACCTTGCTGGGAGCGGATGCTGGAGGCGGGGATAAAAACGCTGTATGTTACGGATGATGCCCATCTCAGATTCCACGGCAGTCGTAAAAAATAAATCTTAAACATGAAAGATAAACCGATTGAACGATTGATCAAGGCCGAGCGAGAGCGACAACAGAAGGTAGTTAATTTAATTGCGTCAGAGAACTATGTTTCCGCCGATGTTTTGGCGGCGCTGGGTTCGGAATTAAATAATAAGTATGCCGAGGGTTATCCGGGCGCGCGTTATTATGGCGGCAATAAAATCATTGATCAGGTAGAGCGACTTTGCCAAGAACGAGCGCTGAAACTTTTTAAACTTAGCCCAAAGAAGTGGGCCGTGAATGTTCAGCCGCTTTCTGGTTCACCGGCCAACTTGGCGGTGTACACTGCGCTCGTCCCAATCGGGGGGAAAATTATGGGCATGTCGCTAGCGCATGGCGGTCATTTAACGCACGGTCACAAAGTCTCCCTAACTGGCAAAGCCTGGCAGCAAATCCCGTTTACCGTTGACCGTGATAGTGAACAGTTAGATTACGAAGCGGTTAAAGTTTTGGCAGTTAAAGAAAAACCAAATATTATTGTCGCCGGTTTTACGGCTTATCCGCGTCAGATTAATTTCAAAAAGTTTCGCGAGATTGCCGACGCCTGCGGAGCAATCCTGATGGTAGACATGTCGCACATTGCTGGTCTGGTGGCCGCGGGCGTCCATCCGAGCCCTTTCCCATACGCTGACGTCGTGACCACTACCACCCACAAAACTTTGCGTGGTCCGAGAGCGGCATTAATCTTCAGCCGGCGGGTACCGGCGCAGGTTGGGCGCGGGCTTTCTGGAATCATTTCCCTCGTTGACCGTGATGGAAGAAAGTCTGCGCCCGAACCGAAGCTTATTTCTGACTTAATAGATAAAGCGGTTTTCCCGGGTATCCAAGGGGGGCCGCATGTTAACCAAATTGCCGGCGTGGCGGTGGCGCTTGCCGAGGCAGCCACGCCGGCGTTTAAGAAGTACGCCACTCAAATTATCAAGAACACCAAAACGCTAGCAATGGAGTTAAAGAAGCTGGGCTGGCGGCTAGTCAGTGATGGCACCGACACCCACTTGATCTTGCTGGACACTTGGTTAAACGGCGTCGGTGTTGGTGGTCAGGCAGCGAGTGAGGCGCTAGAGCAGGCGGGGATTATTGTGAACAAAAATGCGATTCCTTTTGATACTCGGCCGCCCGTTGACCCGTCGGGAATCCGGATTGGTTTAGCGGCCGAGACTACCCGCGGTGCCAAAGAAAAACAGGTAAAAATATTGGCCGGCAAGATTGATCAAATTTTAAGAAAAATTAAAAAACAAAATGACTAAAACGGCAGGACGGTTAGTGGTGATTGACGGGATTGATGGTTCAGGCAAGGCGACGCAAACTAAACTTTTAGCTGACCGGTTGAAAAAAGAGAAGGTGCCGGTTAAAACGATCGACTTCCCTCGTTATTATGATAATTTTTTTGGCGCTTTAATTGGCGAATATCTTTCCGGACTCCATGGTGATTTTATTCAGGCTGATCCACGCCTAGCCTCAGTGCTCTATGCCGCGGACCGTTTTGAGACTAGTGCCAAAATTAAAGAGTGGCTCGCGGCTGGCTTTGTTGTTGTCGCTGATCGTTATGTCAGTGCTAACCAAATCCACCAGGGTGGCAAAATCGCTGATCCTAAAAAGCGTCAGGAGTTTTTAACTTGGCTTGATAAAATGGAGTACGGCGTTTTTAAAATTCCCAAACCAGATTTGGTGATTTATTTAGACGTGCCATTTGAGGTGAGTAAGCTGTGGCTTGAGAAAAAGATCGCCAAGCGCCGTAAGAAATATTTAAAGGGCCGCAAAGATGTTGCCGAGGATAATCTGCTCCATCTTAAAAATTCGCGCCAGAGCGCGCTGGCCTTAGCCGAGAAAGATAAAAAGTGGCGCCGCATTGAGTGTTGTGCCGGAATGGTTTGCCAAACGCCCGAAGCGGTCCATGAGCAAGTTTATAAATTAGTGAAGAAACATGTCCCTGTCCATAAAGTTTAAAAAATTAAAGCCGGAAGCAAAGCAGCCAACCTATGGTCATCCTGGAGACGCCGGATTAGATTTGTATGCTCTAGAAGAACAAACTATTCTGCCGGGTGATCACGCGCGATTCCATTTGGGTTTTGCCTTAGAGTTCCCAGCTGGTTATGCGGCGATTATTAAAGACAAGGGGAGTATCTCTAAAGCAGGATTACATACCATGGGTGGCGTGTTCGATGCTGGTTATCGCGGCGAGTATAATGTTCACTTGGTTAATTTGAGCGACAAGGCATATACCGTTGAAGTGGGGGATAAGGTGGCTCAACTTATCATTTATCCCGTCGCGGTCGCCGAGTTGGAAGAAGCCGCTGAACTGGCCGATTCTTCTCGGGGCACCAGTGCTTTTGGTAGCACGGGCCGCAAGTAGAGTTGACAATAGGTTAAAGAAGAGGTATAAACAAGGGTGGAGTATCTGTTGTTTGTTATATTTTCCCCGGGAGGAGGAAATGATGGTAACGAGTAGTGCGACGGTAATTCAGAGCCCAGCAGCCATTGTTCGGCCAGCCCTGCCACGGTTTGTGGCCGCCAAGTTCTTCACCGCCGAGCGGTTCGACCCAGCGGCTCTATCACCCCACTTTAGGAACAGCTTCCTCGACAAGGTGGAGGCGGCCCAGGCGGCGGCGCAGTTGAGGTGGGATCAATCTTCAAATTGGTCCAATCGGGCCGAGATGGAGGTCTCTCTCGCCGAGTGGGCTCGAGCCCATACGACCTTGGCCGACCTGGCTTGGTTGATTGATCAATCGTCCCAGGGTGGCGACGCCCTGATTGCCGATGGCGGGTTGAATCTGTTCAATATCCTGGACGGCCGCCGGCAGCCTCGATGCGTCGTTCTCTTTAAGTATTCCCGACGCTGGAATGTTGGCCTGACTTGGGCCGATTACGACGGCTGGTTGAAGAGTCGCCAAGTGCGCTTCTTCTCCGTCGACATCGCCCGCCGCTAAGCCCGTTGTGCCCCTGACCCCGAGCCCTATCACACCAGTGATGGGGCTCTTTTTTATCGCCAATTTAAGCCACTTTCTATTATTGACAAATAGGGTAATTAGGTGTATACTAATATTAGTTCTTTGAAACGCTGGATTCGAGTGAATACAGCCCCCACCTCGGGTAGAGGCAGTTTCTCGGCTTTTAGCCGGAAAGGTTTGTGTGCTATGGCTAGTTACAAGTATAGCGGTTGGTCGTTCGGTCAGGTGGAAGCGCTCATCAACATTATTGGTGAGGAGAACGCCAAGAGCCTGCTCGCCGGAAAGGCAAAGGTGGTGATTGAGGAAATCGTGGACAGCATTCTCGACTTCCTCACTACTATCACCATCGTCGCGACCACGGCCAAGTTCGTTGCCGAACAGGAGTTGGTCGTCGGCCAGAGTGGTATCGCCTGGCTTGGTAAGAACTTCAAGACTTGGTTCGGCAACAAGGTGGAGGAACCGCAGCCGGAGACTGTGCTCCGCTCCCACCGACTCAGGAAGCAGTCTCGCGATCTACGAATCATCGCCGAGTTGGGTGGAGAGGAGAAGGTGGAGACCACGCTTTCCGCCATTGTTCAGCTGATCAGTCGGCAGGCGAAAGGCGAGAGTGGCGCGCTCCTTAACAATGGTTACGTGAACATCTTTTACGTTCGCGACGCTGAAGGAGTTCTGCTCTTGGTCGGTGTGGACTGGCTTAAGGCCGGTTGGGGCGTGAACGCCCGTGCGGTCGAGGGTCCGCGTGAGTGGCGCGACGGCAGTCGGGTATTCTCCCGCTGAGTTGGCGTGCCTCATGCCCCGCATTTTTCTGTTTAACGACAGAGAAACGCGGGGCTTTTTTCTTGTCCGAAAAATGCTAGGATGATGGCAATGAAAGAGGTGGTCAAAAAACTAATTGAGGGGGTGCTGGAGGCGCCCGTTAAATTTTCCGTCGAATATCCGGCTGATTTGGCGCACGGAGATTTTGCTTCTAACGTCGCCATGGTTGCCGCTAAAACTGCGGGAGAGAATCCCAAAGCCGTGGCGGAGAAAATTAAGGAAAAAATTTTAGCTGATAAACCCGAGTGGTTGGCCAAGGTGGAGGTGGCCGGTCCAGGTTTTATTAATTTTTATTTAGCCACCTCCGTTTTTGCAGCGGAAATTAAAAAAGTTTTAAGCGAGAAGGAGAATTATGGTCGTGGTCAAAAGCTGGCCGGGCAAAAAGTGATTGTCGAGTATACCGACCCTAATCCATTTAAAGAATTTCACATTGGTCACCTGATGCCAAATGTGATCGGCGAGTCACTGTCCCGCCTCTTGGCTTTTAGTGGCGCGGAGGTTAAACGGGCGTGTTATCAGGGTGATGTCGGGTTACACGTCGCCAGGGCGGTTTGGGGGTTACTTGAACTTAAGCCCGCCCAACTCTCGGCCGCAACGCTCGGCGAGGCCTACGCCTACGGCGCCACCAAGGGTGACGAGGCGGCGATCAGAGAAATCAACAAAAAGATTTATGACAAGAGCGACGAGGCAATTAATAAAATTTATGACGAGGGTCGGCGGGTCAGTTTAGAATATTTCGAAACCATTTACGAGAAGCTGGGGACTAAATTTGATTATTATTTCTTTGAGAGTGCGGCGGGACCGTTTGGTAAGCAGGTGGTGGAGGATAACTTAGGTAAAGTGTTTGAAAAGAGCGATGGCGCCGTAGTCTTTAAGGGAGCCGAAGAGGAGGGCTTACATACCCGAGTTTTTATTAACTCGGACGGGTTGCCGACTTATGAAGCGAAGGAGTTGGGGCTAGCTAAAATTAAATTTGACGAGTTCCCGTATGATCAGTCGATCGTGGTGACCGGCAACGAAATCCAAGCCTATTTTAAAGTGTTGTTAAAGGCGATGTCGTTGGTTTTTCCTGACTTGGCCGCTAAAACTAAACATGTGGCTCACGGGATGCTTCGTTTGCCAACCGGAAAAATGTCTTCCCGGACTGGCGATGTCATTACGGCGGAATTTTTATTAGCCGAGGCGATGAAGGCGCGGGAGGATGTGACTGAGCCGATTGCGGTGGCCGCAATTAAATATTCGATTTTGAAACAGGCGCCTGGTCGCGATATTATTTTTGATTTAGAAAAATCGCTCTCCTTTTTAGGCGACTCCGGTCCTTACCTGCAGTACACTGCCGTGCGCGCGCAGTCTATTCTTGCTAAGGCGCCGAATTTGGCAGTCGAGTTAGTGGCGGAGGACGCGACAGCGGTAGAGAAATTATTAATTCGTTTCCCGGATCTGGCGGCATTTGCGGCCCAAGAATTGGCGCCAAACTATATTGTGACTTACTTGCTGGAGCTGGCCTCGGCTTTTAACGCCTACTATGCCCAAAATCGGATTATTGGCAGTGAGAACGAGAACTATCGCTTGGCACTGACGGCGGCCGTCGCCCAAGTGCTCAAAAATGGCCTCGGGCTGTTGGGGATACAGACTCCGGACCAGATGTGATATAACTAAATCGGCCGCCGCTCAATTAGTTTTAAGTGCGAAAGGATTCGCCGTGGACGCTGTGACGCTTGAAGAGTTCGCTCACTCTCCCGGAGCCTGGTTGCTCACTGTCTTCCTGTTGGGGATCTTGGCGATAATCTTTAGCCTTTGTGGCGACAAGACACCGCCTTCGAGCCCCTGACCCTTCGCCCGCATCTCGCGGGCTTTTTTCTTGGCCGAAAAATGCTAGGATAAACGCTATATGGCCGAAGCTCTGCCCCAAAAATCCGATGTTGCCAAACGCGAGGAAGAGATCCTTAAGTTCTGGCAAGATCACCAAATTTTCGCCAAGTCCCTGGCTAAAGATGCGCCCAAAGGCGAGTACGTTTTTTATGATGGGCCGCCCTTTGCGACCGGTTTGCCTCACTTTGGTCACTTGCTGCCGACCTCGATTAAAGACGCTATTCCACGCTATCAAACCATGCGCGGCTTTAGAGTGGCGCGTCGCTGGGGTTGGGATTGTCACGGCTTGCCGATCGAGAACCTGATCGAGAAAGAGTTGGGTCTAAAAACCAAAAAGGATATTGAAGCGTTGGGGATTGACGTCTTTAACCAAAAGGCACGAGAGAGCGTGCTCCGTTATGCTGACGAGTGGAAAAGGATTATTCCCCGCATTGGCCGTTTTGTGGACATGGAGAACGATTATAAAACGATGGACTCCAGTTACACCGAGACGGTGTGGTGGATTTTTAAACAACTCTACGACAAGGGCTTGGCCTACGAAGGTTACAAGTCTATGCATTTGTGCCCGCGCTGTGAGACAACGCTGGCTAACTTTGAGGTTAATCAGGGTTACAAAGATGTCACGGATTTGTCGGTGACGGTAAAATTTGAACTGGTTGATGAGCCGGGGACTTACTTGTTGGCCTGGACCACGACACCTTGGACGCTGCCAGGTAATGTGGCGCTGGCGGTTAATCCCGAACTGAACTATGTTCGAGTCGAAAAGGGCGGAATTAAGTTGATTGTGGCGGAGGCGCTGGCCACAAAAGTTTTAACCGATAATTTTACCATTGAAGAAACATTTACCGGACAAAAATTGGTGGGTAAAAAGTATCAACCAGTTTTTGATTATTATCAGAATGATACGACGCTGAAAAATAAGGAGAACGGTTGGCAGGTTTACGGCGCGGATTTTGTGACAACCGAGGATGGTACCGGCATTGTCCATATTGCACCGGCATTCGGCGAGGACGACTTAAAGTTGGGTCAGGCTAAAAATTTACCTTTTATCCAGCACGTTGATACTAGCGGTCACTTTAAAGCGGCGGTCAAAGATTTTGCCGGTCTGCCAGTTAAACCCAAGAGTGAAGATGAGAAGGAGCGTCTCTCGGCTGACATTGCAGTCTTAAAATATTTGCAGGAGCATGGCACCTTTTTTGCGAAGGAAAAAATTACTCACCCCTACCCTCATTGTTGGCGTTGCGATACACCTCTCTTAAACTACGCGTCATCATCCTGGTTTATTGCTGTAAGTACGATGAAGGAGGCACTCTTGAAGGCAAACGAGGGCGTAACTTGGGTGCCGGAATATATTAAAGACGGTCGCTTTGGTAAATGGCTGGAGGGGGCGCGCGATTGGGCAGTATCGCGTTCGCGTTACTGGGGGGCGCCGCTACCGGTCTGGCGTTGCGAAAGCTGCAAAAAAATTGAAGTGATTGGCTCACTCGAGGAGCTCACTGCTAAGCGGCAGCCAAAAAATAATTATTGGGTCATGCGTCACGGCGAGGCCCAGTCGAACGTACAAAGCATTGTTACCTCGGCGCTCGATGGCGACAATCATTTAACGGAAAATGGCCGTGAGCAAGTAGAAGCCACCGGTAAAACTTTGGCTAAGGAAAAAATTGATCTGATCATTACTTCGCCAGTTTTGCGAACACGAGAGACGGCGGCGCTCATGGCGGAGGCTTTAGGAGTACCGGCCGATCAAGTGGTTTTGGATGAGCGCCTGCGCGAGGTGGGCTTTGGCGAATTGGAGGGGGGGTCGGTGGCTAAGTTCCACGCTTTTTTCAGTGGTCGAGCCGAGCGCTTTACTAAGGCGCCACCAGCGGGGGAAAACTTTCATGAGGTGAAGGCGCGGGCGCTCCAGTCGCTGTATGAGATTGACGCTCGTTATGCGGGTAAAAATATTTTACTGATCACTCACGAAGCGGTGGGCTGGTTATTGATGGTGGGAGCCCAAGGCTTTAATGATCACGAGGCCGAAGCCGCGCAGAGTGAGGATCGTTACTTTTTAAAAACCGCCGAATCGCGACCACTGCCCTTTGTCGCTCTCCCGCACAATCAAGCCTACGAGCTCGACTTTCACCGGCCGTATATTGATGAGGTTAAACTCCGTTGCGAGTGTGGTGCCGAGATGGCGCGCGTACCCGATGTTTTTGATGTGTGGTTTGAGTCCGGTTCCATGCCTTACGGCCAGTTACATTATCCGTTTGCCAACAAGGAAGAGTTTGAAAAGCATTTTCCCGCGGACTTTATTGCCGAAGGTTTGGATCAAACTCGCGGCTGGTTTTATGTTTTGCTGGTGCTCTCGCTGGGACTTTTTAATCGCCCCCCCTTTAAGCGTGTCGTAGTGAATGGTTTGATTTTAGCCGAGGATGGCCAAAAGATGTCTAAGCGTCTAAAAAATTATCCCGATCTGGAACCCACGATTGATACTTTTGGCGCGGACGCGTTGCGTTTTTACTTGCTCTCATCACCAGCGGTACATGCTGAAGAATTTAATTTTTCGGAGCGTGGTTTGCGCGAGACCAGTAATCGGGTGCTGGGCCGTCTGCGGAACGTGGTGGCGTTTTATGAACTGTACGCCGGCGCCCACGTTCCGAGCGATGCCGCTAGTACTCATATTTTAGATCGTTGGATTAACGACCGGCTTAACGAAGTGATTGGATTAGTAACAGCGGCGATGGAGTCTTATGAGCTTGATCGGGCTTTGCGGCCCATCGACGAATTTGTGGACGATTTATCAACTTGGTATTTACGCCGGTCGCGCGATCGCTTTAAGCCCACTGATCCCGCTGAGGCGCAGGCAGTGATGGATACGCTCCGCCGGACGCTGTTGGTGTTGTCGTGCTTGATGGCCCCATTTACGCCCTTTGTTGCTGAGGAAATTTATTTGAAATTGAAAGGTGGCGCGGAGAGCGTGCACTTAGAGCATTGGCCCGAGGCCGACAAGAGCGACGAAGAAATTATTACCGCGATGCAACTCGTGCGCCAGCTCGTCTCGGGTGGCTTAGAGGCGCGAGCCAAAGCCGCGATTAAAGTTCGCCAACCACTAAAAGAACTTAAAGCCAAAAGTGCTCCGCTCTCCGCTGAACTGGCTCAACTTATCCAAGACGAAGTAAATGTTAAAGCGGTAATCTTTGATCCTAACTTGTCGGCAGTGGTAGAACTTGATTTGACTATCACTCCTGAACTTAAGGAGGAGGGGGAACTGCGCGATTTGATTCGCGAAATTCAGGATTGGCGTAAAGAAAGCGGCTTGAAGGCAGGAGAACAAGCGGAAGTGGTTATACCGATTGCCAAACAGAGCTTGGCCGAGAAGTATGAGCACGAAATAAAAGTCGCGACCTGCGCGAGCGCTTTTCGTTACGAATAATGTCGCATCAAATTTACACCACGCCAGCGGTCGTGTTGGGTGTCCGAGAGGCGAGCGAAGCAACCCGGACGCTGACTTTGTATACGCGTGATCACGGTTTGGTTAACGCTACCGCCCAAGGTTTGCGGGAATTAAAGTCTAAGCTCCGTTATAATCTGCAATTATTTAGTTGGCCGGAGGTCTCGTTGGTGCGAGGCCGGGAGGTCTGGCGCGTGGTGCATGTTGAGGCGGGGGAATTGGCGGCGCACCGCGAAGCGGTGCGCCTGCAGCTCCTGGCCCGGGTTGCCCAACTGATTTTGCGCTTAGTAACCGGTGAAGTGGCCCAGCCCGATTTTTTTGAGGAGTTTAAAAGCGGAGCCCATTTTTTGGAACGACCTTTTTTGACCGAAGCGGAGCTAGTCAATTTTGAGCTAATTTGGGTGGCGCGGCTTTTGCGCCGTTTGGGTTATGTAGAGGAGCGCCCGGAGCTCGAGGTCATTTTTGCTTTCAACGACTGGGACATGGCGCCGCTCGAGTTGTCGGCCGAGCGCCAGCAGCTGGCGCTCGAAATTATTAATCAAGCCTTACACCACAGTCACCTCTAAAGCTTGTGGTATACTGCATATCATGGTTGATCCCGGAGAAGATAGCATTGAACGTTTAAAGCGCAAGTTGCACGGTCGCACTAATGAGGCTCCGCCAGTTCGGCGTTCGCCGCTAGAGGAGCGCGAGCCCACTTTGCCTCGCGACTGGTCCGCCCCCAATAACAACATGGCCACATCAAAGTACCTTAGTCCTAAATGGTTAAAAAAGTTACTGCTCGTTGCGGCGGTCTTTTTTGTGCTAATGATTGGTGTTACTCTTTTTGTTTTCTTGCGCGGGGAGAATGTTGTCTCGAGTGGTAATGTGGTGGTAGACATGACGGGGCCGTTGTCGGTGCGCTCTGGCCAAGCGGCGGCCATTGAGGTAACTATCACCAACAAAAACGCCGTAGCGATGGAGTTGGTAGATTTAATTGCAGAATATCCAGCCGGCACCAAAAGCGCGGCCACTAGTACCAGAGAGCTAACTTACGATAAACAGTCGATCGGCAAGATCGCATCAGGCGAGGTGGTTCGGCGCACCTTGCGACCAGTTTTGTTTGGCCAAAAAGATGCCGACCTACCAATTAAAGTTACCGCGCAGTACCGACTAGTAAATTCGAACGCGACTTTCCATACCAGTCAGACTTTAGATTTATCAATTAGTTCTTCGCCGATTGATGTGACGCTTGATTTACCCGAGACGGTTAATGCCAATCAAGAGGTGACAGCCAAAGTGACAATCGTCTCTAATGCCGCTTCAACAATCTCGGCGCCGCTAGTGGTCATGAACTATCCGAGCGGCTTCGAGTTTCGCAGTGCTAGCCTGTCACCCACTTATGGTCGCAATGTTTGGCTGCTGGATCCGCTTAAGCCGGGAGACAAAGTTACCTATACCGTTAAGGGTGTGATTACTGGTCAAGATGCTGAGGATAAAGCTTTTAGGATTGAAGTTGGTAGTGGTCGCACGATTACCGACACCGCAATTGCTGTTAGTTTTGGCGCCATTACCAAGCAGCTTACGATCGAGCGCGCCTCGGTTGGTTTGGGGGCTCTCATTAACAACTCCAGTGAGAATGTGTCGGTTGGTGAGAGTCGCCAAACAGTTCAGGGTAAAATTGACTGGCGCAATAATTTAGCGACGCCGGTAACAGATACGGAAATTACGGTTGAGTTTAAGGGCGACGCCTTGGATAAGTCGAGTGTGCTGGCGCCTCGGGGCTTTTATGACTCGGCGGCTAATCTAATTCGCTGGAATCGCTCGAATTACAGTGGTCTAGGTTCCTTGGCACCCAGCAGTGAAGGCTCGGCTGACTTTACTTTCTCACCAGTCTCACTAGTAAGCGCCAATAATTATCAAATTAAAAATCCCCAGATTGATTTAGTGATTACTTTGCGGGGCAAGCGCGTGGCCGATGGTGGTGGTACCGAGCTAGTGGAGACCAAGCTGACGCGCAGTCTTAAACTAAATTCGGTTGTCCAGTTGGCGGCTAAGGCTAATTATGCCAGCGGCCCACTCCTCAATCGTGGACCGCTCCCACCCAAGGTTGATCAAGAAACGACTTATACAATTACCTGGTCGCTACTTAACTCCTCCAATAATTTGAGCGAAGCGTTTGTTACTGCTGTTTTGCCTTCTTATGTGGCCTGGACCAACAGTCAAAGCCCAGCCAATGAGAACCTGACTTTTACGCCCGCTTCCGGTGGTGGTGGTCAGGTAGTCTGGTCGCTGGGCACGATTAGCGCCGCTACGGGCTTTGGGACAGCACCGCGGCAGGTTTCCTTCCAGGTGGCGCTTAAGCCCAGCTTAAGCCAGGTGGGCACTATCCCTAATTTGGTCAGCGAACCGACCTTTACGGCCATTGATGGTTCCACGGGCCAGACGTTGGAGACCACCTTTAAACGACCCCTGGACACCAATTTAAATACGGATCCCCAGTTCCAACTTGGACAAGAGAAGGTAGTTAAGTAATATATACAGTCATGAACCCTGAACTAATGGAGAAGATCTCGAGCCTAGCCAAGCGCCGCGGCTTTGTCTATCAAGGCTCGGAAATTTATGGTGGTTTAGCCGGTACTTGGGATTACGGTCCTTTGGGCGTCGCGCTAAAGAATAATATTAAAAATGCCTGGTGGAAGCTCTTTGTGACCGACCGCGAGGAGATGTTTGGCTTGGATGCGGCCCTGCTCATGAACGCTAAAGTTTGGGAGGCCTCGGGACACGTGGCCGGGTTTGCCGATCCATTGGTGGAGTGTACCACGTGCAAGCGTCGCTTCCGCGCCGATCAACTAGAGAGTGATAAGTGTCCGGACTGTGGCGGCGCACTAGGCGAGGCCCGTCAGTTTAATATGATGTTTTCGACTAAGGTGGGAGCGATGGATGATTCCGCGGCTACCGCCTACTTGCGACCAGAAACAGCGCAGGGAATTTTCGTGAATTTTAAAAATGTGGTGGATTCGTTTCATCCTAAATTACCTTTCGGTATCGCTCAAATCGGCAAAGCTTTCCGCAACGAGATTACGCCGCGGGATTTTATCTTCCGCGTGCGGGAGCTGGAGCAGATGGAGGTAGAATATTTTACTCGCGAGGCTGATTGGCAGAATAATTTTGAACTGTGGCGGAACTTAATGTGGCAGTGGATCGATCTAATTGGTTTGGATCGCGACTCGGTTCATGAACTTGAAGTTGAGGACGGGGAGCGGGCGCATTACTCCAAGCGAACGAGTGATTGTGAATTTGATTTTCGTTTTGGTCGCAAAGAGCTCTATGGTTTGGCTTATCGGACCGACTATGATTTGTCGAAGCACCAGGAGTATAGTGGGGTTGATTTGTCCTACTTTGATGAGGCTAGCGGTGAACGTTTTATGCCCCATGTTATTGAGCCATCGCTCGGAGTGGATCGAACCTTCTTGGCGGTACTGGTGGATGCCTATCGCGAGGACGAACTGGGTGGCGAAAAGCGGGTCTATCTTAAATTAAGTAAAAATATTGCTCCTATTAAAGTGGCCGTCTTCCCGCTCTTAAAAAACAAACCGGAGTTGGTGGCTAAAGCCCGCGAGGTGTATTTAAAGCTAAAAGCTGAAAGCTCTTCGCTAGTAGCTATTTTTGATGATAATGGCAATATTGGTAAGCGCTATCGCCGCCAGGATGAGATTGGGACGCCTTACTGCGTGACCATCGACTTCGATACTCTCGGTGAAAACCCTGACCTCTTAAACACGGTCACGCTCCGCGATCGCGATACTGGTGAGCAAACCCGGGTCAAAATCTCTGAACTAGCGGCTAAGCTAGCCTAATTAAAAATCACCCTTCCAAAAACGGCCCAGCAGAGCCGTTTTTCTTGTGTCGTCATTAACAATCCTGAAAATACTTGACAAGAATTGTGGCTATGCTATACTGCCATCAGACATGTCCAGCCGAAGCACATCAAGTGCTGGCGCTGGCAGACCCGCCAAAGCCCAGTGGTCCTAGACGGCAGAGGCGTAAATAAGGGTTTGTAGTAGTACCCCTGCGGTTACGTAAGAGTCACGTATCACCACCGCAGGCCACGACGCAGATACGTTAAATGAGGGCTAGCCAACAGGCACTAAGACCTTCTTCGCAACCATGTTGCGCGACACCAGCTCCGACCACACATTCTTCAGAAGAATGACGGGGCTATTTTTTTTGTCTAAAATTTAATAAGTATGGTAGTCTAGGCGCATGCCAAAATCTAAGACCAATTTTAATAAAAGGGTGTTGCCGAATGGCTTGCGTATTATTACGATTCCCCGGCCAGAGGCGCTGGCCACTAATGTTCTAGTTTTAGCCGAGACTGGTTCCAAGTACGAGTCCAAGGCCGAGGGCGGCTTGTCGCACTTTTTAGAGCATATGTTTTTTAAAGGGACCAAACGCCGACCCCGGGCGGCCGACATTTCGACCGAGCTTGATGGTTTAGGTGCCAATTACAATGCCTTTACCTCGCAGGAGTACACTGGCTACTACGCCACGGTTCAGCCCAAGCTGGTGGATCGGGCGCTAGATATTATTGCCGACATGTATTTGAACTCCACTTTTCCCGAAGTGGAAATAAAAAAGGAATCTGGGGTGATCGTGGAAGAAATAAATATGTATGAGGATATGCCACGCGATCGAGTGGCCCAACTTTTCCTCGCGCTACTTTACGGTGATCAGCCAGCAGGGCGATCAATTTTGGGCACCAAGGAGACTGTCAAAAGTTTTACTCGAGCGGATTTTTTGCGTTACCAGGCTAACCACTATGTTGCTCCTGCCACCGTGGTGGTGGTCTCGGGTAAGTTTAACGAAGCGGCGATGATTAAAAAGATCACCAAGCAGTTTAAGACCATCCCGTCTGGGCCTAATTTATCTAAACCAGCCGTGATCGAAAAGCAGACCAAGCCTGAGTACCGAGTAGAATACAAAAAATCTGATCAAACCCATTTGATTTTAGGGGTGCGAACCTTCTCCGCAACCGCCCCCGAGTCGGACGCGGCCGATGTTTTAGCGGCAGTGCTTGGTGGGGGAATGAGCTCGCGCTTGTTTCTCAAAATTAGAGAGGAATTGGGCGCCGCCTATTATGTCCGAGCCGAAAATGATACCTATACCGATCACGGGGTTTTAGAGATTGCGGTGGGTTCAGACACCAAGCGGGTTGACGAAATTATTACCGCTATTTTAGCTGAATGCCGCAAGCTAACCGAGACTTTGGTCCCAGCCGTTGAACTGGAGCGGGTCAAAGAGTCGATGATCGGCTCCCTGTTTTTGGGGCTCGAGCGCTCCTCAAGTTTAGCCGGCTTTTTTGGCACCGAGGAAATTATAAAGGGTAAACTAGAATCCCCAGAGCTGATCGCCAAAAAAATTCGGGCGGTGACTGCCAAGGAGATCAAGGCAGTGGCTCGCCGAATCTTCAAAACCGAGGCACTTAATCTGGCTTTGATTGGCCCTGAGCGGGAGGGGGCGAGGTTTGAGTCGCTTCTGCGACTATAGTAGACTATAGCTATCTATGGCCACCTCACCCGAAAAGGTTTACGTTAGCATCAGCTTCGGCACGATTTTAAAGGCGGTTGGGCTGGTGCTTTTCTTGATTGTGCTTTATTTGCTTAGGGATCTGGTAATGGTGGTGCTCGTTTCGGTGGTGATCGCTTCTGCTGTTGAGCCCATTACCCGACGCCTGGCTCGTTATCGGATTCCACGCGTACCAGCTGTCTTGCTAATGTACATTATCTTTTTTGGTTTAATTTTAGTGTTAGTGCCGCTCTTTGTTTTCCCTATTCTTGGAGACTTGTCGGAACTGTCGACCACCGTGGCCGATAAGATCGGCACAATCCCAGCCTTACTTAGCAACTCTTCCTTCGGTTCGTGGACGGGTACTTTGGGCGAATCCTTCTCTATCCACGACGTTTTCCTGAGTCTGCAGGCTAATCTGGGCGAACTTCCTAGTGGTTTTGTCCAGACCACCAGCCTAGTCTTTGGCGGTTTCTTTAAATTTATTTTGATTATCGTCATTTCCTTCTATCTTTCCGTCCAGCAAAATGGGATTGAGAACTTCTTGCGCGTGGTTACGCCACTAGATCGCGAGAAATATGTTTTGGGTCTATGGCGTCGATCCCAGCAAAAGATTGGCTATTGGATGCAGGGCCAACTACTGCTCGGACTGATTATTGGCATCTTGGTTTTCTTGGGCCTAACTATTTTGCAAGTTAAGTATGCGCTAGTGCTCGCCATCTTGGCTGCTCTGTTTGAGTTGATCCCATTTTTCGGGCCAATCTTGTCAGCCGTTCCAGCGGTGTTGTTAGGCTTCTCTGATAGTGTGACCTTAGGTTTAATGACGATCGGTCTTTACATTATTATGCAGCAGTTTGAGAATCATTTAATTTATCCGCTGGTAGTAAAGAAGATTGTTGGTGTACCGCCGCTCTTGGTTATTCTCTCGCTGTTGGTGGGAGCCCAGCTGGCCGGATTTTTGGGTTTAATTTTGGCGGTGCCGCTTGCTGCGGTATTAATGGAGGCGGTGACCGACTTTGAGAAGAGTAAGTATCTCTTCCGGAAAATTGATGCCGAATAAAATTTACCTGACCACGACCTTACCTTACGTTAACGCCGATCCCCATATCGGCTTTGCTGCCGAGCTAGTCCACGCTGACATTCTTGCCCGCTACCAACTGCTTAAAGGAGCAGCGGTTTTTTTAAACACCGGCACCGACGAACATGGCTTAAAAGTTTATCGTAACGCGCTGGCGGCGGAGGTGGAACCCCAGCAGTATGTGGACGGCTTTGCGGCTAAGTTTAAGGAGCTGATCCCAGCGCTCGGGATTTGGAACCAAGTCAATTTCATCCGCACCACTGACGCGGCTCACGTTGCCGCCGCGCAGGAGTTTTGGCGGCGTTGCGCGTCGGCGGGGGATATTTATAAAAAAACCTACCAGATTAAGTATTGCGTGGGCTGCGAGTTAGAGAAGACTGAGTCGGAGTTGGTCGAGGGGAAATGTCCGATCCATCCAAATTTGGAGCTGGAAATAATTGATGAGGAAAATTATTTCTTCAAATTTTCCAAATATCAGGCGCCGCTTTTAAAACTTTATTCTGAACGCCCTGATTTCGTTGTTCCGGCTTCGCGCTTCGGTGAAATCAAAGCTTTTGTGGAGCGGGGACTAGAAGATTTTAGTATCTCACGCCTGGCCAGCAAAATGCCTTGGGGAGTACCCGTGCCCGATGAGGAAGCAAGCCTGCCTGCCGGTAGGCAGGTGATGTACGTTTGGTTTGATGCGTTAGTGAATTATATTTCGGCGATCGGTTGGCCCACTGATCAAAAAAAGTTTGAGCAGTGGTGGCCAGTGATCCAACTGGCCGGTAAAGATAACTTGCGGCAGCAGGCCGCAATGTGGCAGGCCATGCTGATGTCAGCCCAACTGCCACCTTCGAAACAAATAATTATCCGCGGCTTCGTCACTGCCGAAGGTGGGCAAAAAATGTCGAAGAGTTTGGGTAACACGATTAATCCTCTGGACCTAGTCGCCGAATATGGTACCGAGGCGGTGCGCTATTTTATCGCGCGGCATATTAATCCGTTTGAAGATTCACCGGTGACGCTTGAGCGTTTTAAGGAGGCCTACAATGCCGGCTTAGCTAATGGCTTGGGCAACCTGGTTAGTCGAGTGATGAAAATGGCCACGACGAATAATGTTCAAATCAAAACAAGCGAAGTGAAAAGTTTAACGAGCGCAAATTTAGATAATTTTGATATTCAAAAAGCGATTGAAGAAATTTGGAAAAAGATTAGTGAGTTAGATTTGAAAATCCAAACCACCGAGCCGTTTAAATTGATTAAAACTGACGAGATCAAAGCTAAAGAAATAATCAAAGAACTATTGTCCGGACTTTGGGAGATCGGTGGGGAGCTCCGACCGTTTATGCCAGCAACCGCCAAGACTATTCAAGATTTGATTACTGCCAACCAAATGCCCGCCGAGCCCCTCTTTTTAAGAAAGTAATATGGAACTACAAGTCGGAGTAAAAGTGCTTTTGAAGAATCAAAAGGGAGAGTATCTTCTTTTGCGCCGCTCGCTCGAAAAGTATCCAGAGGTAAATGGTCGGTGGGATATTGTTGGTGGGCGAATTAATCCCGGCACAGCTCTTTTGGAAAATCTCAAGCGAGAAGTCGAGGAGGAAACGGGCCTAGAGCTTAAAGAGTGTGAACTTGTAGCCGCTCAAGATATTTTAAAAAACGATCGCCACGTTGTCCGACTGACATATGTCGGTCAGGCCTTCGGAACAGTCAGACTAGATACTTCCGAAAATGATATGTACCAATGGTTAACCAAGGACGAATTGGTGAAAATTGATGATCTGGATAATTACTTTAAATCTTTGATAAATGAAAATAAAATCAAAATTTAAAAGCATAGAAGTTCTGACCCACTTTACTTGCTTTAAGTGTAAAAAATGGTGGTCAATTGGTGATGCGCCAAAAAATAAAAAGATTTGGTTCTGCCCGTGGTGCGGAACCAGACAAAGTTAATTTAATTATGCCTGCCCAGAAGATCAGTATTGATAATGCTAAACCGGAGAAGCTGTTTTATTTTGTCGCCAATGTGTTGGTCTATCGGGAGAGCGACGGTCGCTGCCTGCTTTTAAAACGCGACCCGCGCGAGAAGGTCCACCCCGGCAAGTGGGCCACGCCCGGCGGTAAATTAGAATGGAAGGACTTACCGCTGGAGCGGCCCACGCGTTTAAATGGCGAGGTGATTGATTTTGAGAACGCGGTGGAGGATTTGCTGGTGCGGGAGACGCGAGAGGAAGCGGGGATCGAGATTGATCCAGATTTAAAATATATTAATAGCGTCGCGTTTGTCCGACCAGACGAAACACCGGTAATGTTGGTTAAATTTGCCGCCAAGTATCGAAGTGGGGAAGTGAAGCCGGAGGTGGGCGGTTTTACTGATTTTGCTTGGGTCAACGTCGCCGAGGTGGCGGCTTATGATTGTATTGATGGCATTAAAGACGAGGTGGCTAAAGCGGTGACTTTATTTTCATGAAATTAATTGATATCCATGCCCACCTCAATGATGCCGCTTTTGAGGCTGACCGCGAGGCGGTGATCGCTCGGACGGTGGCTGCGGATTGCGGCGTGATCAATGTGGGTACCGATTTAAAAAGTTCCGAGGCGGTGGTGGCTTTGACGACTAATCCCAATTTTTATGCGACCGTTGGCGTTCATCCGGACGAGATTGCGGGCTTGGATGAAGCGGCGTGGACAGCGCTTGAGCAACTGGCTAGTCACGAGAAAGTGGTGGCCATCGGGGAGTGCGGCTTGGACTATTTTAGACTAACTGATGATGTCGCGGCCACCAAAGAGCGACAGCGAGCGGCCTTTGAGTGGCAGATTGCGCTGGCGATTAAATTGGCCAAGCCGCTAATGCTGCATATTCGCGATTCTTACGATGATGTCTTAGCGATTTTAAAAAACTTTCCGGCGGCTCGAGGCAACGCCCACTTCTTTGCCGGTAACACTGACCAGGCAAAGCAGTTTCTCGACTTAGGTTTTACTCTGTCATTTACTGGTGTGATCACTTTTACCACCGATTACGATGAGCTAATTAAACTGGTGCCCTTAGATCGACTAATGGCCGAGACCGATTCACCCTATGTCTCGCCGGTACCCTTTAGGGGCCAGCGGAATGAGCCGCTCCATGTTTTAGCGACTATCGAAAAGATGGCTCAAATTAAGGGTATTTCGACCGAGAGCCTGCTTAAGGCGACTCTAAATAACGCTATTTGCAATTATCTCCCGTCTTTGCTACTATAGCCGCAATGGAAAAACAAGATGATATTAACGCCAAGAGCGTCAAGACCTACGAGTTAGGTTATTTAGTAACCCCGTTATTGCCTGAGGAGAAGGTGCTCGAATTGGTCGAGAGTAAAATCAAAGCCCAACTTACTAAGATTGGCGCTAAGCTAAAGGAGGAGACCGGACCCAAAATGATGGCTCTCGCTTACCCAATTCGCCAAGTTGTGGAGCACAAGTCCAGTACGTTTAAGGAGTCTTACTTTGGTTCAATCCGTTTTGAACTAGGATCAGAGTCAATCGTTTCGTTTACTAATGATTTAAAGAAGATTGTTGAATTGGTCCGCACGCTCCTTATCATCTTGCCGAAGGATTATAATAAGAAGGTCGAACGCCGCATTCCACCACCAGCCGCTGCTAAAAGCGTCTTGGTCCCTGAGGGTAGTGTGGAGGCGGAGGCCAAGCCGGCCGTCATGACCGACGAGGCCATTGATAAAGAGATTGATAGTCTCTTAACGCCAAATAAATAAACTATGTATCTTAACAAAGTTATTTTGATTGGTAATCTGACCCGCGATCCCGAACTCAAGTCATTGCCGTCAGGCATTAAGGTTTGCACGATGGGGATGGCCACTAATCGCGTCTGGCGCGACAAGAACGGTGCTCGCCAGGAGGACACCCAGTATCACAACGTCGTGGTTTTCGGTAGCCAAGCGGAGAATGTCTCGCAGTACATGAAGAAAGGTAACTCGCTGTTGATTGAAGGCCGACTCCAAACCCGCAGCTGGGACGATAAGGATGGCAAGAAGCAGTACCGGACCGAGATCGTCGCTGACCGCGTTCAGTTTGGACCCAAGGGCGGCGCCGCTCCCAGTGGTGCTCCCGCCGCCGCGGCGGCCGGGACCGGCGAGGCCCCCCGTGAGACGGTCAAGACGATCGAGTACCCCGAGGAAGACATTAACCCTGACGATATCCCATTCTAATTTATGAAATACTGTCACTTTTGCACGAATAATATTAAGTATATTGATTACAAGGACACTGAACTTTTAAAGAAGTTTATTGATCCGTACGCCAAAATTGTTAATCACAAACGCTCAAACAACTGCTCTAACCACCAGCGCAAGCTGACCGAGGCAGTAAAACGCGCTCGTCATTTGGCACTCTTGCCGTTCATCTCACGCTAAGTCAACTAAAAAACCGCCCCGTTAAATTTGTTCAGATTTAACGGGGCGGTTTTTTAGTGAGAGAGGTTTACTTCTTACCTAAGCGTTCAACGTACTCGCCGGTGTTGGTATTGATGACCAAAACATCACCTTCGTTAATGAACATTGGGACGTCCATCTCGGCGCCGGTCTCTAGGATGACCCGTTTGGTACCACCTTGGACGGTGTTGCCCTTAACGGCTGGCGCGGCCTCTTTTACCCGCAACTCCACCTTCACGGGCGTTTTAACGCCAATCGGCAGGTCGCCAAAGGAGAGCAGGGAGATCGTGGTGTTGGGTTTGGTGAACTTCATTTGTTCGCCAACCAGCTTGTCGGGCAGTTCAAAGCGATTAGACTTGTTGCTGGCATCACAAAACCAAAACTCACCGCGGTGATTATACAAATAAATTACTTCTTTCTCGTTCAGTTCGGCCACTTCGACCTGATCGCTAACGTGGAACGAGTGCTCGCGCACTTTGCCGGTGATCAGGTTTTTTAATTTCGTCGCATTAACCGGCTTGCGCTGTTGTTTGCGAAAGACGTGGCTTGATAAAACTTCGTACGGTTCGCCATCCAAAACGATGTGGCGGCGCTCTTTTACCTCACTATAATCAATTGACGCCATAGGCTATGCTTGTTGTTCGGCGGCCAAAGCGGCCTTAATCTTCTGTAATAATTCTTTCTGAAGTTTAGGATTCTCCTTCAAGTAGGTCCGAGCCGCGTCATAGCCGCGACCGAGTTTAATCTCACCGTAGGCGTAGGACGACCCAGACTTCGAGATAATACCAGATTTCTCGCCAAGCGCAATAATTTCCCCTTCGGGGGAGATGCCCTCGTTGTAAAGAACATCGAACTCGCCAATCTTAAATGGTGCCGCCACCTTGTTCTTCACGACCTTCACTCGGACCCGGCCACCAACAATTTCTTCACCCTTCTTGATTTGAGCAATGCGGCGGATATCCAGTCGGACCGAAGCGTAAAACTTAAGTGCCTTGCCACCTGGTGTAGTCTCCGGATTGCCAAACATGACGCCGATTTGCATGCGAATCTGATTGATAAAGATCACGACGGTTTTGGACTTGGCAACGATAGCGGTCATTTTGCGGAGCGCTTGGCTCATGAGTCGGGCCTGCTTGCCCACATGATATGCTCCCACGTCGCCCTCGATCTCATCTTTAGGGGTCAGAGCGGCAACGGAGTCAATGACAATGACATCAATTTTGCCAGAGCGGATTAAGCTTTCCGAGATTTCCAAAGCTTGCTCGCCGTAGTCTGGTTGCGAGATCAGCAAGTCTTCAATTTTAACGCCGATCTTCTTCGTATACTCGGGGTCTAGGGCGTGCTCGGCATCAATATAAGCACAAACGCCACCCAGCTTTTGGGCTTGAGCGACGACGTGCAGGGCGAGCGTCGTTTTACCGGATGATTCGGGTCCGTAAATTTCAATAATGCGGCCGCGAGGGAGACCGCCAATGCCTAAAGCCATATCTAAACTGACCGAGCCGGTGGAGACGGCGCCGACGTCAACCTTGGGCTTCTCGCCCAGCTTCATAATCGAACCCTCGCCGAACTTGGTCTCAATCGAACGAATTGTATCCTCAATACCAGCCCCGGATAAATCTTCGCGGGGCGCTTTTTTTGCCATAGTGTATATATTAATTGTAGACGACTTCTAATTTCTTTTCGACGTATCGACCGAACTTATCAGTAACAGCTAATTTAAGTATATTATATCCCGGAGCGAGCAACAATTTCTCTTTAAAGTTACCAGACTCATCAGTAAAGATTTGGGAGTTATTTAAATAGATGTGGGCAATGCGCTTAGCCTGGCCGCTAACCGTGACCAGCGGCGAATTGACCGTAGTCGCGGGCGAGGGAGCGGTTATCTTGAGAACTGGGCCACTGGCGATGCCGTACATCTGGTAGCTAGCATAGCCAACAATAATGAAGATAAACCCGAGAACAATCAGATGTTTAGAACTCAGTCGGCGCAGTATCTTTCTCATAGACTTCTCGTTGTTTAGCTCCTTCGCCAGGACCAATGACGCCGCGCTCTTCCAGCATATCGAGTAGGCGAGCAGCGCGGGCATAGCCCACTTTTAATTTGCGTTGTAAGTAGGAGGCGGAGGCTTTGCCAGCCTTAATGACAATCTCGCGGGCTTCCTCGTAAAGTTCGTCATCATCACCTTCGCCACCACCGTCGTCCTCAAGGTCAACACTGGTAAATGGTCCAGCCTCAGCGGTATTGAGGGCTAATTCGTCAGCGGCTTGGTCGCCATAGTTTGTGGCCAGATAACCAACCACTTTTTTAACCTCCTCTTCAGAGATAAAGGCACTCTGGAGGCGGTTTGGCTTCGACATTTCACCCGAGAGGTAGAGCATGTCACCCGAACCTAAGAGCTTCTCGGCGCCAGCCATATCCAAAATCGTGCGGGAATCAATTTGCGAGGCGACTTGGAGAGCGATCCGAGTGGGAATGTTAGCTTTAATCAAACCAGTAATAACCTCCACCGACGGTCGCTGGGTTGAGAGGACTAAGTGGATACCGATGGCGCGTGACATTTGGGCGAGGCGTACAATAGCGGCCTCGAGTTCGCGTGGATAGGTGGACATGATATCGGCCAACTCATCAATGATAACGACGATATAAGGCATCTTCTCCGGCAGGGCGGTCTCCTCCTCGGGCGTTAGGGTGCGGCCGGCCACTTGAGAGTAGGCGGGTTCCAGAATGTTTTTGTGATACGACTGAATGTCGCGGACGGTATGTTGCTCAAGCAGGTTGTAACGCCGTTCCATTTCCTTAATGGCCCACTTTAAGACCATGATCGCCTTTTTTGGATCAGTGACCACGGGGGTAAGCAGGTGGGGGATCTTATTATAGAGCGTTAACTCGACGCGCTTAGGGTCAATCATAATAAAGCGCAGTTGGTCTGGAGCGTTGCGATAAAGCAGGGAGGTAATAAAGGTGTGGATAACGACCGATTTACCCGAGCCGGTAGTACCAGCGATCAGTAAGTGGGGCGCTTTAGCCACGTTGGCAAAGTGGGAGATACCAGTAATGCCGCGGCCGAGCGAGACCATGAGCGGGTTAGGTGACTCGCTAAATTCTTTGCTACCAATTAGTGACGCCAAGCCCACAATTGATTTGGTGCGGTTAGGAATTTCGATACCCACCAGTGACTTGCCGGGGATTGGCGCTTCGATTCGAATTGGGTGAGCGGCGAGGGCCAGCGAGAGATCATTTTGGAGAGCCAGAATGCGCGAGAGCTTAACGCCCTCGGCTGGTTTTAAGGCGTAGCGAGTAATGGAGGGACCGATAGACACTTCATCCATTTCCACCATGATGCCAAAGTTCTGGAGCGTCCGCTTAATGATATTGGCGTTAGCTTTAATGTCACCGGCGCCCGGCTTGCCACTATCGTGCTCTAAAAGATTAAGTGGCGGGGGAGTGAACTCTGTATTGTAAGAACGCTTACCACCAAAGCTGGTTAAGCGCGAAAAGATGGACTCTTCCTCGGTGGGCGGCTCGGTAGTTTTAAGCGGCTTGCTCTCGGTTTTAATTTCTTCTTCCTTGGTGGCGGCTGCCATTACTGGCGCGGCTTCTAGGCTGGGAACCATGGCATCAGGGGCGAGAGTAATACCTACTTCTCCCTCGCCAATCTCGGCCCGGCGGAAGTAGCGCCAGGGGGTAAACCAGTGACGTCGGATGTGAGTATCAAAGAGGACGAGTTGCGAAATAATCACCAGGGCGAAGAGCAGCACTAGGCTGTAGATATTAAAGAGTTGGGTGAGGGGACTGGCGATCGCTGTGCCAATGACGCCACCGCTGACGGAGGCGGAGTTATGGAAGACCGTACTAATAATGGCCAGGAAGGCGATAAAGGAAACTAGGCCAGCGACTAGGCGAACTACCACAAAGTTGGGTCGAACCAATCGGATAAAGGAGATACCCAAAAGCGCCAAGACAATCGGGATAGCGTAGAAGCCGGTGCCGAACATTTTGGCAAAGAAGTTGTAGGTAAACTCACCTGCCGCCCCGGCGTAGGGGGTGGCCGATAAGAGGAAGAACAGGGCTGCCGCAAAGCAGGCCACCGCTAGGATGCCGTGGAGCGTTTCCGTCTTCAAAAGCGGGGCGGCGGGTTCGGCTTTCTCGACTGCTTTTTTAGCAGCTTTCTTCTTGGGGCGGGCCATGTGCCTATTAGTATAACACTAGCGTCCACTGGACAAAACGTTTTGTCCTATATATAATAAAGGACATATAAAAGCCATGGAGCAAAAGGACAATAATCTAAAAGACAACGTAAAGGAAATGGCTGTCTTAAAGGCCCAAAAGCTGGCCAGCGCCACTTATCTAATTAGTGGTTTTTTGCACGATAATGACCCCCTCAAATGGCATTTGCGGGAGCAAGCTTTGGCTGTTGCTAAGCAGATCAACCCCCTCACTCCCGAGGGTTCACTTTCCGCGATCAATCAGATGGTTGGCTACTTGGATATTGCGCTCTTGGCCCATCAAGTTTCCGAGATGAATCTGACGATTTTGAAGCAAGAGTACCAAAGTTTGGGAGAGCTTTTGCTGCGCGAGAAACAGGCGGTAATTGCCGAGCCGTTACCCAGTCTCACGCCTTATTTGGTCGAGAATAAGTCCCCAGCCGCTATACCCGCTAGTCCGGAGCCAGTTAAGAGACAAATTGAGCCTCGACCGAGCCTGCCCGTTAAGGCAACTGAGGCGGCCAGTTCGCGCCGCGATCAGATTTTGCGCTTTTTAAAAAGTCACGGCGAATCATCCATAAAGGACATTTCTCAAGCTGTTCCAGCTGTTAGCAACAAGACTGTTCAGCGCGAATTATCTGACTTGGTTCGCCTGGGTCAGGTCTCGCGCGAAGGTGATCGCCGCTGGAGTCGCTACCGCTTAATACCCTAGAGATCGCCGTTGACTTAGCTCGTCATTTGGTATATAGTGCTTAGGCAGTATTAGCGCCTCACTGAAGAGGTTTATCCACACCGGATTTGCAGCTAGGGGGGCTCTAATACTATAATTACTCAAACAGATACGGCAGTTTTTTCCGTCTTGGTGGAACGTTGAAAATTAAATAATTACTGAATGTCCGATTCATCTGAAATCCACTTAATTAAGTTCCATTGTTTATTAACCTTCTCTCTGGTGGGCGGGGCCATGTCGAACAGGGCCTAGGCTGCTAGCTTGAAGGATTAGTAAAATTTAGAAAATGGTGAGAAATTTTAGTGACTGTCGAAGCTAAAATGGATCACCAGGTTTTGGTGTTTAAATTTATTAGTTATTACAATTTATGAGTATTAAGAAATTATTTGTTGGCTTGGCTGTAGTAGCCTTGGCCTTGAGCGCGACGGTTTCGATCGCTGGCGCCGAGACCTTGACTGCTAATCAGATCATGGCCGCTTTGACCGCTAACCCAGCTTTGCTCCAATCGTTGACCGCTCTTTTGGGTGGTAGCAACACGAGCACGACTGGTTCAGCAATGCTTACCCAACAGTTGGCTGTAGGTAGCAGGGGCGCTGAAGTTACTGCTTTGCAGAACTTCTTGCAAGGTAATGGTTATACGATTCCAGCTGGTCCAACGGGTTACTTTGGTGCACAGACCAAGGCCGCTGTTCTAGCCTTCCAGGCCGCTAAGGGCATTGCCCAAGTCGGTCAGGTTGGTCCTCAGACCCGCGCCGCTATCAACGCGATGATGGGTGGTACTACGACTACGACCACCACTACGACCACCACTTCTGGTTGCCAGGCTGGTTGGGTAGTTAATCCAGTTACGGGTGCTTCCTGCACAGGCACGATCACCACTCCTGGTATCGAGGGTACGCTTTCTGTTACTTCTTCAAGTGTCGGTGTTAACTCAACGATTTACGAAGGAGATGACATGGCAGCAATCCTTGGTTTCAAGGTTGAGGCTAAGAACTCAGACATTGCTATCCAGCGTGTCAAGTTAGACCTCGGTGCTTCAACGGCTATCTACAACAAGATCTATCAAAAGGTCTATGTGACGGATGGTTCAACTGTTTTGGCTTCTGCTGATCTTAACTCCTCAACGGTAGTTAAGGATGGTGGGCGCTACTACATCACTTTGGCCGGAATCAACCTGGTTGTTCCAAAGAACTCCAGCAAGATTTTGACGATCAAGGCTGACGTTCGCGACAGTATCGATTCAACCGATATTGACACCGAGACTTACACGGTTCAGTTAGCTAATGATGGTATCCGCGGTATGGATGGCGCTGGCATTGACCAGTACTCCCCAGCTACGGGTTCCTCAGTTAGCCGTGCTATCAATGTTGATTCTTCCCTAACCGACGCTGCTTCATTGACGGTTTCTGCCAGTGGCAGCAACCCTCTCTCTGGCCAGATTGCGGCTACGGATGGCAGCAATGATAACGAGTACAACAAGTTGTCTCTCTTGACCTTTGATCTCAAAGCCAAGAAGGATGATTTGACCATGACTGACTTGACTGTTACTCTCGCTAGCTCGACGGTTTCTGGTGCCGGTGCTACCACCACTACTATCTATCTCTACGACGGTTCCACCGAGATTGACAGTGCTGAGACTGGTACCACTCGTGCCACCTTCTCGGACTTGGATGTTTTGATTGCCAAGGACTCTACCAAGACCCTTACGATCAAGGCTGATGTCCGCCGCGCAACTTCTGTAGCCTCGCCAATTAGCGTTTCTGTTGCTAATGCCGATGTTACGGTTGAGAACACTGTTGGTGATGTAATCACCGACAAGTCAGGCAGCGCCGCTGGTAACACGATGTACATTGTCAGTGCTGGTCCTCAGTTTACTATCGTTGGTTCGCCTACGATTACTGCTGAGACCAACAATGATGGTAATGGCCGCGCTACTACGACGGTTACTGCCAAGTTCAACGTTAACGTTAAGGCGGTTGGTTCTGACGTTTACCTCGGAACGCAGTCAGCTTCCTCTACCTTTGTCTTAGGTATCTACAAGGGTGGTACGCTTACGGCCTTCCCAGTTGCTTCAACGACGGACTTCACTATTCCTTCAAACGCTGGCGTGATCACTACTGGCCTCCTTACTGGCCAGAAGGCTAAGATCACCGACGGTAATGATGTAACTATTCCGGTTACCTTCACCTTCTTGGACAAATCTGCGGCTGGTGTTGCGGGTATTACGACCCTCGACTCATACGCGGTTGGTGTCGAAGCAATCAAATCGTCATTGAATGGTAGTGATGTAAACACCAGCACCTTCATGGCCGGTTTGACCGACTGGAGAACTGGTACGGTTTCGTTGCCTCAGTAAGTAACTTTAACTTTCCGACGTCAGCGTTTGGCTGATCGGATCGCTAATCAAAAACACCCCGCCTCGGCGGGGTGTTTTTGTGTGCGCGGAAAAACCAGCTCATGGTACAATAATTTATTATGAGTGAAGCGGTTCGCGATTTACTGTGGGTGATTGGGATTTTTGTGGCGCTCGGCTTCATTTGGCTTTTTACTGGTGGTCCTAATCGATCAACGACAGAGAAGCCGTTCATCCAGTCACCCCTTGAGTCGAAAAGCCGGGTATCCGCTCGCCCGAGCAATTATCCCTCGAGCTCCGGTTCCGCCGTTACCCCCAATAGTTCCAGTGCCGGTTCGAAGTCGGGCGATCCGACTCGCTCGATTTGGTATGATCAAGTTCAGATTTCTCTAGGCAGTGCGCGCAATGAGGTCCAGCCAGCGAAGGAGTATATTCGACTGACCTCGCGAGCCCAAGAGCCGGTAACGATTACGGGTTGGAAGTTGGTAAACAGCAAGCAAAAAGTAGCCTATCAGGCCCCGACCGCTGCCATCCCTTCCGGAGTCAAACTCTTCGATCCGCGCGCCGCTAAAATTTTGCAGCCCATTGTTTTGGAGCGGGGGGATCACGCCAACATTATTACTGGTCGGATGCCCACGCTGACACCTTATCCGATTGACGTTAGTTTTAAAGTTAATATGTGTAGCGGTTATTTGGAAGATTTGCCTAGTTACCAGTTTACGCCACCCATTTCCTCGCGTTGCCCAACGCCAAGCAAGGTGGCTGGCGTGGATAATCTGGAGGATGACTGTTACAACTTTGTGAGGCGGTTGGGATATTGTCACGCGCCAGTTTTTGGATCAGTTCGCGATTCCTCTGGTGAATTGCAGTCAGGTTTTGTGGATAAGACACCTAACTTGTCATCCCGCTGCAAGGATTTTCTCAAACAAAATTACAGCTATACTGCTTGCCTGGATCGCAGTCGAAGCGAGCGCGACTTTTACAGTCAGTCGTGGTATATTTATCTCAATTTAGGTTATGAGCTCTGGGGTAAGGAGCGCGAGACAATCAGTCTTTATGACCAGAGCGGTCTGTTGGTTGATCAAATAAGTTACTAAACCATGAACTACAAACACGTGATGGCAGTGGGACTCATCCTCCTCCTGCCGGTTTTGGTGCGGGCAGAGGTAGCGGGAGTGGTCTTTACTACCGAGCCGCAAACGATTGCGCCAGGGGCGAGTTCGGCGACGATTACCGTGCAAACCCAAAATAATGCGGGAGTTAAAGAAAATATTACCGAGACGGCTGATCTGACTTTTACCAGTACGTCAGCGACGGGCGAATTTTTAAGTACTAGCGGTAATCCGGTAACGACAACAATGAGCAAAAATTCGGCCAATCGCAATTTTCTCTACCGCGATTCCACGGCCGGTTCGTATACCATTAAGGTGGTGGTAACCGGGCGCACGAGTGGTCAAAGCTGGCAAACCTCGCAGCCAATTACGGTGAGCGCGGACGCGCCGCCCGCGGCCGCGGGCGGCGACTCGGACCCAGATGAGGAACCCGCCGTAAGTGTTGTTGGTAGCACGGCCACTTCGGGTGGTATTAGCTCCAGTCATCAAAGTCAGGTCGCCCTCTCTAATCCGAAGGAGAAATTAGGGCTGGGATTATCAATTGGTCGCAAGCGGCAAGTGGCGGTGGGGGCGGGACTGCCCTTCCGGGCAGTGGTTAGTGGTGCTGATGACGCGGCGCCAATTGAGTATCACTGGAGCTTTGGTGATGGTGTCGCCGCCTATCGCGAGGTGGTTGATCACCAGTACGCCTTCCCGGGCACTTATAACGTGGTGGCAACGGTTCGGCAGGGTAGTGACGAGGCGGTGGCGCGGACGGTAATTACGGTGGTTGAACCAGTCCTAGCTATTAGGGCGGGTAATGATGGTGATCAAGCCTATGTCGAATTAAAAAATAATTCTAACTATGAGGTAAATGTAGGGAATTGGCAGTTGGGCGACAGCAAGAAAAAAATCATCCTGCCGGAAGATACGATTTTGAATAGTGCCAGCTCCGTTAAAATTCCTTTTTTGACTGTAGCGAACCAGTTGTCGCTGGCGGCCCCGAACGGGCGAGTCTATGCGGAAACGAATACCCAAGGAGCCGCGCTCGCCTTGCTCGCGCGGCAACTCCAATCTCTGGCCCCACCAGCGCTACCCGTAGCAGTATCGCCTGATTATGAAGCGACAGTGGTGCCAGTCGTTTTAGAAACTGCTACAATAGACTTACCGCCGTCAGTAAGCTCACTGCCGGCGGCCACTGCGACCATGGTCGAACTCCCAACTGACCCGTCGTGGTGGCAAAGATTGTGGCATGAAATATTTTGACGACAAATTTTGGCAAATGGCGGTTGGTTTTATCGTTATTTTGCTGGTTGGCCTGGGTAGTATCTTCCTCTTGCAATATTTTAAATAGTCTGATATAGTTTAAGCATGAAGAAAATCATTGCCAGCGCCATTTTGGTGGCCCTTACCTTACTAACCGCTCCGGTTGTGTTCGCTGACCAAGAGAATTTGGATGCCTCGAGTGCCTACCAGGCGCAAGCCGCGGTGTGTGACTTTAGCCAGGGTCCGCTCGTGGGCGAGGCTTGGGATAACTGTGAGCAATATATCTACGAATTCGCTAACCTGGTGGCTGCCCTCCAAAAGTGGCAAGGTGCCCCCGTACCGGAAAGCCAGTCAGTCATTGACCTCGTTAACCAAATCTCCGCTTTAAACGCTACCTTAGCCCAGCTCCAAGCCGAGTAACTCACGCTTGACGGTGTCGGGTTAATCAGTATACTCATCATGTAAGCCTTAGACAGCAGGCGTCCATAAGCCCTGCCGAGGAATTTCTAACGGCTTTGGTCGTTTTTATTTTTTTATTAACCCAAGTACTCTATGGCAATTACGAAGACGAAGAAGATAGATATCGTCAAAAATCTTGACGAGAAAATGGGTAAGGCCGACACGGTGGTCTTTGTGAGCTTTCACGGACTGACAGTGGGTAATGCCACTGAACTGCGCCGCGGTTTACGAAGCCAGAATGTTGGTTTGACCGTCGCCAAGAAGACTTTGATTCGCCGACTACTCGACACCCGCTCATTTGAGGGGACGATGCCCGAACTGCCTGGTGAGATCGCCGTCGCCTATGGCGCTGATGCGATTGCACCCGCTCGCGGTGTCTACGAGTTTGAGAAGAAGAACAAAGATGCGGTGAAGATTGTGGGCGGAATTTTCGAGGGTAAGTATGCGGATGCGGCATTTATGATGACGCTGGCAACGATCCCGGGCCGCGAGGTGTTGTTGGGCAAGTTTGTAAACTTGATCAACTCGCCATTGCAGCGACTAGTGATGGCTCTCGACCAAATTAGCAAAACTAAACAAGCATAAATCGTATGGAAAAATTTAAAGAATTAATTGAGAAGGTAGAAGGCATGACGGTGCTCGAGTTAAACGAGCTCGTTAAGGCTCTGGAGGAGCGCTTTGGTGTTTCCGCTGCGGCCATGGTGATGGCTGGTGGTGCCGGCGCTGGTGCTGGTGAGGCGGCCGAGGAGAAGGACAGCTTCAATGTCCACTTGTCAGCGGCAGGCGAGCAGAAGATCCAAGTGATCAAGGTGTTGAAGGAGGCTTTGGCTCTCGGTTTGAAGGAGGCCAAGGACTTGGTTGACGCCGCTCCCGCTCTCTTGAAGGAGAATATGAAGAAGGACGAAGCCGATGCTTTGAAGAAGAAGATCGAAGAGGCTGGTGGCAAGGTGGAATTGAAATAACCTTCCCCGCACTTACCGAATTTAAAACCACCCGCCTTGGCGGGTGGTTTTGTGTTATACTAGGGGGCATGGAAATCTTAGGTAAGCTATTTGGTAGTGCCAACAAGGTTAAGATTATGCGCCTCTTCCTGCTTAATCCTGAGGCTGTCTTTATTAACAAGGAAGTGGCCGAGCGTAGCCGGGTCAGTAAGGGGACGGTGGGCCGGGAGCTAAATGGGTTGGGGACGATTGAGTTTATTGCCAAGCGAGCTAAGGGAAAAACCAAAGGCTGGCAGCTAAACCCGACCTTCCCGTTTATTAGTCACCTGAAGGGAATATTGAAGAATGACTTGGTGGCTCGCAAAAAGGAATTAATTCGTCAGTTTGCCGGTTGTGGCCGCATCTCGCTCCTCATTATCTCTGGTATCTTTATTGAGGACACTGATAGTCGGGCGGATCTTTTGGTGGTGGGAGAGAACTTAAAGCGTCGCGCCATCGAGCGGGTCATTCGCGGCTTGGAAGCCGAAATTGGTAAGGAGTTAGCCTATGCTGTTTTGGAAACGAATGACTTTAAGTATCGGGTCAACGCCTGCGATAAATTTGTGCGTGACGTTCTTGATTATCCCCACGAGCGACTGATTGACCGTATTCAAGTCTAGGGCCTAAATGGTATACTCTAGAGTGTGTTTATTAGCAATTTACTAAACGCGTAATATATGTTGTTACAAACTTGGGGCCAGGTTTTGACGAATTCGTTCCAGAATTTATGGTACGGCGTCATCTCCTTCGTTCCTAATCTCTTAGTAGCGATCGTTATCTTTATTTTTGGTTGGTTGATCGGTACTATTTTGGGCCGTTGGGTTGAGCAATTAATCAAGTCACTCCGGGTAGATAAGGCGCTCGAGGAGGTTGGTACTGACGAGCTGTTGGCTCGCGCTGGCTTCCGCTTGAATGCCGGGGCTTTCATCGGTGGTTTGGTTAAGTGGTTTATTATCATCGTTTTCCTTTTGGCCTCAGTCGAGGTGCTCGGCCTGGTTCAGGTCAGTGACTTCTTGCACCAGATTGTGCTTGGCTTCTTGCCAAACGTAATCGTTGCCGCTTTGGTTCTCTTGGTAGCCGCGGTTTTGGCTGATGCCCTCCAGCGCGTAGTGACTGGTTCCGCCATGGCGGCCGGCATCACTTCGGCTAAGTTCTTGGGCGGTATCGCCAAGTGGGCGATCTGGATCTTCGCTTTGATTGCCGCTTTACTCCAATTGGGAGTAGCCGTAGTCTTGCTCCAGACTCTCTTCACTGGTTTGGTTGCCATGTTGGCCCTCGCGGGTGGCTTGGCCTTCGGTTTGGGTGGACGGGACGCCGCAGCGCGCTATATCGAGAAATTGCGCGACGAAGTTGGCGCTCGCCGCTAATCTAGCCCGCCACCGGCGGGTCCGCCTCTGGCGGAATATACCCCAAATAATTTAACTTGAAACAACCCCTGCCGTACGGCAGGGGTTTGTGGTATGGTTAAAGTATATGAAAAAGACCATTTTAGCTTTTATCGTGCTCGTTATTATCATTGTCGGGCTCAATTTCATTGTTCCATTTTTACCAAAAACGGCCGTAGCTCCAGTTGCAACGACAACAAGCGAGGTGGTAGTCGATAAAAATCTCGACGAAGAAATTGAGATGCGACCCGCTAGGTTGATCAGTGTTGATTTAAGTAAAAAAACCATTGAAGCAGTAGAAGTGCAAACGAGTGCCCAGTATACTATCTCCGCAGATAAGGCAAGAGTTTATTCGTATACCGACAATCCCGATTGTGATGTTTCTTGTGAACAACCAGAAAGTCTGACAAAAATTGATAACAAAATTAAAAATAAAGATAATTATGGTTTTGAAATAAAGGGTAGATGGGTAAATATTAATGGTCAAAATATTTTTCAGGCCTCAGAGATTGGGTGGAAATACTAATTATAATATGCAAAAACAAATCATTGCTCTCGTTGTTTTAGTGCTAGTGATTGTTGGTCTCAACTTTGCTGTTCCGTTTTTATCTAAAACGGCCGTGGCGCCAGTTACGACTACGACAGATGAAGTTTCAATGGCGGATTCGAAGACGTATAAGAATGACCAATACGGATTTGAATTAAAATTTCCCGCTAGTTGGTCGAATTATCAAGTTCAAAATACGGATAATAAGGGTCTGAGTTTTGGTGTTTCGGATCAGCCAAGGATGTTTACCCTTTCAGTTTCCACTCAAGCTGATTGGGCTAACGCTCAAAAAGCGGAATTAAACCCCGCTCAATATATTGCTGAAAAGGATGGGTTAGTGTTTTCTTATATTCGCTCTCAGGATTATGTCGATTCTGTTTTGCCGCTAGCTAAGCAAATAACTGATATTATCTCGACCTTCAAGTTCACTGCCTCTCCTCAAGTAGTAAATACCGATTTGTATGTAATTGATGTTCGCTCCAAATCTCCAGTTGTCTTAAAAGATGAATCTATCGGTGAGCTCGATGAGATAAAGGAATTACTTAAAATTCCCGTTTCAGTAAATAATTTTGGATTAGTCTACAACGCAAGTAAGGTTAGTAACCCCTACATCAAACCACTTAAGGGAGAATTTTACCTAAGCTTCCCCTCCGGTCAATTGGCAGTTGGTAAGTATGAAAATGCTAAATATGACGGCACATTAGCGAAGGCTAATCCAAAATTAGCTCCCTATGTTTCTGACTCAAGTTATTGTGAAATAAAGTCAGACTGCCAAGTTCGGGATCATTTTTGTGGGTACGGAGCGTATAATTCGTATGATCCATTTATAAATTCGGGCTGGGGTTGTGAGGGGAGACACTATCCTCAAGAGGACCAAAATTTCTTAAACCAGCAGTGTGATGTTGCAATTTCCTATCCAGTTGTTGAATATTCTGGGGCGGATTGTGTGAGTAATCGCTGCGTGCCGACGGGGCGAACAATTACTTGCCAGCCAGGCCAATTACCATAATATGAAAAAACAAATTACTGCTCTCATTGTGCTTGTTATTGTGATTGTTGGACTTAATTTTGCTGTTCCGTTTTTATCCAAAACGGCCGTGGCGCCCGTTGCGACCACAACAAATGAAGTTTCGATAGGAGACTGGAAAACGTACAAGAATGATAAATATGGATTTGAATTTAAGTACCCCGGTGATTGGAAAATAAACAATTCTTTGCCCGAAGTGGTTAAAGTTGTTCTGGACCAACGTATAATTAGTATAGATATTATCAACGATTATCGTCAGACAAATGGTGGTAATTGTACATCTTTTGTTTCATCCTCGATCACTATCGATAAAAAACAGGTTACTGTCGAAGAGAAAAAAGGTTGTCCCGAATACAACCTTAGATATGATACATACGCAGCAGTAATACCTCTGACCACTAATCCCAAAACTGATCTAACTTTTTCCACTTCAGCATTCAGTAATACAGGAGAGTCATTTACGATAGAGCGTCGAATTCTCTCCACCTTCAAGTTCACCAAGTAGCATGAAAAAATCCCATATCGCCATTTTAGTTCTTTCACTAATTATTGGTGGGATTTTCTTGTTAAACAAAAAAGCCGAAACACCCGTTGATGCAATTCCGACGAGCAATTCTCAAGTTTCTGACCCAACTATTACTTACCTTAAATCTAATATTCAAATTCAACCCGCTGTGGTGGTTTCCTTGTCGGACAGTAAAAGCTTTTATCAGAATCAACAATTTGGGTTTAGCTTTACTTACCCCAGTAGTTGGCAAAAAGTGACCAATAACGATGTTCCGGTTTGGGGTGTAAAAATAACAAGTGATTCCTTGGGAGGCCAAACCAATGGTTGGGTCTTCGTTAATTACTATTCCCTACAGCAATGGAGTGTCGTGAAAAAGGCCTATGAGTCCTATCCTTCGATAGTGAAGGTAGAAAAGATACTAAACGGCAATGCTTATAGCTTTTACAAATATATTCCAGGAATGAGTTCTTCGAATGAATTAATTATTCCTTTTGAAAAATCGGGTATTGTTTTGGGAATCCAACAGTTTTCTTACGATGCAGATTTTGACAACATTTTAAGTTCCTTCAAGTTCACAAAATAGGGCTTAAAACCTAGGCGCTAACAGCTAAAAACAGGCAGCTATCCCGCCGCTTGACGGGGGATAAGTCTTCCTATAGAATGGCCAGTATCGATATGTTACCAAAGAATCATTCCAAAAGGCGGCTTAGCTGAGCTACTTTCTGTCGCTCGACAGGCCGCCCCCTGGGGCGGTTTTTTCTTAACAAATCGCGGACTTTGACAACTTAATTCCCGTCACACGCTGACTTTTATCAAAAAAGGGTCTTTTAGGCGTTGGAGGCGGGGCAGAAAAAAGTAATCACTGAGTCCGCCGCAAGGCGGAAAGTAAGTTAAAGTTAAGTAGAATGTAATGGTTTTTAGATTTCCTAATAGGAAATTTAAGAGCATATGGTGGATGCCTAGACTCTACGAGGCGATGAAGGACGCGGCGTGGCGGCGATACGCTCTGGGGAGGTGCCTAGCAACCTTTGATCCAGAG
>CAZQDR010000002.1:57145-67737 GCA_964591715.1 uncultured Candidatus Saccharibacteria bacterium | reverse complement strand
CGTCACCAACCTTTACCTGGTATGAAGGGATATTTAAACGGCGGCCGTTAACCGTGATGTGGCCGTGGGTAATTACCTGGCGGGCAAAGGGTCGCGTCGCGACAATACCCATGCGGAAAACAACGTTATCCAAACGAGACTCTAAGGTTTTGTAGAGCAAGGCAACTGGGCTACCTTTCTTGCCGCGGATACCTTTAACATAGCTGGCAAACTGGTGTTCCTTCAAACCATAGGTGTAGCGGGCCTTCTGCTTCTCGATCAATTGCTGACCGTATTCAGATAGCGCTTTAGGCCGGCGACCGCCCTGCTTTTGGACGCTACCGGAAATGCTAAATTTGGTCGACTGCGTTTTAGAGAAAACGCGGCTACCGAGACGACGTGCGATTTTAAATTTTGGACCTATTTTCATACCTGTCTGTCGATTATTATTATTTAAACGCGCCGGGGCTTAGGCGGCTTTGGACCATTAAAAGGCACGGGAGTCGAATCCTTGATCGAGTTAACCACAAAACCGCGAGCCGTAAAGGCGCGGATAGCCGACTCGCGACCAGCGCCGACACCCTTAACCAAAATATCTACCTCCTTTAGGCCCATCGCTGTGGCCTTATCAGCTAAAAGCTCAGCGACTTTGCCAGCCGCAAAAGGCGTTCCCTTTTTGGCCCCCTTAAAACCAAGACTGCCGCTGGACGATGAGGCCACGGCATTACCTGAAGGGTCAGTTAGCACAATTTTCGTATTGTTGTACGTGGCGGAAATAGCCAAGATTCCCTGGGCCAACTTGCGCTTGGAAGAAACCGCGGCCTTGTTCTCGCCGGCATTGGTGTCTCCGCCTGATGTGGTGATTCGTTTCTTACCCATATATTATTTCTTCTCTACTTTCTTGCGACCAGAGGTCATCGTCTTGCGGACGTTGCCCCGACGGGTGCGGGAGTTAGTTTTGGTGCGCTGACCACGGACTGGCAAACGGCGAGCATGGCGGACGCCGCGATAAGCTTTGATATCAATTAAGCGCTTGATGTTGGCCGAGGTCTCGCGGCGCAGGACGCCCTCAATCTTCTCGGTCTCAATTAAGCGACGGATCACATTCTCCTCCTCAGCTGAGAGATCCTTAGCTCGGCGATCAAAGTCAACTTTGGCCTCGTTTAAAATTTGGCGGGAGCGAGGTCGGCCAATACCATAAATAGTGGTCAGGGCCACCTCTAGTCGTTTATTATCGGGAATGGTAATACCGGCGATACGCATGTAAATTATTTAAGCTTGCTTCTGCTTATGCTTCGGCTTCACCTTGCAAATAATATACAGATGACCACGGCGTTTAACCATTTTACATCCGGCACAACGTTTGCGAATTGAAGCACGCACCTGCATAAAAAATTTATGATTTTATAATCTCCTAATAATACGTCCTTTGCCGCCATACTTGTCGAGAAGAACATCAACCTTATCTCCGACGAGAATTCGGATCCGATGCAGTCTCATTTTGCCCGAGAGATACGCTAGTACCTTCCCGTCTTGACCGTACTCAATTTTGAACAGCGTGTTGGGCAAAGCTTCCACAACAATACCAGAGACAACGTCTCCTTGTCTCTCGACAGGCTGGCTCGATATGCTATCTGCTGGCATTTTTAGCTACGGGGCTAATACTAGCAAACTGGCCTTAGGGCGTCAAGCCTGGCTCGGCTGGTAATTTAAGCTCAATCTTATTAGTGGCCGAATTTTTGGGAAAGCGGCGTAACCAGGGCGGTGTTAGTGAGACCTGGGCGGCGGAAATTGAGGCGAAGTCCTTAAAAATCGTTTCGGCTTGCTGTTTGGATTGACCAGCTAAAATAGCGCTCAGTTTGGCCGTATCTACCTCTGCTACTGCCGTTGGGGTGCCGGTAACAGTTAGAGCTACCACCTTGTCAGTGGTCAGGTTGACCGCTGATTTGTTGGCTAGCGTCACCTCTAGAGAACGGATGGCTGGAATCTTGTATTTAACACTACTAGAGGCAAGATCGGCGCTGTCCAACAGCAGGTTTGTCAGCCGACTCTCCTCAAACAGCAGCGCCTTAACGGTGGCCGTGGTCGTAATTTTAGCCTCGGCCGTACTACTGCCGACAGGCTCTACTTTTTGAGACAAAGTTACAAAAATTCCATCATCATAGAGGATAAAATTGTTTGGAATTTGAAATCGAGCTTGGGTAGAGATTCGCTCGTTCAATTTATCTTTTAAAGCCGTGGTCGCGGCTTGCTTATCACTCTCCGACACCACCAACTGTTCGGTATTACTGCCACCGCTAATCGCGGTACTGGATCGACCATAAAGCTTGGTGTAGCGAGCATCAGTTTTGTAGGCCGGTATGGTAAAGTCGGTCGGTTGACTGTTGTAGGCCTCTCCTGCTTCCTCGGCGATCACCGTCACCTCAATCTGTCCTGGAGTGATGGTGGTGCCCGACTTTTTATAGCCCGGGACACTAACGGCGTCGGTTAGGCGATAAATGCGGCCGCTCTTGGCTTGGAGACGAGTATTTTTGACCAGTTTTTGAGCGGTTGTACTAAAACTATTGTAGAGCATGACTTTGCCGCCGGCTTTGGTGACGATCTTTTGCACCCCGGTCGCTTTAACGGTCGCGGACTCGGTGATTGGCTGGAGACTCATTAGCTCCACGGGCGCGTAACTAATAGCGGTACTCTCAAAGCGAAGAGTGAGGGTTTTTGGGGTGATTACAACCTGAGCACCAGACATTGTTGCGGTGATAACAAAGAGCGCGCCGCCGACTATTAGCAAAACAAAAACAATGGTAATAAAAATTGAAAATGGTCGAAAGCCGGATCGGGAGCGACTAGGTTGAATTGGCGTGGGAGGCACGCCAGGGTTAAAAGTTTTGGGTGGCAGAACGTCACCGCTTGGTGGCGGCGGTAAGGGCTTGCGGGGCAAGATCTCCTTTAAACTACGACGATGTTGGCGGACTTCTTGAAACATAATTAGACTTTACTGATTTTATCACAGAATATGGCTTCGACCATTAGAGTAAAGTCGTGGATAGCTGTGTCCCCGTGGACACAGAAGGAACCAAACACATCATCTTTGAGAACGTTGACCTCAAATTTTTTATTACTAATCGTTAGGTGTTCAAACTGCTCTTCCTTGAGCCAGGCGCGAAAGATATTGACCATGACTGGCTCTGCTAGCACAAACACGTTCTCGGGCAAGATACAGCTGTCCAATATTTTGGTCAAAGCCTCGCGGAAGGCGGTGAGCCACTCCTCTTTAGCTGTCGCTAGCTCCTTCTCCATCTTGGCGGCGACACCAGTATGCTGGGCACTATCTAAATAGAGTTTAAGGGAGGACATAATCTCGGCTGGGGTGGTAGCAAACTTCTTCGTTAATTCGCGAATCAGCCAATTGTGGCCAAGCGGGAAGGAGATGCTCCGCCAGAGCAGGCCGCGCCAAACAATCGAGATCTCGGTAATCTCGCCCCCAATATCCAAAATTAAAAAGTTTTTCTTGTCGGCAATGACTAGCATTAAGGCTTTATAAAACGCGTAGGAGAAGGTATTAAACTCAGGAGTAAGACCGTGCCACTGGGCGGCAACGGCTTGGCGGAAGCGCTCAATAATTGGTGAGGCCGCAATACTTAAGTAACTGGTAATAGCCAGCTCTTCAGCGCTTTGCCGATAGGGCTGAGCCAGCTCGTAACCGTTGAGGGCTAGGCGCAAAATCTCGTTCTCAACCACCTGATGAGTATTGGAATCATCCCCTTCTTTAAACAGGTGTGGTTGGGCCTCCTTAAAGCGACCAACATCGGCCGCAACTAAATCACTCACAACTTTGGCGGTTACTGTAAATGGTTTGGCCTCCGTTTTCAGAATTTCTTGAGTGCGTGAAGCATAAAAAGGTGCTGAGAGAAAGCACTGGACCGCGGCCGGTTTGCCTTTGGTTGTTTTAGCCAAATCAGCCAAGGTCTTCTTGAGTACTTCCACAATGCCATCGAGGTAGCGCGGCAAATCAATGTCCTCTTGGAAAGTTGTCTCGTTGCGCACCGAAGCGACAAGATGATTACACAGCTCCCCACCACTCTTGTGCTTGGGAACTTCTAAAATCGCCCCACCAACGGAAGTACTCCCAATATCAATGATCACAGTCTGCGCCATACGTTATTTAAGTATAGCAGAGATATATTTTTGCCAAAAGAAATGTCTAGTGAATTATTCTAAAACGGCTTTTAGACGCCGGATTCCAGCGGCAACTGCTTCCTCTTTTTGTATTTTGAAATGTCCGAGCTCGGCCGTGTTCTTAACATGCGGTCCGCCACAGAACTCTTTGGAGTACGCATGTTCAAGATCTGGTCCGATAAAGTAAACTGAGACTTGATCACCATATTTATCGGCGAAGAAATGGAGCGCGCCGGTGGCCTCGGCCTCAGCGCGCGGTAAAATAACCTGCTGCATCGGTATACTGGCTTTGATTTTCTCGTTCACGATATCCTCGACGCGCTTTTTCTCTTCGTCTGTCATTTTGGCTGGGTGAATAAAGTCAAAGCGCAAGCGTTCAGCTGTGATATTGCTCCCCTTTTGCTCGACATGAGTCCCAAGAGTGTCGCGTAAGGCCTGATGAAGTAAGTGAGTAGCGGTATGGTAGCGGGTTTCCATTTCACCGTGACCAGCGAGCCCACCCTTAAACTTTTGCTCCGCGCCCGCCCGCGAGAGCTCTTGGTGCTTCTTTAATTCACTAGCGAAGCCCGCTTCGTCAATGGCGATCCCCTTCTCCTTCGCCATCTCCTTGGTCACCTCAAACGGAAAGCCGTGAGTCTGGTATAAATCAAAGGCAGACTTAGCCGATAATTCCGCACCACTGCCGGCCAGCTTATCAAACTCGCGCAACCCGCGTTCCAATGTCTCGCGAAAGCGCGCCTCCTCTTGGCTAATTTCATCCTTGATTGATTGCTCGCGGAGCTCCAGCTCCGCATAAACTGATCCGTACTTTTTGATAACAGTTGCGGCTACAGTTTGGAGCTTGTCTGCCTCTAACTCCAAGATATTGGCATAGCGGACAGCCCGGCGGAGCAATCGGCGCAAAATATAACCGCGATCACTGTTAGCCGGCAAAACGCCATCCGCAATCATAAAGACGGCGGTTCTAATATGATCCGCAATCACCCGCTCGGCCTTCTCATTGCGCGTCGTCGCCAATTTTTGGATCGTTTCTAAAATATCAGCAAAGCAGTCAGTATCAAAGACAGTCGTTTTGCCCTGAAGTACCGCCGTGGTCCGTTCGAGCCCCATGCCAGTGTCGACATTTTGTTTGGCCAATGGTTCGTAGCGACCATCAGCTGTTTTATTAAATTCCATAAAAACGTTATTCCAAACTTCAATTAGTCGGAAGCCGTCAACTCGCGTGCCAAACTTGCCCGTGAGCAAACCATCCTCCGGTCTGGTGTCATAAAATATTTCCGTATCGCCACCACAGGGACCCGTAGCCCCAGCAATCCAAAAGTTATCATCTACGCCGAGAGGGATAATCCGCACCTCGCCACCCAACTCCTCACTATCACCAGCGACGCCAGACGAAAGGCCATGTTTGGTAAAAATTTCTTGCCAAATCTTAACGGCCTCCTCGTCGCGCGGTATCCCGTTCTCGCCTTTAAACACAGTCACGTAAAGTCTTGTTGGATCAAGCCCTAAGCCTTCCTCTTTCGAAGTTAAAAATTCGTAGCTCCAATTAATCGCTTCCGTCTTAAAGTAATCGCCCAGCGACCAATTGCCCAACATCTCAAAAAAAGTGAGGTGTCGGTTGTCGCCAATATCATCGATATCACCGGTCCGAACGCACTTTTGGACATTGGCGAGGCGTCGGCCGGCGGGATGTGGTTCACCTAATAGATATGGGACTAGTGGCTGCATGCCCGCGGTCGTGAATAAGACCGAGGCATCATTCTCTGGCACCAAGGGAGCGGAGGGAATAATGGCGTGCTGGCGCTTTTGGAAGAAAGCCAAGAAGCGGGACCGAATTTCGTCTGACTGCATATGGAGGAATTGTAGCAGATTTTAGCGATAAAAAAAGAGATCGCAAACAAACCCGTGCCGCTAGTTGCGGACGGATGGTTTGCGTTCGACGGGGGCGATCAATCCTACATTGATTCGCTACTGTCCTCTGCCCCACCTTCTTGGTTGCCACGGCGACCGCCTCCATGGGAGGCTTTCCCACCTTTGCGGCCAGCCTCACGTGCCTCCTCCGAGTCAAACTCGTGGGCGGTACCCTTTTCGTGAGCAGCCTTACCGCCTTCGCTGGCAATCCGTCGCTGCTCCTCGGGATCCATGGCAGCGAAGCCACGGCGAGAAGAGTTTCCATTGTTGTTGTCAGCCATAAGTATAGAAAGGTTGCCTAATAATCTTTCGACCTCTCTCACCATAACAGTCGATCGTTAATTTTAGGTTAACAACGCTACACTGAAAGAATGTGATGAGCCAAGCCGTATTCCTTAGCCTCAACGGCAGTGAGAACTGTGTTACCCGCCATCAATTCCAACACTTTGGCTCGGCTTAGGCGTCCACCCGAACGATCCGAAACAACTGAAGCGTAGTGCAAATCTTTGAGTTTATCCTCTTTAAGAATTGATTCCATGTCTGAGGTTGAGAAGCGTCTGGCTGTGTCAAAAGTTCTTCCCGCTAAATGAAGAAAGAGGGTGGTATGCGGTGTAATATAGCGTCTTTCACCCGCTAAGAAAATAATCAGGCCTGATGAGTCAACATCACCTGAACCAATGGTGTGCAAAGTAGGTCGATAAACCTTGCGCATCATGTCATAAAAGCTCATCGCGATCCCAGTTGCACCACCCGGCGAGGTTACCACTAGGGTAATCGGCTCGGCCACATCCTTGTCGAGCAGACGTTTAATCTCGCGCACGGTCTCAGCGTACATATCGTTATGGACACTGCCGAGCCAGTGGACCAGGCGGCCCAAGGCAAAAGCTGGGATCGCTAAATCTTGCAGTGACTCATGTTCAGTTAATCGTGGGGATGTCTTCATAGATAAATCATTATTAGTAAGCGAAGGCAGTATACGTTTTTCAACTAGGAGTCTACAAGCACAGCGTTGTGGTTTAATAGTTTGTTCATTACAATAAGAGCATGTACGAAAAACTTTTAGAGCAACATGTGCAAATTTTAAAAGACCTGCAGTATAAATCTGGTTTGTTTGCCGCCTCCAAAAAGGACATCAGCACCGGCTACAATAAGGCGTGGTTGCGGGACAACTTTTACGAGTGTCTCGCTTTTGAGATTATGGGCGACTGGGAAACAGTTCATCGAACTTATCGCGCCATTTTAGACATTTTCAAAAAGCATGAGTACAAAATTGATTTCGCCATCAGCCGCAAACCGGCCCACACTCACGAGTACATTCACCCGCGCTATAATCCCGAAACTTTTGAAGAATACTGGGAGGAGTGGGGCAATAAGCAAAATGATTCAATTGGTTGCGTCTTGTTTAAGATCGGCGAGTTAGAGGTTAAGCGCCCTGGTCTAATCGTGGCCAATGACGATGACCGTCGGGTTATCCAAAAATTAGTCTGGTATCTCTCGACGCTAGAATATTGGCACGATCCGGACTCTGGCATGTGGGAGGAGGATCAGGAACTGCACGCTTCATCAGTTGGTGCCTGTCTCGCTGGGTTAAAGATGATTAAAAACGTCGCTGGGATCGAGGTGCCGGATGATTTAATTAAAAAAGGTGAGGAAAAACTCCACGCCATTTTGCCCCGTGAGTCACAGCGAAAGTTCGTTGACCTATCGTTACTCTCATTGCTGTGGCCCTACAATGTGGTGACTCCCGAGGAAGCCGCAGTCATTTTAGAAAATGTTGAGTATCACCTCTTGCGCGAACATGGTGTGATCCGTTATAAGGGTGACCATTACTACAACAAGAATCCTGACGGTTGGTCAGAGGAGGCGGAGTGGACGTTTGGTCTTTCTTGGCTAGCAATTATTTATGACAAGCTGGGCAATGAGGAAAAAGCTAAACACTTTCTTGAAGAAGCCAAGAAAACTGCCACCAAAGACGGCGTACCAGAACTCTTCTTCTCTAATTCCAGTAAATATAATGACAATACCCCACTCGGCTGGAGCGAGTCGCTGTTTATTGTTGCCTTGCACGAGATCAACGATAATAATTTAAACGATAACTCCCCCGCCTAAAACCCGATTCTGACTGTACATGACTAAAGACTGACCGGCGGCTAGTGCGAAAGGTGGTTTCAAAAAAACGACTTCAATTTTAGATTGACTAATTTTTACTTGGCAGGGATAAAGCTCGCCACGATGACGAATCCGAGCCAAATATTTCTTCCCCTCCTGGGGCGGCTCACTAAGCCAGTTGATCTGTTCTAAAAATACTTTTGGAGTCATTGTTTGAGTTATGCTCCGGCCAACAGTAATCGTATTGGCTTTTAAATTGCGCTCGGTTACAAAGTAAGGCTGCTCGACGGGGCTATTTGGCTTAACTGTAAAACCGTGACGCTCCCCGACGGTGTAAAGCACGGCACCGTCGTGCTCACCAATAACCTCGCCTTGTTCGTTTAGTACCTGACCGGCTTTTAATTTGAGATAGCGACCAAGAAACTCTTTTAAATCAATCTGGCCAATAAAACACAATCCTTGACTGTCTCGCTTTTCCGCATTAGGGAGCTTGAATTTTTTAGCTAGTGTTCGCACCTCGGGCTTGGTTAAGTGACCGATCGGGAAAATAATATGCTGAAGCTGCTCACCACGCAAATTCCACAAAAAATAAGTTTGGTCTTTGTTTTGGTCTTTTGAGACTGTTAGTTCTCCATTCAAGACTTGGGCGTAATGGCCGGTGGCCACCAAGTCGGCCCCCCGCTTTCGAGCCCAGTCGTAAAAAGCGCCAAATTTAATTACCTTATTGCACATCACATCCGGATTAGGCGTCCGGCCGGATTGATACTCCTTGATCATGTAGTCAACCACTTCTCGCTTATACTCCGCCTCAAGGTCTAGGGTGAGGAGTGGAATATTAAGCGCGGCGGCTACCCGCATAGCCTCACGACGGTCCTCACGCCAGGTGCATTTGTAACCTGGCGGCTCCCAGACTTTAATAAAAACACCAACCACTTCGTACCCCGCGCGCAACAAAAGCGCCGCCGAAACGGACGAATCCACCCCTCCCGACATTCCTAAGTAAACCAACCCCTTTGACTTCATTATTCAAAGCTAGCACAATTTTCTGTAAGAAAAAACCCGCGGAGTGTTCCGCGGGCTAAGCTGTAATTGCTACTCTAGACCAAGGAGCAGCCTCGCTTTGCTTGATTGAAATACATCTCCCACTTGCGCTCAACGAGATCAAAGCACAGAAAGGCCTCGTGAGCCTTTCGGAACTCTAAACGAAGTTGGTCCAGTGTCTTGCTCGAACGGTCTTCAGACTCTGCCGCAAGAATTGATCCCGCAAGCTTTACCAGCTGATCAGAAGCAAAGCTACGAAGTTCCTTAGATCCCAGAGAGCCGAGGTGCGTTATGGGGGTTATAAAAGTGTAGAGAGTTAACCTCCTTACATCACGAAGGAAATCCCTCTGCCCCTTCCATAGTGCCAAGGTATCCATACCGCAATAGCCCAGGAAGGTACAGACTCCTGCAATAATCATTGGATAGCGAAACATTCGCGAGCCAGACATGAATGGTACAACAAGAGTGCACCAACAGATCAACAGGGCCAAAATTAATAAGGATGTAACAATCCGGTGGGGCAAGGTTCCCATCCTTGCACTGATAGTAGCGCAACTTGATGCCTGATTATGCCTAACCCAAAGATTCCACAGCTCGTAGGAAACTTCGCCTCGATAGAAGGCCTTCGACAGCGTCATCCAACACCTCACAATTGTCCGAATATTTAAGAGCGACGGCTTCACGGCTACTCTAGCAGGCGCCTTCAGGGCTAACCCACCAGACGTCGACCCTAGATAGTCCTCGGACGCGACTATATCCGTTATGGTTCTACCACACCTTCGAAATTTGTGCTAGGGTGATGTTAAACAAAAAAATAAAATTATGATTATTGTAATTGGACTTTGTGCGGTGGTGGCGACGATGATTGGCGGGCTTTTTGCCCTCCGCTTTAAGGATCACCTTCATCTCATCCTAGGCTTTAGTGCTGGCGCGGTTGTCGGTGTGGCCTTTTTTGATCTCTTGCCTGAATCAATTGAACTTATTGGTAGTGAGAACACCTCTCTCGCCACCCTAATGATTGCTCTAGGCTTTGTTTTCTACCTCATTATTGATCGCGCACTCTCACTTCACAGTCACGGCCAAGACGACTGCGACCATGCTGGACACCATCACCACCAGCGGGGACTATTGGGCGCAGTCAGTATCTCCATTCACAGTTTGCTTGATGGTATGGCGATCGGCTTCGCATTCCAGGTCTCGCCCGGCATTGGTTGGATTGTCGCCGCGGCGGTTTTGGCGCACAACTTCTCGGATGGTTTAAATACAGTCGGTTTAGTGCTCAAGAATACGGCCAGTCGCGGGCGCGCCTTCCGCTGGCTCCTGGTTGATGCTCTGGCTCCCCTCGCCGGTATTATTTTGACGTTCTTTATTCGCCT
>CAZQDR010000002.1:3613-57135 GCA_964591715.1 uncultured Candidatus Saccharibacteria bacterium | reverse complement strand
CCGGAGCAGACTGTCGGTATGGTGCTGGCGGTCTTTACGGGCTTCTTCCTCTATCTCGGCGCTAGCGACTTATTACCAGAGAGCCATCATCAACATCCAACAGTTTGGACCACCGTTGCAACTATTTTTGGTATTAGTGTCCTCTATGCGGCAACTAGTATCGCCGGCCTATAAGTCCAGTAGTTTTTTATAAATTTCAAAGGTTACCTTGATGTCGGCTAGCGCCGTGTGAGCCTGGTCATTTTTTAGGCCAAAGTGATCCGTCAGAGCGCCGAGACCAAAACGTTGAACCCGCTCGTCATGATAAAGCTTGGCAAAAGCCATCGAGATTAAATCAATTTTCGGAAAGTGCATCGGGTTAGCAATCCCCGTTTTGGCAAAAGCCTTGTTTAAAAAATTCCAATCGAAGGTTACGTTTTGGGCGACCATAATGGCTCCGCCAGTTTTGTCGGCCAACATCTTTAGTGCCTGAGGTAGCGACACCGCAAACAGCCAGTCGGCGCTATTATAGCCGTTGATTTGGAGGGCTTCGGGTTCAGCGGTCTCAATGTGCTCGGGCTGGACTTTAATATCAAAAGCTTCAATCATCTCGACAGTTGGTCCCTTGCCCGGCCGGGGCACCTGCTTGGCAATCAAGCAACCAATCTCCACAATCTCGTGACGCTCGGGATCGGTACCCGTCGTTTCCAAATCAATAAAAGCTAGATTATGCTTCTTCATCAGATTTTAGCGTAAGTAAGTATTAATATTCTTTAGATGATCCTTGTACGTAACGGCGTAGTGCGTAACACCCCGGCGGTCTGACAAGTAAAACCAGTTATCGTTGGGTGTCGGCTCAAGGGTCGAGTTAATCGAATCGAGTCCCGGGTTAGCGATCGGCTGATTAGGGAAGCCGCTCTGCCGGTAAGTCTCTCGTGCCACGTCCACTTGTAACCGATGGCCAACATCATAGCGTCGCCACAAAATATCCGCAATCATCCGTCGGTCGGCAGGATCTGACGCCTCGCGCTCAATAATTGAGGCCAGTTTAATTATCTCGTCCAAGCTGCGATTGGAGTACTTTAACCCCGCTTGGATCGTTTTTGTGCGCCGCTCGAAATTTGCCTGCATCAAATCAATAATATCTGCTGCACTAAGCTGACTCGGAAAAAAGTAGGTATCCGGGAAGAGATACCCTTGCGAACTCGAGGCCAGCGCCAAAAATTCAGTTTTTTTAAACTGCGGCAACTTAAGCTTGGCTAAAGCGTCAGCCATCCGCTGATTGGTAAATCCCTCAAACAACACCGCGCGTACCGGATTAAGAGTCGAGGTTCCGCGTCGCAAGCGATTTATGACCGCCAAGAGTGGTAGCGGCTCCTCAAACTGATAATAGCCGGCTTGCACCTGACCATTACCCATCAAGCGAGCCAATGATTTGAACAAGGCTGGGGTACTAATGACACCCCGCCGATGGAGGCGGTCGGCGGTATCGTCAAGACTTTCTCCTGTTACCACACGGACCACGGTGTTAACCGGAAAGTCCTTTGGTGGCATAAAAAAAAGACCAACCACCATTAAGGCAAGTAGTAGGACCAGAAAAACAGTTTCCTTTTTGGTTAGTTTGGGTGTGAGCATTATTAAAGGGGTAAATTTGTGGGCGGCTCGGCGCGCTTGGACTCGATCTTCTGCAGTGTCGGGGTAGAGGCTACCTGACCTGGCAAGTGGAAGATGGTGGCCAACTCCTCAGTGTTTAAAATAAATGGTTTGATGTGAAAGTTTTTGTAAGGGGGCTGGAAGATAGATCGCTTTTTGTAAGCATCTAGCATCTGACGCTTCATTTTATCAACCCGGCTGGCCATGTAGCTACCAAAAAATGGCAGCCAGCCAAACGCGGTAACTAAATCCTTAGCCGTATCAGCGTGATCGGTCAACCAGCCGAGGCTAAAACCGTTAAGCTCGCGAGAATTGTATTGTCGAATACTACCAATCAAACCAGGAATACTCGAGGGACCAAACTTATTATCCTTGGCTACATACATGCAACGAATAACCGTTTCAAACGGATACTTACTAATACTGCGTTCGATGGCAGCAATCTTCTCAACCTGTCCCTTGGTGGGATTGGGAAAGCCCGGGTACTCAGAACCGGGCCGTTCTGGAGTCGCCTCCTCGCGAATCTTCTCTATCTCCTTTCGAGCCTCCTTTTTCCAATCCGGACGCTCAAACAAGCGACCCTCTTTAAGGCCTTCCTTCTTGTGGGCCTGGATCAGGATTTGGACCCAAGCTTGCTCGTGTGGCTTTAGTGATCCAAGATACTCGAGCATTGAGGTCAGCGGGTCAACCTTCTCCTCTTCCTCGGCGCTTGGCTTGTCCAAACCATAATCAACGTAGGTTTTTATCGGATAGGCATCCATTTCGCCAAGACGGAAGTAGGTGCCCCACATCCCCCATTTGACCGGATCCCAGGTCACGTTTTTGGTATAGTCATCAACCTCCTGAATTACTGCTTCGGGATATTGAGCGTAAAGCTGGGCCTCAACGATGGCGCGGTTCTTATCATCAGTCCAAACATAAAAGTGCACCGCGCCCCCAAGCGATACCAGCTCAAGTGAGAACCAGGGGCGAATTTTGCCATGCCAGTACTGCTCCAAAAAGGAGGAGCTGCCCGTTAGGTATAGGGCGCTAAAAAAGACCTCCATGGCCATTGGCGAACGCCGCACCTCCTTCGGCAATTTAATTTCAAGTAAGACCGGCTTAATTTTACTAACCGACAGCGAACGAATATAGACCAACCACAGATCCCAGCCAACGATCGCCAGCAAAAAGGAGATCCAAACTGGAGAGAAGATGAGCAGATAGTATAGAGCTAGCCCGAACACCGAACCAGTCGAGACTTTAAATGAGAGCCAAATAATCAAAGCGGCGGCAGCAACAAAGATTACGATTACCAACCAAAGATCTTCCATCAGCTCCAAAAACGTGTGCATGAGTATATTCTACAATAATTAAAAAGTCCCCACCAGTGTTGAGTTGGTGGGGACTTTCAATTTGTAAACTTTAGGCGATGGAGAAGCGGCCTTGCTTGTCCTCCTTGAAGTGTTTTGGGTTCTTGAGATTAACCAAAATCGTGTTCTCTTTGACGTAACGTTCTTTCATCACTTTGCTTAAGATGTCCTCCTTGGTCATTGGACCACCCTCCTTGATGATCGATCGAATAACGTCACGGACGACACCTTTGGAGTAACCCCATTCAGCCAGCGCGTACATGCCGCGGCCAACTAACACAAAGCGGTTATCCTTGATTAATTCGTTATGACAAGTAGCTGGATTAGCCTTGCGACTAAAAGTTGATTCGATAGCCTTAGCTACCTCGGTAAAGTGCATTGGTGAACCGTGCTTACGCATGATCAGGTAAGCGTAGTCACGAATACCGCGAACTTTAACATTGGGCGACTTGGTTAGACCCCACTCACCAATCGGGCTTTGGCCAATGTCCTTGGAGATGGCAAGCCAACGGCGCGCGTGGGGCTTGGCTGCCTCGGGCTTAATTTCGCTATTTAGATTTTCTAAAAATTTATTGACCATCTCACCCTCGCTCAATAAGTCATCCTCGGTCAGCTTGGTGCAAAGGTTTTTTAATGACTGGTGGACCGACTGGGCAAAATCCTGATCAACGGTCCAGCGGTGATGGAAGGAGTCGTCCTCCCGCAGCTTATCAAATGACTCACCCAACACGAGCAAAAAGTGTAAATTGTTTTGAGTGACCCGATCCTTAGTTAAGAAGTTTAAAAACTCCTGTTCGTGGACAATGCCGCCGTATTCCTCCATGGCCGCGTGGAGCTCGTTGAAAACATCCAAGGTTGAACCCATCGCTGGTGACTTGCGGATTGACTTCAAAGTAAAATCTTCGATTTGGCGAACGCGCTCACGAGTAATATTGTAGGTTTGGCCGATCGCTTCAAGCGTCATGCCGTCCTTCTCGTCCAAACCGTAACGCATTTTGATAATTTGGCGCGCGCGCTCAGGCAAACCGGCCAACAGGTCCTTGGTGACCTTCTTGGGCTTGAAAGTGATTACTTCTTTAGTCATGTTTGTCATAATTAATGGCTTATTTCTATCATGGCGCTAAATTATAGTCAAGTATTAGACCACAAGGTTGACTAACTTACCCCGCACATGAATTATCTTTTTAATCTCCTTACCGTCGAGCCACTTAGCTACTAGGGGGCTAGCTTGAGCCATTTTCTCAATCATCGCCTCATCCGTCTCGGCGACCAATTCTAATTCGGCTCTTTTAACACCGTTAACCTGAACAATAATCCGTCGTTCAGCCAAAATTGCCGTGGCATCGTAGCTGGGCCAGGTCTCGAGACCAATTGACTGTTGGTGGCCGAGTGATTGCCAGAGCTCTTCCGACACATGCGGCGCAAACGGAAACAAAAGCTTAAGCAAAACTTCGTAACTTTGATGACCCAAGACCGGAGCCTTCTCCATTTCGGAAACTAAAATCATTAAAGCGGAAATGGCGGTGTTAAACTTTAATGCCTCGATATCTTCGGAGACCTTTTTAATGGTCTGATTAAGTGAGCTGCCTAACTCATCAGCTCCGGGACTCAATTTGGATTGCAACTTCCAGACCCGCTCCAAAAACCGGCGCGGACCAATCAGACTTTCGGTGCTCCAGGCAATCGGCTGGTCAAAGGGACCCATAAACATCTCGTAAAGCCGCAGGGTGTCCGCGCCGTAAAGCTCAACCAGCTTATCGGGGCTTACCACATTCCCCTTCGACTTAGACATCTTCTCGCCCCCTTCGGCCAAAATAAGGCCGTGCGAGGTCCGTTTGAGGTACGGCTCGGCGGTCGGCACCAAACCTTGATCAAACAAAAACTTGTGCCAAAAACGTGAGTAAAGCAAGTGAAGAGTGGTATGCTCCATCCCGCCGTTGTACCAATCCACGGGTGTAAAATACTTTAGCGCTTCGCTACTAGCAAAACTCTTTTCGTTTTGGGCATCGGTATAGCGCAAGTAATACCAGGAAGATCCGGCCCAGTTAGGCATCGTGTCAGTCTCCCGTTTAGCCGCGCCACCACATTTCGGACAAGTGGTGTTGACCCAAGACTCAATGGCGGCCAAAGGCGACTCCCCTGTTTGAGTGGGTTCGTAACGCTCCACATCGGGCAAGGTGACAGGTAATTGCTCCTCGGGTACTGGCACCCAGCCACAACTAGGACAGTTAATCATTGGGATTGGTTCGCCCCAGTAGCGCTGTCGCGAGAACACCCAATCGCGAAGTTTGTAATTTACTTTTTTAATTCCGCTACCCTTGGTGATTCCAACTTCTTTTTCCACAAGAGCTGCCTCAGAAACTGGTAAATTATATTTTTTGGCAAACTCTAAATCACGCTGATCATGGGCGGGTACGCCCATCACGGCGCCGGTGCCATAATCGCTGGCGACATAATTAACTGCCCAAACCGGCACCTCCTCGCCACTGGCGGGATTTTTTACTTTCAAACCGGTATCAAATCCAACCTTCTCCTTCTCTTCCCGATCAACCGCTACCGGTATATCAAATTTTTTACCCGTCAATAGTTCCGCCAACGTTCCCGATACGGCCACAAAAGTAACCCCAAAAATCGTGTCCGGTCGCGTAGTGAAAACTTTAATTCCAGAGAAATCAAACTCCGCGCCTTCCGAGCGGCCGATCCAGTTACGCTGCTGGGTTTTTATTTGCGGTAAGTAATCGACATCATCTAAATCTTTGTCGAGCCGGTCAGCGTACTTAGTGATCGCGAGCATCCACTGCTCCTTCTCTCGCTTCTCAACCGGCGTCCCACAGCGCTCGCAACAACCATTAATCACCTCCTCGTTAGCCAAGCCCGTTAAATCCTTGGGACACCAGTTTATCGTCATCTTCTTTTTGTAAGCCAGTCCCTGCTTATGGAACTGCAAAAAGAGCCACTGGGTCCAGCGATAATAATTGGGATCCGTGGTGTTAATCTCGCGTGACCAATCAAACGAGAAGCCAAGCGCCTGAAGCTGCCGCCGGAAGTTATCTGTATTCTCCTTCGTCACCAAGGCCGGCTTCTTGCCGGTCTTAATCGCATAGTTCTCGGTTGGCAAGCCAAAAGCATCCCAACCAATCGGATACAAGACATTAAAGCCTTCCATCCGGCGCTTGCGGGCAATAATGTCCATCGCCGTATTGGAACGAATGTGACCCACATGTAAGCCCTCACCCGACGGATACGGAAATTCAATTAAGCCGTAAAACTTTGGTTTAGTGCTTTCGGTGGCAGCTTGATATAAACCCAGCTTCGCCCACTCGGCCTGCCACTTACTTTCGATTTTTTGATGATCGTAGGCCTCCATTAAACCTTGCGCGGCGTTACCGGATAAAGCTCGGGGTCAATCGTGCGCGTAAAGCAGGAGCGGCCTGCACCATGTTGCCAGTTCTCACTGTCAGGGCTCATTCGCTCGATCGGCCGGGTGTTGCTGTTAGCGAGCTTGGTCGAGTTGGGTCGATTAAAGGTGGCACACAACTCAAACTGCTCTGCCGCCAAGGCTCGGTACTCGTAAGCTGCACCAGTTTGAGCATCAACTGGGGTGACCGTACCAGAGATCGAGTCGGACAGCTCGCCTAAATTGTTGGGTAAAGTACCTTTACTTTGCCAATGACGGATAATCTGCCACTGAATATTGGTCAGATCATTGACCTTTTGCTCATCTAAGCGGATGAGGCGAACCGTAAACGGTGAGCCCATGATCATAAAGCCAGTAATAATTGAGGCTAGCACCACCACAATTGCCGCCACCGCACTGCTGCGACGGGCTTTAGCACTTACACCAGCCGGACGGCGCACATCAAAGAGATAATAAGTAAAGATGCCAATCGCCACCATTAGCACCGCTAAAACTTTAAGCGCAAAACGGGTGGTAATTTCGCCACCCAAAAAGTAATGCAGTAAAACAATCAAATCAATGGCGAGCGTCAGTCCAGCCACGAAAAGAGTAATGTAAATTAACCACTTGCGGATCCAGAGCTCACGCTTCTCGGGTACGCGGGCGTAGTCTCGGTTTAAGAGCCAAGTTAAAATCAGATAAAGCGGGAACATGATCAGAAGCGAGGCGATCGCCATCCGGATGCCAGTCGAATACGGATTGCCGTAATACTGATACGCTAGCTGATCGGGAAACGAAATATTAATAATCTCAAACAGGAGTCTTAATAAACTCACCGCACTAACATACAAAGTGACGATTACCCCCAAATGCAAAAAGAAGTCGCGCGCACTGGTTTTGATTGGATTCATGTGTCTTACTATACCACGTTTCGGGCATAAAAAAAGCCTGCCCGAAATGCGACGCATAACGTTGCAGGCGGGCCCGTCATTTGCTGCGACGGGCGGCTCGGTTACCGAACCAAATCTGGAGGAAGGCAATGCCGCCCCAGATTACAAAAAACATAATTCCCCAACTAGTTGTCCGACTGATCCACTCAGCGGCCTGATGAATCCACTGAATCATGGCTCACCTCCATTACTACCGTAGCACCCAGGAGCGAGATGTCAATTAGAATAATGCTGCTCCCAATCCAAAATGGCTTTCGCGACCCGATAGCGACGCTCATGCGTCCAGTCTTTAATAAAAGTCTTGCGGCCAAGCGAGATATCCTGTGGCACCCCAGGCAAATCCTCTCCATTGTAAAGTCGAGTGGCAATATCCAAGTACTGCTCGCGAGCGCGATTGTTGAGATCCAAAAAAAGTTCCTCTGGCGGCTTACTGTGGTCGGCGGGAATAATACTTAAGATTTGGCCACTATCTACCTCCTGCTCCACATAGTGAATAGTTGCGCCAATACACTCCCAGCGATTATCGAGCACCGCCCACTGATTAGAGATTGAGCCGCGATAGTGCGGACAGTAGCCCATATGTAAATTAATCACCTTTTTAGCCGAATTAATAATGTGCGGCTGCAAAATTGGACTGCCCCAGACAACAATTAAGTCCGGCGAGAGTTCACGAAGTAGTTTGTGAATCTCGTTAGTGTTAACCGTCACAATTGATTTAGTGGGCGGGATAAATTGCCCTGACAGTTCTGGGCTAACCGTCGCCCGATGAAAATAATTAAGCGCCTGCTGAGTGCGACGCGAGATGCGCAACTTTAGCGCAAACCAAAACTCGTGCCAAAGCTTAGGCCAGCCAACTGTTTTTAGGCGACGCTGAAAGCGCTGCCACCAGCGAGCCCGAGGGTTGCGGTAGACCAGCACCAGTTTAACCTGCTCACCAGTTTGTTGATGTAATCGGTTTACAAATTCCCGCTTAGCGCTATCATCGGTTGTAATAACCACAATACTCACGCCCCTAACTATAACCTAGATCCTTTTTCCCCTCCAGCTAACTCAACCGTAGTAGACTTTGAGCGCAAGATTCTAAATTCTATGGGATCACTATCTTCTTTGATAGTATCTATATAGTTGCAAAAGGTTGTTTTGACTACCAACCCATGTAGATCGGTCGGTGAAGGCGAAGCCCTAACGACCAAAATCTCAGCAACTCACTGGTCGGACATTGACTACCGCTCCCTCGCAAGCGAGGACAAAACGTTTGTCAGTGTCGCGACCTTTTTTGCCTAGATTTTAAAATCTATTACACTACCATCTTCATCCAACAGAAAACCCACCATCTCGCGACAGGGGTTTCCTGGGTTGAGTTGGTGGGTGTTATTTTTTCGCAAGACAGTGTTCGTCGATTTGAACCCCGTCGAGCAGCTTGTCGCAATCAAGGCAAACTTTTGGATTGCTCGAGGTGTAAGGGCCGAGGCTGGGTTTATGAACCTTGACCATATTGGTCCGATCATTCCCTTCTTCGACTCTCAAAATCCCGGCAATAATAGAATCTTCAGATCCTGACATAAATTCCTCCGTTGGCTGGATTGTGCTGGACAGCATTAGGATAAAATCCTGGTCCGTCATTAATTTAGCACAATATTATGACACTGCCATATTCTAAAAGAAGAAAGGGCAGCCTAGAGTTGATACAGGCCGCCCTCTTGATTGCTTGATGGCGACTGATCTCAACTACGCGCTTTCCTTCGAACTCGTTCGAAGGAAAGCGCGTAGAGAGCAAGCGGAATCATGATCGGAAGCATCTGCGATTGAGGTGTGATGTAGGTCATCGCTGCCGGACCGAAGTGCGGCAGAACATTCAGATTCACACACATAACCACAGTGTTCCAAAGAGCAATCAGAAGCCAAAACTTTCGCATAAATGTCCTTTCTGTATGGGTTCAAAACCTATCATACATCTAATTACACAATGCGTCAAGTAGCCTAAATTTTAAACTCTGCAGCACCACTATCTTGTGTATGCTAATCTCTTAACAGAAAGGAGATCCGCATGGCCAAAACTGCCTGGTTTGAACGTCGCTGTCATTGGGGCCACCGCTGTTGCTCCAAGCAGCAACGAGCACTTCATCGCAAGCAGAGATGAGAAAGCTACTGGCCCTGTCAATAAAAGACGGGGCTATTTTTTTAAATCTTAAACTCTACCGCACCACCGTCTTCTTAAAACGAGGATCGAGTTCATCTTTTAGCTGAAATTTTTCGGCAATTTCATCTAGAACATTGTTCTCGCTTTTCTCGTCTTCAAAAAATGAATAGTTGTCTAGAATTTCTTCTCCAGTTTCTATATCTCGGACAGCGACGGTAACCACTTCCTCCTCATTATCTCTGTATCCGGATAAGATATTCGGATTTTCAGAGTGATTAAAGTATTTTCCATTATCGGCAGATAAACAATACAATTTACTTTTCTTGCTTCTCCAGCAATATTTGTAGATATAGATTTGAAGTAAGTCTGGAAAACTTAGGATTTGTTCCCTTGTAAATTTTTGATCAAAGCCTGGTGTAAATCTCCAGATTTCAGTTCCTTTCGGAATGAATTGGTCTGCAAACAAACCAACTCCATGGACCTCACTCTCTTTAATTTTGGTTTTTACGAGTAACACGCTCGTTAATTTTTCCTAAATCCTAAACTCAATGACGTCGCCGTCTTTGACGATATATTCTTTACCTTCAATTCTCAGTAGTCCCTTCTCACGAGCCGCCGCGTAGGAACCGGCCGTTAATAACTCCTGCCAGTTAATTACCTCGGCCCGGATAAATTTTTCTTTAAAATCAGTATGTATCGCTGTCCCCGCCTCTGGCGCAGTGCTCCCCTTTTTAATAGTCCAAGCCCGCGTCTCATCCTCACCAGTGGTAAAATAAGTCATCAGACCCAAGAGCTCATAGCTGGCGCGGATTAAGTCATCAAGGCCGGCCTCAAACACGGTGTCTACTTTAACAGTCAAGCCCGGAAAAGTGACCTCCACATTGGTGGCCGCCTCCGAAGTGTTGGCCACATAGAGCATTGGCTTTAAGGTCAGCAGGTTGAGCATTTTTAAAATTAACTTTTCTTCGGCATTCAAATTAGCGGCCGTCGCAGACTTACCCTCATCAAGCGCCGCCGCCACCTTAAGCAGTGCCTGCTCCTCGGCCACGGCTGTTTTAACACCGCGTTTTACATCGTGACTAACGCCCACCAAGCGCTTGCTCACCGTTTCAGCATCAGCTAGCACTAGTTCCAAGTTAATTACCTCAATATCATTTAGCGGATCAATTTTGTTAGCGACGTGGATAACATTTGGATCCTCAAAAGTACGAACCACGTGCGCAATCGCATCCACCTCGCGGATGTGACTTAAAAATTTATTACCCAAACCTTCGCCCTTGGCCGCTCCGGCCACCAGGCCCGCAATGTCCACAAACTCAATCGCGGCGGGCACCGTTTTCTTGGATTTAGAAAAGTCGGTCAACTTTTGCAGCCGTGGATCAGGCACGGCGACCACACCCACCGCTGGATCAATGGTGCAGAACGGGTAGTTCTCGGCCGGCACGCTTTTTTTAGTCAGCGCGTTAAACAGCGTCGACTTCCCCACGTTGGGCAACCCCACAATACCAATTGATAAGCCCATATTATTTCATCAGCTCCTGGAGCTCGGCTTGGTGGGCCATCATCACCTCCATCGCGGCTTGCTCTTGCGGTATACCAGCCTTAACCTTAACCTCGGTCTCGGCGGCAATTTGCTTGAAGAGCTCGGGATTCTTGTTCATCATGGCGACCATCATGCTAGCCTGCTCGTCGCTGGCGCCCTTGGCCTTCAACATTTTTTTGATTAAAAAATCTTTAAACATGGGCTTTACTATATCAGGTCTTGTGCTAGGGTGAAAGAGGCACCGGTCTCTACTTTTTAATACTTGAAAGGAGGTGAGAGATGGAAAAGGCGTTAGAGACCATTAGATCAAAAGGCAAATTTACGCTCGTAATTGCCTTGGGTCCAGAAAATGTGGACTTTGCGGAAAGTGTCGCACGGGAACTGGGCAATCTGCCAGTGACTCTGGCGAGTATGTCGGGCGCGAAATTGCGCCTCGAGCTCCCGCGCAATCGAGCCCAAGGAGTGGCGCTGATGGTTAGCCAACAGGCGCCCAAACCCGACATTATAGTTGGTCGGATCAAAGGATTTCTCCAGGTTCGGGGAATTAGTGTCACCTATTATTCCCCCCAGACCGCGGAAAGGAGTCCCGCATGAGCCAGTGTTTACCCCCGGAGCCTCTCGTCGCTTCATCTCGACGACTGGCTCTTTTTTTTCCGCCAGAGGCGGACCAGTCTCTGGCTGGGCTGTTGGCGTTAGTAAATTGTTATGTATAATATCAAAAATTGGGCCTATAGTTCAGCGGTAGAATGCGTCCATGGCATGGACGAGGTCCGGGTTCGACTCCCGGTAGGTCCACAATATAAGCAACTTTTGCATTTGACATTTTTTTATTAAATGGTACCATCTTTTTGAATCGCTCTTTATAAAAACCGAGAAAGACCCAAAAAAAGGGAGGTACGTATGCCAGGCTCACACGGTGGAAGTAACACGGACAAGGACTACGCCCCCCACATGTGGATTGGCCGTCATTTCGTGGGAAATACCGCCAAGGAAATCAGGGTTGGGAAGTGGCTCTACAGGATCGGTGCGACCAGCAACAAGAAGATTGTGGCAGCGCGAAGCCTCTACAGCGACAACCTTCTCGAACGCCTGTCCGCCAAGAGCAAGCCTGTACCCGACGGCAAGATTCCGAAGAGAGTTCGCGAAGCGATCTCCGAGAACGCCTTCGCCGAAGATCAGGCCGAGATAGCGGCGGTTGCGACTCTGTTCAACGAATAGTCGCAACACAGGTACCAGAACCACCCCGCCCCGAGACGACAACGGAAACCCTCCGTCGGTCTTATCGGCGGCGGGTTTTCTATTTCTAAATTATCTCTTCAAACAGTTTTTAACACTGTCCACAATTTAAGCTACAAAAAATCATAGTTGGCGTAGGCCCAGTCGATCAACATCTTCATATCCGCAAAGTTGTCATCGGCGCCAAGAACAACGTTAATTAAATAGCCGCCGGTATCTTTATCTCTTAAGATCAGGAGTAGGGAGCGCTTAGACTGATCCGTTGTTCCCGTTTTGCCACCCACAATCTCGGCCGGCCAACCACGGTAGTTTAAAAGTTGATCCGTGTTTACAAGCCGGTGATGCAAACGACCATCACTGGTATACAAATCATAACCTTGCAAGGTAGTAATACTTAAAAGTTCGGGATGATTATCAAGCATGTAGATCGCCAAGCGTGCTAAATCAAAAGCGCTCGCTCGATTAAGATTTGTACCATCCAAGCCGGTTGGATTGTAAAAATGCGAATCATTCATGCCAATTTCTTGCACCCAGGCATTCATATCGGCCACAAATTTTTTCGAGTCGGATTGGGCAGCCAAAACCATCGCTGTATCGTTGCTTGACTCAACCAAGAGTGGATACAACAGCGCCCGTGCGGTAAAGTTGTCACCCTCTTTTAAAACACTGGGGTCAATAAAGCCGAGTAAATCCGATTGCTTAACAGTAATCGCGAGATCTGGCGCGTAATAATCACTGGCCACCAGCGCCGTAACTAATTTGGTAATGCTAGCAATTGGCAAAGCGGCATCAGCATTCTTGGCCAGCACCACCTCGCTCTCGCCAGCCGGATTTCGGTAAACCGAGAGCAAGGCCCGCGCGGTATAGCCGGGCTTTGGTTTTGGCACCGGTATGGCGATCGGCGGAGAGCCGGGCAAGATTGATGGTGGACTAACTTCTTTTACCAGATTTGCTGCCACTGGTTCTAAAGTTTTGGGCGACTTGCCGTTAAGTAAAACCGGCGTCAACATCGCCAAACAAAATAGGAGAACAAGCAGAACAGCCGGGATAATAAGATCGAGATGACGGCGCATATCTCTACCCTAACACAACCGGTTTACGAGCGGCAATCAGAGCCGTAAGGCCAAGTACTGTATAAAGAATGGTATCCACCGGCTTCTCAAAGTGGGCGCCACCTAAGGCCGGGTTAAACATGCTATACAAACCCAGAGCCACTCCCGCGACACCAAAAGCCACAGCAAGATTTTTTTGACCGTTTACGGGCAAGATCATTGAGCTAACCACTGCCACAATGCCTGCAATTAAATAGGCCCAGTTTTCGGTAGGATTAAACCACCAGTTCGCGCCAAAATAACTATCAACCGCCGTTGGCCCCAACAAGCCAACCATGCCGGTAATCCCTAATAAAATTAAAAGTACTCCCCCGCCCAATAAAAAATGTTTTGCAGTCATGAGTGTACTATATCACATCACCACTCGGTGATTTCCCCAGCGCGTCGTTCCATCGGATCGGCTTTGCGAATAAACATCTCGTTAGCTCGCGGATAAAGCGACTGATGCGGCAAAGCATCCAGCGCCTCGGCGATAAAATCTAAATCGGCTTCAGCCGTCACCCAGTCGCTACCGAACTTTTTGAGCCGGAGTGGTGAGGAAAAGCTGCGCAAAGTTTTCTCTCCCGTGCGGTTAATAAAGTATTCGTGAAAGTAGGAGGCCGCCAGTTCGCGCACACTCCGGTAGATGGGATCGCGAAAGCGTAAACTGGCGTGATTGGTTTTACTAATGGCGCCCCAGCGGCCGCCGCGCCGATACAGCGCCACCACGTGGTCATCATCGTGATCGAGCGTTTTAAGATCGAGCAGTAGTGGTGGCTCGCCATTTACCCACAGGGCAGCGGCCGCCAAAAGCGCGCCCTCCAAGCAGTGGGCGCGCCGCTCACGCAAAACGCGACGTGGCGACATATAACTGTAACCATTCTCCTCAAAGTTAATCGGCAACCGATCCAAATAGTCCTGGATCTTAATTGGTGTAGTGAGGCGCTTAAGCTGGCGAAGTTCTGTCGTCGTTAGGCCGAACATAACTTATTGATCTTCGCCGCGACAATAAAATCATTAACCGACAGACCGCCAATGGCATGCGTGGAGAGCGTAATCGTTAATTGATTGTACGAGAGTGCCAGATCGGGATGATGACCTTCCGCTTCCGCAATGGCCGCCACCTGATTTACAAAGGCCATAGCTTCAACAAAATCCTTAAACTTTAAGTCTCGTTTGATGGTGTTACCCGAGTGCTGCCATCCGGGCACTGCGGCCAAGTTCATTTCAATCGCGGCTTGATCCAGCGGCGGCGTACCCCCTTCGCAAGGAACACATTTTTGTTCAGCTAGACTCATTTGTAAAGTATAGCAGAGAGTTGGCTACTACTGCACTGTAATCATTACTGACTTCTCGCCGATCACGACGCCGCTATTATCTTGGCTAACAAAGTTAAGCTGGTATTGCTGACTAGGCTGCCAGCGCCAATTAGACACATCAACCCAGGCCTCTTTATGAGGATAATCCTCTGAACTGTCGTACATCGGATTTAGTTGGCCGCCATCAACTTGCCAGAACATGCGGTAGGTGGAGATGTCTCGCCCCTCTAACATGGCTTTAAATGGCTGGGTATCCACCACCGTGGCACCATTGGTGGGCCACCAAATATTGGTCGTGACGGGACCGGTTGTTGGGTCGCCAGTACTACCGCCGGGCTGAACAACAACTTTTAGCGCTTCATTATTCCAATAAACGTTTTGGCTCCAGCTGCCAGTAAATACCCCTACCGCGATTCGATAAAGTTGCTTATCGGCGCTATCGGCGGTCCAGTCAACGTTGTATGACCGGGTGCTGTTGGCCGCAAAATTCTCGCCCTCAAAAAACTTTTGCAGAACGAGATTGTTGTTGTGATCATAAACCTCAATATCAGTGACCATGTTGTTGGCGGCGCCGCCAGAATTATGGACGGTCATAGTCGCTGTCACTCGCTCACCCGCTTTGGGGCTAGCGGGACTGGCACTGCCATCAGCCATGAAGGCCGCTGGAACTTCAGGATCACCACCAACCGGCGGGGTCGGGTTGCCAAACCACTTCGCCATGACACCTTCGGCTAATTTATTTTGCGGTGTATAGCCCGTATCGCCGTTACCACCAGCATTTGGATTCATATCCCAATACCACCAATAGACGCCCTGCATATAGTCATAATCATTCCAATACTCAAAAAGGGCTTGGTAATCATTGGCCTGCTCCTGCTCGTCGGGGGTGCCACTCTGAGCCCAGTTCCAAGGTTCAATGTGCGAACCAGTTAAGCTCCGATAACCAATTTCGGTGAAGATGACCGGCTTACCGACACTCTGGGCAAAAGCTTTAAGGTCATGATTGTTCCAACCATCCCAAGAGGCCTTGAGAGCCGCCAAGTTACTGGTGCCGGTATTTCGTGAATCCAGGGAGTAGTAAGCCGAAATACCAACGAAGTCGAGCTGGGGCCAAAAATCAATAAACTTTTTTTCATTGGAAAAGGGATCCTCATTGTTATTGGTAGAGTTGGCGCCGTAAGTTAGTTGACCACTATATACCGCCCGGACGCGGGCAATCAGTGCCTGCCAGCGCTCGGTATTACCAGGCGTGGTGCGAATAGCCAAGCTAACCAGTTCGGTACCGAGCGAGAAGATTTCCGCTCCGTGATCCTGACCAATGTTGCCCAGGTGGACAAGAATATTGCCATAGTTTCTAAACCAGGCATCGCGGTCGCTGGGATTAATTTGCGCTCGCCACTCGCCGCCATAACTCTCAACGTGCGGCTTAAGCATCACCTTCATCCCAATACTGTGAGCATAATCAATTCCCGCGGCTAACGCTTCGTCGGAGGGAGTATTCCAACCGGCACCCACGTCACTGGAAAAGATATTTGATTGATAATATGGAATAACTAACCCCACGTGAGTCGCGCCTGAGTCTCGAGCTCGGCTAAGCGACTGGCGAAAAGATTCGCTACTATAATCACCCGCTGAGTTGGGGAAAAAAGTTACACCCTTCTGCCACGAGCTAACAGCAGCTTCAGTATTTAAAACGTTAGTAAAGGGAACAACGGCGACAGCTAACACCAAAACGAGGCTGAATATTTTCTTAAGCATATTTTAGTAGAGCACGTACGGCTGAATTAGCGATTAAGCCGGGCTAGCTCAAAAAAAATTGTTGTGCTAGGCTAACTCGAGATCAGTATTTCCCTAACACGGAGGTTTTTCAAATGAGTAGCCTTAATCCTGTTGAGCTTGAAGCTCGGACCTTATTTGGTAACGAGTTTCGTCGCCTGAATCTTTTGGCTCAGCCGCTTTTCGAAAGCGCCATCTGTGACCACAACAACTGTGAGAAATTTTGGACCAAGCTAATCCTAATTAGAATGTTCGAAATTGCTCCCACCGTCTATCAGTTCAAAGCTTGCGACGAGCACTCGGGCCACCATGGCCAAATCGTCTCCGGCCCAGCCGGATTTCCCTGGCGACTTTGAGGCAAAAAACAAAGCCCCCATCGGTGGGGGCTTTTCATTAATCAGACTTTCTTACCGCTCGATGACTTAAGGGGAGGCAGCGCTCGCAGCAGACGCAGCTTGGGTTCTCGGTAGGTAGCAGTTACCGTCTGCAGGATCAAAAACTTTCTAAAGCCGCCTTTGGCATGCTGCTTACGACAGCGGGCCAACTCCAACTCCGAGCGGGTAATGTTCTCGTCCCGACGAACCGCCTCGAGCACATCAAGCAAGTCAACCAACTCTTCCAGACGTTCATCTGAGTTTCTGGCGTCTATAAACTCTCTCAGCTCCTCCTGCAGTTTCGCCCGCAACAGAGGCCTTCGCTCCTCGGGGTGAGCTGGCCGAGCCCGTACTTGTGCCCCCGTTTTCCGAATTATAGTCGGAACTCTGTCCCGCACTAGCTTATTGAAACGCTGCTCGACATTTCTCTTGGTCATTTTTATCTCCTCCCTATTCTTATGAGTTTCGAAAAGTCTAAAAATTAAGAGCAAGCTCTAGCCGGAGTTTACCACAAAATTTAGAAGAGTCTAACGGGAAAGTAGTCTCAAAAGTAGCTGCAGTTGCGAAATTGGTAGAACGGGGGTAGTAATGGGCTGAACAAAACTCAAACCGTTAGCATATACCGCATTTAGCTTGGCCCGAGTATTTGGTCCCGCCAGACCGAGAGTTTGAGGGGTGGTAATAATGCCGTACTTTTGTTGGAAGCGAGCGACAGCAGCCTTAGTGAGCAAACCGTAATAACCCGTGATCTGGGGATTCGGATAAATGGTTGGGTCTTGAGCCAGCATTTGTTGTAAGGCGGTCACTTGAGGTGATCTTAGACCAACATACAGGGGTGAATTTAATTTTAACGACGATCCACTGACTACGCTGAAGGAAGAATTCCGCCGTGAAGAACCCGATCGACTGAGTGGTTCGGGAGTGGTCTCGGCAGGCGGCGGTGTAAGTGTGGTGGTAGTGGTCTCATCCACAACAGCAGTTTCAACCCCCTCGCGACTGCGGGCCTTAACATTAATCGTGTACTCCGTCTCGGTAGTAAGTCCAGTCGAGTTCCAGCTGGTCGTCGTAATCCAACCAGAGTTAGTCCCCGCTTCAATATTTTCGGCATAGTACTCAGTGTCGCCCGGATTGGAATTGGCCCCCCAACTGGCACTAATGGAGCTGGCGCCAGGAGTAAGAGTGAGGGTGGCTGGACTGTTGGCTAGAGTTGTCGTGGCGTCTGCCGTGGTGGTGGCCCAATTTCCGGCTAGATCAAGAACTCCCACTTCGTAGTTATAGGTGGTATTAGGCGTTAGAGAGGAGAAACTGGCGGCGGCAATGGTGGCAGCGGCATAAGTGTCTTGGGTGACGTTGCGGTAGTAAAAAGGAGTAGCCGCAAGACCAGACGCCGCATCCGAAGCACCGGTAGTCGTAGCCGTTATCGCGGTTGCAGTGACCGTATTAAAAGTAATCGCGCCAGCCGTTGGGGCGGTGGTGTCTAATTTGAAGGCGATCGCTCCCGAGTTAGCGGTCGAATATGACGAGGTGGCCGAGCCATCGCCAACCATCACTCGCCAATAATACCCGGCCGCATCAGGCAAAACCGGCGTGGTGGTGCTAACGCTCCCGGCCACCGCATAGGTGGAGGTGGCCCGATAAACGGGCGAAGAGAAGTTGCTGGTGTCATCTACAACCAACTCGTAGGCCACCGTATCCGCATCATCATCGGCAGTAGTAAAGGTAAAGGCGGGTGTGGAATCATTAGTCCAATCCCCAAGGGCCGGAGCCAGTGAGGAAACTGTTGGTGCTTGATTAGCGCCCGGCAAACTCCAGTTAACATTTCCGGAAACCCCCAAGGAATTAGTGGCAAGAATTTGACTGCCACCACTGGCATCCGAATCAGTCACCCGCACATAGTCAATTAACATTCCGCCGTCAACATTCAAATACCAAGCGGTGCTAGGCACCGAGGAAACTAAATTCAGTCGGTCCGAATCATCCAAGCCTGTTAGCGTCAATAAACCACCAGTATCAATCGTGCTCGTGGAACCAGCTTCAAAAGTTAGCGTGACGTCTGAGGTGTTATCGGTACTCTCGGATTTAGTTAGATTGTAAAAAGTGGTAGAACCAGCAATGCTTTGGTTGGAGCCATTTAAAACTACCGTGCCACTGTTGTGAGTAAAAGTACCGCCAGACTTTGTCCAATTCCCTCCCACATTTAGCGTGCTTGGCGCCGAGTAGGTGCCCGCGGCGATAGTAAAATTGCCGCCCACCGTTCGCGTACCTGAGTCCGTAAAGGTACCGCCATTACCACTGATCGTAGTACTCGCATTACTGTAATCCCAGCTTTTAACAGCGCGAGAACCAGAGGTCGCAGAATATTCTACCGTACTACCCGCGTTCAGCGTGGGGGTACAAGAAATAGTTTCATCGCCAGTTAATTTGATCGTGCCCGTAATATTGCAAGTTGTAATCGTTGACAGATTTTGGCCATTCAGATTAAAAGTTCCCGAGGTCACAGTGAGCACGTTATCTATATCCATCCCATTCGTTGAGAGCTGCGCTACCCCACTTCCTGTCTTAGCAATTGTTGTGCTGGCAAAATCCTGAGTCGTGCCCGTTCCGCCCGTAATAATTATAGAATCAGCCGAGCCGTCAAACGTGACTGTGCCTGAGCCCGAGGTGAAGGCGCCACCATTAGTCCAGTTACGAGCCACATAAATGGCATGATTGCCCGCATTGTTGAGTGTGGAACTGGTGATAATGTTGAGGCTACCGTTAATATCGAGAATACCGTTATTGGTAATCGAGGCATTTTCCCCACCGACGGCCCCCAATTGTAAATTATCAAAAGCCATCGTCGCTGACGTACCCTCTCCATCAAGAGTTTTGCTAGTGAGAAGCATTACGACCGTACTACTGGCTGTTGTGGCATCCACCGTACCGGCAGTATAAGTAAAATTGCCGCCCACGTTCAGGTAGCCTGATAATGAGAGGGTGCCAGATGATTTGTTGATCACGAAGTTTGGCACGCGCGACAGTCGAGGAGCGGAAGCGCCAGTAAGCACCTGATCACCAGTACCAATCACGGTGATCGTGGCGGAACCATTAGCATTGGGGTGAGCGGTGGCATTACTCAAAGTCAGATTGCCTAAAACATCAATATTACCTGTATTTAAAGTCAAAACTTCACTGCCCGATAAAGTTAGATTAGTAGTCGTGGCAAAAGTGCCCGCGGCAATGGTGAAGGCGCCACCGGAGCCATCGGGGGCAAAGGTTAGGTTATTGAAGGTCATGGAACCAGTAATTGTAGCGCTTTTAATAAAAGCCACCGTGGACCCAGTACTAATAATTGAGCCAGATCCTATTGAAGTGAAGGTCCAGTTACCACCGACGGTAATAGTGTTAGCAAAAGTTAAATTACCACTTGGCTTATTTATAACCACATTAGGCAAGCGACCAAAACCAACCGTAGAATTACCGGTAACCGTCTGATCACCAGAGCCCTTAATGGTGACTGTTGCGGAACCGTTGGCATTCGCGTGACTGCGGGTATTGGTTATCGTGATATTACCCTGGACATCAATATTGCCCGTAAAGAGACCGATAATATCGTCACCACTCAAAATTAGGGTGCCAGTCGTTGTCGCGTAAGTTCCCGCCGCAATTGTAAAATACCGACCAGTCCCCGATGAATAGAACTCCAGATTATTAAATGTCGTCCCGCCCCTAATAGTTTGCGTGCCAGTAAATCTGACGGTACTCTGATTAGCCGTAAAAGTTCCGTTGTTTAACCAGCCACTGGCATTGGTTAAAGTCCGACCATTGCCATCCTCGGTAAGCGTGCCTCCGACGTCAATCGTAGTGCTGGCGACAGTAGCACTGGTGTTGAGGGTTACCGTGTGCCCATTCAAAATTTGGATGGTATCGCTGGTTTGCGGCGTCGTGCCATTACAGTTTGTCCAAGTCCCTGCCACGCTCCAATTACCAGTGGCGTTTGATTGGCAAGCAAAAGCGGAGGCGGTGGTTGGCGAGAATAAAAAACCGAGGCTAATGATTACCACCAGCACAGTTATCAATGAAGAAAAAATGCGGAGGGCATAAACTCTCACGCAAATTTGAGCGCAGGTCATCCTAAACATTATAGTATTTTACCCGTCTTAGCACAATTCGTATAAACAAAAACGACTACCAAACTGGCAGCCGGATTTGTTTCGTGTGTGGACCGGAGAGGACTCGAACCCCCTGCCTCCTCAGTGCAAATGAGGCGCTCTACCAGATGAGCTACCGGCCCGTGAGGGTCATTAAAACACAGATTTAGATTTTTCTCAACCGCCGTTTTAAATACCCACCCAGCGAGTACTCTCCGTCCCCATGAGCGAGCATCGCCACCGCAGTACCAAAAAGGATGACGTGAGGCCACACCGCCTCTTTAAAAAAGAGCACCGACTGAACCAAAAACACCGTGAAGACAATGGAGGTAAGGCGGACTTGGAAGCCAAGAATGTAAGCGACGCCAATTAGAATCTCAACACAGAAGGCACCGAGCAACAAAAACTCTGGTGAAAAAGGGAAATAGTTAGTCAAGCTAAACTTGGCAATCGTCTCAAGGGCGAGCTGATTAAACCAAAACTTGGCGTATATAGAAGCGAAGATTAGAGAAAACCCAAACAATACTCGCAAAATAACAAATTTATATTTTTGCCAGGCGTTCGGGAAAAGGCTGACGAGCAAGTCACCAAAGTAAACGCCATACATGAGCACGTACCAGCCTCGCTGTACTCCTACCGCCACATATAATCCAAGACCGAGCAAAGCGCCAAGTTTGGCCCAGCGACCCAAGACTAGCGTGGCACCGGAGAGCATAAATAGAATCTGAGTCAGCAGATTTGAGTCACCAAAGATTTTTAAGGAAATCTCAGGACCAAACGCGGCATCGTAGACCGCGGAGGCGATCAGAGCCAAGCCAACGGTAACCTCGGTAATACGCGAGGCTCTCCCCTGCCAGCGGTCGATTTTAGCGGTGATTTTAGTCTGCCACCAGCGTGAGAGTGATATCGCGAAGGTCAAAAGCATTAATCCCGCGATTAATAGTCCCCAGCCCGCAAACTCCTTAGCATGACTGGCAACGACCGGACCGAAAGGTAAGGCCTGCTCGGCTTGAGCAGTCGCCACTTCAGCCGGAGTCAAAACATAGACCTCATGCGCTTCGGCAATATTTAAAAGTGACATCGTCTTTACTATTTATTATAAGCGAGCTTAATTAAGTGATCTAAAAAGTCTGGATAGCGACAACCCACGGCCAACAGCGCCTTCGGTAAAAGAGATTCGGCAGTCATCCCAGGTAAAGTATTTGTCTCTAGTATATAAATTCCCCGCGGTGAAATAATAAAATCAGAGCGCGAGTAATGCCGCAAGCCGAGTGCCTCATGGGCCTGAACGGCCATTTGTTCCATGGCCGCCTTCTCGTTAACACTAAAAGCGCCGGGACAAATTTCTTCCGTACCACCACTGTACTTGTCGGTGTAATCCCACACTTGCTTACCACTGGGGCGACGAATTTCGATAATAGGCAAAACATAACGCGGCTGACCGCGGAAGTGGTCAACAACACCCACGGTTGCCTCGCGGCCACGGATATACTCCTCAACCAGCACCTTCTGAGAAACAGCAAACGACTGACGAAGCGCTTCCACTAGCTCGGGAAAGGTACGGGCAAAATAGAGGCCAACCGAGGAGCCACGATCGGCTGGTTTTACCACCCAGGGCGGCGCGATCTTTTTAAAAATCTGACTGGCGTATAGCTCGAGATCAATAATCTCGCCGTAGGTTGGTTTTAATAACACTCCTTGTGGCACCTTTAAACCTTGCCGACGAAAGACCTCTTTGGCCATCACCTTGTTCATGGCAATAGCGGAAGCGAAGGTGCCCGATCCGGTATACGGCGTGCCCAGTTGATCGAGCAGGCTTTGCAAGCGACCGTCCTCGCCATACTCACCATGCAGAGCATTAAAAAAGACATCCACCTGACGTGCCACTTTGGCCGGAGTGGTGGGTAAGCCCTGCCAATGCCAAACACCATCCTTGGTTATAAGAATGTCGTGCTTTCGATAGTGTTCCGGCAAATGAGCCAAAACACTTTTACCCGTCTGAAGCGAGACGTCGTATTCACTAGAGGGTCCGCCGCGTAGTACTCCAACCCGAACGGAGGCCATACTTTATTTCTTACTCAGACGGTCGTTCAGCTTCACGACTAAGTCGTCGAGCGTAAAGTTTGCTTTGACCAAAAAGTCATCGGCTCCAAGCTGGGTGGCTTTCTCCACATCCTCGCGCTGGCCCAAGTTTGAGAACACTATTACTGGCACCTTCTTAAGTTCATCGTTAGCCCGAATGCGTTTTAAAACCTCAAAACCATCGATGCCCGGCAAAAGTAAGTCCAGTAAAATCAGATCAGGCTTAGCTTCGATCGCCACGTTAAGCGCGGTGTCGCCATCAACAGCGACGGCCAAACCGTAACCCTCTTTCTCAAGTCGCTTGGCCGTGAGCGTGCGAAGAAATTCGTCATCTTCGACAATTAGTACTTTCCCTTTGGATTGATTAGTCATGCTACTAGTATACGTTATTTTTGTTTAATGGGAATAGTGAGGTGGAACTTGGTCCCCTTGCCCTCCTCGCTATCAAACCAAATCTTACCCCCGTGCTTCTCGATAATATCCTTAACAATAAACAGACCTAAGCCCGAACCGTGTGCCGCAATCTTGCCGGCGTTCGATGAGCGGAAGAACCGACCAAAGATTTTAGCCTGTTCGTCTTTAGGAATGCCAATACCATTATCGCTCACATCAATTTCCAGGACCTTCTCGGCTGAGTTAATTTTATCATCAATAATATCAACCGTCACCTGACCACCCTTGGGGGTATACTTCAGCGCATTATCGAGCAGGTTCTCGATCGCCATACTTAGTTTAATCGGATCAACAGCAATAGACGGCAAATTACTCTTGGGCCGATTAACGATCAAATTAACATTGCGCTCGGTCAGACGACCGGTAAATTCGAAGACCACACTATCAATCATCTCGGCAATATTTACCGGCACAAATTTGTACTCGTCACGATTAGCCTCAATATAATCAGCATTTAGCCAATCATTAATCACGGTAATGACGCGATCAGCGCTCTCATAACCCTTCTGCAAGAAGTGTTTTTGATCATCCGTCACCGGCCCCAGTTCACCGTTAATAATCATATGGAACGTCCACTTAATCGCCGCCAATGGCGTGCGTAGTTGGTGGGTGGTCATCGAGACAAATTGCGATTTAGCTTTATCGATATCCAAGAGGTGTTCATTGGCACTGGTCAACTCGCGCTCTTTGATCTTTAACTGCTGCAGTTTACCCTCTAGCTCCTGATTAACATTTTGCAATAAGGCGAGCTGAACTGCCTGGTCACCAGAGATAGTTACGCGGCCGGTAGCCGGAGGCACCGGCCGCGCACTCTGCCGGCTGCGAAATATAAAAATGGCCGGCCCAATGATGGCCAGTCCCAAGAACGAGAGCATCAGTAGACGGACCGAAGCAGTCAGGGTGGAAAAATCACTAAAGATCAGTCCAAGAATTAGCGCGATAGCCACCGCGAAGTAATACCAAAAGCCAAGCGAGCGCCGCATGTTTTTATTATAGCATCCGGCCGCGTAGCAAGCGATGATAATTAATCGCAAAGCGGTGCGCCTCAGCATTTAAGGCAATAATGCTATCGCGATACTTCTCGATAATCTCTTTTGGGCCATTCAAATCTCGAGCTTTGTGCTTACTGTCTTTCACTACACTAATCACCGGAATGTTTAACTTGTGGCCATGCAAAATTTTCTCCGCGACGTTGGCTTGGGCTGTACCCCCATCCACTACAATTGCGTTCGGCAAAGGCCACTCGGCGTGCTTAAGGCGACGATTTAAGATCTCGAGCAAGTTGCCGGTGTCATCGGCTCGGTCGGCCGAACTGCCCCGAAGTTTAAACTTGCGGTACTGGTCCTTAACCAACTCAGCGTTGTGACTAACCACCATCACCCCAACGGTATTTTTTCCACTTAAATGCGCCACGTCATAAGCCTCTAGTCTAAAGTGGTGCTCGCCTGACGCCGCCGCCGCAAAGTCATGCGGACTGGTACGCTTAATTAATGCGACGTCATGAATATGCTGCAGGGCAAAAATTTTGCGCTTAATTTGCTCGGCGGCTTCAAATTTGAGACTCTTGGCTAAGGACTTCATCTCTCGTTCCAAATTTCTGAGCACAGCCGCCTTCCGACCCTGGAAGAAGAGGGCCAGATTACGGATGGTGCGGCCATATTCGCGCGACGTTACGGCACCACTACAAACTCCGGGGCAAAGTCCGATTTGGGCATTGAAGCAGGGGCGACCCTGATTTGGTTGACACTTCTCATCTCGATAAGGAAAAATTCGTCGGATAATCTTTAGCGCCTCGCGCAGTTCCCCGCCGTGAGGAAACGGTCCAAAAATAGTCTTTAGCTTATAGGGACTAGGTGTTAGGTCTTTGCCTCGGATCGTCACCAACCGAGGGAAATCTTCTTTAGTTATTCCAACATACAAGTAACTTTTATCATCCTTCTCTCGAATATTATAAGGCGGCTGATGTTTTTTGATTTGAAATGATTCCAAGAGCAGCGCCTCAAGCACCGAGTCCGTGGCCACATATTCAACGTTATCAACCAACTCGACCATCTTGGCAATCCAATTGGAGCGGGCACTCGCAATATCGCCACGGAAGTAGCTCCGCACTCTATCCCGCAAAGAAGTTGCCTTGCCGATATATAAGATTTGACCAGACCGGCCAGAGCGGCCACGCTTAAAAAAGTAGACCCCCGGCGCGTCCGGCAGTTTATCCACAGCCTGCTTGATGTTGTCAGCTATCGGCATATACTTATTTATGTATCTGTTCTTTCTTTTAACGCTTACAGAAGCACCAATGCTTCTTTCCCCTCCGGAAAGCTACCGAGCAGTTGCCCTTCGCGACGCTCCGTAGCTTTCTTTTTTATTTTACAAACTGCCAGTCGCATGCTTGAATCATACCAGATGTGTCAATAGTTCCTCTATATAGGAGATGAAGCTTGAAAATCCAAATTATCGGTGCCGCCGGCTATGTCGGATCGGTCACCGCCGCCTGCCTCGCTGAGGCTGGACACGAAGTCGTTGGCGTCGATGCTGATCCCGATAAGGTCGCCAAGCTAATGCGGGGAGAGAGCCCCATCTACGAGCCAGGCCTGGCTGAGATCCTCGATAGCACCATTGAGAGTGGCCATCTTCGCTTTGTTGGTGAGCCAGAGTTCAACCGGTTTTTCGACCTGATCTTTATCACGGTCGGAACTCCCCCTGACCTTGTGGGCTCGTTGGCCATTGAGCCAATCAAAGAGATCGTGCGCCAGCTGGCGCCGGCCTTGGGCAGACGGGAAACCATTGTCGTGATCAAGAGTACGGTGCCGGTAGGAACCTGCCGAATGCTCGCGGGGATTATGAAGGAGGGTGGTGGTGTACCCGCTGCCATCGCCTCCAATCCCGAGTTTCTGAAGGAGGGGCGGGCGATCGAGGACTTCAAGCGTCCCGACCGCGTCGTGATCGGCACTCAAGCCGACTATGCCACCGACAAACTGAAGGAGTTGTATGCCCCATTTTTGAGAAGCGGCAATCCGCTGTATTCCGTTTCGCTCGAGACAGCAGAGTTCAGCAAGCTGGCTGCCAATGCCGCTTTAGCTTCCCGCATCAGTCTGATGAATGAGTTTGCCGGGCTGGCGGAGGCAACTGGCGCTGATATCGATGACGTCCGCAAGGTTGTCGGCTCCGATAAACGGATTGGCCCGCACTTTCTCTACCCGGGGCCAGGCTATGGCGGCTCCTGCTTCCCCAAGGACGTGGGCGCCCTCGTTGCCTTAGGAAAGGAATGTCGCGTCGCCGTGCCCCTGATCGAGGCGACGGAGTTGGTAAACCTGCAGCAGAAGCAGGTCTTGTTCCACAAGCTGCAGACACTGATACCAGATCTGCAGGACAAGCGAATCGCGGTTTGGGGCTTGGCCTTCAAACCAGAGACAGATGATGTCAGGGAATCGCCGGCCTTCCCGCTCATTAACTCATTACTGCGAGCGGGAGCAAGGGTCCAAGCCTACGACCCCAAGGCCAACAACAACTTCGCCAGGGTGCTCGGTGAACACTCGTTTCATCACGTTCTCGATTTTTGCGAGAGTGCTGACGACGCGGTCGTCGGCGTTCACGCCTTGGTGATCGTCACCGACTGGAACGAATTCAAAACTCACGACTTCGTCGCGTTGGGTGAGCTAATGCGATCAAAGGTTGTGGTAGATGGGCGCAACCTGTTCCAGCCTGAGGCTCTGCGTAAGCTCGGCTTCGCGTACGCCTCCATTGGTCGGATTTAATAGGTTCTGCGCCCCCGTCATAAGTCGGGGGCGCTTTTCTATTTCTGTAACATGCGTCGTAAGTACTTGGCCGTGTGCGAGTCTTTGGAACGAGCGACGTCCTCAGGCGTGCCGGTCGCCACAATTTGGCCACCACCATCCCCGCCCTCTGGACCCATATCAATTAAATAGTCGGCGCTTTTAATAATGTCGAGATTATGTTCAATCACCAAGACACTGTTACCCCGATCAACTAGTTTTTGTAAAATTTCAATCAAGTTTTTAACGTCTTCGTAATGGAGGCCAACCGTTGGTTCATCGAGCACATACATGGTGCGCTCGGTCATTGGTCGGTAAAGTTCGGAAGAAATTTTAACCCGCTGGGCTTCGCCACCCGAGAGCGTGGTGGCCGACTGACCAAGTTCCAAGTAGCCCAAGCCGACATCATTTAAGGTTTGCAGCCGATCCGCCACCGCCGGAATATCTGCAAAAAATCCAAGTGCCTCCTCGACCGTCATGTGGAGAATGTCATCAATATTTTTTCCCCGATAGGTTACCTCCAACGTCTCCTTTTGGAAACGCTTACCGCGACAAACGTCACACTGAACATAAACCGTTGGCAGGAAGTGCATTTCGACGGCAATCATGCCATTACCCTGGCAGGCCTCACAGCGGCCGCCTTTAACGTTAAAGGAGAAGCGATTCGCCTTCCAACCCCGAACGCGAGCCTCCTCGCTTGAGGCAAACAGGTCGCGAACATGCGTCCAAGCACCAGTGTAAGTTGCGGGGTTAGAGCGCGGCGTGCGGCCAATTGGTGACTGGTCAATTAAAATAGAGCGGCTAAAATATTCGGTCCCACTAAACTCACTGCAGTTAAAGATTTGCGCCGTCCGATAACGACGATCAAAGCGGGCCTGCAGGTTTTTGTATAAAATTTCGTAAACAAAAGTTGACTTACCTGAACCAGAAACACCGGTAATGGCTACAAGCTTCCCGAGCGGAATATCGACATTCAAATTTTTAATGTTGAACAACTTGCCGCCCCGAATGCGAATCTTGCCCTTGTCGTTCGTCCGTCGCTCATCCGGAATCGGAATCGTCTTATCGCCGCGCAAGTAATCAACCGTCAAAGAATTAAAAGTATTTTTCTTCGCCGTGAGCAACTTCTCGGTCTCCCCTGTCGCCACAATATTGCCACCATGCACGCCCGCGCCTGGACCAATGTCGACCAAGTAATCGGAGGCATAGATGGTGTCCTCATCGTGCTCCACAATGACAATCGTGTTCCCCAAATCACGCAGTTCGTGCAGGGTTTTGATGAGACGATCATTGTCGCGTGAGTGCAAACCAATGGTGGGCTCATCAAGCACGTACAAAGCTCCCACCAGCCGTGAGCCCAATTGTGACGCCAAGCGAATACGCTGACTCTCGCCGCCCGAAAGTGTGTTAGCCCGGCGATCAAGTGTAATGTAATCCAGACCAACATCTAACAAGAATTTTAGTCGCGCTTCAATCTCTCGAAGAACTGGCAACGAAATTGTTTTGGCTTTGGGGTTTAACTTAAGTTTTTTGAAAAATTCGTTCGCCTTACTAATTGACTGCGAGGTCAGCTCCACAATATTTAAACCCGACTCCTTATTATCGGCCGGATCACCGCCCAAGCGCACATGGAGCGCCTCCTGACGCAAGCGAGCGCCCTGACACTCATCACAAACTTCGGCTCCCATAAAATACTTAGTCCCCAAACCATGACAGGACGGACAAGCACCGTAGGGCGAGTTAAAGGAGAATAAGCGGGGCTCGATCTCCGGGTACGAAAAGCCGTCATTAGGACAGGCAAAGCGGGCCGAGACCACAAAGTTAACTTCCTCACTCGACTGACCGATAACTACGCGCACTAAACCGTCCGACTCATTCAATGCCCGCTCTACCGCCTCACTTAAGCGATCACGCGCGCCATCGCCAACCGCCTCGGCCACAGCCTCGCCCAACTTCTTGGTTTTCTTTTCCACTTTGGCGGGCTTGAGCAAATCCACCGCATCAATCTCATCCACTAAAACATCAATGTCGTGCTTTTTATTCTTATCGAGTAAAATTTGCTCGCGTAACTTTTTGCGCGCACCATCAACCAAAACCTCGCGATAACCCTTGTCGAGCAAATCATAAAGCAATTGATAGTACTCACCTTTGCGACCCCGCACGACCGGCGAATAAACGCGCACCACTGCCTCCGGCGAGCCAATGCGGGTATGGATTAGAGCGACAATTTCCGCATGGGACAAACGTTTAATTTCCTCCCCACACTCCAAACAATAGGGTCGGCCAATACGAGCATAAAGCACGCGGAGATAATCATAAATTTCGGTAATCGTCGCCACGGTTGAACGCGGATTATTGGAACGCGTCTTTTGGTCGATTGAAATGGCTGGTGACAAACCCTCAATCTCATCCACGTCTGGTTTTTGCATTTGATGGAGAAACTGCCGCGCATAAGCAGAGAGTGACTCAACGTAGCGCCGCTGACCTTCGGCAAAAATCGTATCGAAAGCCAGCGAGGACTTGCCGGAACCAGACAAACCAGTAAAAACCACCATTTTATTGCGGGGTATTTCGAGATCAATATTCTTTAAATTGTGCGTCCGAGCGCCTTTGATTTTTATTTTATCTTGCATGAACTAAAATTGGCCCCTATGTGGTGATAGGGGTACGGTCCGATTCTAGCACATCCCACGAATTTGTGATAGCGTAAATAGCAGAGCTGAAAGGGGGTGCCTCATGCCCAAATTGGCAATTAAATTCTTGTCCATTCGGGTCTTACTTGACCTCTTGGCCAAACTCAAGCCCGGCGATCCAGCAGTTCATCGGCTAAAGCGGATGATCCGCTTCCTGTTGCATCGCGGCCGGGTAGAAATCCAGGAGGGAGAGATCGTTCCCCGCAAAACCGGCTACCTGAAGAAGGCGCTGGCCAAGGCCCGCAAATTGCGCGCCAAGAAGAAAAAGAAGGAAGGCAAAGCCGAGCCGGAAAGCGATTACTCGTTTGAAAGTAAGGCGAACAAATAATCGCGGGTGTGACAGATGTCACCCCCGCGATTTTTCATTCTCTGAAACCCTTCTCCGTTGGCAGGAGCCTCGACTCCTCCGACGATGGCCGACCCGAAGTAAGCCACAGCAACAGGAACAGTGCGCGCGCAATCAACCTCATGACTGGCCTCCACAATCCATCGTGATGACCTGAACCAATGGAGACTATACCATAAATCAGGTCAATTGTCAGTCCTTTTGGGTCAAAGCCTTGATTTCGTCTCTCAACAGAGCCGCCGTTTCAAAGTCGAGTTCTTTGACCGCGGCGTTCATCTGCTTCTCCTTCTCTTTAATCAATTTACTTAAGTTTTTTCCGTAAAGTTGCCGGTCCATCATTACCATACTGCGGACAGTCTTATCACGCTCGGTCTCTAACGCCTCGGTGATGTCTTTAATATTTTTAATAACTGTTTTAGGAGTAATGTTGTGCTTTTTATTGTAAGCCAACTGAATCGTCCGGCGGCGCGTCGTCTCTTTAATTGCCCGATCCATCGAGCCAGTCACTGTATCAGCATATAAAATAACGCGACCAAAAAGATTACGAGCTGCGCGACCGATTGTTTGAATCAGGGAAGTTTCTGATCGCAAAAAGCCTTCCTTGTCTGCATCCAAAATGCCGATCAAACTCACTTCAGGCAAATCCAAACCTTCACGCAAAAGGTTAACACCGACCAAGCAGTCAAAGACGCCCTTGCGAAACTCAGTTAAAATTTTGATCCGATCCAATGTCTTAACCTCGCTATGTAAATACTCGGCCTTCACCTGCCTGCCGGCAGGCAGGTCCCCTTGCTTTAAATAGGTCGAGAGGTCCTCGGCCATTTTTTTGGTTAGCGTGGTGGCAATAACGCGGCGACCGGCTTTAATCTCCTTCTCCGCCTCAGCAATAAAATCTTTGATCTGGCCGGGGTAACTGTCGCGCTCCATGATCGGCCGAACAAAAATCTCCGGGTCAATCAAACCGGTCGGACGAATGATCTGCTCAACCACTTGCTGACTGTGCTCCAGCTCGTACTTACCCGGCGTGGCGCTGGTGTAAACTACTTGGCCAACGCGCTCCTCAAACTCGTTAAACTTAAGCGGTCGGTTATCCATGGCGCTGGGCAAACGGAAGCCATACTCCACCAGATTTTTTTTACGGCTCTCATCACCAGCATACATTCCGGAAACCTGGGGTACAGCAACGTGAGACTCATCAATCACTGTTAAAAAGTCGGGCGTGCCATCCGACTGGTGAGGAAAGTAGGACAACAGCGTGTCGGGTGGCGAACCAGCAGGCCGCTCCGAGAGGTGACGGGAATAATTTTCAATCCCACTGCAATAACCCACCTCGGCAATCATGGCTAAGTCATAGTTGGTGCGGCGCTTTAGCCGATCAGCCTCAAGTAGTTTGCCGGCCTTCTCCAGCACCTCGAGTCGTTCCTTTAATTCTTGTCGAATAGAAGCAATTGCCCGATCCCGTTTGGCCAAATTGGTAATAAAGTGCTTCGCGGGAAAAAGAAAGACGTGATTGGGCCGATCCAAAATGGAGCGACTAACCGGATCGACGGTAATAATCTCATCAATCACCCCGCCACTAATAACAATATTATAAATTTCGCGCGCGCTGGGGGTAATAATCTCGACCGAGTTACCAATAGCGCGAAAGACACCCCCCTTATCCAACTCCGCATTCGTGCGGGTATAGTAAATCGAAATTAATTTGCGGATCAGTTGATCACGAGAGTATTTTTGCCCCACCTCTAACTTAACATGTTCCTCCTCATACTCGGCCGGACTACCCAAACCGTAAATACAAGAAACTGAAGCGACAATGATGACATCCTTGCGCGTTAAGAGCGCTTGAGTGGAGGCGTGGCGCAAGCGATCAATCTCTTCGTTAATTTGAGCATCCTTTTCAATATAAGTGTCACTGTGAGCAATGTAAGCCTCAGGCTGATAGTAGTCGTAATAGGAAACAAAATAATGCACCGCATTCTCGGGAAAGAAGTCCTGATACTCCTGCGCCAGCTGGGCAGCCAAGGTTTTGTTGTGAGCAATCACCAGTGTCGGTTTTTGCACCGCGGCAATAACATTGGCCATAGTAAAAGTCTTACCAGAACCCGTAACGCCGAGCAGGGTTTGATGACGCAAATCCTTTCTTAGTCCGGACAGGAGCTCTGCAATCGCCTTGGGTTGATCCCCCGCTGGCTCAAATGGTGATTTAAGTTTAAACATGACTCCGCATTTTACCACAAATTTATCAGATAAAAAAGACCCCGTCCGTAGGCGGGGTCACTTTGCACATCTATCTCGATCTCAGTTGTCAGTAAACCTTGGCGCCAGGATTCTGTTTGAGAGCCTTCGACTGGTCAACAAACTCCTTCAACTTGAGCAAGCCGCGATTGACCAGTGGCACTGAGTCCTCGATCACCTTATCATTTTGCTCTTGAGTCAACCCAAGGTCGTTTGAAACAATGGCTAACCAGGCGGCCGCTTGACTGACACCACGATTCGTTGATCCTCTCGCCGCGGCACCAAAATCCATGATTCTCGCCGCATCCAGCACATAATTCATAAAGTTGCTTTGCCGCAAAACCTTGGATTCACCGGCCCCCAGATCAATGAGATAATGGTTGTCCAGTTTGATCACGCGCCACTGTTGTTTGAAGGGAGCCATCGCCTCGATCCCGAGCATCAACGGTTTAAATCTGAAACGAGCCACCTTGTCGTCATCCGTTATCTGGGTGTTGATCATGCAGGCGGCAAAGGCCGAGGTAACCTCGGTCAAGTCGGCGGCGACGGAAACACTCCAGTTCTCGCCATCTTTCTCTTCCGACACCACTCGGTAGTTAGTGCACCGAATAGGCGTGTTTTTGAGACAGTCCACGAAAACATCTTCATTGCGCGAATGAACAGTCTGACCCCACATTTCTCGGTAGCGTTCAAATTCCAGGTTCCGGAAGAACGTTTCGACTGCTTGACCAGCCGGGCCCAGCTTCGATACTGGTTCGATGGGCTGCACTGGCGCACTCGGTGCTGGAGCCACAGGCTGAACCGGCGCGGGTGCAATCGGCGCCGCGGCCGGAATCGGTGGCGGTACCGTTTGGGCCACCGGCAACACCGCTGGCACCATCGTCTGAACCGGCACCGCTGATTGCAGTTGCCCCCTAACCAGGAAGCCCACCGCGACACCAATGACCACGTACGCGATAACGGCTGAGGTTTTCATGATCCACTCCCCTGTGTGTGAGAAAAACCTAGGGTATTACGCAATACCCATCCATTTTTAGATTACAATAAGCGGACACGTCCGTCAAACACTAATTTTATCCTTGATACCGAATGAGGAAATCTTTTTTAAACTGCGCGAAGTTGTTATCCAAGATAGACTGGCGGATACGCTTGGTAAGATTAACGAGAAAATAGAGATTGTGAATGGAGGCCAGCGTGCCAGCCAACATTTCTTTGGCACGAAAGAGATGCGCCAAGTAAGCGCGGGTATAACTTTTACAAGTTTGGCAACCGCAGCCTGATTCAATCGGCGTAAAGTCGGTGCGGAACTTAGCATTTAAAATATTTAGCTTGCCCCGTGTGGTAAAGAGTTGCCCGTGACGCGCCATCCGCGTGGGGATCACGCAATCAAAAGTATCCACCCCCTGCTCCACGCCCGCGAACAAATCCTCTGGCTCACCAATTCCTAAAAGATGGCGCGGCTTATCCTCTGGTAATGTCTGATTGACCCAGGCCACGGCTGTACCAATATCCTCCTTGGTAAACGAGCCACCAATCCCAAAGCCGTCGAAGCCAAGGCCGCCAATTAATTTAGCACTTTGCTCGCGCAAGTCTTTAAAATTTCCGCCCTGGACAATACCATAGAGCGCCTGTTCGCCACCCAACTTTTGGTGTTCGGCCAAACTGCGTTTAGCCCAGGCGTGAGTGCGAGCTAAAGCTTGCTCTTGATACTCTCTCGAGGCTTGCGGCGAGGTACACTCATCGAAGGCAAAAATAATATCAGCGCCAATTTGATGTTGAATCTCAATTGAGCGTTCCGGCGTGAGGCGATGCGTGCTGCCATCAATGTGAGATTTAAAAGTCACCCCCTCATCGTCAACTTTAGCCAAAGGTAATTCCCTCTCCGGAACACTCGCGAATTTTTCCTTCTTTACCCGTTTGCTAACGGGCTCCGACGAAGCTAAAAATTCCCGAGTGTCTCCTCCGCTAACTTTAGACACTACTTGTCCAAACGCTGCACCCAGAGAGAAGACTTGAAAGCCACCCGAGTCCGTCATCGTTGGTCCAGGCCAGTTCATAAAATTGTGGATCCCACCAGCCTGATGGATTAGCTCTGAGCCGGACTGTAAATATAAGTGGTAAGTGTTGGCCAGAACCACCTGGCCGCCGAGCTCGCGCACCTGCTCGGGTGTTACCGCTTTGACGGTAGCCTTAGTCCCCACCACCACGAAAGCCGGCGTTTCAATGACGCCGTGCGCGGTCTCAATTCTCCCCGCTCGCCCTAAACTATTGGCGAGCTTTTGCTGAATCGTGAATTTAAGCATCTAACATTTGTACTTTAGCAGATTATAGTAAAATATAAAAAAGCCGGGTCACCCTAAGGCAACCCGGCAGACTATTCCCTATCTTTGTGCAATCTTAGAAACCAGTTCGGAGAGCTCGTCTTCGCTAGTACCAAGCTGCGCAAGACTTACCCCCAACCGACTCGCAGAAAGCCTAATTGCCTGAAGATCACGATCAGTATTCTGATAATTCTCTTCGCGCTGAGCGAGAGCCGTCGCCACCCCAGGCTGAACAATAGATGAATGTAGCAACTGCGCCAAACCTTTCCGACCCTGAGCGTGACTCAAGACCGATCCAACAATACCTCCGATAGTTCTCCGGGGAGTATTTGCCAGCTGGCGCAAGTGATTCAGCAGATACTCCGCCCGAAACTTATGAGCCCTGACGAGGATTTCTGCCAACTCATCTTCACTCACTCCAAGATCAGAGAGGGTTGCCTTTGATTTGCTTACCTCCTCACGCAAAGCTGCCTCTTCCTCGTCTGGATCGTAGACAGGAAAGCCCGGACGGCTGATTCCAAAAAACCAGTCGGCGTCCGGCTCACGTAGTTTGATCAAACGATTCCTAGCATGCACCCGCCAAGACAGCAGACGAAGAGTTGTGATTTCTTCCACACTCGAGCCAATGTTCTCCAGAGTCAGATTGGCACTCATTAAATGCTTCTCTAAGTTCTGGAGCAAATCCGGTCGATCGTGCGCATGGCCAATCTCCGCGTAATCACGGAAGATTTTCAGTCGGTCTCGCGCTTCTTGCTCGTGAGCTAGCCGACGCAACTCAAGAAATTCTGCTTCGGATATTTCGAGCTCCTCCCAGCCGATTTGACCTTCCGTCATCTGCTTTTGAACATCTTCGCAAAGAAAATCGAGATCACTCGCGGCGGGTGATCTACACCCCGCACTCCACCTCCTAAGGTCATCCAGCCCTCTTCGACAAAGTTGGACTTCAAAAAGGTGGTCAATCGCCTTCAGTTCGGATTCGTTCGTGCCAATATCGGCTAAAGTAAAACCTCCTTTTTTAGCCAAATCAGTTAGAGAGGAAAACACGAAAGATGGATCGTTTCGAGCTTTGGTCAACAATTTACTGGCGGCATTTTTATATGTGCCACCTAGTCGCACAAGCAGTTCCACCTCTGCCGCTGACGTCCCCAGGATCTCATACGAAATCCCAAGCGCCACCGCCTTACGGATATACATATCGTCGTAACCCGTCAGGTACATTTTTCCTTCCCTGAGGGTAGCCACCTCCTTCTTAGCCCTTTCTACGGCCTGCTCCAATGGGGGCTGCCAGCGACCAGACAAAGCATCACTTAGTCCCTGATTCAAGCCAGCAACGGCCCGTTGAATCTCCTTCGCTTCGCGTCTAATTCTGCGATTCCGCCACCAATCGATAATCCACATCGCAAGCTCCTTGTTTTTAGGTTTTTGTTTTTCAAAGATTCCCTTATCAGAACTACCACAAATATATCTATTTTGTCAATTAATTAATAGACTGGGTTACAGGCTTTGCAGACGCCCAGTTCCTCCAGTTTGTCCAAATAAGCGATCACCGTCAAGACAAACTCCGAATGGCTCCAAACTAATGGTGAGACCGAAAGTTGGGCTCCCGTAAAGGGATCAATCTGTTCGGCGAGCAGTCCGGAGCTTTGGGCCCAACGGACCGTCCAAGCCAAATCAGCCCGAGCGCGTTCTAAATCTTTTTCACTGGTTGCAATTTTGATCCAATACTGTGTTCGCCAGAGCGTCGTAATAAACCACGGGTTACCCGGGTAGTCTGGTCCCGCAACACGGCAGTAAACGTCCCGTTCATAGCGAGCCAAACCGCCAACTGGTAATGGTAGCTCCAAATGCTCCTTAACTTGATCAAACATTCTCTTTGTTCGCTCATCGGTATAACTTAAAACTCCAAAGACACACAAACCATAAGCGGTGGAGATATCCACGGTGGTGTCATAAACAATCTCGCCTTCGCCCACCATCATCATTTTATAAAAGTGGCCCGTCGTCTCGTTATACAAATACTTAAGAATCGCCGCTTTGACTTCGGCGGCGGCCTTAGTGTAGGTGTCCTCATTTTTAACTTTGCCCAGCAGGCGGGCAAAGTTAGCCGCCGCCGTTAGTGCCGCGTAAATACAGCACGCAGTGTAGGTCGAAACTCCGAACTTCTCCTCCCACAAATCATAGCTCGGTTTGGGCAAACCAGTTTTATTATCCCGATACAACACCATAAAGTCAGCCGCCCGTTTTATTAGTGAAGTATAAATTGACTCAATAAATTCCAAATCTTTAGAGACCTGGTAATACTGCCACAAATTCCACAGCACCTGTCCTGTCTCATCCTCCTGAATCGGCAGCTCCGGCTTACCTTTGCGCAGCCACGGATGCCACGAACTACCGAGCGATTTGTCGGGGCTATATTTGTGCATCAAGTACCCCTCCTCGGTTAAAACGTCATTACAGAAGGCAAAAAAGTTGCGGGCAATCGCCGTATCACCAGCGCGAGTTAAAGCTTGCGCCGCAATCGCCGCATCGCGTGGCCAGACATAATTATAAGTATCCTTGCCTTGCTGGAGATTGGTAAAGTCGCAGGACGCAATAATGCCACCGGTACTATCGGCATGAGCGCGAATAATCAAAAGTGATTTTTTAAATAAACCCACTGTTTCGGGAGCCAAACCATGAAAGTTAAAATTGCGACGGTTGACCCAAGCACGCCAGTAGTTGGCGGTCGTCTCAATCATGTGGCCGATCCCCCGCTCAATTACCATCTGATTTAGAGCCAAAACTTCCTTAATGGCATAGCCCACGGCCACCCAGTAGCTTACAATTTTGGCCTCACCCGCCCGATAGGTATCGCTCGCCCCAATCACCGAGTCGGCGCGGCCGTGCTCGATGGGATTCTTCTCCAGCTTGCCATCACCAGCATCCAGGAAGGTTCCTTGTTTACCTTCGCTACCGAAGACGCCCGTACAAAACTCGTCAAATTTTTTGCCTTCCAGTTGAGCGTTAATCGCAAAAGCGCGTTTGTTGCGATAATGAACCACACAATGATGATGCGGATCAAAGTAGGCCGTGTGCGCCATATGCGACTGATACATCTCAAACTCTTGGCCAAAGAAAACTTTAATCAAGCGCTCACGTGAGGCTAAGTTTTGCACCTTGATACGACGAACAAAAATATTCTTCTCATGAAAGACCAAATCCGTACTCTCTAGTTTGATCTCCAGGCCCGCGTGCGTAGCGGTAAACTGACCCACCAGCGCCTCGTCCGACATTGTGATCGAGATTTGCCAAGCCGGATCACTGGTCCAACTAAGTTGACCATCAACCCAAACACCCAAACGATGAACCAAGTCATTGCCAACGTGATTCTCCAAGCCAACATAGGGGAAATAAAAATCGCGCACTTGGCCTCGGCTGTCGAGGTTAACCAAGGCCACGCCATTACCTAAACTTAAAGCTTTAGACATGAAGAGCTAAACTTTCTTCAATTCGTAATTTTAAATCGCGCAAAACATTCATATAAGAAATAAAGGCCTCATAGGGTGACTCGTACGGACTAAAATATTTGTGAACATCCCCATCGTTCCACCACTTGGTGCACATATAGTATAAATGATCGGAGGTGCCGAGTCGACGCCAACTGTTGATCAAATGTTCATCTTTAGTTTTTAAAACTGACTCTTCGAGCTCATACAATTTTTTGGCGGCGTCATGCTGCATTGGATTGGAGAGCCAGGCCGATAAGTCACGCTCAGTGTCAGCCCAGGAGTAATAGTCAGGCGCATCCACTTCGTCCATGGCTGGGTATTTGTCGGCCGCTTCGGTTACGGTTACAAAATTATTGTCTGGATGCTTTAACACCTCCTCAGGTAGCGCGCGGAGAAAATCAAAAATACCGGTATCCGACCATTGGTGCTCGCCAAAAGTCTCGTAATCCATAAAGAGATTGACCACCTGGCCGTTGCCATTGACCGCATTAACCCAATTGGCAAACTTTGGCGCCGTTAGCGGCCACTCGCTCCACTCCTTGGAGGAGAAGCGGAAGGCAATGTCATCTGACAATTTGTAATTCTTGAGTAAGAGCCGGAGATTGCGCCCACCTTTTGGTTTGTAAACAAAGTTAGGACTACGCCAGCCTAAAATATGATCGGCGCCCTCGGCTAAAATACTCCGATAACCCAAATCCTCAACCTCCTTAGCTAACTGATTGCTGTAAATTAATTCGGTATGACGAAAAGATTGCGGCTCATAATTAAAGAGGTCCAATATCTTTTTGCGGTGCATCCGCACTTGGCGGCGAAACTCCGACGGTGAGAAAAGGTATGACAATGAGTGATAATAGGTTTCGTTTAAAAGCTCCACCTGGCCGGTTGCCACTAGGGCCCGGAACGAGTCAAGCACTTCGGGCGCAAACTCCTCTAACTGTTCGAGAAAAATGCCAGAGAGCGAATAAGTCACTTTGAACTCGGGGTACTTTTGCAACAGCTCCAGCATTAGTTGGTTGGCTGGGAGATAACACTTAGTCGACACCTTCTCAACAATTTTGCGATTGTTCGTTTTGGATTCGGAGGCGTCATTAAAGTAATGCGGATCATTGCCAATATCAAAGACACGATACTTTTTAACTCGTCGAGGTTGATGAACTTGGAAGTAAAAACAGACGGAAGCCATAATTGATTTATTGTACCACAGCCTCTGCTTTAGCAATAAAACTCCCTCGAAAAGAAGTTAATTAGGCCGGGACAAACTTTTGGTAGACATCAATCACCTTGCGGGCGGCCTCGCTCCAGGTAACTTTGTGGACCTCCTGCTGACCAAAGCTGGCCAACGTTTGCTGGAGAGTCGAGTGTTCTAAAACCGCTAAAATCTGATTCGTCATTTCATCAATATCCCAAAAATCAACTTTTAAAGCGTGGGACAAGACTTCGGCCACCCCCGACTGCTTAGAGACCATCACAGGCGTCCCGTTAGCAAGCGCCTCTAGCGGCGTAATGCCAAACGGTTCGGAAACGGAAGGTAAAATATATAAATCTGCCGCTTGATAAACCCGATTTAATTCCTCGCCCCGCAAAAAGCCGGGAAAGATAAAACGATCAGAGATGCCAAGAAAAGCCGCCGTCTGCATAATCTGCGCCTGCATATCGCCCGAGCCAACCATCACAAAATAAGTTTTAGGAGCGTAGCGCAAAACCTGCTCTGCGACCCGAACAAAGTAATCCGGCCCTTTTTGCAAAGTGATCCGGCCCACGAAAAGCACAATTTTATTACCGCCGTTTTTTAACTTCTCCAAACTACAACTCAAACGCGGATACTGGCTGGAGACAATACCATTGTGAACAACCGAAATTTTGTTGGCGGGGATACCGTACTGATGATGAACAATATCCTTGGTCCATTGACTCACGGCAATGATGCCGTCCGCTCGCTCCATCCCCTCCTTCTCAATTTGATAAACGTCACTATTGATGCCATTACCGCCACCCCGATCAAACTCGGTGGCGTGAACATGGGCCACGAGCGGCTTGTGACTGACCTCCTGCGCCACCATGCCAGCGGGATAGGCCAACCAATCGTGAGCATGGATCACATTAAAGAGTTCCTTCTGGGCAATCTTGCGTGCCCGGATGGCGTACATCTTAACCTCGTCCAAAAGTGACAAACCGTAGACCTCTTCGCCGGAAGCTAGACGCTGTTCGCGATACTCTTGCGGCGTCAGATAAGGGTAAAGGAAGCCGGGGACGCGTTTAAACTCCACGTTTTGTAAATTAGCAAAACGCATGTCAACAAAGTCGGCATCCACGCCGACCTTCTTGGGTAAAACGAAAATTGTGCGGACACTTTTCTCCGACAAAGCCCGCGTTAACCCCTCACACGCTGTTCCTAACCCACCGCTATTATGCGGGGGGAATTCCCAGCCAAACATCAGCACCGACAAGTTCATAAACGTGATTTCAGTATACCACCAAATGAAAAGTCTATGAATATATTAGGGCTGTGGGTATAATTGAAAAAAATGAGGCGCTACTATCGACAACTAATTGTGAGCGGCACCATTGTCGGTGCGACTTTGGTGGCCGCGGCCTGGCTACCCGTCCGCCTGGGAGACCTCCAAAAACCGGTGCCACCCCCGCCACCGCTTGCAGTTTACGGCGAGCGGCCGCAATTTGTCTTGCTGGCCTTTGACGGTTCGGCCTCCATTCCCATGTGGCAAGCGACGCGCCAGTTTGCCCGGGAGCTAGCGGCCAAAGGTAAGCCAGTCTACTTTACCTACTTCGTTAGTGGGGTCTACTTTTTAAACCAAGCTCTAGCTGCCCATTACCAGCCGCCAGCTCACTCACCAGGTACCTCTCTTATCGGCTTCGCCGCCTCAAACGACGACATTGCTAATCGGGTGCGCGAGGTCAACGCGGCCTTCCGCGACGGCCACGAGATCGCCTCGCATGCAAACGGACATTTTGACGGCAGTCATTGGACTAATGATGAGTGGATCCAAGAGTTCGCCACTTTCAATGATTTATTCTTCAATCTTGAGCGCAATAATCCCGGCTTAGTTTTACCCGAGCCGCTCGCCGTTAAGCCCGAGGATGTTATCGGCTTTCGTGCCCCACAACTTGGTGCCAACAAAGCCTTGGACGAAGTGCTAGCCAAAGCGAACTTCCGCTACGATGCCAGTGGGGTGAGCGGCCATAATCCAGGCTGGCCCAAAAAGAATGCTGACGGTTTGTGGGAATTCCCCCTATCAACAATTACTTTGCCTAGCGGTCGCAGTACCATTAGCATGGATTACAGTATTTTTGTGCTTCAGACTGGCGGTCACAATATTTTAAAACGCGGCACGCCCGAATGGAGTGCCGCCCAGCATGATGTTTTGTCTGGCTATCTTGATTATTTTAATACGCACTATCGTGGGAAGCGGGCACCGATTTTTATTGGCCACCACTTCAGCACCTGGAACGACGGCCTTTACTGGCAAGCCATGAAGGATTTTGCGGATCAGGTTTGCGGCCAACCCGATGTCTATTGTATTACCCACCAAGCTTTGGCCAACTATTTGGACCGCTTAAATTTGAATGTGAGTAAGCAGTGAGTGCATTAAATGAAAATTTAAGCATAAAAAGAGGCCCCGCGAGCACGATGCTCGGGGGCCGTTTTGATTAGCTCTCTTTTTTAAGGAGATTTATCTCTCAACTTCCAGAGAATTGAACGCACAGATTGCCCTAGCTCCCAGTGAGCCATATATCTATCTGGATTCCGTAAAAACCAAATATTTCGTAAAGCGTCACGCTCTTCTTGAGTAAGATCTAAACCCTCTGTTAACTTGGTGAAGTCTTGCTGAACCTCCTCATCATGGTGGTAGCGCCTACTTTCCTCAAGCCACTCCCTTGACGGGACAGTGTGGAACGCATCTGCCACCTCTTCCAGAGACATACCAATATAAAGCCCCAGCTCATCCAGAGCCGCCTCAAGAACAGTCAAAGATTGGACACCGAAGTTTTTTCTCCTTAAACTTTCGGTCTCCAGCCCTGGTTGAGCAAGCACCAATTCAGGCAAGGAGGTGAAAAATCGGCCATCGTAATCAACCAGAGCCCTCCGAGCGCGCTTCGGTAAACGTGTCAAAAACTCATTGGTAACCAATTCCAGGCCAAACGTCGCCAATCTTTCTTTGAATCGGGCTCGACGCTGCTCGATTCCAGCCGTATTCTTACCTCCAATTTTGTTTAGCTCGAAATGTTGGTCTGAAGCAAGCACTCCGCCCAGTCGTCCTTCTTTGAAAAGCTGGAGGGCGCGCAAAAGTGCCTCGATCATCTCCCTAGGCCGGGCCAATCTATTGATTAGAATGGTAGCGTCGGCCACAAGAACCGTAAATCGTCTGACGAGCTCGAGAAACGTGGGGTCAATTTGTCTGGAGTTAGCAGACATTAAACAATCTCCTGTAAAAGAACTGTGATTTTTTGCGGGGTTAGCGCAATTACTTTATTAATAGCGCCATCACCAAAGCAATGGGATGCAATCAATAAAGGCCGACTAACACTAGCCGACCTTTAAAAACTAGCACTTTTTATAGATCTGTCAAATTTGAATTCGAGAAAAGAGTAACGAGCCAATCCACAATAGCAACAAAGTCACACCCACCAACACGCCCATATCGAGCCAGAGCGAAAATTGGACCACGCCTGTAAGAGTGCCGCGCAAACCATCCACCCCGTAAGACAGCGGGTTAAGTTGGGTGATTATTTCTAACACTTTGGGCAGACCAGCCAAGGGAAAGAGCGCGCCCGAAAGATAAAATAGAGGTTGAATCACGAAGTTGATGATCAAAGGAAAGCCCTGCATGTCATCAAGCCGCGCGGCAATGACGGTACCCAGGGCGGAGAACAAACAGGCGACCACTACCAGGAACAAGAAGGCTAGTGGTAACATGGCCCAGCTCACGGGACGGAAGCCGACCAAATGAGTAATTAAAAATACCAACTAGCACTGGACTATCGCCACCGTTGCGCCACCGAAGGTTTTGCCGAGCAAAATCTCGAAGCGCGAGATCGGCGCCACGAAAGTCTCCTTCAAAAATCCAAACTGCCGATCCCAAATAATTTCGACACCAGTAAAAATCGAGGTAAAGAGCACCGTCATGGCAATAATACCGGGCGCCAAAAACTGCATGTAATTACCAGCCCCAGCGCGCGCAAAAATTGGTGAGAGGCCAAAGCCAAAAGCTAAGAGAAAGATTACCGGCTGACCAAGCGCACCCACCAAGCTCGCCTTCTTGCGAATAAAGCGCTTCAACTGCCGTAACCATAATATATATATTGCTCTCATAATAATTACATGCGGGAAAAGCCGCGCATGGTGCTTTTGCTAAAGTTTGAGGCCTCGGCGCGAATGTTGCGACCGGTCAGCTCAATAAAGGCGTCCTCTAAATTATCCTTCTTGGCTTTGGCAATAATCTCCTCGGGTGTCCCCGTCTCAATAATCTTGCCATGATCAATAATGGCAATCCGTGCGCCGTTACGCTCGACCTCCTCCATGTGGTGAGTAGTAAAGAAAATGGTGATCTGCTCCTCCTGGTTTAAATTGCGGATATAGCTCCAAATGTGATTGCGGGTCTGCGGATCCAAGCCAATGGTTGGTTCGTCGAGAAAGAGCACTTTAGGATGATGGAGCAGGCCGCGGGCAATCTCGAGTCGGCGCTTCATACCACCAGAAAAGTTTTTAACATAGTCACCCTTGCGATCCCAGAGTTCCACTAACTTAAGTAACTCGATAATTCGGGGACGATACACGGTGGCGGACTGGCCGTAGAGGATAGCGTGGTACTCCATGTTCTCGTAGGCAGTTAGCTCGTTATCTAAGCTGGGATCCTGAAAGACAATGCCAAACGAGCGGCGCACCTCGTTGTGCTCATGGACCGGGTCATGTCCGGCAATGCGCACCTTACCACTGGTCGGCCACAACAACGTCGTTAGCATTTTAATCGTCGTGGTTTTACCAGCGCCGTTAGGTCCGAGAAACGCGAAAATCTCGCCTCGGTTAACCGAGAGCGAGATATTATCGACGGCTGTGAAGTCGCCGAACTTCCGCGTTAAATTTTCAATTTCAATAATTGGCTCTGCCATACAGCGTGTCAGTATACCCTATTGCAGGTCGAGCGTCGAGGTACTCACTGGGCTCGTCGTGGTTGCCGTTTCAGTCGTATCTGGTGTGATTGACCAGTTGCTCCACAAGAGCAAGCCGACTAGCACGAGGACTACGACAATGATGACCGCCCACATCGTGTTTTTTTGCATATCGTTCTATCGTTATTTTATTTGCTTAATAACGATCCGATTCTGCTCGGAAGGAGTGAACTATTGATGAAGAGCTTCGGCCGCCTCGGCATCAGCCTTGGTAGCGTGCACGGTGCCTGGGGCGTGGTGTGCTGGTGAGTAAATCGTGTAGAGCTTAAGCGGCGCCGTGCCAGTGTTAATAATATTGTGCTCGGTGCCAGCCGGAACCACGACCGCGAAACTATCAGCAATAGCGTGCTCAACACCAGCCACAATCGCCTTGCCCTCACCCGCCTCAATCCGCAAAAACTGATCGTTGTCGGGATGAATCTCCAGACCAATATCCTCGCCCGGCTTGAGCGCCATCACGACCAATTGACTGTGCGGCGCGGTGTGAATAACTGTTCGGAACGTCTCGTTAGCTCTGGTTGCCTCCTCAATATTACCAATGTATGTTTGCATCATGCTCATATTATATACCTAAATAAATTTTAGGTGAAAAACCCCCGACTGATCATCCTTGATCAGACGGGGGGCGGCGGCGACACTAGACGCGGCAGCGTCGCAGGGTTAACAGGGGGAGCTCTTCTGTGCTTGCTTGAGCGATCGCATGGGCGCGACGGTAAATCGTTTGCATGGCGTCCGGCCAATTAATGAAGCGCTCCACATCACCTTGGTCGGGATAACTCCTGGCAAGCTGGACGAGGAAACAGCTACTCCCCGCTTCGGCGATCGGCTGAATGACCAGAACTCGACCACCGTAACCCAGATGCTCCTCGATCATGATCACTGTGGTCGCGAGATCGCCCGTTTCGATCGGTGAGATCGCCACCAATAGATCGCAGTCGCGAGGCGAGCTAACCAGGTCCACCAGCAAAGGCAACTCCCGGATCAGCCAGCTCACAGGATAGGCCTGTTCGCCTTTGGGTAGGCCTTGACCAATCAAATAAACCTTCGGCTTGGGTCGACTTCTCGGACTGGTGCCTGGCATGGTTCTTCCTCCAATCGATCTAAAAAGACAGAGATGATGACAAAAAATGTCCTCGGCTACCGTAGTATAGCCCAGGACATTCTTTTAGGAAAAGTGGATAAACTGACTTAGGCGTCCCACTCGGTGTGGAGCTTGCCGTCGATAGAATACTGAACGGATTTGACGGTGGAGAACTCCTTAAGCGTTTGCTCGATCGGTGTCTTGTAACTAGCTTGCTCGCAAGCTGGACCATTTAGATACTCGAGTGCCGCCGGCTTAAAGTCGAGGGTGGCTACCCCGTTCGCAATTGTGATTGAGTTGAAGGCGGAACGAATTTTAGGCAAATTCTCCGTAAACAAAATGTCGAGCGCGGCTGAGGCCACGCGCGGGGTTGGAGCAATCGTGCGCTCAACCAACATCGTTGCCTCGCAGTCCATGGCGATCCCCTTCAAATCTTGAAAGTGTAAGCGCAACTTTGTCCCAGTACTTACCACTGGCGTACTGGTGGCTGGCGTAACGACCGGCTTTGCTACCGCAAAGGTGAGCGACCGAACAATCTGGCGATACAGCGAGCGCTCGGCGCTAGTGACACTGCCATCATCCGCGATTGGCATTTGGTGCAAAACAATTACTTTGTCGCCGCGCTTTAAGTAAGTTACCAAGATCCGAGAAAAACCAGCCGCGTTCCAACTCTCCTCGCGCTCAATCGCTGGTAAGCCATCAAGACTAATACGATTACTGCTGTGAATGGTGGCTGAAGGCTGACCCTCGTAACCGGTCGCGTTAAGACGATCCTTCTCGCTCAAGTAGGCCTCGAGCTCTTGGTTCATCGGAATAGTGACCGCGTAAAGTCGCACTTGACCCTCGCTGCCGCCAGAGAGCTCAACAATGCGACCGCTCTCGGTGGAGACAGTGCTTTGCCAAGTGGCGGGGTGAGCAAGAGTAAAGCCCCAGACTGCATCCTGGTAGGTCTTCCAACCCGTTGGCACAACCGTTGTTAAGGTTGAGCTGCCGTTTGGGCCGGGCTCGCCAGACACTTTCTTTTGCGCCTCATAGATGCCCAAGCCCGCTACTAAAATAGCAACCACAAGCACCATCAGAGCGGAGGTCGCAATTCCGCGGTTAAATTGTTTATTGGTAGTCATAGTTTAAAAGTATACCTTTGGTGGGGTCTGTCAAGATAAAGGGATAGCCTTAAGCGCGCGGCGGCGCTCGCGCCAATCGGGAATCGTCTCGGCGACTAAAGCCCAAAACTTGGCCGAATGATTAAGTTGACCCAAATGACAAAGTTCGTGAACAATTAAATAGTCAGCCAAAGGTGGCGGAATGAGCGCGATTTTGTAATTAAAATTGAGATTGCCCTGACGCGAGCAACTCCCCCAGCGCGTGCGCTGATTGCGAATACTAACCCGGTGATAAGTAAATTGATAATGCTGATTAAAGTGGGCCAGGCGCGCGGCGACTAGCGCGCGCGCCGCCGAAGCATGCTCGGCAAACTCGGCTTGCGATGTTTTAGAACGTGGCCGGCGACGCCGCACCCGCCGAAGTCGCAATCGCCAAAGCATCACCCAGGAAAATTATTTAACTAAAACGGTCACCAAAACGCCGGCCGCGACCAGGGCGCCGCCTAAAACATTGCCGAGCGTGGCGCGCTCGCCGAGCACCAGGAAGGCGAGGATCAGCGTCAGAGCCACCGAGAGCTTGTCGATCGGCGCGACGCGCGAGGCCTCACCGAGCTGCAGCGCTTTGTAGTAAAACAACCACGAGAGCCCCGTGGCAATCGCCGAGAGAATAATAAAAGTGTACGAATACTTCGAAATTTTATATAAGTCACGGGCGTTACCCTGGAACCAAACAATCGCCCACGCAAAGACCACAATAATTAGCGTGCGAATGGCGACCGCTAAATTACTATCAATCCCCTTAATGCCGATCTTGGCAAAGATAGCGACGAGCGATGCAAAGAAAGCGGAGAGCACCGCGTAAATAGCCCAAGTCATGATTTTATTCTACTCCACTTTTGGCCAAATAAAAAACAGGAGGCACATTGCCTCCTGTCCGCCAAGTGGTAGGGCTTAACACTTGGGGTGAATAATGCTCAGGTTGACGCGCAGCTGGCCGTTAACCTCGTAGCTGTCGATGGCCACGACATCCTTCCACGCCTCGCGCAGGGCCTCGAGCTGGCCCTTGAGCGGCCGCGACAGCTCGTCAATCGTGAGGCAACAGATACCTCGGCGAATGAGCTTCTCGACGACGAGCTCGTTAATGAGCCAGTCCGAGAGTGCCGCAGGCGCCGCCTCATAGAGCTGGTCGCAGGCGAGCTTGTCTTGCTCGTCCTGGGCCGACAACTGCTCCCGCAAACGCTCAAGAGCAGCCAAGCGATTGGTCATCGATTCGGCCAACATACCCCGATTCAACGTACTCATAGCTACCTCCGTGTTTTGATCTGTTTGATCTGAATGAACTTTAGACGCCCTTCTACTATACTTATAATTAATATTTTGTCAAGAGTACGAAAAAAGGTGGGAAGCCGTTGCTTCCCACCCACGCCCGAATTTACGGGAACTCACTGACACCCTGACGAACGAGCGGTGCCGTTGTCGGATAGGTCTCCTTAATGTTGGGGGTACCGTTACCCTGGAACACCACGCCAGCCAGCACGTTGTTGATACTTCGACTGCCGTCCTGGAAGATGCCACTGCGGAAGTTGCCCGAGATCAGACAGCTGGAGAACACGTTGTAGACGCACTTGTCGGTCGCGCCGTCGCCGTTGGCAATGTAGATGCCGTAGTTGCCATTGCCGTTGATCTGACAGCCATCGTAGAGGACGTACTGGCTGTTACGCATGAACACGCCATTGTCGATATTGTTCGAAATCACTGTGTCAGCCACCGTAATGTAGCGAACACCCAGATCAAGCGACAAGCCCGAGGCGCGGTTGTTGATCAACCAGCAACCGATGATGGAAATCCGCGTAACCACGGCATCGAGCGCAATCCCATCAAAGTGGTTATCGCGGGAGATAACCCAGGTAATGAGAACGTTCTCGCACGGCAACTCGAGCACAATGCCGCCGCTGCGCGCACCTTCGCAGATCACGTTACTGATCGTGCAGTTTTGGATGCGACGACCCGTGATGTCATTAACGCGCAGGTGACCCAGATTCGGGAGTTTGCACAACTCGCTCGACTGATTGAGGCGATTGCCGTCGAGATACAGGTCTTTGACGACAATCCCACTACAGGCAATGTTGTTGGTATCGTAGGGCGCCATGATGCCCATCACGATCAGTGGAAACAGTCCACCGTTAAGTAGGTGGATCCGTGTGCCCAAGCCCTCACCACAGAAGGTCACGTTGTTACGAGCAATGTTGATGGGCGCGGAGGGATAATGATCACCTCGCGCCAACATGACGGTACCGCCCGCTGCGGGCAGCGCATTGACAGCCGCGTTCACCTGGTTAACATCCGTGACGAAAGTGAAAACAGTAGGTCCGGTAGCACCAGTGGCTCCGGTTGCGCCTGTCGCGCCAGTGGCACCAGTTGCCCCAGCGGCACCAGTTGCACCGGTGTCACCTTTCGGCCCCTGCTCACCTTGCGGTCCTTGGTCACCTGGATCACCTTTCGGCCCTTGTGGCCCCTGCACGCCAGGCTCGCCTTGTGGTCCTTGCTCACCCCGCGGTCCAGCATCACCTTGCGGTCCTTGCTCACCCCACGGACCTTGAGCTCCCGGAGTACCGGGTTGGCCCGTATCACCAGTCAGACCAATAGCACCCGTCAAACCAACTGGACCGATCGGCCCTCGAGCTCCCGCTTCGCCAACGGGTCCAACCGGACCCGTATCGCCCTGCAATCCCTGGATTCCTTGCGGCCCCTGGGGTCCAGTCTCACCCGGCGGAGTCACAATCGTCGTGGAGCTGGGACAGCCTTGTCCCAGTGAGAGCGCGGCCAAAATACCGAAGGCCGCAAACATCAGACCTCGTCCCCTGTTCATCTTTTGCATCTGCCGTCTCCTCGAAATAAAAGTCCTTGAACTAGCAAACACTAGTTCGCCTCTAGTCTTACCTTATGCTCTAACAATGAGATGTCAAGGGTGGAGTAAAACTTTGGCTAGGCGGCGGTTTTGTCGGCCTGGTGAATCCCGAAGGTGTTGCCCTCAGTATCAAGGAAGTAGCCCTGCCAAGCCATACCGGGAATTGCATATTTTGGCATCGCTACAATCCCCCCAGCGGCTAAGATTTTGGCGGCCATTTCGTCAAAGTTATCAACTTGGAGCGTACAAACGTAAGCGTTTGTCCCCTGTTGTTGCCCCGGACGAGCCGTCGGCCGCTTCAACAAGCCGCCGTTAATCCCTGGCTCCTTGGTATCTTTAGGGCCGGTCATAATTAACCAGTAATCACTGCCTGGGTTCTCCCACTTGCTAAACTCCCAACCAAACACGTCGGTGTAAAACTTAGCCGCACGCTCTGGCTCATCAGCCTGAATTTCGAAATGGACAACTCGATTCATAATAAATATTTTTAATGAATAATGTTTTAGTTTATCAAACTGAACTTGAATTACTAGTGAATATAAAAAAGGCGCGAGGTGGGGAAAGCCTTCCCCTCCTCGCGCCCGGCGTTAGGTTGACGAGAGCTCAACCTTCGTCAGCGTTCGACACTCCGAGCCGCAGGCCTCGCTGACCATCGACACTCCTGGACTTTTCGCCGCCTCGGTTTGACCGAGCAGCTCAACCACGAAGGAACGGCGCTCCCACAGCTGGTGAGCATAGCGTAGCGCCTCGCCACACTCACAGCCAACCACAAGTTGGCGCCCGCCATCATAGATAACGTGGACAGGCGCGCCCTCCTTTTTGTAGTGATGCCGACGACACTGAAAGCACTGAGCCTCAAACCTCTCGATTGCGATAGTGGCAATCAGAGACCGCTTCAACATCTCCTCGGTCACTTCCAACCCTGGCATGGCCCTCTCCTTGATTAAGAACTGCTAATAGCGTGAATGATGATCCATATTCAAAATACTCCTTCTGTTCCCGCTGTCAAACGAGGTAAATATAAAAAGGCGCGAGGTGGGGAAAGCCTGCCCCTCCTCGCGCCAACCCTCCGCCTCATGACGGCTCTTCTTTTGCGTCTCGCTACCCTTCCTCCTTCAGCGCCAGGAGCTTGGGCAAAGCGGCGCCCATCTCAATCAGGTCGCGAACGGCCTGATCTCGCAATGGGATCGGCCACTTCGGATCCAGCGCCTGATCAAAGAGCAAATCCATCGAGTGCCGAAGCTGTGCCACTCGCAGTCGCCAGTAAAGCGCCACAAACGGCGCCGACTCCTCTAACGTTTCGCTGGAAAAAGTGGTAGAGCCACTGGAGTTAAAGAGCAAATCCAGCTTGTCCCACTTGGGCGCCGGCAATCGCTTGGGCATATTCGGCCGTTTGTTGTCGAGCAGGAAGACCCCGCCCTTCTCATCCTTCACCAGCGCCCGACCAGTCGCCCAGTTAACCCGAACGACTATCTTCCTCTTCTCCTTAGTCATACAGACTCCTTTCCTCCTAGTCTCTCTCTAGGTTTATGAGTTTGGCTAAATCGTATTTTCGATACATCGCCACCAGCGTATCAGCCGCCGACCGGGCCGCATGTCGCCGCTTCTCAAGTGGCTCCCAGTCACTCTCACTGATCAGCCTAAAGGAGCGCGCGGCGATTAGTCGTCCACCCACCTTCATAAACTCAACGAGGCTGCGGTAAGGATACTGGTTACCCCAAGTATTGACGATGTTATACTTCTCTTCGTCACAACCGTCGCCCTGGATCCAGTTGTTCAAGTTAATCCCCGTAGCCAAGCGCCACTTGGTATCCTTGGGTCCTCGCAATTCCAAGTAGTACACTTCCCGGGGCGACTCTATAGACGAGGGCCCGACACAAACTGAGATTCATTCTGGCCAGTCTCATGATTCCCCCTTTCAGGAATTAGTGCCAATCAATCTTTCAAAGTTCCAACGCCACCCTCAAATTACTATTTTTATCTGATTAGTCAACCTTTGGCATAGATACAAAAAAGTGGGGTCGTCCGAAGACTAACCCCACCAGTGCGCCCGCTCACCCGTCAATGATCAGGGGGTGAACAAGCTTAAGTTGATCTGCAACTTGCCCGGCAAGTTGGTGCCCACATAGACATTGACGTTGCCGGCCCACGCCTTCTGCAGATCCATAAAATAGCCGAACGAACTGCCGTAGTTGCAGAAGAGATCGGGTCCCAGCTCCTCGCCGTACGGCACCTCGAAGCAGAGCACGAAGCCGTCGGCCTCCATGAGGCGCTCGAGCACTCGCTCGTTTACCAGCCATTCGGAGAGACCCTCAGGCGCGACGTTGTACAACCTGTTGACCGCCTCCTCATCCTCCTGGTCCAACCGAGCCTGGATATCAGCCGCCATCTGGCGCTGCATCAACTCGTCTCGTCGCCGAATCGAAATCCGACGAACCAACAGCCCTTGAACCCCAACCTCACAATCCGTTGCGCTCATACCATACCCCTTTCGTGATGATAGTGGAACAATGATTGAACTTCCGCCACCAAACTACCACAATCCTCCTAATAGTCAACATCAGCCAGGACAAACAAAAGGCAAATAAAAAGCGGCTGGATTACCAGCCGCCCTCAATAAACCGCGCTCGGTGGACTGCCCTTACCGCGCCAGCTTCCTCAAGATCTCCAGATGAGCCGCCGCCAGAGTACATATCGCCTCATAGTACGCTCGCACCATCACCGCCTGCTGGTCCTTGGGCAAACGGCTCTTGAGCAACTCCGACTCCTTCACCAGGTCGTTAAGCCCGGGCTCGCATTCGTGCATGGCCACTTCGTTCTCGTGGATACTTTTGCACGACAGCAACCAGATCCGCTTCAGGGTCTCCTCCCACCCCAGCTTAGCCAGATGAGGCTTAGCGCCCGCCTCGGCCTCCAGTACTCGTACCCCAAATTGCGCGTCCATCTCTTTACCTCCAAAGGATTGTATTACCAAATTCTTGCTTTACCCTATCCCGCTCCCCCCAAAAGTCAATCTAATCTCGTTTTGATTTAAAATACCACTTTGAGCGATTTTAGAACGTTTTACATACTTCCATAATGAGTTAATTATAGCCAAAATTAGTTAGAAAGTATCTGAGGCTAAAGTCGTTCTGCAAGTTCTTTGTAGGCTGTAATTATGTAAGGCATTTGAGGTAAAATGGTTTCCATGTCTACGCCCGTGAGTGGATTGTGTGCTGAAGTGTCCCCCAGAAACTTGATGCCTTTTATTTTTTCTGCTGTTTTGGGAATTAAAATTGGAATACCAAAAATTTTTTCGCGGGCAGCGGCATCCAGCATGGCCTCTAGACCAATAATTTTTCCCATCCCGCCAGCATCTTCCAGCTTGGAAGAAAAACCATTTTGAGCAAATACGAGAAATATGGCCTTCTCTAAAATCTTACGCAAAAGAAATGCTGTACACGTGCCGCTTCGGCCAAAATTTAGATGTAGATCATCTATATCGGCCTTAAAACGGCTACCTAATCTGGAAAGCAAATCATCCGAAAACAATTGTTCCTGAATGTTTTCGATTCTGCCGCTTTGCGGATTAATCTTTTGCTTATAACGAAAAGAACCCCGTTTTCCTGTCGAGATTAAAAAAATCGAATCACTTAAAGCCTTGCTTAATTCCGGGTTAGGAAAATTATGACTCCATTTTTCTTCGATTCGCTGGCGAGTTTCTCCTAGGGTCTTGGCATCTTTGAAAAAACTTTCACTCCAAAGCGACTTAACACAAGAGCGAGGGGTTGTTTCGTTGTCCATAGATTAAGTTCGGTATTTGTAGATCTTGCCAACCTTTTCTCGCTTTATTTTTTCCCTTCTGAGTAAGTACAAGAGATTAACTCTTACCTCTTCTAGTTCGAATGAGTAACCAAATCGATCTTTGATCATC
>CAZQDR010000002.1:0-3582 GCA_964591715.1 uncultured Candidatus Saccharibacteria bacterium | reverse complement strand
TAGTAAATCAGTGATTACTAACATTATTCTGTCTGAGACGCTAATTTTATTTTTCGCCATAGTTTATTTCTTTTTCTAAATAATTGATACCGGAGTTAGTTATATAATAAGCCTTCTTCCCATCCTTCTTTTCTTTAGCCTCCGCGAAATGACCGTTTCTTATGTTCATGTTAATCTTATCGTTAACATTTTTAGGAACGGTGAATCTCGCCGTACGGAATCCTCCACCAATATCAGCGGCGTTGAAAACCTCCACATCATCATAAAAATCCAACCAGTAAGCGATAGCCAGCGATCGATCTACGTCATCTCCCAGCTCCTTGGTATTTAAAAATTCCCTCATGGACAAGCTCTTATTCTGCTTGATTTTTACCCCGGTAGAGTTTTGTGATAAGGTGGCGTTTAACTTCTGTTCCAAAAGTTTAACTCGGTTCTCGAGATCAGATAATCTGGTTTCTATTTTTTCCATATTTTTTAAATTAATTAGATTTTAAGCGAGCAGCAATCTGGGAAATCCTATAATTAGGGACAGAGTACTTCCCGTTAGCCACCTTTATCTCCCTGGATCCCGAGAGGGTTTTCAAAGTTCCTTTAACACTACCTTCTGGCATTATTTCCATTTTAATTATTTCTGATGGGCCAATTTCATCTTTGGCTCCATCGACAACTAGGCTTTTTGCTTTAACAGCCAAAAGTACCAGGAGTACTTTTTCTGCATTTTGTAATTCCAAAAAAGCCGAAGAGAACTCGAATATTCCCACGTCTTTATTTATGGTTAGGTATGGCTTTAAAATATCCGCTAGCTGCTGCCTGTTTACTGATTGAGATTCGCTGACGAACAAGCTATCGAGGGGATCTGGTACGTGGCTCATAATTATTGGTTAGAAAACTTAAATAATAATGAGTTATTATAGTTTACCAACCGTACCAGTCAAGTAATATCGGCTTTCCTTGATATAAAAATCAGATTTTTATGTTCGATGAAATGGTACCGACTTATTTATATGGCTTATAATAAAGGTCATTTACCATAGATTTGGTACTAAAAAGTTTATCATAAATAACTCTTACAAATTATTTTCACTGAACCGTCAATGACTTAAAAGCGGTAAGCAAGCCCTTTACCTGTTTCCCTTTGCTCGATTGTGGGACTTACACAACATCTCACAGTTTTTAATATCACTTTTACCACCTTTGCTCCATGCTGAAACGTGGTCGGCTTCCATTTCATCCAACCTCCATATCTTTTCCTTGTTGGCATCATGACCAATGGCACAATGTGAACAGTTAGACACTCCTTTCTTTTCAGCCTTTACAGTCTGATCTTTATAAACTAACTTTTTCGTGGCATCATCAAAGACCCGAACTTCAAGCAATTTTGTATCACTTGAGCCACCTAGGACAAACTCAAAAATACCTTTACGATTTTTGACATACGGATCACTATAAAGCTTCTGTACTTCTCTAGAAATTTTTGCTGAGTCGTAAGCCTTCTTGTGATATTCCTCGTACAGTCGCCCCCATTCTAATCCACACATCTCACTTTCAACATCAGTAAAGACGCTCGAAATCCAATCGATCACACTATTAAAATATTTCTTTAACTCATTGATATTTTTGTCATTGCGATGAGCGCTCATATACTCATCAATATTACCTTTACTCACCCAATCTAGAGCTCTCTCAAAAAAAGCTTGCCGATTGGCACTTCCTTTTATGTACGCACTCCATTTTTGAATATTGGCATTTTGACTGTTACTAAACTCCTCTTTACCCAACGTAACGAATGGCCCAGAATAGATCGCGTTTAACAACTCCTGGGGTACAAGCGGAACACCAGCAATATTAATTGTCTTGAACCACTCTTTAATCTGACTTTCTGTCCCTTCACATTCGTAAATCAGTAGTTTTGTTTCCAAAATTTTAGCTTTCTTGTCTTTAGCCATGCCACCAAAATACTGCTCCATGCCGTTTTCATCTTTAATAGGAAATTTATCAGTCACAAAACGCCCAACACTTGTAATGCGCTGTTGCCCGTCCAAAACTTCGAATTTATTCTCAGAAACTTTATTAAAATAAATCAAGCCAATTGGGTAACCTTTGAGAATCGATTCTATAACTGCAGCCTCTCTTTTCCCGCCGTCTAAAGCATAGATATAGTTCCGCTGATACTCAGGTTGGATTGTGAGTTTTCCCGACAAGCCGAATAGTCCCCTACCCTCAAATTCATTATATTCAAAGCCGTCGCAAATATCTTTTACAGTAATGCTAGTTTTTAAAATAGTTTTCATATTATTTTTTCCTATGCCGTATAAGTATTCTTTGATAAATTTTTCTACCGTTCGCGATGGGGTTATTGTAAACTCTAAAATCTCCAATCTTAAACTCATTCGGCACTTGCCCGTTTGCCGTACCTCCAATAATTTCAAATTGCTCCGGAGAGTACTTGTCGAGAAAACTTAATGGCACCCCCATTACACTCTTGTAGTCACTTGGAATAGCCTTGGTAAGAGGTACCTCTATGGCATCATAATTGTCATATTTTTCATATGCTTGTTTATTTTTAATTATGCTGTTTTTGCTATATTTTAGATTCTCTTCCATTGTCATAAGTGGCAGTGGATAGTGGCGACGTCCGTGATCAATATTAGTAAACCAGCAAGAATTTCCCAGCCTTGTATAATTACCCACATAGCCTAGTCGAGCCGCTTTTTGCCTATCACTCTCTGCAATTTCAACTCCTTTAGGCACAGCAAAAACCATATCACTTCCGTTGCCGGTTGCTCCAAGCCATAGCCTATTTTCTTTTATCAGAGGGAAAATTTCCTTATACGTAATCGCATTCATGTTGCCGATAATTACAAAGTTTTTTTTGTAACAAAAAAGTTGCTTAACATAGTCGCTAAACATACTAAATGGCGGATTTGTAACCACGATGTCTGACTGCTTTAGTAAATTTACACACTCATCACTACGGAAATCACCGTCACCCTCTAGCGGTGACCACTCATTGTGTTTGTTTGCCTTCAGCTTCTTAGCTATGTCACTCAAGTTAAATTCGCCGTCTCCGTCTACATCAGACACTTCATTGATAATAAATTTATTAGCCGTAATCTTTGGTCTACCCTTTGGATTCGTGGGTTTGTTTACAACCTTATCCTCATAGTCAGGGAGAAGTGACGCCTGCAACACAAGCTCGGTATTAGCAATCGGTGAAGGCTTATAGCTGGTGGTAATAAGTTGCTTTAAACCCAGCTTGTTAAAATTAAGAACGAAATAGCGAAAAAAATTACTCTCAAACGGATCATCGCAGTTGCAATACACCACTTTAGAGCGAAACGTTTTGGGATTGTATTCTAAATAAGCTTCAATCTCCTTCTGGATATCAGCGTATTGAGTATAAAATTCATCATTCTTGGCCCTTTTAGCGTTTGTTAGATTGCTATTTGCCATAATTAGACTCAACTATGCCACAGTCCGGCTCAATTTTCTAGCCAATTGACTATTGTAAAAAATATGTTAGTTTGAACCACACAAAGTTGCTCTTTAAGGAGACTCGCGGTGGATGTTAAAACTCTCGAC
>CAZQDR010000001.1:0-84608 GCA_964591715.1 uncultured Candidatus Saccharibacteria bacterium | reverse complement strand
AAGGACGAGTTGGCGGGGGTGGGTAAGTACGACAAGGGTAATGCCATTATTACCGTTTTTGCTGGTGCCGGTGGCGACGATGCCGAGGACTTTGCGCGGATACTGGTTGAGATGTATCAGCGCTACGCGGCTCGGGTTGGTTATAGCCTTGATTTGGTTCACGAAAATCAAAACGACCACGGCGGTTACCGCAACATCACCTTTCGGGTGCAGGGCCAGGCGGCCTATGGTACACTTAAGAGCGAGTCGGGGGTTCACCGTCTGGTCCGCATCTCGCCCTTTAATGCCAAAAAACTCCGACACACCTCGTTTGCTTTGGTAGAGGTTATTCCGGAATTTAAAAAAGACGATGAGGTTAAGATAGATCCGGTCGATCTCAAGATCGAATTCGCTCGCTCGAGCGGTCCGGGTGGTCAAAATGTTAATAAGCGGGAAACCGCCGTGCGCATTGTTCATATTCCCACTGGTTTAGCCGCGCACTCTGACGGCGAGCGCAGTCAGGAGCGCAATCGCGAGCAAGCGATGCAGGTGCTCCGCGGCAAACTCTACAAGCGCCTGGAGGAGGAGCGCCTAGCCAAGGAGCAGGGGATGTATATTTCTAAAACAACCGAGATCGAGTGGGGTAATCAAATCCGTTCTTATGTGCTCCATCCCTACAAAATGGTTAAGGACCATCGCAGTGGCGTGGAGACTAGCAATATTGAGGCGGTGTTAAATGGTGAGATTGATTTATTTCTAACCAAATGATTTATTTTGACAAAGTAAGCAAGGTCTATAAAGGGGATTCCGTAGCGCTGGATGACGTGAGCTTTTCCATCGAGCCCGGACAATTCGTGTCGGTGGTCGGGCATTCTGGTGCTGGCAAATCAACGCTCTTAAAAATGATTTTAGCCGAGGAGACACCCTCTGCTGGTAAGGTCTATTTCGATTCGACCGATATCCATGCCATGGGCAAGCGTTATATTCCGCACTTTCGACGTCGGATTGGCAACATCTTTCAAGATTTTCGTTTATTGCCCACTAAAACTGTTTTCGAAAACATTGCCTTCGTCATGGAGGCGGCGGGGCGGCCCGATGAGGAGATTCACTCTGATGTGCCTCATGTCTTAGAGCTCGTGGGTTTGGATCAAAAAATGTGGAGCTTCCCTGATCAGCTCTCGGGTGGTGAGCGTCAGCGCGTGGCGATTGCCCGCGCTATCGTCAATCAGCCCGATCTGCTCTTGGCCGACGAGCCAACCGGTAATCTCGACCCCGTTAACACCTTTGAGATTATTGACATCTTGCGTAAAATTAATGAGATCGGCACAACGGTTATTTTGACCACGCATAACAAGGGCGTGATTGATAGTCTCGGTAAACGCGTGATAACCATGGAGAATGGTCGGATTACTAGAGATAATAAAGAAGGGAAATATATTTTATAATTATGTTTTGGACCAATATTAAACGAGTCGTGCGCTGGGGCTTCCTCAACTTTTGGCGTAGCGCCACAGTATCGTTCGCTTCCGTGGTTACTATTACTCTCACCTTGTTTGTGATTGGGGCGCTGATACTCTCGGGCGCCTTTTTAAATTCATCACTCGCCGGCGTCCAGAGCAAGGTGGATATCAGTGTCTCGATGAAGCCGGACGCCCAGGAGACCGACATCGTAAATCTGCAAAAGTCACTCCAGGCACTGCCCGAGGTTAAGGAGGTGGTCTACAGTTCCCGCGAGGCTGAGTTTGAGGACTTCCGCAAGCAGAACGAAAATAATGATTTGGTAATCCGGTCACTCGAGGAGGTGGGTAACCCCTTTGGGGCTCGCCTTAACATCCGCGCCCTTGATCCCGGCCGCTACGAAACGATCGCCGGCTTTTTAAAGAGCGACAACGCCCTTTCGGCCGACGGTGACACGATTGTTGATCAGATTAGTTTTAAGAAGGATGTCGTGGATAAACTGATTGGGATTATTAATACTTCTAAAACTGTCGGCCTGGCCATTGTTATTGTTTTGGTTTTCATTGCCGTGGTGGTGACCTTTAACACGATTGCGTTGGCTATTTATATTTCGCGTGAGGAAATCTCGTTGATGAAGTTGGTGGGTGCTGGTAACAACTTTGTCCGCGGCCCGTTCATTGTGGAGGGGATTATTGCGGGGATTATTTCTAGTCTCCTGGCGCTGGCTCTGCTTTACCCAGCGACAATTTGGGTGCGCAATCAGACGCTCGGGGTCTTTGGTGGGGTTAACATGGTCAGTTACTTCCTGCAACACTTTGCCCAGCTTTTCTTGATGCTTCTGACGGCGGGCATTGGTTTGGGAATTGTTTCTAGTTTCTTAGCGATCCGGAAGCATTTAAAGATTTAACAGCGCGCTAAAATATTCGGTTATGCAGAAACACAAATATATCTTTGTGATTGGTGGGGTGATGTCCGGAGTGGGCAAGGGAGTAACAACGTCGTCGCTAGCTAAGATTCTTCAGGCGCGAGGCTTTGATCTCAACGCGATCAAGATTGACCCGTATTTAAATGTTGATGCCGGTACCATGAACCCCGTTGAACACGGGGAAGTTTTTGTTTTAGATTCTGGTTTAGAGTGTGATCAGGATATGGGTAATTACGAGCGCTTCTTGGGTCAGAGCTTGCCAGCCGAGAACTATATGACGAGCGGCATGGTTTACAAGTATGTGATCGACAAAGAAAGAGCGCTCGGCTACGGCGGTAAGTGTGTTGATCCGGTACCCTATATCTCAGAAGAAATTTTACGTCGGATTAAAGCCTCGACCGACAAAACCAAAGCGGATATTACGATTGTGGAAATTGGCGGGACGGTGGGCGAGTATCAAAATGCGATCTTTATTGAGGCGGCGCGGATTTTAAAATTGCGTCACCCTAACGATGTGCTGTTTGTGCTGGTGAGTTACTTGCCGGTACCCAACAAGATTGGTGAAATGAAGACCAAGCCCACCCAGTACGCGGTGCGCTCGCTTAACTCGTATGGCGTGCACCCCGATATTATTATTGCCCGCAGTGATCGGCCGCTCGATAAAAAGCGCAAAGAAAAATTAGCTTTTGCTTCGAACGTGCCGGCCGATAATATTATTTCAGCGCCGGATGTGGAAAGTATTTACGACATCCCGCTAAATTTTGAGAAGGACGGCCTGTCGGGCACAATTCTAAAACTGTTACACCTCAAGCCCAAAACCACCAACATTATGGAATGGCAGCAGATGGTGACGCGACTAAAAGGGTCTACCAAGCCGGTAAGGATTGCCATTGTCGGCAAATACTTTAAGACTGGCGACTTCGTGTTGTCTGATGTTTACATTTCAGTTATTGAGTCTTTAAAACATGCCGCCGGCGCCTTGGGGAAGAAGCTGGAGATTGCTTGGCTCGACTCGGGAGACTACGAAACTGATGGCAAAAAGCTTAAAGACTTGGCGGACTATGACGGTATCTTGGTTCCGGGTGGGTTTGGCGAGCGGGGTGTTGAGGGTAAGATTCGTGTCATCGAGTACGCGCGCGAGCACGGCTTGCCGTACTTTGGCCTTTGCTACGGTATGCAGTTACTGGTAATTGAGTTTGCCCGGCATGTTGCTGGTCTAAAGGGGGCCCATACAACGGAGGTTAATCCAGAGAGTAAGTTCCCAGTCATTGATATCATGCCTGAACAGAAGAAAAATCTGCGTCAGGAGTCCTATGGCGGCACGATGCGCTTAGGCGCCTATCCGGCTTGGATCAAGTCGGGCACTGTCGCCTTCGCTGCCTACCGCGAGGCGCAGATTAGTGAGCGCCACCGCCATCGCTATGAGGTAAACCCGGAGTTTATCCCGCAGCTTGTAGCCAAGGGGTTAGTCTTCTCTGGCACTTCGCCGGATGGTCGACTAATGGAGATTGCGGAACTACCTAAAACGGTTCACCCGTTTTTTGTGGGCACTCAGTTTCACCCCGAGTTTAAGTCTAGTCCACTTAAACCGCATCCGCTGTTTGTTAATTTTATTAAAGCCGCCTCACATCATCGCAAATAATTATGGATCCAGAAACAAAAGCCATGCTCGAGAAGATTTATATCTCGACCGAGAAGACCCGAAAGTACTTATTGTGGACTTTTATCATTACTGCTGTCGCCGTATTGTTGCCGCTGGTTGGCTTGCTGTTTGCCATCCCGGTCTTACTGTCCAACCTAAACGCCGTGGTTGGGTTATAGCAAACTTCATTATTGTCGAGCTATTATCTAGAGATGAATCGCACTATTTTTAAAGCCTACGATATCCGGGGAACATACCCGGAGGAGATCAATGCCGAGACGATTACGATTATTGGCGGCACGTTGGCCGAAATGACAGCGGCGGGAGTTTTTGTGATTGCTCATGATGCCCGCCATGGTTCGGCGGAGCTTGCGGCAAAACTGCATGAGGCGGTGGCTGTTGCTGCGACCAGGTTGGGCAAAACTTTTCAGTTCGAGCTGGTAGGCCTGGCCACGACGCCAATGTTTTACTTTCTGGTTAATCACTTTGGCGGCAGCGGTGGGGCAATGATTACCGCCTCTCACAACCCGGCCAACTACAACGGCTTGAAGGTGGTCGGCCCAGGCGCGGTAACTATTAGCGGGACAGAAATTCTTAAATATTATGAACGAGCACTATCTTAATTTGTATCGTGACTTCCTGCTCCAGTCGGCTCGCTTGAGCCGACCGTTAACCGTGGTGGTGGACAGCTCCAACGGCACGACGGGGCCGATTGCCGCCGCACTTACCGGCCTGGTCAAAGATTTGGAGATCATCCAAATTAACGCCGAACCCCACCCGGATTTCCCAGCGCATGGCCCCAATCCGCTTGCCCCGGGCGCGCTTAGCGGTCTAATTGAAAAGGTGGTGGAACTGGAGGCTGATCTTGGTGTTGCTTTTGACGCCGACGGGGACCGGGCCTTTTTTGTGGATGACCAGGGAACAGTCTTGCCGGCCCACCTTACGGCCTCGCTCTTGTATAGCCAGTGTCGCGCGCCGTACGTCGCAGACGAGTTGGTATACCAAGCCTTGCGTCATGCCAATCTTGCCGGCGACGCCGAGCTTAAGCCCTCGCGAGTCGGTTCCTATTTTGTGAAAGAGGAGATGCGGCGCGTCGGGGCAACGATTGGCGCCGAATTCTCGGGGCACTATTATTTTAAAGATTTTTTTGGTGCCGACTCGGGAATTTTTGCAATGCTAAAGCTTGTTGAACTGGTGTCTGGTTTGGAAACAAAGCTCTCGGCCCATTGCCAAACCTTGCCGACGCACATCTTGGCCAATGATGATGTTCGCATTGAGGGTAAGACTTGGTCTGAACTGGAAAAGCGAATTGAAGATAAGTATCAAGGGGTGTCAGTCACGATGAGTCGCCGCGACGGCTTAACGCTCGACTTTGGCCACTCTTGGATCAGTATTCGCAGTTCCAACACCGAGCCGCTGTTGCGATTGGTGGCAGGCGGGGATAGCGACAACAGCCCCGCGCTCCTCCTCGAGGAGATTAAACATGTGTTACAATAGTCGGCAGTAATGGCCACCGCTGATTCTGATAATATTCACGAGCATGTCCATGAGCCGCTACTGCTTCGGCTTTGGATCTATGTCGTCCTCTCGATTTTAATTTTGGCTCAGGTGGTGTACCACGCGCTAACTGATCGCATTAATTTATCTTACCCCGGCCTTGCCTTACTTTTGGGGATCGGCTTAGGGGTGATGATTACCCGGATTCATAAAATCTTTTGGGACCACAACGAGGAGAAGGTGATTCATCATCTTGATCTCTATGGCATTATTATTTTTGTCTTATATGCCTTGTTTGAGTTCTTTCGAACCTCGATCGTGAGTTACTTTATCCAGGGGCCGTCAGTAGCGCTTACCAGTTTAGCGCTTTTGGCGGGTTTGATGATTGGCCGTGTGCTCGGTATTCGCGGCAAAATCTCGGCGGTGATTAAGGAAAATTTGTAACCAATGTCGGGTTTGGTATACTTAAATGTATGAAACAACATACTTTGCGCGAGTTAGCTAAGTTTGGCGCCGGTTTGGTAGCAGGAGATTTTTTAACTTTGTGGTGGCTCTCCACCCACCAGGTGGGGATGCTCAGCTTTATGGGTTTTACGGTTAGTCCTGATATGGTCACCGCCGGCCTTTTGTTTGACTTGGGTCTCTTTATTACTTTTATTCATTATGGGTGGCAGCTGGGTAAGATTCCCGCTATGCGCGAGCGAGCCTACTTCATGATTGCGGGGATTTTGTTTGCCGTGATTGCTGTCGCTCACTTGTATCGCTTGATCTCGAACAATGATTTGATTTTAGGGGGGTGGGATGTTCCCCAATGGCTCTCCTGGGTGGGTATTGCCATGACGACCTACTTGGCATATATGAGCTTCCGATTGGTTACGCGCCGCCGTTCCTAATAGCCCCTCAGTGAATAAAAAACAGCGTCCGAGACGCTGTTTTTTTGGTTTAACTCAAATCCAGACTAAATTCTCTTCTTACGCTTTGCCGCCTTGGCGGCCAACATTACCGCTTTAATTGCCAAACGCTTCTTGGTTTTTTTGGAACGGGATGTCTTGTTTTTGATATCCTGACTTTGTCTTTTTGCCATAGTGGATTTAGTATACACAACTTTAGCTGAGATAGCCAATCACCGAGAGGTAGAGACCCAAGATGATCATGACCGTAGCAGAGGTGGGTAGTAGTTTGGACTTAACCGTCCAGTCACCACCACGGTCAACCAAACGGGGCACAGTCGCCATGGCCAGCCCCTTAATCAAGAGCGCCCAGCCCAGGAAGCTCACAATAATCTGAGGTAATGTCTGCCAGACATTGTGAAAGTGAATCTGGGCAACACCAGCCGCAATTGCGGACAGTCCAAACAATAGTGTTGCCAGGGCCTCCTTCTCGAGCTCGTGATAGACCCTGACGTAATATTTGCGGCTGACAAATATTCCTAAACCAATGGCGAGCATTGCTGGTCCCCACATCTGCGCCAAAAATAAAGTTAAGTTCATGTTTTTATTTATTTTGTTAAATGTTCGTCAAAAATTCTACCGCTACAAACGTTAACCAAAACACCAACAACAGCATGCCCTCCCGTCGGGTGATTGTCCGTCCTGATCGCATGAATTTAAATAGGACGAATGACGCTACCACCATAAAGCCGCCAGTGACGTAGATAATTTTTTGAGGAAAGGCGAATGGCTGGGCCAGAGCAAGAATACCGACCACAATGGTGGCATCAGCCAGCACTGTTCCTAGTAGGTCGCCGATCGCCAGAGAGTCGTCGCGCTTCTTAATCGACCGTAAAGAAAAGAAGAGCTCCGGCATTGTCGTGCCCAGTCCCACAATCAGCATGCCGACCAGGATAGGGCTGACGCCCAAGTTTGTGGCGAGTGTGGTTGCGGCCATAACGGTAAAATGAGCGCCGAGCAGTAAGATGGCCATACTTACCAGTGCTAGGGAGAAGTTTTTGACCCGGTCTGCCTGATTACTTGAGCTGGGTCCGCTATCTTTCCCGTTCCGGAGGGCTAAGAAGTAAAAGACGCCACCGGCCACAATTAGAGCAGCGCCCTCTAAGCGGGAGTAGTGTCCATCGAGCCCAAGAATTAAGGGCAGTAAGAGTAAGAAGGGGTAAAGTGCATGATTCTTTAATATTTTACTTTCAACCTTGAGGCTTCGGCCAGCGTAGAAAATGAGAATCGCAAAGATGAGAGTTAAGTCCGCAATGTTGGAGCCGAACAACATGCCTAAGGCAAAGGCGGGAATGCCCTTAATGGCGGCGTTGATCGAAATAAAGGTCTCGGGAAGAATGGAGATAATAGCCACGACAATAAAGCCGACCGTGTATTGAGAGAGCCGGAAGCTCTCCGCTAGACGACCAGCATACGTGTTGGCCATGGTTGAACCTTTAATCACCAAGTATAAAGCGACAATGAAGATGAACGTATTGTTGATCATGGATTAATTTTACCTGACTTGTGCTGTCCGTGTCTAAAGATGGCCTTGGCGAGCTCGATTAACGCAATGTTGAGTAGGCCAATTAGCGCCACACCGATTACCCAATTTAGCGGCAGGGAGACGGTGTCGAAGATTGGTTGCAGTCCGGGCAGATAAATAGCCACGGCCATCAAAACCAGACCAATCAAGATACCGCCATTTAAGTAGCGATTAGAAAGCAGGGGATAAGAGAATATGCTTCGATCCAAACTGCGTACCGAAAGAGCTGCTAGCAGGGTGTAGGTTCCGAAGGCGGCAAAGGTGAAGGTGCGAACCAGAGCCTCGTTGTAACCCAGCTTCATAAGTAGGTAATAAATCACAAACAGGAGGGCGCTGGTGGAAAGTCCAATTGCCAGAATGAGGAAACGCATCAAGGGATCAAAAAGAATGGTCTTGCCTCGATGGGGCCGATGGGCGAGACTGTCCGGCTCCTTCTCAAACGCGTAGGACACGGCGGGGAAGCTGTCGGTAAAAAAGTTTACCCACAAAATTTGGAGGGCGTTTAACGGTAGCGGGAGGCCGGTTAAGAGGGAGCCACCGATCAAAATTAAGCCATCAGTCACGTTAGACAAGAGATAGACTAGTACTTTGCGGATATTGCCTAGAATCTGTCGCCCCTCCTCAATCGCGGCGACAATGGTCTCGAAGTTGTCATCCAAGAGCACGAGGTCAGCGACGCTTTGGGCCACCTCGGTACCTGAACCCATTGCGATACCCACGTTGGCCTGTTTAATGCTCGGGGCGTCATTAACCCCATCGCCGGTCATGGCCACGACCTCACCCATTTCCTGAAAGAGTTTGGCGATGCGGAGTTTGTCGAAGGGGGTGACGCGAGAAATGACGGCCAAGTGAGGGAGGCGCTCTCGCAGTTCGGTCTCTGACAATTGGGAAAGCTCCGAGGCGTCGAGGACAGATTGGTCATCCACGCGCAAGCCGATCTCGGTGGCCACGGCCATGGCAGTACCTCGGTGGTCACCAGTTAGAATAACAGTTTTGACCCCCGCCGCCCGCACTCGGCCGATGGCATGCTTGATGCCCTGGCGGATCGGGTCGCGGAAGGTGATCAGACCGTCAAAGGATAGATGGGCGGGCGGCAAATCCTTAGACAACGAAAAGCCGTCAGCGTGAGTGATCTCCTTGCTGGCGACACCCAGAACGCGCTCACCAGAGAAGGCTAGCTCGTCGATCTGTTTTAATAAGGCCGCCTTCTCTTTGGCGCTAAGCGAGGAGTGGTTGGCCAGAATGTCGGGAGCGCCAAAAAATACCAGTAAGTGCTTGCCCGATTCCTTGATTAGCGCTGCCGAGAACTTGTGCACGGCATTGAATGGAAGGTTTTGGAGGACGTGCTCTTTGGCCGTAATCTCGGTAAAATTCATTCCCCGTAGAGCCACCGAGCGAACAAGGGCCGTCTCCATAATGCGACCATTCATCCGCCAAGCGGCGGGATCGTCTTCGGGGTTCTCTACTAAGACACTAGCATTAGTTAAGGCGCGAGCAATCAATTTTTGCTCTTCGATTTCAAAAGGAATAACTTGCGACATGACCATTTTGGCCATCGTTAAGGTGCCGGTCTTGTCGGTGAGAATGACGGTGGTACTGCCCAAGGCCTCGGCCGCGACCAACTTTCGGACGACGCCCTTACGTTTGGCCATTCGCTCCACACCCACCGCCAAAATAACCGTCATTGATACCGGGAGACCTTCAGGGATAGCGGAAACGGCGATAGCCACCGAAGTCAAAAACATCTCGAGTGCGGAGTATCCCGCCAGTATCCCAATTACGAACACCACCAAGGTTAGAGCACCCAAGGCCAAGCTGGAATAAATACTAAAATTGATAATTGCCTTCTGAAGTGGTGTTTGCTCGTTCTCGGACACCGCAATTAGCGAGGCGATCTTACCGAGCTCGGTGCTTGAGTCGGTGCGGCAAACAATGGCCGCGGCGACGCCCTGGGTGACTAGGGTGCCCGCAAAGATCATGGAGTTTTGGTCAGACAAGCCGGCCGTCTCGGGTGACGGCTCGGCAGATTTGGAGACGGGTAGAGATTCGCCGGTAAGCACGGCTTCGTCCACTTGGAAGTCGTTGATGTACAAAACTCGAGCATCAGCCGGGACGCGGTCACCCTGAGCCAAGCGAATGATATCGCCAGGGACAAGCTCCTCGGCATCAATCTCACGCTCTCGCCCGTCGCGGATGACCCGAGCCCTTTGTCGGAGATAGGTCTTGAGCTCAGCGAGGGCCCGCTCGGCCTTGTTCTCTTGGTAGAAGCCCAAAGTCGAGTTTACGACCACGGCAATGAAGATAAAAATGGCGTCTTGGAAGTGGGAAATAGCCAAGGTCACAATCCCGGCAAAAATAAGCACGAAGATTAGGGGACTCTTAAGCTGATTGAGAAAGATCTTGAGGGCGGCCGACTTTTTAGGGGCACTGATCGTATTTTTGCCAAACGCTATAAGTCGGTCCTGAGATTCCTGGGCGGAGAGGCCCTTCTCGGTGTCGGTCTCAAACAATTGGGCCGTCTCTAGAGCGGAAAGCTGCCAAAACTTTTTATCTTGGGAAATGTTGAACATGGCCCATTCTAACCTGTTTTGACTATGAGGCGCCACTGCACAAAAAAGCCCCCCAGTAAACAATAATCATGGTTGATTATTGTTTACTGGGGGGCAGACCTACTTGGGTTGGACGGGTCGGACGGTCACGGGCTGGATTTCGCCCGTCAGTGGGTCGACGGTGTAATCCACCTCGACACCGTCGCCGATATTCAGCTCGTCAACCAACTTTTTCTCGACGACAGCTACGGCCTCCTTGCCGTTGATTTTGAAGTGAAGTCGGTAGCTCTCGGCGCATTTGCTGATGAGCGGGATCACTCCTTTGTCTGACACGATGTTAAAGATTTGGCTGTGGGCGGGCACCACTCCTTTGCGCTCCACTACCGTCTTAAAGGTTCTGGTGGGTGAGCTGGTAAAGGCGCCGACCAATCCCAGCACGCTTAGGGTGATAAGGCCCACCACTGCCACTACGGTCGTCACTCTGCGCGTCCCCTTGGTCACTGGAAGCTCCTTTGGGTTGAAGACTAGCTGCTCTCTTTAGTTATTAGCACAAATATGGAGGGACGTCAAAGACGACTAACTCTCAATCTCTACCATGACTTCATTACGAGTGAGCCAGGGCGGGGTCCAGGGTGCATTGTAGCCAGCGTAGTAGGGTTGGCCAATCGTTATAACCTGGTCCTTTTTTAAACTGGCGAGAAGTTCCTGCTTCTTTAGTTGAATGCGAGTGGTGGTGCGGAGCCAACCAAAACGTTTTACGGCCAGCTTTCGCTCGGGGATGGTGACAATCTGGACTCGGCTATCTGTTGGCTGGGGCAGGGTAGCGAGGGTATAAGATTTCGGCATACCAAAAGCAATCAGGTGCGAATCGTTCTCCTTCTCTAGTACTGGCGCCGTCATGGCAATCTTTTCCTTTTTGGCGTTGCCTCCAAAAATATATTTGGCAACAATTCTAAAACCTTCGTTTAAAGCTTGCTGATATTCACCCCCGACGGTAGTTTGCGCTACGAGATGTTGAGGGTATAAACGAATTTCGTAATCCCTCTTTGATTCAATGACCGAATAAGGGGTGTGCTCCACGCGTGAAGAAAAGTAGCCCCAGGCTGACCAGATAAGGATAAGACCGATAACAAAATAAAAGATAATCATTCTTTTATTATATCACTGGCAAAAAATTATGATGAAGCGGGTCGAATTTGAGATAGACACTTTTGCCAATGCTGGGCGAGGTTGACATGGGTTCGCCTAGGTCTCGGTCAGCAAAGTTTACGATAATCAAATCCTTCTGCTCTAGCTCTCGTCCCAACTCGGTGGTTTGAGGGGCGATCCGGTCACCTAGGAAGTAGGCCTCTGATCCAACATAACCCGCTGTAGTATTGAGGGCGGCCACGACGTAAAAGAAAGTCCCGCTGCCGCCTGGGCTAGTGGTGACAATAAAGACCACATCTTCTCGGCCATCATGATTTAAATCCGTTCGCAGTTCGTTGCCAAAATAATTGACCTTAGTTAGTTGGCCGTCAATTTTGTAGTCGATATTTTTATAGTCGGGGAGTGGGGCTGCTTGTTTGGCGTTATAGATATAGGTATTTAAAACAAAGAATCCACCCACCAAAACGATTACCACTCCGGCACCAATAAGTAATTTGTTCATAGGGTCATCATAGCACCTCTAGTCACTAAAAATCTCCTAGCATAATATAAAAACCGCCCGCCATGTTTCCATGGGGGCGGCTGTTAAGTTTGGATTAAACGCCGTGAGCTACTCCAACTCGTTGATGCCGGGAAGGAACGGTGTGGCGGCTGCCATTACCAGAAGAACCGCACCGGACATACCGAGCACCAAGGGCAAGCCGAGGTGATCGGCCAGCGGTCCGACCAGGAACGCGCAAATCATCATCCCTCCGTAAAAGAAAGTGAAGGCGTATCCGAGGACCACCCCCGCCGCTTCCTGTTTGGCGATGTGGATCATCGACGACCGCAGACTTGAAAAGCTCGCCATGAATCCTGCCCCCGCAAGGAAGACATCCACCATCGCTAGATAGGTATTTGTCGTCCAGCAAAGAAGGATCAGGGAGATCCCTGTCAGTACCATGCCGGCGATAATGAGGGTCTTGTGCGAGATTCTCTCGCCGAGTGCAATCGCCAGGAACACCCCAGCGAATGATCCCGCGCCGTTTGCCGCAGCTAGGTGGCTGTAGCTTACCTCGTTGCCGTGGAGCATGTACTTGTTGATCACCGCGAGAAGCAAGTAATACGAGAACCCGAAGATGCAGACCCCTGTTGTCAGTAGAATGCATAAACGAATGCCCGGCTCGGAGAAGGTATATTTGCCTCCCTCCAAAACCTGCGTCCAAACCTTGCCACTTCCGTTCGCGGCTTCCGGACTTCTCATTGCCATCTTCATGTTCGCCAAAGCGACGATGAGAGCGACGAATGAGAGAGCGTTCAGAAGAAACGTGAAGGAGTAGCCGAAGGTGATCACCAAATAGCCCGCGAAGCCTGGTCCTGCAATCTGGGCGAGATTGTAGAGCGATGTGAACATCTTCGATGCCTGCCGAACATTTCGCTTGTCGGCGACAGCGTCTTTGACGATCACATTACGTCCTGGTCCGTCGATTGCATTAACGAAGCCCATGAGAAACGCCAGACCGTTGATCTGCCAAAGGGTGATATGGCTGGTGTGGGTCAGATAAGCAAGAGTCAAGGCTTGAAGGGTGCCGATTGCTCCGCACCACATCAAGACCTTTCGCTTATCCCATCGATCAAGCAAGATCCCGGCGAACGGTCCGAAGAACGTGCCAGGAAGGAGTCCGAGCGCCCAAACGACTCCCGTCCAAGTGGCGGCTTCCGCTTTGCTGGTGATCGTGACGATGAGAAGTGCGAGCACTGCCGACTGAAGCATTGTTCCCGTGAGAGAGACAAGCTGTCCGCCGAGGTACCAGCGCATGTTTGGTTCGCTTAGGACGCCCGCTTTTCGAGGCGGTGCCGCGTCGACTAATGAAACATTGGTCATGTGAAAGTCCTTTCTACGGGGTTGAATGTTTACTTAAATCCATGGCCACAATAATATACATTTTATTTTATGTCAAATGGAAGTGGAAACACGATAAAACACTGGCTAGGTGGGCGTAGTTGGTATCGTTACAAACTTTCCAATTCAGTCAGAGCCTCCGGTAACGAAGTATGTGACTCACCGTTTAGGTGGTCGGCATTATGTAAAACAATAATTTTGGAGCCAAGCTCCGCAAATTTCTTTTTGTTCTCCTCAAAAGCGCCATAAGGGTCGTTGTCAGAGATTATGAGTGTGGACTTAGGCAGGGCGGATCTAACCCTTTCAAAATTTATAGGGGTTGAAAGCCACGGCTCGGCAATTGTTCTCTCCTCGTCATCCTCCATATTTTCTAAATTAAACCAACCAGCCACAAAAAGGGCACCACCAATTTTTTCTCCAACATTTAGGCCCTCTAAATATCTAAGAATCGTTTGGCAGCCGATACTGTGTCCGACTAAATAAGTATTTTCATCAGGTTTGCCAACAGTTTTCGAAAGAAATTGCACCCAATCATTTATGGTTGGATTTTCGGTGTGAGGCATTTTGGGCACCAGAACCTGGTAGCCCCTTGTCTCAAGTTCGTTCTTAAAGCTTGGAAACCAGCCTTCTTCCGGGTATCCACCCCAGCCATGAACAATGATTATTCTTTTCATTTGTTTAATTATAGCAAAACTAAAACTGTTATTTAAAAGACCAGCCTAGAACTCTAGGCTGGTCTACCAACGGAGCACCTCTTCTGGGTTCATGGTCACAGGATTGATTCTAACAACCCCATCGAAGCCGTCGGAATCAATGTTGACTGCGAGCTTGTGGAAAAGCTTATGATCATGGCGGGGAGCGTTCTCGCCATAGCAGTCATGGGTGATGCCCGGCTTCTGCCAAAACCACTCTGCCACGAATTCAAGCGGTGTGACAAAGTACCAAGCGATTACCTGATCTGCTCCGAAGGCGTGGAGATTTCTTAAGATCCGTCGTCGGGCGACGGTGTCTCCATTCCAGACATCCAGAATCAGACGGATGTCCTCGGGAATCAGCGCCTTTTCCACGGCCTCCCACATTTTGTCGTTGGCGTAATCATGACCTCCGGTGTACGGATCGAGGGAAGTGTCACCAAACAGCTCGATCAGGATCTTGTCTCGACTGATCTCAATTAGAGATGGGTCGAGATCAAGAGCTTTTTGGCAGAAGGTCGACTTGCCCGCCGCCCTTGTTCCGGCTGTCACATAGACTTTTCGCAAATGAGCCCTCCTATTAGATTAAGGTTTTGGTCCGCGCTTAGCCTATCGCGGCCAGGAGAATATGTAAAGAAGGTGGGAAAAGTAGTATAAAGTACTGGCCGTCTCGTATTAGAAACGTAACCGGGCAGGTCCTGCTTGATGTAATTAACCTAATTATAGCATCTTGAACGATGGGTCTCCAGAGCTATTTTATTATGAATATCTGTGCTAATTTGGTGCCATGGATGACTTCAGAGAAAAGCATGAACGGGTCACATTTGTGCTAGGAATAATTGTTGCGGCAATAATAGGTTTTTCCTTAAATATATACGCCAATATTTACTACGAGGTATTAATGCTCCGAGAAAAGAGTATGTCTAACTACAATCAGCTGGCAACAGTACTGCCGGCGTTTGTCCTGATCTATTCCTTTGGATTTCTCCTTTTCTTGGTATATGACTATAAAAATAAAATTGATATGAGTCGACCATTTCTACAGAGGCTTTTTGAGTATTACGAAACTGTATTTTGGCCATCAAGATTTGCGAGAAGTGTTTACAGATTCTTTATTTTTGTTTTTATGTGGGTGTTCGCTTCTATTGTCGGACTTACCTTGTTTCAGACTTTAGGCATATACGCTCTTTTGGTGTGGATCGTAATGATTGTACTTTGGCAGATTGGTAAGTATTTTTACCGGCATAAGAAGAAAATAACCAACTGATACAGCTTGCATAAAATCAGCTAAATCTTAGACCTTAAAAGGAGCAGCTTGAGCGCATTAATTTTTTAAGATATTCTATCTTTAATATATTCCACGATTGCTTTAATCGTTTTTTCAATTTCCAGACTAAACTCATCCTTGGCATCTTCTCCACTCATGTCGTAGATAACCTTTCGTAACTTCTCAAGGCTCTGTGTTCTGAAATCCGGTTCAAAATATTGTTTCAAACATATGTTCAATTCTGTAATCTTTTTGTTGAGAGGCTTTATTAATTTTAATACTTCTGGACCCCATAATACTTCAGCCGCAAGCAAATGTGACTCCATTTCTGTAGAACTAGTTACAATTTCTTCCCATCTCATTTCATACACATAAGGATGAGATCCCGACCCCAGATCTCCTCCAATTTTCTCGGGATATTTAGCCTCAGCATATTTTGTTGCTTTTTGAGATTCTGAAGGCCAGATGGCTGGGTTACGAACATGCTTTATTGAATCTCTAAGCTTTAGTATTGAATAGCGAAGATTATAGGCCGTCTCAAATTCTTTGACGCCGGTTATTTGTTTCTTCCACGTTGCTAATCCACGACCAGCTATAATTAGTCCCCAGATTGTTAAAATGACCGTGGCCAAATCTTTAATAAAAATATACATGGGTTGATTTATAAGAGCTTCCATTTGAGTTATTTTATTCCAATCTCAGTTCTCATCAATGTTTCAACGTCCGTGATTCTAAAGTCTGGATTATCATTCGAAATAAATTCAGATAATTTTTCTTGTAGATGAAGGTTTCCAGCAAGCAGAAATGCCTCTGTTGCAATCCCTTTTATTACTTTTCTATTTTTACGCCATTCATTAACCTTCGCATTATAAGCATCGACTTCTGCCGCGGTCATTCCAGTTGGTGCATTAGGAGGATATCTTTCTTCTGATTTTGTTGCAGAAAGCAACTTTGCATAAGTAGATAATCTCGTCTCCATCAAAGTCTGACCCCTGGATTGTTTCCTGGTCAAATACGCCTGTAACCAAGTTGCACCCAAGGTGCTTATGATTCCAAGAGCCCAACCTATTATAAGAATTTTTATTTCCATATTTTTTGGAAAAGTATTTGTGACCCCTCTAGGTCCTTCGATACTTTTCTTAATTGCTGCGGGGCGGACTCTCGCCCGACGGGCGCGGGTGACTTTCAATTTCGCTCTGCTCAATAATGAAAGTCCTTTCGAGTCCTAGGCGGGAGCCAGCAGTGGCTTCCTTCCCGCAGCGTCGTCGCTTTTATTAAAAATCTCCTAGTTGCCAGACTAGGACTCGAACCTAGATACTCGCCTCCAGAGGGCGATGTCCTACCATTAGACGATCTGGCAATGATTTTGATCTTTCCGCAATAACGCTCTAATCATACATTTTTAGCCCTAAAAATCAAAAGCTTGTCATTGGGGTTGGCTGGGGTTATAGTCAGTGGCAGAACCAGCTTTTTAAACCAGAAAGGGGGACGAAGTGCCCGAAATTGTAACCCCGCCGCAATATTGGACGGTGGAAAATTGGCATGCCGCCCAGTCAGCCAAAATCATGGCTGATCTCACGCCGATCGCCCTTGGGGTTCTTAACCGGATGCCGCGGCCGATCATGCAGGTCTGCGGCCCCATGAGTACGGGTGGTCAGGGCTGTCTCGCTCACAACGTGGTGCTCTTTGGTAAGGCGATCGAGGTGCTACAGCGGCGCGGCCTCCACGTCTTCAATCAACTGCCGTTTCAGGAGTCGATGCTCCGAATTATTGAGTTGACCAAGGAGACCGGCTATTGTCAGGCGATTCTCGATGACTTTTACTTGCCGATCTTTTAATCCGGGCGGATCAGTACCGCGTACTTTCTGCCGCTGTGGCCAACCTCGTTCGGGGCGCGCTGGGAGCGCCAGACCGTTTGCGACTGCCGTATCCCTATCGTTGAGTTTTTACCCGAGTGGCTGGCCGAAGTGGCCTAAGAACTCTATGCTCCCTTGCCGGGAGCTTTTTCCTAATTAAAACTTTTAGGGAAACATGTTAAAATGGGGTCATGATTACCATAAATTACTGGGCGGTATTAGCCTGTGGCGTGCTCTCGATGGTGGTAGGTTTTATCTGGTTTGGCCCCTTGTTTGGCAAGGCGTGGTTAAGGGTGGTTAAGGCGACGCCCGAGGACTTGGCGGCGCGGCAGGCGATGCAAAAGTCGGCTGGCCCGCTTTACTTTGTGCAATTTATTTTAGCGCTGTTTCAGGCTTGGGTCTTGGCCTACTATATTGCGGGTTGGAAGGATGCCTCCGGTCTCACTAATGCGCTCTGGATTTGGGCCGGATTTATCGTGCCGATCGTGGCGGGGATGTCGATGTGGAACAATGACTCACGTCGCGTGGCCTGGACGCGCTTTCTCTTTCAGGCTGGCTATCAACTCGTGCTCTTTATTCTCTTTGGTCTAATCCTGGGTTACTGGCAGTAGAACTATTGTATTTTCTATAAATTACGCTAAGCTCTTCCATAGTTGTTTGGGCTCTTTTCATCTGGGATTCTACATTCAAGGAGGAGACATGGCTAAAAATATCGGTACTAACCTGGCCAAGCTCTGGCGCGAGTTCTGGAGAACTCGGCAGCCTGAAACGTTAAATCAAATCTGTGAGCAGTATCTGCCGCTGGTGCGCTATGTGGCCAAAGGTCTGCATAAGCGTTTACCGCCTGGTCAGGAGGAGTTTGGTGATTTGGTTAACGTCGGCTATTTGGGTTTGAGAGACGCGGTCGAGCGGTGTGATTCTGGATCAAACGGTTTTAAGGTTTTTGCCGCCGAAAAGATCCGGGGCGCGATCCTCGACCACTTCCGCCGACTGGACCGCAAGACATCTCGCCTGGCACGTCAAAAGCGCCGGAGGCTAGAGGCGGCGCGGACGGAGCTCTGGTCAGCGAAGGGCGAAATGCCATCGGAGGACGATGTTCGCCAAGCTCTGGGTTTGAATGCCCCTCAATTTCGGGCCTTTGTGGCGCATGCGGCCACGGTGGACCGTCGCTGGTTTCAACTCTCTACCGAGCATCAGTGCGATCGGTCGAAGGGGGAATATGAGTGGGCGAATGTTGTGGATCGAGGTCAGGCAGATCCTTTACAGCTTCTGACCTCGAAAGATGAGTTTGCCCTGCTGCTGCGCGGTCTTAATCGACACGAGCGTCTGATTATCAGTCTTTACTACCACGCCGGTTTTAACTTCGAAGAGATTAGCCGGGCTGTTGGGCTTAGTTCTTCCCGCGTCTCCCAGATTCATACCGACACTTTAGCTCGAATCAAACTTAGTGTGCTTAGTCGGCACCCCGAGTTTGCCTCGCTCTGAGCTCCAGACCAGCTGTCACCCGACAGCTGGTCTTTTTCTTTACTTTTTGGGGCCAAGGAATATAGTGGAAGCATGATCTACACTATAATTTTTGTTTTGGTGGTGCTGGTGCTCATGTCCATTCGGGTGGTTAAGGAGTACGATCGCGGAGTGATCTTCTTTCTCGGTAAATGTACCGGCGTGCGGGGTCCGGGGCTGATTATTTTAATTCCTGTTTTAGAGCAGATGACTAAGGTGGCGTTGCGGACGATTACGATGAACATTCCGTCGCAGAAGATTATCACCAAAGATAACGTTTCAATTGATATTTCGGCGGTGGCTTATTATCACATTGTTGATCCCAAAAAGTCGGTCTTAGCCATCGAGGATGTTTATCAAGCCATAAATCAGATTAGCCAAACGACAGTGCGTAATGTTGTCGGTCAGTTTATGCTCGACCAGCTCTTGTCGCAGACTGGCGAGATTAATTTAAAGATTAAAGACGTGATTGATGCTCACACCGAGCCGTGGGGCGCGCAAGTGACGGCGGTTGAGATTAAAGACATTACCTTGCCCGACAACATGCAGCGCGCCATGGCCAAGGAGGCCGAGGCCGAGCGCGAGCGCCGCGCCAAAATTGTCGCGGCCGAAGGTGAGTTCCAAGCAGCGGTAAAACTGGGCCAGGCCGCCGATATCATCGCTTCTCACCCGGTCGCGTTGCAATTACGTACGCTTCAAACGATGGCCGAGATCAGCATTGAGAAGAACTCCACCATTATCTTTCCCGCCCAGTTCATGTCCACCGTCCAGGAGGCGGTCCGGGTAATCCAAAACGATTCGGCAAAAAAGTAGGGTAGCTACTTGCTTACGCCGACAAAATCCAAACTTTACCAAAGCGACGAATGTCTTCCTCAATGCGGACAATCGCCTCGGGTGCAAGTTTTAGTTTCGCGGGCGAACTTAATTCGTAGCCCTGGAGCTGGGGCTCTTTCTCGATGGTAAAATCTAGCTCATCAAAGAAGCGATCGGCCGCGGCTTCGTCGGCAAAGGCGTTATCTTGAAAGCTGCGTCCGTCGGGCGTGGATTGATTTTGTTCAATCATAAAGTGGGTAGGGAAGTTTTTACTAATCTCACGCCGCCGTTCGTTGTGCATCGCTGGGTCGGGGGTGATCCAGTAACCGCCAAAACGCTCCAAAATTTTATGAATCTGCTCGGCCAGACGGGTCTTTTCCTCATCAGCCAAAAAGCTAAGGAGACCGATATTGAAAATAATGACCGGTTGATCCGGTTTAAATTTAACAAGTGTTCGCTGTAAATCCTCGGGCTGTAAACAGTTGGCGCTAAATAAGTGGAGGCCTTTAGGGGTGCGAGAGGTTAAGCTCCTGATGATACGGGCTTTAATTTGCGTCATTGGCGCCAGATCGGTTTCAACATAGGTCAACGGGTAATACTGGCGAGCGTACATGAGGCCTTGGGGCGAGAGACCGGAGGCGAGCTCTAAGACCTGGCGCATGGGCTGGTGTTCCAAAAAGTGGCGCAGGATCCGGTCGGCGCCTTTGTAGCGAGCCTCATAGAGTGGCGCCAAATACAAGCGGTCGGTGGCATCTGGTCCGGCCAACTCACGAAAGTTTTTCTCAGCATCAATTTGGTCGGCAATCTCGGGGGCAAAGGGGATATCATAGAGCGTGCGTAAATAGGCTTGGAAGCGGGCGATCGGATTTATGTTGATGGAAGGAGACTCAGCCATATTGCTAGTAGTATCTCATAATCACCACTGTGATACACTAAGATGAATAATCAGCCAAGCTGGAGCATGAGGACAAATTCGCAAACTTTACAGGAACTTTTAGCTCGCGTGCGAGCGGCCCAGTCGGTGGCCGGCGTTGATCTCTCCACTGCCGAGGATCTCTCGGTGGCGGTTATGAATTTAATTAGTTTAGAAGAGCACTTCTTTTTTACGGGAGCCAAAACTGACGATCCCAAATACTATGATACGCTCGCGGAAGTACGCTCGATCCGTAAAAAATTAATGGCCGAACTTTTACCCGAGCATGAGGGCGAGACCTGGTGTGCGGCCAAACATCTTTTGGCCAGCACCATGCGCTTGATTGAGGCGGGGACCAAAAAGCAAAACGAGGGTGAGTCGGGTAAGGCGGTGGAGCTGTTTGGCGAGGCTTACCGGTTGTATAGTATTTTTTGGGCCCTAAAACTTAAGCTGGTTGAGGCCAAGGAGTTGGGCGAGGTCTCGGAGTGCTGCAAGGAGTAGCCGCCTTCACCGTCTATCCATGAGTGTGCTATAGTCTGGGCTATGTCGTACGAGCCGTCAGCCAAAATCTTAGAGCGTTACGCTAACGTCTTAATTAACTTTGCTCTGGGTAGCGGCCAGGGAATTAAAAAAGGGGAGGTGGTTCAGCTGGTCTGTTACGAGTCGGCCAAGCCCCTGTTTGTGCATTTGCGGCGCGCCATCTGGCGCGCCGGCGGACACGTGATTAGCGACTATCGTCCCGAGAACGATGAACGTTTTAATATTGACCGTGAATTTTATCTTTACACCGAGGAGGAGCAACTTAACTTCTTCCCCGGTAAATATTTGAAGGGGTTGATTGATCAAATTGATCACGTAGTAGTTATTGATAGTCAGACGGATAAGCAGGCGCTCGCTGGCATCGACCCGCAAAAAATTATGAAGCGTGGTCTGGCTCTAAAGCCCTATCTCGACTGGCGCAATCATAAAGAGAATCGAGGTAAATTTACTTGGACGGTCGGCTTGTATGGTACCGATCAAATGGCCGCCGTGGCGGGCCTTACGCCCCAAGCCTATTGGCAACAGATTATAAAAGCCTGCTACTTAAACGAGGCCGACCCGATTGCGAAATGGCGCTCGGTTTACAAAGAGCTCGAACGTTACCGTCAGAAGCTAAATAAAATGGCGATCGAGAAGCTTCGTGTGGAGGGTCCCGACGCCAATTTGTGGATCAAGTTGGGGGAGAAGCGCGCCTGGATGGGTGGCTCGGGCCGCAATATTCCGTCCTTCGAACTGTTTACCTCACCAGACTGGCGGGGCACCGAAGGCTCGATTAAATTTAATCAGCCGCTCTATCGCTACGGTAACTTAATTACTGGTATTGAGTTGGAATTTAAAAAAGGTCTGGTGGTAAAAGCTAAAGCCAAGCAAAACGAAAAAGTTTTAAAACAGATGATCGCTACCGCTAATGCCGACAAGGTGGGCGAGTTCTCGCTTACCGACAAGCGCTTTTCGCAAATTACCAAGTTTATGGGCGAGACCCTTTTCGACGAGAACGTGGGTGGGCCGCATGGCAACACTCATATTGCCTTGGGCAGTGCTTATCATGATTGTTATGCTGGTGATCCGAGCAAGGTGAGTAAAAAAACTTGGGCCAAGTTGGGTTATAATGATTCCTCGGTGCACACCGACGTCGTCTCTACCGCACCGCGGACGGTGACGGCTTACTTTAAAAAAGGTCCACCGAAAGTGATTTACCAAAACGGCCAATTTACTTTTTAATTATTTTTTATGACCAATAACGAGACCTCGTGGGGGAAGGTGGCGGATTGGTATGACAATCTGCTCGAGACGGACGCCGATAGTTATCAGCGTCAGGTAATTTTGCCAAACTTGTTGCGTCTAGTTGAGCCCAAGGCGGGACAACGGATTTTGGACTTGGCTTGTGGTACCGGTTTCTTCGCCCGTGAGCTCGCTAAGTCTGGGGCTGAAGTGGTAGGGGTAGATATTTCGGCCGAGTTAATTAATCTAGCCAAAAAGCAGGAGAGCCAGGGGATTAGTTATTTTATTTCGCCGGCGCACGAGCTGTCGATGCTGCCGAGCGCCAGTGTTGACGCGGTGACTAATATTTTAGCCATTCAAAATATTGCGGAGGTGAAGCAAGTCTTTGCCGAAGTGAAGCGCGTTTTAAAACCAGGGACTAAATTTATTATTGTTATGAATCATCCCGCCTTTCGCCTACCTAAAAATTCGAGCTGGGGTTGGGATGAGGAGCGCCAAATTCAATACCGACGACTCGATCGTTATATGTCCGAAATGAAGACGGGTATCAATATGCATCCCGGTAAGGGCGAGGTGGCCATGACGGTCTCCTTCCATCGACCGTTACAATATTATTTTAAGCTTTTGGTAAATGCGGGTTTGACCGTGACGCGTTTGGAGGAGTGGTCATCGCATAAAACGAGCGAACGCGGCCCTAGACAGCGAGCTGAAGATGTGGCCCGGAAGGAATTTCCGCTTTTCTTGTGCTTGGAGGCCCGATTAGGGTAAAATCAGCTTATGACCGAAAAAATGAAAAATTATGTTGGTTGGGCAGTCATTATTAGCGTTATATTATTAGCCCTGTCAGCTGTCGCTTATGTTCGCACTTATTCGCGCATGGTTGAGCCAGGTGGTTATCGCAGCTTCTCCGTCTCGGGTGATGGCAAGGCCGTTGCCGTGCCAGACATTGCTGAGTTTAACTTTAGCGTTATCTCTGAAGGCGGTGCAGATTTAGCAGCGTTGCAAAAGAGCAATACCGACAAGGTTAATAAGGCGATCGCTTATATCAAAAGTCAGGGTGTTGCCGACAAGGACATCAAGACTGCCGGTTACAACGTCTCGCCTCGTTATCAAAACACAAACTGTGGTTATCGCGGTTATGCCGAGACTTGTCCGCCACCAGAGATCGTCGGCTACACGGTTCAGCAAACGGTAACCGTGAAGGCTCGCGATTTTGCTAAGGTTGGCACGATGCTGGCTGGTGCGGTAGAGAATGGGGCTAACACTGTTTCGCAATTAAACTTTACCGTTGATGACCCGACCGAAGTCCAAAATGAGGCTCGGGCCGAAGCGATTGATAAGGCCAAGGCCAAGGCCGAGAGTATTGCTCGCGCTGGTGACTTTAAGCTTGGACGTTTAATCTCGATCAATGAGAACGGTATGTACCCGATGCCAATGTACGACAAGGCGATGTCCGCCGTGGCCTATGGTATGGGTGGAGCTGGTGCGGTATCGAATCAAGTTGCCCCTTCAATTCAACCAGGGTCAGAGGAAGTGACAGTATCAGTGATGTTGACCTACGAGATCAATTAATTAGGAGGTAGTTGGAGCGAAGCTAAAAATTCGTTCAAAACCCGCCCGCCGATGGGGCGGGTTTTTCCTTGGCCCAAACTCTCTAACTCCACATTAGCAATCCGGACGCGAAGCAGGTCAGTTACAGTGTAGCCCCAAGCAGCGCACATGCGTCGGATTTGGTGCTTCTTACCTTCAGTTAAAGTAATGCGAAAAGCATACTGATCCTCCTGATCAATAATGGCGGGACGAGTTTTGTCGGTCTCGCCCTCAATCAACATGCCGCGGGCAAAGCGATTTAAAACACCTTCCTTGAGTGGCTTATCGACACTGACCAAATATTCCTTTTCGTGATCGTAGTCAGGGTTAAGTAGGCGGTCGGTCAGGCGGCCGTCATCGGTCAAAATCATTAGACCGCGCGACTCCTTGTCGAGTCGACCGAGAGGGAAGAGTTTGCCTAGATAGCGCTCCATGGTCGGTTCCCCAGCCGGTTTGTGATAGGTCAAATAGGTATATTTAATAGCGGGCCGCTCGGCAATTTCAACCTTATCTTTGGCATTAACTTTGTCGCCGAGTTTGGCAATCCGGCCGTTGATACTCACTTTGCCGGCGGCAATTAATTTGTCGGCCGCGCGTCGCGTCGCCTGGCCACGGAGGGCCAAGTAGCGGTTGATGCGCATTGGGTACATGCTAGAATCGTCCATGTGGCTTACTCTACGTTAAAACCGGAGTTTTATCAACGCGACACGCTAATCGTGGCGCGCGAGCTTTTGGGTAAATATCTGGTTAAAGATAATTTAAAACTAATGATTACCGAAGTTGAGGCCTATGTTGGTCCTCAAGATTTAGCCAGTCACGCGAGCAAGGGACGTACGGCTCGTACCGAAGTGATGTTTAAAGAAGGGGGAGTTTGGTACGTTTATTTTGTTTATGGGATGCACTGGCTGTTGAACATTGTGACGGGCGAAAAGGATTACCCAGCCGCGGTTTTGATTAGGGGAGTGGAGGGGATTAGTGGTCCGGCACGGGTGACCAAAGCTTTTGGTGTCGATAAAACTTTTAATGCTCTGCCAGCCGCCAAAAGCACCGGTCTTTATATTCAAGACCGGGGAGTGGTGGTCGGTAAAATAAAATCAACCCCGCGGATCGGAGTTGATTTTGCTGGACCAGTCTGGTCTCAAAAACCGTATCGATTTTTACTGTAAGAGTTCCTCAACTACTGCCTTCACATCCGCGCCGTCGGCTTGGCCTTTGGTCTCTTTAACAACCGCACCGATAACTTTACCCAAGTCCGCCTTGGTGGCGCTTAAGTTGGCAATCACACCAGTGGCGATTTTTTTAATCTCATCGCGAGACATCATTTGGGGCAAATAAGTTTCAATATAGGCGAGTTCGGCTTGCTCGGTCTCGGCTAAGTCGGCGCGACCGCCAGCTTGGAACTGGGCGATGGAATCTTTGCGTTGCTTAGAGAGACGCTTGATTACCGCTAAGGCCTCCTCGTCGGAGAGAAAGCCGTCTGGTTTGTAACCCTTGGCCACCGCCTCGTTCATAAAGGCCGAGATAATGCCGCGGACCACGCCGAGCTTTACCTGGTTCTTCTCCTTCATTGCTTCCTTAACCTCACCCTTAATTTTTTCGTGTAGCATAATACCGGTAGTTTAGCATATTGGCGATGAGAAACCAGCCCTCGAAAACCTCGCATCTCCGCCTGCTGACGGACTGCTCTTCTCGCGCCGTCGCGCTGCGAAAGGGTATTTCTCAAGCTGTTTCTCTTCGCTTTTAGGCAAGTGTTATACTGTTGTAATGGCCGATCTGGCAACATTTAAAAAGCATTATGACAAGCTCAACCCGGCCCAGCGGGACGCCGTGGATACGATCGAGGGTCCGGTCATGGTGGTGGCTGGTCCGGGCACGGGTAAGACCCAGGTGCTCACTTTGCGGATTGCTAATATTCTCCGCCAAACCGACACGCCCGCCGACGCCCTGTTGGCGCTCACTTTTACCAATGCCGGCGTGCATGCCATGCGCCAGCGATTGGTAGAGATGGTGGGCAGTCGCGCTTATCGGATCCCGATCCACACCTTCCACAGTTTTGCCAACGAGGTGATTCGCCGCTATCCGGAAAAGTTTCCTCGCATTATTGGCGCCACCAACGCTTTGCCGATTGATCAGATCCAAATTTTAGAGGAGGCGATTGTGGAGTGTCCGCTCGATCTCTTGCGACCGTTTGGCGATCAGTTTTATTATTTATTTCCCGTTCAGCACGAGATTGATCGGCTAAAGCGCGAGAATGTTTCGCCCGACCGCTTGGCCGAGATTGCCGACGCGGAGGAGGCCGAGTTTAAAGCCATCACCGACTTAAAGCATGAGAAGGGTAAGTACGCCGGCACAATTAAAGGCAAATACCAAACCCTGTTGACGCAAATTCAAAAGGCTAAAGAGTTGGTGATTTTGTATCGGGCCTACGAAGAGCGGCTGACGGCGCGGCGTTTGTACGATTTTGGCGATATGCTTTTAGAGGTTAATCGAGCGCTTGAGGCGGATGCTAACTTCCGGTTGCAATTACAGGAGGAGTATCATTACATTTTGGCTGATGAGCATCAGGATGCTAATCAGTCGCAAAACCGGATGCTTGAACTGTTGGCCAGCTTCCACGAGAGTCCAAATTTATTTATTGTCGGCGATGAGAAGCAGGCGATTTTTCAGTTCCAGGGTGCGTCGCTCGATAACTTTAATTATTTTAAAAAACTGTTTCCCACGGCGAAGCTAATTACTCTGACCGAGAACTACCGTTCGACTCAGATTATTTTGGACGCGGCGCGAAGCGTGATCGGCAAAAGCACGGCGTTGCCGCCCGAGAGCCTGGTGCCACTTAAGGCCAACGCGCCACACGCGCCAGCGCCGGTCGCCATCCGCACTTTTACCAAGCCCGAGCACGAGCTCCTGTGGCTGGTGGACGAGCTTAAGGCCAAGGCCGCCGCCGGCGCGCGCTGGAACGAGCTGGCGGTGCTCTACCGTGATAACGCCGAGGCTTTACCAGTCATCGACTACTTCGAGCGCGCCGGCGTGCCCTTCGTTATTCGTTCGGATTCAAACATTTTAGACGATCTAGATTTACAAAAAATCTTGCTCTTGTTTCGAACCGTTAACAAATTTGGTGAGGACCGTCATTTGCTCGAGTTGCTCCATGTCGACTTCTTCGATGTTCCGATTTTAGATATTTATCAGCTGGCCGAGGAGGCGCGGAGCAAAAAGATTACTGTCTGGGCGGCACTAGGCCAAAGCCGCAAGCGGCCACTCAAGCAACTTTATCGCTCGCTGGAGCGCTGGGCCAAGCTCGCCGCTAACCAACTCTTTCTTGATCTGTATGGGGTGGTGGTTAAGGAGTCGGGCTTTCTCGACCACATTCTTAAGTTGCCTGAGGCGACGGACAAGCTGGCCAAGCTCCACGCTTTGTATGATGAGGTGAAGGCGCTGACACGCAGTAATCACAACTTTCGGCTAGCGGATTTTATCCAGTTTTTAAACACGCTCTCGGCTCACCATCTCTCCATTAAGCACCGGCGCGGTAGTGCGGCCGAGGGCGTGGAACTGATGACAGCGCATAAGTCGAAGGGCTTGGAGTTTGATTATGTTTATATTGTTAATGCTTTTGATGGCAACTGGGGCAACAAGCGCACCGCTAATTATTTTAAAATTCCCACTCGCGCTGGTGTCCCGACCGTCTCCGACAAAAATGATGATGAGCGGCGACTGTTTTATGTGGCCTTAACCCGAGCGCGTCAGATGGTCACGATTAGTTATGCCAAAGAGGCCGAGGCTGGTAAGTTAAATTTACCAAGCCAATTTATTGAGGAGATTGATAGTCGCTTAATTGAGACGGTGTCGAGCGAGGCTTGGGAGCAGGACTTGGGCGACAAGCCGAATATTATTTTCTCGCCACGAGTGCATCAGGGTGCTAAGCTACTTGATCCGGCCTATTTAGCGAGGCGCTTTCGCGATCAGGGGATCTCGGCCACGGGCTTAAATGCTTACCTGCGCTGTCCGCTCGATTATTTATTTACTAATCTCTTGCGGGTCATTGAGATCCGGAGCAAGCACACCATGTATGGGACGGCGGTGCACGGCGCGTTGGAGGACTTTTTTAACCGCTACAAAAGTGGTGAGCAGGTGCCAGTGGAAGTGCTCTTGGCGAGCTTTAATCGCTTTATTGCTTATCAGCCGCTCGGTGAACATGATCTTAATGCCTCGGTAAAGCGCGGGGAGCGGGCGCTGGGCGGCTGGTTTAAAACATATGCCCACAGTTGGCCGAACTCTATTTTGAATGAGTACAAAGTATCAGGCTGTCATCTCTCACCCGATCTCAAAATTACCGGCAAAGTTGATAAAATCGAATTTTTAGGCGGCACTAATATCCAAGTGGTGGATTATAAAACGATGCAGCCTAAAAGTCGTAACGAGATTTTGGGCCAGACTAAAAGTTCGACCGGTGATATTTATCGTCAGCTCGCTTTTTATAAAGTATTGATCGAGGAGTGTGAGAAAGAGCGCTTTACGGTTGCCTCAGTGATGATTGATTTTATTGAGCCTAATGACAAGGGGATTTATAAACGAGAAGTGTTTGAAGTGACGGCCGGTGATCAGGCTAGCGTGCGGGAGACGCTGGAGAAAGTGGCAGGGGAGATTGTCTCGGGCGAATTTTTAGGCAAAGGTTGCGGCAAACCAGACTGTCCCGGCTGCCGCCTAAACGCCATGATGAAATAACTACTTCGTATCCTTAAGCAGCATGGCGGAGGGGAGGCCGAGGAGCATAATCATGCCTAACACCGCAAACAAATATTGAAAGGGGAAGAAGGAGAGCCAAAAGATGGCGAGCAAGGCGGCGCAGATATAGGAGAGGGGCGCGGTATTGCGGGAGATAAAGACGACGTCAATATCACGGCCGTCAATTTTTTTAAATAAATAAGACTCCTTCATCATCTCCACCGTGGCCGCGCCGATCCGGGTGAGGAAGAGGATCGCTCCCCACAAAAGAACGCTTGGCGAGTTTAAAAGCGGGATCAGTAAGGTGGCGGCGGATAGGACTAAAAGACCGCCAATCAAAAGTTCCTTCTCGCCCCACCAACTGTCGGCAAGCGTGCCCAAAATTAAATCTAACACCACAAAGGGGATGAGCATGATCGTGAAGATGATGCCGATTTGATCCCAAGGCAGGCCGATATGCTCGTGGAGATAAATCGGCATGTAGATCGTCATCGTGCCGTAAAAAAAGTTAAGCAAAAAATCGAGATGCAAAATGTGGCGTAAGTCGCGGTTATTGCCGCGTCCGGCCGCCAAAATCTTTTTTAAGGTGGGGATGATTCCACGGTGCTCATAACGGGCATGGGGAATATTTTTCAGCTGAGAAATCACGATAAAGAGAAGTGGAACAAACGCCAAGGCCGAGAGGGCGTACATGGCAGTGTAACCTTGCCGGGCAATCAGGGTTCCCGCAATGAAGGGCGAACAAAGCCAGGCGAGATTGGCGAGCGTCAGGAAGTAGCCTCGGATTTTACCCGTGATACGGTCGTCCGAGATGTCCTCCAGATAGAGATCAAGATTAATGCTGATTAAAAAGTTGAGCACGGCGTAGATGATAAAGAAGACGACCGCCAGAACAGTTTGACTATAAGCCATTAGGCCAGCCAAGGCCGCCAAGTTGATGAGCGTTAGGATCAAGAGGGCGGTGCGGTTACCAATTCGCTTAATCAAGGCATCAGTGTTAAAGGAAATGACGATTGAGCAAACAGCAATGATGATATAGATCAAGCCCACCGAGCGCTCGCCGACAAATTGCTCAATGAATGAGGAGTTGCCGTAAGAGGCAATGGCGATAGCAATATTCAAGAAAAAACCGCCCACATAGGTATTTACGCGTAGGCGGTGTTTTGCTTCAGCACTTAAGGACATGAGGTCTATTATACCTCAATCAAGACGGGGAGGATAATCGGGCGGTTGTGGGTCTTTTGGAAGAGGTACTTGCCAACTTCGTCACGAACAACGTTCTTAACGTAGTCAAAGTTGATGGGATGCATTTGAGCGGTGGACTCTTCGATCTTCTTTTTGGTCAGCATGCGAACGTTGCGCAAGAGATCTTGAGATTCCTTAAGATAAATAAAGCCGCGCGAGATAATGTCGGGTGACTTGCGGACTTTGCCGGTTTTAATATCAATGATGGCAATAATTACGAACATGCCATCTTGAGCCAGCATTTGCCGGTCGCGGATAACCACTTCTTTAATATCGGAGTTGCCGGTGCCATCAACCATGACCACCTTGCTGGAGGCGGTCTCCTTGAGCGAGATAATCTTTTTGCCTTTGTCTTGAATCTCGACAATCATGCCGTTGTCGGGGACGACGATATTTTTCTCCGGCATACCGAGCTCGAGAGCCAACTCTTCGTGCTGGCGCAGCTTGTGATGCGAACCGTGGATTGGCATAAAGAACTTGGGTTTAATTTTTCGGTGGAGCCACTCAATCTCGCCGCGGTTGCCGTGACCAGAGGAGTGAATGTAAACCTCCGAGGTGCGGTAACTAATAATCTTGGCACCTTGGCGGGCGATGTTATCCTTCAATTTTTGAACCGTGATTTCATTACCCGGGATAATAGAGGAGGAGAGCAGGACAGTGTCGCCCTTCTTGAACTTCATATACTTGTGTGTCTTGGTGGCCATGCGCATTAAGGCGGCAAATTCCTCACCTTGAGCGCCAGTGGCTAGGACGACAATCTTATCTTCAGGGAAGCTGTCGATCTCCTGACCCGAAATGATGGTGCCTTTTTTGACTGTGAGCAAGCCGGCAAGTTGAGCCACTTCGACGTTCGTTTTCATGCTACGGCCTTCGATTACCAACTTGCGGCCATACTTCTCGACGATGCCGATGATTTTTATCATGCGCTCCAGCTGGGAGGCAAAGGTACCAATAAAGAGGCGGCCCTTAACATTTTTAATAATCTCCTCGAGGTTTTTGTGGGTCTCGCGCTCAGGAACCGAGAAGCCTGGATTCTCAATGTTGGTTGAGTCGGCCATCAGTAAGAGCGTCTTCTCGTTATCAAAGATGCTGTAGCGCTTCTCCTCATCCTCGGTTGGTTTGCCATCGACGCCATCCAAATCGAGTTTGTAATCACCAGGATTAACAATTAAACCGTAAGGTGTTTCAATCATCACGCCGAAGGAGTCGGGGATAGTGTGAGTGACGCCGAAGAAGCGGACAGTTTGTTCGCCGAGTTTGATCCGGCTTTCGTTCTCAACCACGACCATGTTTAGCGGTGGCAGATGAGGAAACTCGTCCATGCGCTTCTTAATAAAGAGCGAGGTGAGATTTCGAGTGTAGAGGGGCGGGTTGCCCATACGACTCATAATATAAGGAATACCGCCGGTGTGGTCGAGGTGGCCGTGGGTAATAATAACGCCGCGGACGCGATCCTTATTTTGTTCAAGATAGGTGGCGTCGGGGATGATGTAGTCAACACCCGGAGTCTCCTCAGTGGGGAAGGCTAAACCGATATCGATAACAATAATGTCATTGCCAATCTCGATGGCGGTCATGTTCTTACCAATTTCCTCCACGCCACCAAAAGGGATAATGCGGATATTACCCGCCTCGAGTTTGGGGATCGGTCGGTTGGAACTGTTGCTGTTTTGGCGCAAGCCCTGGTGGGGCCGTCGGTCGTTGCGGTCTCGGTGTTTGGTCGTATTCATAATAAATGGTTAATGGGTACTATTGGTATTGTTGATAAAAATTTTCCAGACGCGATCGGTGGCACTGTACCAGTGATAAATCGAGAGAAAGCGGTCAGACGGCGTATTGATTGGCGGCAAGGTCACTCGTTTAACTTGTGAAGGTAGAATATACAGGAAATCTGGAGAATAAACAAAGACAGCGGGAATATCGGCAGTAATTAAATCTTGAATCTTTTGATAATCAGCCGACAGTTCGTCTTGGTCGGCCAAGGTGCGGACCTCGGTTAGTAACTTATCTACCGCGGTATTGGCATACTCGGCGATATTTAAACCTGGATCAAGCCGTTGCTGGGAATTCCAGAACGAGAACAGGTCAGGCGTCCGGCCCAAGATCTCCCCGAAGAACAATGCCTCATATTGTCGCGGCCGAATGATGTTTAGATCAAGATCGCCAATCTCAAACACCTTGAGCGTTACTTGGGCGCCCAGCTTCTCCCAAGTGGCCTTAATTAGCTCGGCCGAATTTTTAAGTTCGGGAGTGTCCGAGGTGGTAATCGAGAAAGCGAGAGTTTGAGTGTTGGTCTTACCCTTCTTCTCCCAAACTTTCTTTTCCTCGCTCCAGTCCCAGCCGTGACTGTCGAGATAGGTGCGTGCTGCGGCAATGCGGTCGGCTGCCGTAGTCGTCGAAACGTCGCCCGCCTCACTCAAAAACAGACGGGGGAGCGGCCCCTCGGCCGGGACGCCATAACCCTTAAGCACGGTGTCGATAATCTCCTCGCGGTCAACGGCGAGGTTGAGGGCGTAACGAACCTCGGCATTGGCGAGCACAGGAGCCTTGTTTTGATTGAAAAAGACGCCGAAGACGCGAGGGAGCGGCGCGCGCAAGATTTGGGCGCCGGCTTCGGCGAGCATCTTGGCGCTCTCAGCGGAGATGGCGCTCAAGCTATCTATCTCACGGACCTGGTAGGCCTCGGCTAGCTCGGCCTCGTTACCGTAAAAGCGCACGCGGACGAGATCAATTTTGGGTCGGCCTAAGGCAAAATTTTTAAACGGCTTCAAATCATAATAATCGGCAATGCCAATATTATTTTTACTGATTGACTTGATCTCGTAAGGACCGGAGCCGACTGGTTCGATATTAAATTGATTGAGCGAGAAGGTGTCGGTGTCGAGCTTGTTCCACAAATGCTTGGGCAAAATGCCCATCGTCGTGTTCTCTAAAAATTGAGGGTAGGGCTGTTTTAAGTGGAAGCTAATTTCGGTGGGACTAACTTTCTCCACCCGAATCTCGGCCCAGCTGGCGCGCTTAGGACTTTTTAATAGCGGGTCTTGCGCCTTCAGCACGGTAAATTCCACGTCGTCGGTGGTGAGCGGCTTGCCGTCGTGCCAGCTTAAGTCCTGGCGTAGGGTAAAGGTGTAAGTCAGTTGATCCTCCGAGACGCCGTAGTCAGCAGCGAGATCGGGGATGAGCTGACCATCCGGACCCACGCGCATCAGGCCAGAGTAAACGAGAGCCACCATATCGCGGTCAGCGTCCGAGGCGGCCAAGAGCGGATTAATAAAGCGCGGCGTGCCAATAATGCCCTCAGTTAAAGAGCCACCATTGGTGGCCACCAGATCGGACGCGCGCTGATCAACTTGCCACAAAATGGCAACGAGTAGTCCGATCAGCAAAAGACCAAGTGCCAGGAGAATCCGGCGCTGCTTAAGCGAGAGCGATCGTAAAGTCAGAGCGACTTCGTGTGTGGAAGGTAGGCCAGCCACAAAAATGAGACAGAGTTAGTTAACGAAAAGATTAACGATATTGGTAATGATGAAAAGAATAGCAAATATGATAGTACCGATGAAAAGTTGTTTTTCGAGACCACGTTTGGCTCGCCAACTGCCACCGCCAGAAGCACCGCCGAAGGCGGCACCTAAGCCCTCCTCGCTTTGTTGCAACAATATGCCGGCAGCCATCAGGACAGCAAAAATAATCTGGAGCCAGGGAATAATCGTAACGAGTAATTGCATTCTTGCCGAGTAGTATAGCAGGTCTCAAAAATAAGGCAAGCGTGTTGACTGGGTGGTAAATTAGTCTATAATTATGGCCGCATTAGCAAAATAATCTATTAACGCAACACTATGGCAAACAAAGTGTCTATTAAGCCGTTAGGTGACCGAGTGGTGGTGCAGCTCTTGGCGCCAAACGAGAAGAAGAGCGCGAGCGGAATCATTATTCCGGACACCGTTTCGAAAGAGCGCGGCGAGCAGGGCACGGTGATTGCGGTCGGACCCGGCCGTCTCACCGATGCAGGCAAAGTTATCCCGGTAGCGGTTAAGAAGGGCGACCAGGTTATTTTCTCTAAATACGGACCGGATGAGGTTAAGATCGACGGTAAGGAATATTTCATTATCAGCGAAAATAATATTTTGGCAGTAATCGAATAACTATGGCAAAACAAATTATTTTTGGCGACCAGGCGCGACAGGCGTTAAAGCGGGGCATTGACCAGGTGGCCGACGCTGTCCGCATTACGATCGGTCCGAAGGGCCGCAACGTGATTTTAGATAAGGGCTACGGCACGCCGACGATTACTAATGACGGCGTTTCTATTGCTAAAGACATTTCGCTTAAGGATAAGGTAGAGAACATGGGCGCCGAGATTATTAAGGATGTTGCCTCCAAGACCAACGATATTGCGGGTGACGGTACAACCACGGCGGTGATTTTGACGCAGGCCATTATTCAGGAAGGTTTTAAAAAGACGACGCTCGGTGTTAATGCCATGGGCGTTAAGTTGGGTATTGAGGCCGCCGCGCGCGAGGTGGTGGCGGCGCTCAAGGGGATGGCCAAGCCGATTAAGTCGAAGGAGGAGATCAAGCAGATTGCTACCATCTCTGCCGAGTCGGCCGAATTTGGCGCGATCATTGCCGACGCGATTGATAAAGTAGGCAAGGACGGCGTGGTGACTGTTGAGGAGTCGCAGTCGTTTGGGGTGGAGACGGACTTGGTGGAAGGAATGCAATTTGATAAGGGTTACTCCTCCGCCTACATGGTGACCGACAGCGAGCGGATGGAGGCCGAGTATCAGGATCCGCTGATTTTGATTACTGACAAAAAGATTTCTTCAATTAAAGAGATCTTGCCGTTACTCGAGAAGCTCGCACAAAGCGGTAAAAAGGATTTGGTGATCATTGCCGAGGATGTGGAGGGCGAGGCGTTAACGACGCTCGTGCTCAATAAATTGCGCGGCACCTTTAACACGCTGGCGATTAAGGCGCCGGGCTTCGGCGATCGTCGCAAAGAGATGTTGCAGGATATTGCAACGCTTACTGGCGGTAAAGTTATTTCCGAAGAAGTTGGCATTAAACTCGAAAGCGCCGATGTTAAGATGTTGGGTCGGGCGCGCCGTATTGTGGCCACCAAGGACAACACGACGATTATCGGCGGCGCTGGTAAGAAGTCCGAGATCGAGGAGCGGGTGGCGCAAATTAAGGCGCAAATCGAGCGGGCTGACTCGTCCTATGATAAAGACAAATTAAAGGAGCGCTTGGGCAAGCTCGCCGGCGGGGTGGCGGTCATTAAAGTTGGCGCCTCAACCGAAGCGGAAATGAAATATTTAAAATTGAAAGTCGAAGACGCGGTCGAGGCCACGAAGGCCGCGATTGAGGAGGGAATTGTCTCAGGTGGTGGTACGGCGCTCGTTCGGGCTGGCGCTAAAGTGGCCGCTAAAACGATCAAGCCACCCTCCGCTGATATTGGCGAAGAATTCCAAGTGGGTGTTCGCGTTTTGCTTAAGTCGCTCGACGCGCCGCTCCGTCAGATTGCCGTTAATGCCGGTAAAGATGACGGCGAAGTAATCGTGGACCGTGTCCGCAACAGCAAGGGTAACGAAGGTTATGATGCCAATGCCGACAAAATTGTGGAGGACATGTTTGCGGTTGGGATTATTGATCCAGTTAAAGTAACACGTACGGGTATTGAGCGCGCTGCCTCCGCGGCCGCGATTCTCTTAACGACCGAAGTGGCCGTGACCGAGGAACCAAAAGAGGAGAAGCCACCGATGGGTGGCGGGATGCCGGGTGGCATGGGCGGCATGGAGTACTAGTGGGCTGAAAGGATTAAGCGTGATAAAATTTTAGCTATGAAAAAAGCACTATTAATTATTGTTATTTTATTGGTTTTGGTGGGCGGATATTTTTGGACGGCTTATAACGGTTTGGTAACGAAGAGCGAGATGATCGACGGGCAGTGGTCACAGGTTGAGGTGCAATATCAGCGCCGCTTTGATTTGATTCCTAATTTGGTCGAGTCGGCCAAGGGGGTGATGCAGCAGGAGCAAGCCGTGTTTACGGCTTTAGCCGAGGCCCGCACTCGCTATGCTGGCGCTACCACGGTTAACGACAAGGCCGCCGCCGCCACTCAAGTGGAAGCTGGTTTGGGTCGCTTACTAGCCGTGATCGAAAATTATCCGGAACTCAAATCCTCGGAAGTGGTGCAAACTTTGATGGCGCAAATTGAGGGCACCGAGAACCGTGTCAGTGTTGAGCGCAAGCGCTTTAATGACGACGTCCAAAGTTACAACGTTGTGGTCAAGCGCTTTCCTGGCAGTATCGTGGCTAGTCTAGCGGGCTTTAGCGAGCGCGCTTACTTTAACGCCGCCGCTGGCAGCGAGGTCGCTCCCCAGGTTCAGTTTTAATGAAAAAGCTTTGGCTGTGCTTAGTGGCGGGACTCTCTGTGCTGCCGCTTTTTGCCGGGGCTTATCAAAGTCCAGGTCAACCAAGCGGTTATGTTAATGACTATGCGGGCATGCTTGGCGCCGCCGAGCGCACTAATCTCGAGTCCACACTTGCGGCTTACACCGCCTCCACCACCAACGAGATTGCCGTCGTCACCGTCACCTCGCTCGGCGGCGATACGGTAGAAAATTTTGCCAACGAATTATTCCAGGAATGGGGGATCGGTAAAAAGGGCACCGACAACGGCGTGTTGCTACTGATTGCCAAGGATGATCGCGAACTGCGGATTGAAGTCGGTTACGGCTTGGAGCCAGTGCTAACCGATGCGCAGAGCAAACAAATTATTGAACGGATCATTACCCCGGCTTTTAAAGACGGGGATTTTGATTCCGGCATTGTCTCGGGAGTAAACGCGATTATGGCCGCCTTAAGTGGCGAAGATCTCGGGCTGTCGCCGAGCGAAAGTTCTTCAAACCTAGGGCGACTTTTTAATCCGCAACTCCTTATTTTTATTCTGATCGGCGTGATGTGGTTGGTCAGTGCCATGGCGCGCTCAAAGTCATGGTGGGCGGGTGGCGTGGTAGGAGCGCTGGCTGGCAGCGCCATTTGGGCGTGGTGGTCAGCTAATCTGTTTTGGATTATTGGTCTCGCCCTTTTTGGTTTAATGTTTGACTACATCATTTCTAAAACTTATCGGGCAAGCAAAAGCGCTGGCGTTAAACCGCCGTGGTGGGCGGGCGGTGGTGGATTTGGTGGCAGCGGTGGGGGAGGCGGTTTTGGGGGCTTCAGTGGCGGCTCATCTGGCGGCGGTGGCGCCAGCGGCCGCTGGTAGCACCTTGCTTTGCGGGATATTTGTGTTAAAATCAGAGGATGATCTACATACCTTTGGCAATCATTGTTATTGCCGTGCTCTGGTTTGCCGGTGCTTACAATCATTTCGTTAAGTTAAATACGCGTACCAGCGAGGCGTGGTCCGATATTGATGTTCAGCTCAAGCGTCGCTACGACTTAATCCCTAACTTAGTTAACACGGTTAAGGGTTATGCCACTCACGAGTCGAGCGCTTTTGAGAATGTGACTAAGGCGCGATCCCAAGCCATGTCGGCCGGCACACCAGCCGAGAAAGGCCAAGCCGAGAACCTGCTCACCGGCGCCCTTAAAAGTGTCTTCGCGATCGCCGAGGCTTATCCAGATCTTAAGGCTAACCAAAACTTTTTGGCCTTGCAGAACGAGTTAAGTGATACGGAAAATAAAATCCAAGCGGCGCGCCGTTTTTACAATGGCAACGTTCGGGACTTAAATGTTAGCGTCGATTCCTTTCCCTCTAATTTGATTGCCAACATGTTCCACTTCGCCAAGCGCGACTTCTTTGACCTAGAGGGTGATGAGGCTGCTCGCCAGCCAGTCGAGGTTAAGTTCTAAATGTCTAAACGATTACTATTTGTTCTCTGGCTCGGTCTATTAATAGCACCGGCCCTCTGTAGTTACGCCCAAGAGCGGAGTTATTATTACGACTCAATTAAGTATGATATTTCGGTCAACCAGGATTCAACCTTTGACGTAGCCGAACAGCAGACATACATATTTAATGGTGAGTATCATCAAGGTTGGCGCAATATTCCGTTAAATAAAATTAGTCGAATCAGTGACTTCGAGGTTGTTGATGAAATCTCTGGTCAGACTTTAGTCTATTCGTCTCGAAAGCTAGATAAAACTAACCCCGCAAGCTGGGGCAAGTACACCACTTATCGCCAAAACGGAAGCCAAATTATCGAGTGGTATTACAATACCACCAATCAAGCTCACACTTGGACTTTAAAATATAAAGTTCATGGTGGTTTGAGTTTTTTGAGGGACAAAGACGAAATCTATTGGAATTTGTTTACGAGTTATGACGTTCCCATCCAACGGGTGGAAGTGAGAGTGACTTTACCCGAGAATAACTTTAGCGCGGAACAACTGCAAGCTGCGGGTTATGGCGAACCGGTTGCTATGGCAACGACGGTAATTGAGAACAATAAAACGTTTTTCTTTACGGCTGAAAATTTGCCAGCTGAGGAAAAATTAACTATTGCCGCTGGTTGGCCGCTGGGCTTAATTGATCGGGCGGCTTTTTGGCGGCAGTGGTTTGCTTCTAATATTTTGTACTTCCTAGCTATTTTAATCGCTCTTGCGACGGTAATTTACAGCTTTGCTCGTTGGTGGTGGTTGGAGAAGCGCCCAGAACGCCGTCGCACCATAGTGGCGGAATATAGTCCACCCGAGAGTCTAAAGCCGGCGATGGCGGAGCTGATTGTGAAGGAGGGGATTACGTCCAAGGCCTGGGCGGCTACAGTTGTAGATTTGGCGGTCCGCGGTTATTTAACGATCAGTGAAGTCAAGAATCCCGATAAGTGGAATCAACCACTGCTAATCATACTGCCAATAGTATTTATTATATTTACTCTAGTGCCGATAGGTTCTTTTACCCTCTTAGCTGGCGTTGCTCTGTATGGCGTTTTTAAAGGTTCAGCTTGGGTCTTACTATTTTTTCTTGTTCCTTTGGTGATGGCGGTGCTGATTATTAAGAAATTATTGTCGATCTTTACAAATAAGGAAAACCCATTTGTAACTCAAAATTACAAGTTAGATTTAATCGAGGAGATTAACGATGTCGCTTTGGAAGATTACGAAAAAAAGTTTATCGAAATTATCTTTGATGGCAATAAGTCGGTAACCACAGAAAGACTCACCGAGCGAGCTAGACAAGGTAATTACAGTGGCGAAGAATCTAGTCTATCAAAAAAGATGTTGGAGCTACAAAAAAAATTAGTTGAGGAAACAGAGCAAGACACCAACGCCTACACCGTAAAAGTTAGTAAGGAAATTCCATCGGCAATTTATTTTGTATTGATATTTATGGCTTTTTGGACCACGGGCTTCTTTGGCGGCGTTTGGTGGGGCGTGCTCCAGTGGCGCTTTGACCTCTTTATTTTAATCATCAGCTTAGCTTTTAGTTGCCTCTGGGTTCTGGTCATGCGACGCGAAGCGAGGCTAAATGACAGAGGGATCAAATTAAAACAAGATTGGTTGGGTTTTGTTTTGTATCTCAAAACGGCTGAACGTTATCGATTGCAAAATCTAACCCCAGACCTCTTCGAGAAGTATTTACCCTATGCCATTATTTTTGGAATTGAGAGAAAGTGGGCCAAAGCGTTCGAGGGAATGACTATGATGCCGCCGGAGTGGTATGGTGGCTCGGTTGGTTCCGCCTCAGCAATGAGCACGGGGTTAGCGGCGGGGAGCTTCTCGGCCTCGGCGTTCTCCTCGTCCTTTGCCAAAAGTTTTACCTCTGCTTTTGCTTCCTCGAGTGGTGGTGGTGCCTCTGGCGGTGGCGGCGGAGCGGGGGGGGGGGGTGGTGGTGGTGGAGGGGGCGCCAGCTAAACCGTCATTGCCTTTTCATAGAAGCTAACTAAACTATAAGTATGGCAACGCTTTACAATCAGCAAGATAGTAATGTGGCAAAAACCTGGATCCTGGTGGCCGGGTTTTTGTCGGTGGTGATCGGGATTGGCTGGCTTTTTAGTTATCTCTATAACAACCAAGTGATTTTGTATGCGGCGGTCATTTTTAGCGTCGTGATGAACTTTGTGAGCTATTGGTATTCAGACAAAATTGCCTTAACGATTAACGGCGCGCGGCCAGCCACGCGCGAGGAGTTCTTCGATCTCTACACGGTTACCGAGAATTTGGCCATCACCGCCGGTTTGCCCATGCCTAAGATTTACATTATTCCTGACCCGGCGCCGAACGCCTTCGCGACCGGCCGCAATAAAGAGCACGCCGTGGTAGCGGTCACCACCGGCCTGCTCCAAATTTTGGACAAGACGGAGCTGGAGGGAGTGATTGCCCATGAGTTAGCTCATGTTGGTAATCGCGATATTTTGCTCTCCAGTATGGTGGTCGTGCTCGTGGGTTTTATCTCGATTCTCTCCAATATTTTTTTGCGAACGCGTTGGAGCGGGGGATCGCGCGACAACGACAGCCGCGGCGGCCTGCCTGCGCAGTCAGGCACGATCTTGATGGTGGTGGGCATTGTACTGGCCATTCTCTCGCCGGTGGTGGCCACGCTCATTCAGCTAGCCATCTCGCGCCGCCGCGAATACTTGGCCGACGCCTCCGGTGCGCTGTTGACTCGCTATCCGGCGGGACTAGCGTCGGCGCTAGAGAAAATTAAAAATTCAGCCGCGCCCATGATCCGGGCTAACAATGCCACCGCCCATCTCTTTATTGAGAGTCCGTTTGGTGAGCAGGCTCGAAAAGGTTTGGCCACTTTATTTATGACCCACCCGCCGATCGACGAGCGGATTAAAATTTTACGCGAAATGGAGTAATATTATGAGTATCATGAAACTTTTAACCGAAATCCGAAACAGTATTTATAATCCGATTTATTATCGAGTGGTGCGCTCCGAGTCAACCAAAAAATCGCTCGGTTACTATTATCGTTTTACGCTAACGCTCTCGGTGATTTTGACGATCATCTTTGCGATTATTTTTGTGCCTCTCCTGACGCTATTTACGCAGATTGTTAAAGGCGAACTAGCCAACTGGTATCCGGCGGAGCTTGAGTTGCGTTTGCGCAGTGGCGAGTTAAGCACCAACGTCACCGAGCCATACAAGATCCCACTGCCCGAGAAGTGGCGCGAGGAGATAATGGAAAGCGACCAAGTCAAACTGGGTGACTTAGAAAATTTGCTCGTGATAGATACGACGCACGAATTTGATTTAAAACAATTTGAGGCTTACAAAACCCCAGCCTGGCTTACCAAAAACAGTTTAGTTTACTACCGCGAGAATGACCGCATTGCGATTGAACCTTTGGCGAATATTAAAACCGATCTAACAATCAATCAAACCTTTATTCGAGACTGGATTACCAAACTCGCGCCCTTTTTGACTGTCTTGGCGCCAGTGGCGGTGATTGCGGTGTTGGTGGGTTTAATTGTTGCCTTCTCGCTCTACTTACTTGTTCTCTTTATTGTGGCGCTATTGGTAATGCTAGTCGGTTGGCTTAAGCAGATTAAGCTCTCGTACTGGGAGGCTTATCGAATCGCCATCCATGCCGCCACTCTCCCTATCCTGCTTCGCTTTTTACTGGGAGCATTGACTCCATTTATTGGGCTTAACTTTTTGCCAACGATTCTCTTGTTATGCGTGGTGGCCTTTAATCTCAAGGATGAGGAAGGGTTGATCTCCGCCGCTTAGTGCTGGTGATTTAATATGAATGAAAATAAATTAGAAACGGAGCCTTTAGCTGAATCCAAAAAAATTAGATGCACAAAATGTCGGAAGGTTTTGGCAAAACCAGATAATTTTTATGGTGTAGAAATTAAATGTGCCCGCTGCGGAACGCTTAACCGGATTTTTGAGCAGATGATTGAGCAGGTGATTATTACCGACAACAATGGGATTATTTTATTTATTAATAAAGCGGTTGAAATAGCTACTGGTTACTCTGCTCACGAAGCAATCGGGAAAAAGCCCTCAGAATTATGGGGAGGACAGATGTCAAAGGAATTTTATCAGGAGATGTGGGTTAAGATGCTGGAGGAGAAAAAGTCCATTAAGTTAAAAATAACGAATAAAAGCAAATCGGGCCAAACCTATGATGTGGAACTGCTCGTCTCCCCAATTTTTGATATTAACGGAGGAATTCTATTCTTTGTCGGGATAGAAGTTGTTGTTTAAATTGGGTATTATTTGATATAATAAAAAAGCGAAGCTCATGAAGCTCATTAGGGTTAGCGATGATCCCGATTGAGTTTTCTATGAGTATTTACCTAGAAGACAAAAAACAAATAGCTTTTACGCTCGAGGGACTTTTTAGTGCCCTTTTTTTGTTTTCCTCTGCGGCTGTCACCTAAGATTATTATTTTAACGTTATACGTATGCAAAAAGCACCAATTCCCACTAATGATAAAGCTCGCGTTTGCGCGCTCGAAGGGCTACATCTCCTGGATACGGAATCCGAAGAAAGATTTGATCGACTTACCAGGGAAGCTATTGAAAGATTTTCGGTTCCTATCTCCACCATCACCCTGGTAGACAAAGATCGCGAGTGGTTTAAGTCAGTTCAAGGTCTCACCGCGAGAGAAGGGCCAAGAGATATTTCGTTTTGCGGCCATGCTTTAATGTTCCAAATAATTCTAATTATAAATGACACTTTGCTTGACCCTTTCTTTGCGGATAATCCCATGGTTAAAGGCGCGCCGTTCATTCGATTTTATAGTGGCAAATCCTTGTATGATTACGAAACCAACTTACCGGTAGGCGTTTTTTGCATCAAGGATACCAAACCAAGAGAAATGAGTATCAATGACATAAACGATTTTCTTGATTTAGCCAGCCGCGCCGAGGAAGAAATAAATAAGAAAGTAAAAGTTTAACCCCCTCTGATACTTCGATGGTAGTCGTCAAACCGTCATGCGGAGAGGGAGGGATTCGAACCCTCGGTACCGTTGCCGATACACAGTCTTTCCAGGACTGCCGATTAAACCGCTCTCGCACCTCTCCAGTGCCGTTACTCTAGCATTTTGCTCCAATAAAGTTAAGAACGAGGTGGGCAAGAAAAAAGACCTCCGAGGAGGTCTGGGTGGGGCGGTCGGCTATCGCCAGAACTGCCACCATTGTTTGGGCTGCGTGAGCCGGAAGATCATGCGGTTAATGACGCGCAGCAGATCTTGGGTGCCATCACTTTGCGAGGCGGCGAGCCGGACGCTCTCGAGCTCTTCCAGTGCTTCGGCCTTCAAGCGGGGGACTTTGGCATAGACGCGAGCCATCCGGATAGCGCACTTGATATTGGCGCGATTGGCCGAACCGGGGATGTCGGCGTAGAGCTTGGCCTCCAAGTCTGCCTCGTCTTCGCACTGACAGCGGTAATCATCAAGCGCCTTATCTGCTTCCTCGCCATCACTGGACTGCAGGGCTCTTACCACCTGGTTTTCGGGGATAAAGATCTCGAAGTACATGCGGGCTTTCTCCTTTCTGCTCCTACTATAGTCGGCCCGAGCAATTCGTCAACAAGCCCAGCCTTGCAATATTTCGCAAGGGGCATAGACTAAAAATGGACCGGTTCGTTTGCGATGATTAACTTCAATGAAGGGAGGACGCGATGGCCAAAAGGATTAAGAGCTCTAAACGCAAGATCATCCGGCCCGCCAAAATGACCCCAGCGCGATCTCGGAAGCTGAAGGAAGTGAAGGTTGAGATGGCGCAACAGGTCGAAGTCGACATCGCCAAGCGAGCCAAAGACCGACAGCTTCGGCCGACGCCGACCGATCTTTTTCGGTGTCGGCGCTTTTAGAATTCGGCGGCGGCGTAAGCCCTACCCGCGGCCGGCCCGCACCACAGTGGTGCGGGTTTTTTCATCTTTCGTTCATCTCGGCAGTTGTATAATGGTTGTGCTATACTCAAACTATGGAAAACCAAAACAGCAAAAAAGTGTTAATTGGGGCAATCGTGCTGGCGGTTGTGGCGCTTTTAGCGGGTTGGTGGCTTTTAAATAATGATGGGGCGCAGGGTCCAGCCGCGGTGGGGACAGTCAATCCAAACTCCACTTCGACCGAACCCGAGAATAACGCTGGTGCCCGTCTAACGGTTAACGATCAGTTTCCCGGGCAAATAATTTTTATCTCGGATGTGACTTTGCCAAACGGGGGTTGGGTGGTGATTCGCAGGGATAATGCTGGCACGCCAGGTGACTTTGTTGGGGCCGGCTATTTTGGCCCTAATGTTCATGTGGGCGAGGTGGATCTCTCCACGCCAACTCGCGAGGGTGAGCGCTATTATGGAGTCCTTTACGATGACAATGGTGACGGTCGTTTTAGTTTGGGTGGAGACGAACCAATTCTTGGTGCTGACGGCCAACCACTCCAGGTTATCTTCTCGGTCACTCGCGATTTGCCGGAACAAAAAGGTTAACCTGTAAATGTAAATAGGTTATACTATTTGCATGTCTACACAAAAAATTAAAGTTGGTATCAACGGTTTGGGTCGTATTGGCCGAGCGTTTCTTAAAATTGCCATTAAACGTCCCGAGATTCAGATCGTCGCGGCTAATGATTTGGGTGACTTAAAAAACCTGGCTTATCTTTTAAAATATGACAGTGCTTATGGCCCGTCGGGTTTAAATATTGAGGTTAAGGAGGGCGCGCTGGTGGTAGAGGGGCAAGAAATTAAAATTGTGCAGGAGAAGGAGCCGGCTAAACTGCCTTGGGGCGCGCTCGGGGTGGATGTGGTAGTGGAGTCAACCGGTTTGTTTGAAACGTATGAGAAGGCCAAAGGTCACATTGATGCTGGGGCGCGCAAAGTAGTAATTTCCGCGCCGGTCAAAGGGGAGCCAGTTCCGGGGATTGTCGGCGGCACGGTCCTGATGGGGATTAATGATCACGAACTGGAGCGCTGCCAAATTTCCTCCAACGCCTCCTGCACCACCAACGCTTCTTCGCCAGTGATTCAAATTTTGCACGAGACGATCGGGATCGAGAAGGCGATGCTTTCCACCGTCCATGCTTACACGGCGACTCAGCGCTTAGTTGATTCACCGGATGCTAAGGATTACCGTCGTGGTCGGGCAGCCGCGCACAACATTATTCCGTCCACCACTGGGGCTGCCATTTCCGTCACCGAGGTAATTACCGATTTGAAGGATAAGTTTGATGGCATTGCTTTGCGGGTGCCGGTAATTACCGGTTCCATTTCCGATATTACTTTTATTGCTAAGCGCAATACTACGATTGAGGAGGTGAACGGAATTTTGAAGCAGGCCGCTGCCAATCCACGTTGGGCGGGGATTTTTGCCGCTTCTGAAGAGTCGCTCGTTTCGTCGGATATTGCTTCCAGTCCCTATGCCTCGATCGCGGATTTGGAATTTACCAAAGTGGTGGGTGGCAACTTGGTTAAGGTGTTGGCCTGGTACGACAACGAGATGGGGTATACTAACACTCTCGTTAATCACGTCATTAAAACGGGGACTCATCTATAGATCATGAGAATTTTTTTAGCTACCGATCATGCTGGGTTTGAATTGAAGGAGAAGGTGAAGGCCTGGCTCAAGGAGCTTAACTACGATGTCCACGATGAGGGTGCATTTGAGTTAAGTGCTGACGACGATTACCCAGATTATATTCGCATGGTGGCCAAACAAATTTCCTCGAGCCCGAATGAGGATCGGGGTTTAATTTTTGGCGGCTCGGGCCAGGGTGAGGCAATGGTGGCGAATCGTTATCCGCACGTGCGCGCCGCAGTTTACTACGGTGGTCAGCCGGAGATTGTTCCGCTTTCGCGCGAGCATAACGACGCCAACATTTTGTCGCTCGGCGCGCGCTTCGTCTCCGAGATTGAAGCGCGCGAAGTTATTACTCGCTGGCTCGAGACCAAGTTTAGTGGTGAGGCGCGTCATGCGCGCCGGATTGCTAAAATTGATGACTTGGTGCCAGTCGAAAACGAATTTTAATTATGGTTGAAATTGTCCCCGCCATTATTGGCCAAGAATTTAAAGAGGTTAACGCCAAAATCGCTTCGGTGGAGGGGTTAGTCTCGTGGGTACAACTGGACGTCATCGACGGCCGTTTCGCGCCCAACTTTAGCTGGGACAATCCGGCTGACCTGGCTGATTTACCTGGCACGGCAAAGCTAGAGGCACACTTAATGATTGAGAGTCCCGAGCTGGAGATTATGGAGTGGCAGCGCGTGGCTGACCGTGTACTGGTGCATTATGAGTCAACCAATCAATTGGAGGCAATTTTGCAACAGTTCGAAAATTCCGTTTCTAAATTCGGTTTGGCCTTGCTCATGGATACGCCACTTGAGCCTCTGGAGTCACTTTGGCCTAAGCTAAACCACGTTCAATTAATGGGGATTGAGCGCATCGGCTTTCATGGTCAGCCGTTTGACGAGCGGGTGATTGAGCGCGTCCGCACTGTACGAGCAAAATTGCCTCATGCTACAATAGCGGTAGATGGCGGTGTAACCTTAAGTAATGCGGCCGCGTTAGTTAAGGCTGGAGCGACGCATTTAGTTGTTGGTTCCGCGATTTGGAATAGTGGCGACATTGCCGGCACCATTAAACAATTTCAAAATGCTATTTGACGATAAAGTAAAATTTTTAGAACAAAAAGCCAATGATGTTCGTCGCTCAATTATTGAGATGCTCTTGGCGGCGGGCTCGGGTCATACGGCTGGCCCCTTGGGCATGGCCGATGTTTTTACCGCTCTTTATTTTCATCTTTTAAAACACGATCCTAAAAATCCGGCTTGGGAGGAGCGGGATCGCGTCGTTCTCTCCAATGGCCATATTGCGCCCGTTCTTTATGCCACAATGGCGCATGCGGGTTACTTTCCAGTAGAAGAACTAAAGACTCTCCGTAAATTCGGTTCTCGCCTGCAAGGTCATCCCCATCGGGAATGGTTGCCGGGGTTGGAAACGAGTTCCGGCCCGCTTGGTTCCGGTTTATCACAGGCGCTCGGGATGGCTCTGGCGGATAGGCTGGACCGCGGCCGGTCGTCGGACCGCTTCTTTTATTGTTTAACCGGTGACGGCGAGTTGGATTGCGGCGAGATCTGGGAGGCCGTAATGTTGGCCGGCCGCGGGCAGATTCATAATCTGATTACTTTTGTTGACCGCAACAATATCCAAATTGACGGTTTTACCGAGGATGTGCTGCCACTTGAGCCGCTAGCTGATAAGTTCCGCGCCTTTAATTGGCACGTCATTGAGATTGATGGGCACAACTTTGAGGCCATCGTTGGAGCGGTCGAGCAGGCTAAAGCCGTCTTCAATCGGCCGTCGTGTATTATTGCGCACACGATTCCCGGCAAGGGCGTAAGCGAGTTTGAGCGCAAGTATGAGTGGCACGGCAAACCGCCCAACAAAGAGGAGGGGGCAATGGCACTAAACGAGCTGCGCACGCTCGGTGGTAAAATTAAATCCGAACACGAATAATATGCTCGTTGAATCACAAAAATTAAATCCAAAGTTATTTAAGGAAGCGGTGGAGGAGGTACCGGTCCGCAATGGTTTCGGGGAGGGTTTGGCTAAGGCGGGTGAGGAGGATCCACGCATTGTTGGGCTCTGCGCCGATTTGGTGGAGTCGACCAAGATGCTCGACTTTGCTAAGCGCTTCCCGCATCGCTTTATTGAGATCGGGATTGCCGAGCAAAACTTAGCCGCCGTTGCGGCTGGCATGGCCGCGATGGGTAAAATTCCATTTATTACTTCGTACGCCATGTTCAGTCCGGGTCGCAACTGGGAGCAAATCCGGACAACAATTTGTTATAACAACCAAAATGTTAAAGTTGTCGGCTCGCACGCGGGTGTTTCGGTTGGTCCCGACGGCGGCACGCACCAGGCAATCGAGGATATTGCCCTGATGCGCATTATTCCCCGCATGACGGTCGTGGTGCCCTGTGATCACATTGAGGCGCGCAAGGCGACGCATCACTTGGCCCGCTTAGTGGGTCCAGCTTATTTGCGTTTGGCTCGCGAGAAGACGCCAGTAGTAACGACGGATGAGTCGCCATTTATTGTGGGTAAGGCTAATTTACTGCGGCAAGCGGCGAAGCCGCGCGCCGCGATTATTGCCTGCGGCCCCGTTCTTTATCAGGCCTTGCAGGCCGCGGATGATTTAGCGGGCGAGGGAATTGATGTGTCAGTTTTAAATTTACATACGATTAAGCCACTCGATGGCGACGCCCTTACATATTTGGCGCAAACGGCGGGCGCGATTGTGACAGTTGAGGAACATCAGCGCAAAGGCGGGATGGGTAGTGCGGTAGCGGAATATCTGGCCGAACATCAGCCGGTGCCGATCGAATTTATAGGTGTTGATGATCAGTTTGGTCAGTCTGGCGAACCCAACGAACTTTTAAAACACTACGGAATTAGCGTGCCAGCAATCAAAAGTGCGGTAGCGCGAGCGATTGAACGAAAAGGTAAATAATGCTATAAAAAAACCTGGTGTTTAACCTATTTGTTTAGGTTCGACCAAGGTCTTTTGATCATGCAAATAAGGAGATGATGCATGACGGCAGTCACATCCGCACCCATTGCGACTACGGCGACAGTTTGTCCGGCGCCCCGCTCAGGCTCTTTGGAGCATCAACTCTGCAGTCAGTGGAGTTGTCGGATGCAGCGCGGCGATTCCAGTGGCGGTAGTAAGGATTTGCGGTCTTTGTATCGGAGCAAAGATCAGATTGTTCGTGAAGTGCTCCACCGGTTCTGCGCCCACTTGAGCGAGAAAGATGGTGAGACCTATAACCATCGTTGTCTCTTCGTCTTCCCGACCAGCATCTTGTCGTTGCCAGATCAGTTGGCCGAGTTCGGCGGTGTTATCGATGACTCGCTGGCCGCATCCTTTCCCCAGACGCCGCTCTTCCCGCCGTCTCCCCAGCCGCATCTTTTGGTCGGGGTTGAGATTGCTCACACGATCAAGGAGTTGCCGCAGTTTAATCAGCGTTGCGCCGAGCAGGCTGGTCATTGGTTATCGGCCAAGGAGTGGGTCGCCGTTCTGCGCTTTCGCAAAGAGACGCGCCACCTGCACGAGCCGGTCAATGCTGTCAAAGGCGTTCTGCTTCGCGAGTCGGACGGCAGTTTCATTGCCTGTGTCTGGCGTCGTCCCCAGAGCGATAGTGCCGCTCGACCCTACTGGTTCAGGCCCACTTCGTCTCTCGGCACCTCTCACTGGCTGATGCCCTGGTGTCACGATCGCATCCCCCTGCACTGGTGAGGAGAAAGAAATCAAATCAAAAAGCCCCGGCGCCAAGCGTCCGGGGCTTTTCTTTTTTTAATCGCTAAAAAACTTACAAAATTTTCTTGGCCTCGTAATCAGTCGGGGCGTTCGCGAGGTAGGTTTCCAGCGCGGCGCGAGGGAGGAGTCCGGCCTGGGCGCCGATATTTTGCACGACCGACATTGAGTTAATTGGTCCCCAACGTAGCGCTTCCGGAATTGTTTTACCAAGCGCCAAGGCGGCGGTAAAGGTGGAGGCAAACGAGTCGCCGGCACCGGTCCGCTCGAGCGGTGGTTTAGGATCGGGGTAAGGTGGCATAAACCAGGCTTCACCATTTTGATAAGCATAAGCGCCACGTGGGCCGTCAGTAATCACCACCACTTTTGGTCCGAGCGCGCTGACGCCTTGAAGCAGCGGAATAATTTCTGTCTCTGTGCTCTTTAAGATTCGCCGCGACTCCTCAACATTACAGAAGAAGATTTCGGTAACGCCGTAAACGTCAGCTAGTTCTTCGCTCGACTTGATCTGGAAGGTGCCGGGCTGAAAGGCCAGTTTGATACCCGGTCGTTCGCCAACATATTTAGCAATCGCGTGCTGGAAGGGGAGCGAATTTTCTCCGAGCGAGCTTAAGTAAATCCACTTCGGCGTACCAATGTCTGGCAGTTCGTACTCGTACTCCTCGTGCTTGATGAGAATAGTGCGATCATCGTGGTACCACAGCACGTAGTGATAATTAGTTGGTTTGTTGGCGTGCTGTTTAACGAACCGCGCGTCAACTTGATTTTGGGCCAGGGCGGCCAAAGCTTCCTCGCCGTTACGGTCAGCGCCGAGATTAGAAACTAGACCCGACTTTAACCCTAGGCGCGCGGCCGAGACGGCGGCGTTTGGCGAGTTGCCAACGGCGGGTACCACGGTAACGGACTCGTAGGGGATTTTATCGCCAAAGCGCATACAGATTTGGCACTCTTCCTTATTAACCTGACAGTGAACATTCGCCTCTTTAATGCGAATAAAAGCGTCAGTAGTAATGTCACCAATGGCAATAAAATCGAATTCTTGGTTATCCATAGTGGCTTAGCGACCGAAGCGGACCATTGTCATGGCAGCGCCGAAGCCAAAAATAAAGCTCACGGCAATTAGCGCCAAGCCAATGAAGAAGAGAATCTTACCAGCTTTATCGATACCCTTTAAGAAGCCTCTTTTCTCGTCGTTATTGGCGAAGGCGGTGCTCGACATCACAAACTCCTGGCCGTTCAAACCAAAATAGATTTTAACTGCCAAGAGGGCGATCATATTTACAATCGGAATAAACATCAGCAAGTAAACTAGTAACCACTTGTAGCGTTCAGTGGCGATTATCACGACCGGATCGAACATAAAAGAGCCCCAAGACCAGGTGCTCGCAACGGCAGCGGCTGGTGAGGTTGGACTAGTCATTTGGGCAGGGGTTGAAGCTGGTTCCATAGTTAAAATTTAATTGCTAATGGCACCGCCCTATTTTACCATGGCCGAGCGAGTAAGGTATAATGGTGCCCATGCAAACATTACGACAGGCGATTGCGGAGGCGGAGGCGCGCAAAGTGGCCTTAGGCCACTTCAATATCTCCGACAGTGAGGGGGTATGGGCGGTCTTTAATGCGGCCAAGGCCTTAAGCCTGCCCATTATTATTGGCGTTTCGGAAGGCGAACGGGATTTTATTGGCGTTAAGGCGGTAGCGGCGCTAGTAAAAAGCATTCGCGAAGAATTTAGCTATCCAATCTTTTTAAACGCGGATCATACTTACTCATTTGAGCGGGTGAAAGAGGCGATTGATGCTGGTTTTGACTCGGTAATTTTTGACGGGGCTAAATTGTCGCTTGAGGAAAATATTGTCCAAGCTAAACAATGTGTGGATTACGCTCGTGGTCAAGATCGTGACATTTTGGTGGAAGGCGAACTCGGTTACATCGGCACCTCGTCCAAACTGTTGGACGAGGTGCCGGAGGGTGCGGCCCAGGGTGATGATCTGACCAAGCCCGAAGTGGCCAAGCAGTTCGTTGAGGCCACTGGCGTGGATCTTTTGGCGCCGGCGGTCGGCAATATCCACGGCATGTTAAAGGGCCGACCGGACCCGCGGCTCGACATTGAGCGCGTGCGGGCGGTGCGGGCGGCCGCCGGCGTGCCGCTTGTGCTCCATGGCGGCTCGGGTAACTCGGAGGCGGACTTTAAAGAGGCAATTGCCGCCGGCGTGGCGATGGTTCACATCAATACCGAACTGCGCGTGGCTTATCGTGATGCGCTTAAGTTGTCACTGCAGGATAATCCGGATGAAGTGGCACCTTACAAGTTTATGAAGCCGGGCGTTGCGGCAATGCAGAAAGTCGTCGAAGCAAAATTAAAACTTTATAACAATCTTTAAAATTTAAAATGGCAAAAGTCTACGTAACCCGAGTTATTCCCCAAAAGGCGGTCGAAATGTTGCAAGCCAAAGGCTATGAGGTGGATATTAGTACTAAAGATGGTGCCCTGACCCGTGAGGAATTACTAGCAGCCCTCAAAGCTAAACCCTATGACGCGGTGCTATCGCTTTTGACCGATAAAATTGATGCCGAAGTCTTTGAGGCGGTGCCCACGGCCAAAATTTTTGCTAACTACGCGGTTGGTTTTGATAACTTTAATTTAGCTGATGCGGCGGCTCACAATGTTTTGCTCTCAAACACTCCGGGTGTCTTAACCAACGCGGTGGCCGAGCATGCGATGACGCTGATGATGGCTGTGGCCAAGCGGATTGTGGAAGCGGACACCTTTGTTCGCACTGGCCAGTATGTGGGTTGGGCACCGATGCTCTTGTTGGGCACGGAACTTTCGGGCAAGACGCTCGGTATTTTGGGTCTGGGCCGGATTGGGTCTCGGACCGCGCTCCACGCCGTTAAGGGTTTTGAAATGAGGGTCGTTTATTATGATGTGGTTCGGAATGAGGAGGTTGAAAAGGAGTATGGTGCAGTTTACGAACCCAATGTCGAAGAGGTTTTAAAGGTGGCCGACTATGTTTCAGTTAACGTGCCGCTTTTGCCAACGACGCAACACTTAATTAATAAAGAGCGGCTAGCCATGATGAAGCCGAACGCCATTTTGGTCAACACCTCGCGCGGACCAGTGATTGATGAAGTGGCTTTGGTTGAGGCGCTTAAAAACCGGACGATTCGCGGTGCTGGTTTGGATGTCTTTGAATTTGAGCCGAAGCTGGCCGAAGGTTTGAAGGATTTGCCGAATGTGGTGTTGACGCCGCACATTGCCTCGGCGACCGAATTTGCCCGAGATGAGATGGCCCGCATTGCCGCGGAGAATATTATCGCCGCCGTGGAGGGACAAACGCCGCCGAACTTGGTAAAATAAATCCAGCGTTCGCTTGGACTTTAATTCTATTGGATGAACCAATGGAAGGGGTGCAGTATGATGCGATTGTTTATTCGGTTCAATTCATTTCGCTCACGGACGGAGATCGTTGAGGCCAAAAATCCTCCTGAGGGATGGAGCTCGTACGGTGTTATCGACGACACGGGGCTGGATAATACTCAAAGAATGGAAATGATCCGGTCCCATCCGCCAGGCCGGCGCCACCATCCCAACATGGTCGAGGCCGCCGCCGCCTGCGACGATTAGGCCCGCTCGGCCACCCTTAACCGGGTGGCCGTTTTTGACTTTATTCCAGTATTCTATATACTATCCAGCATGTTAAAACTTGGCGCAGAAAAGCGCGACATTTTCGGCAAAGAGCTCAAAACGGCTCGCCAGGCCGGCAAAATGCCGGTGATTCTTTATGGTGCCAAGGATAAGGCCCTCGCTTTGATGGTGGCCACCAAGGAGTTTAAGAAAATCCTAAGTCAGGCTGGTGAGTCCACTATGATCACTGTTGATGCTGGGGAGGTGAAGAAGGATGTTTTAATCCACGAGGTTGCCTTCCATCCCGTTAACGGTGAGCCAGTGCACGCCGATCTTTTGGTGGTTGATAAAACCAAGACCGTTGAGGTTGATGTACCTCTTCGCTACGAGGGAGTATCTCCAGCCGTTAAGGATTTGGGCGGTACACTCGTTAAGGTAATTCACAAACTCGAAATTGAAGTTTTGCCAATGGACATTCCTCACGATATCGAAGTTGATATTAGCACTCTTGCTGCCCTTGATAGCCAGATCTTGGTTAAGGATCTTAAGATTCCCGCTGGTGTTAAGGTTTTGGCTGAGGCGGAAACGGTGGTGGCGGCTATTAGCGTGGCCAAGGACGAACCAATTGACGAAGCTCCAGTGGATCTCTCCACGATTGAGGTAGAAAAGAAGGGTAAGAAGGAGGAAGAGGGCGAAGTTCCCGCCGAGGCTGCTGGCGAGTAAATCTCATCTTCTGCTATACTAAGTCTGATGAAATCCATCAGGCTGTTTTTTGTTGTACTCATATTGTTTGGCTTTCTAGGGCCACTCTCGACACGGGCCCAACAAAGTACGAGCGCGATTGAGGCCCAGCGGGCTCAACTCCAAGCCGACTTGGAGGCGGAGGAGCGGGCGATTGCCGAACAAACTAAACTTTTATTGCAAAAACAGCGTGAGACCGCCACCGTGCAAGGGGATATTGATTTGCTTAAATCTCAGATCAAACAAGCGCAAACTGATATTAAAGCCAAGAAGGTGCAAATTAGCCGGCTCGACAGTGACATTGCCGAACGTAACGGTAAAATTAGCGCCCTAGATGCCAAAATCAAACGTGAGCAAGCCTCATTGGCGGAGCTGTTGCGTAAAAGTCGCGACAGTAACACAGACTCTTTACCGGAAATCGTCCTGGGTAATAACCGTTTGTCTGACTTTTTTAACCGACTAGAGGAAATTGATCAAGTACAAATCGCGTTGCACGACTCGTTTGCTGAACTGCGCAATGCCGAGAACGCCGCCCATGAGGAAAAGGCCGCTCTTGAACAGCAGAAGAATAAAACCATTGATGCCCAAAAATTAATTGAGACCCAACAGCAAGTTATCCAAAAACGTGAATCGGAGAAGAATGTTTTATTGAAGATCAATAAAGGTCAGGAGGCCGCTTACCAGTCGGTGTTAGCCGAGCGACAAAAGAAAGCCGCCCAAATTAGAGCGGCCTTGTTTGGCTTGCGTGATAGCGCTGCGATCCAGTTTGGTAAAGCGCTTGAGTACGCTACGGCCGCCTCGCTTAAGACTGGCGTTCGACCGGCTTTTATTTTGGCGATTTTAAAGCAGGAGTCTAACTTGGGACAAAATGTCGGTTCGTGTTTACTGACCGATCTAACGACCGGTAATGGCGTGGGTAAGAATACTGGCACGGTGTTTGAAAAAGTGATGAAGCCTCCCCGAGATACTGTGCCCTTTGTGGACATCACCTCACGGCTGGGGATGGATTGGAAGTCGACGCCAGTGTCTTGCCCGATCGGTAGTACTAAATATTATGTTGGCCGCGGCTTTGGCGGTGCCATGGGACCGGCCCAGTTTATCCCTTCGACCTGGCAGGGGCTGGAGAGCACGATCGCCGCGGCCGTCGGCAAGGCTAACCCTGACCCCTGGAATGCCAGCGACGCCTTCATGGCCTCGGCCCTGTTTTTACGTGATCTTGGCGCGAGCGGTGGTGGCTATAGTGCCGAAGTCCGCGCTGCCTGCAAGTATTACGGTACGGGCGGGGCCTCTTGTACCTATGGTAATCAAGTTATGGCCAAGGCCTCAGACATTCAAATTAATATGATTGACCCCCTCCAAAATACCTGATATACTCCCGCCATATGAAAAAGGAAATCCACCCAACCTACTTTGAGGCCGCGACGGTTACCTGCGCTTGCGGTAACACCTTTAAAGTGGGCTCAACAAAAGAAAAGCTAGAAGTCGAAATCTGCACCGCCTGCCATCCGTTCTATACCGGTACGGAGAAGCTTATGGATACCGCTGGCCGTGTCGAGAAGTTTAAGACTCGCAGCGCCAAAGCCTCCACGGCGCCCAAGAAAGCTAAAAAGACTTCCAACCGAGAGAAAGCTTCTTCTGAGGCTTAACTCATGGATCCCGCCCCATTTCGCGACAATCCTAAAACCCAATATTTAATGCTCGAGTACGATCGACTCGACGCTAAAATTCGTGACACCCAAAGTTTGGCCGATGGCGACGTCTCAATGCAAGAGTTAGCCAAGGAAGAAATTGCGGAACTGGAAAAGCAGAAGCAAGAAATTTTAACCCAAGCCGAAGCGATTGTTGGTAAAGACGAGGAGGAGGATGCGGCCTCGCCCAATGCTTTGATTTTGGAAGTGCGCGCCGGTGCCGGTGGTGATGAGTCGGCGCTCTTTGCGCGTGAGCTAGCCGAGATGTATCATCGCTACGCCGAACAAAAAGGCTGGTCGTTTACTTTGATTGATGATTCCCAAAATGAGATCGGTGGCTACAAGGAGGCGTCGTTTGAGATCCGCGGTCTCGGAGCCTACGAAGCTTTAAAATACGAGACCGGGGTCCATCGCATCCAACGCGTACCGGTGACCGAGAAGCAGGGGCGCATTCATACCTCCACCGCTTCGGTCGTGATTTTGCCTCTGCGCCCAGTTGAGGACTTGAGTGTACCGCCGAGCGATTTGGAAATTACTTTCTCCCGCTCGGGCGGCAAGGGCGGCCAAAATGTGAACAAGGTGGAAACCGCGGTCCGGATTACTCACAAGCCAACGGGTATGGTGGTTCGCTCGACCAGCGAGCGCAGTCAGGCGCGCAATAAGGAGAAGGCGCTGGCTATTTTAATGTCTAAACTAAGTGTGGCTAAAGAGGAGGCGGCTGCCAAGTCACAAGCCAGTGAGCGACGCTCGCAAATTGGCACCGGCGATCGTTCGGAGAAAATCCGCACTTACAATATTGATCAAGATCGCGTCACCGATCACCGGATTAAGGAATCCTGGCACAATATCGAGAAGATCTTCCTCGGCTTTCTCGATCCAATCATTACCACGCTTCAGGCTGTGGATAAGAAAGAGACCGAAGCCTAAACCCCCGTGCTACAATAAAGCCATATCAATTTCTCATTTTTATGGCTAAAAAAATATTGAGCTTTTTGCTAGCGTTAGTTCTCATTGTAGTTGTCGCCGCGGCGTTTAATCTGAAGGTCAATCAGTCTCAAGCAGATGCTGATGTCGATTTGAGAGGCTGGGCCTGGAGCTCCAACATTGGCTGGATTAGTTTTAACAGTAGTAATAGTCCAGGTGGCAGCCCTCAAAATTTTAAAGTCACCCTGAAGGGGGATGGTAAACTGGAAGGTTATGCTTGGAGCTCCAACATTGGCTGGATTCGCTTTGGCGAACCTGGCAAAACTCTCGCGCAAGTTTCGGGTACTAATGCGAGTGGCTGGGCCAAGGCTTTAAGTGGTGGTTCGGCTGAGTCTGGCGGCTGGGATGGTTGGATTAAGCTCGCCAAGGAATCTGGCGACACTGGTGCCAACTATGGGGTTAAACTTAAGGCGAGCACCGCAGATGGCAGTAAAACATTTTATGATTTTGCCTGGGGTGGGGAAGTGGTGGGCTGGGTCAATTTTAATCCCAACCTACCTATCGGTGCTACTCCGCCAGATGTGCCCTGTGACCCAGTCGCCAATCCTAAAGTTTGCGCCGGAGGGACTACCACGACGGGTTTAGCGGTGGCTTGTGCTCCTTCCGTCACTTCCGCCACGGCTAATGTTACCGCTGTTACCTGGACCGCCAACACCCCGAGTGGTGGCGTTGCTCCCTACACCTATTCATGGTCAGGCACAGAGTCATTGAGTGGTACTGGCGGACCAGGCCTAAACGTAACACCCGCTACCAAAACCTACACTACGGCTGGTACCAAATCTGCTAGTTTGCAGATTACTGACAGTTCACCGACGCCACTGGTTTTGAATCAGGCTTGTTTGAATACTGTTTCGGTGGGGGCATGTACGGCCGGTAATATGTGGAATGGTTCGGCTTGCGTTCCTATTCCGGCTGGCACGGGGGGTGATTTGGAGATCGACCAGGGTAGCAGCCACCGCATTTCAATTATTCAGCAGTCAATCGGTGCCAAGGCGGCTACTCGACCGGTGGTGATTGTTAATGCTGGCGATACCACCCTTAATAATGTGAGAGTGGTGGGATCAATTCTCGGCCGAACGGGCACAGCGCTTAATGAAGTGGCGTCAGTGCAGTGTCGTTTGAGTCCGAATGCTACCGCCCAGGAAGGGGACTGGCAATCTTGCACCGGTTTGTCTTTTCCATCCCTCGCACCCCTAAGCCAAAACTCAGCCAATAAACTTTACTTCGCGATCCGTATTCCAAGCTACGACAAGAGCTTTAACACCAACAGTCCATACACAGTTAATATTGTGGCCGAGACTCCGGGACCAGTTGTAGAGAATGTTCCCCTTAAGAACGCGACCGGCAGCAATACTGCGATTATCTTTGAATACCTGGTTGGTGGCGTAAATCCTCAATAAGTAGGCCACCGGGTTGCCAAAAGACCCCACCTTTGATAGACTTTTCCCCATGGTTATAGAAACGAAAACGACCGATAAAGACAGCTTGATCAAGGCCCTGTTTGCCGTAGGGGCGCATTTCGGCTATTCCAAGTCGCGCAGTCACCCGTCAGTTAAAAAATATATCTTCGGTTTTAAAAATCGTTCGGCCGTGATCGACTTAGAGAAGACGGTCGCCGGTTTGGACACGGCCAAGGAGTTTATCCGTGGTCTCGCTCGTGAGGGCAAGCAATTAGTTTTGGTGGGGAACAAGGACGAGGCTCGTGGTTTAATCACCAAAGCAGCCGAACTAATTGATATGCCCTACGTGGCTTCGCGCTGGTTGGGTGGTACCTTCACCAACTTCTCGCAAATTAAATCCCGCATGGACCGCCTAGCTCTCCTGAAGGAGCAGCGTGCCAGCGGTGAGCTCTTGGAGAAGTACACCAAGAAGGAGCGCCTGCTGATCGATAAAGAAATTGCCGGTCTCGAGCGCTACTTGGGCAGCTTAATGGCCATGACCAAGTTGCCTGCCGCTGTCTTGGTCATGAACGGATTGTCGTTACCGAGGCCAGCAAGGTTGGCGTTCCGGTAATCAGCATTTCCGGTTCTGATAACGACATCCGCGGCATTGCCTATCCGATTGTTGCCAACGATGCCAGCACCGCTTCCATTAAATTTTTACTTGAGGAACTTACCAAAGCTTACGACGAAGGCCGCACCCAACAGGTGACGCCAACGCCCGCTCCGGCTGCTGTAGCCGCTGCTTCTTAAAACCTTATGGTCAGCATTGAGCAAATTAAGGAATTACGCGAAAAGACCGGCATCTCGGTCGCTCAATGCAAAAAAGCGCTTGAGGCCGCTGGTGGTGATCTCACTAAAGCTCTCGCCTCGCTCCGTGAACTCTCGGGTGCTGCCGCCGACAAAAAAGCCGATCGCCAATTGGGCGCCGGCGTCGTTAGTGCTTACATCCACGGTAACAATGCCATGGGCGCGCTTATCGAACTAGATTGCGAAACCGACTTCGTCGCCAAGAATGACGACTTTAAGTCCATGGCAAGCGACCTAGCGATGCACGTGGCGGCCTTTGCCCCGGCTGATCTTGCCGAACTTTTAACTCAACCTTTTGTTAAAGATCCTACCCAGACTATTGATGATGTTGTTAAAAGCGGCATCCAGAAGTTTGGCGAGAAGGTGGAGATCGTTCGCTTCGACCGCTTCGAAACACCGGGCCACTAGCCCGACCAAAACCCTATGTTACTTACCATTTTAATCGTGCTGGCTTTAGCCGTTACCCTGGCCATGGTGGCCACTGGCTTGTGGCAGTTACGGCTTGTCCGCCTGGGCCGGATCCCGCTCTCGGCTTACCGCAAGGTGGAGCTCGCTGAACTATTGCAGTACAAAATTGACCAGTGGTATCACGGCTTTGGTTTCTTTTTCAAACAAGTCGTCCATCTCGGTTATTTTTATCTGCTTTTGGCGATTCGCCGCGTGGTGATTATGGTTCGTTATCTTTTGGTTAGGGCTGAACGTAAGTCCTCTCGTTTGATTGACTCGGTCCGTGGTAAAGGCGTGATTCATAAAAAGGGGGCAGTCTCATTGTTTTTGGCGCAAATTAAAGAACAGAAGTAGAACAGCCGGGATAGCTCAATTGGTAGAGCAACGGTTTTGTAAACCGTAGGTTGGAGGTTCAAGTCCTCTTCCCGGCTCCATGGCAAGCTTACATCCTTTAACGCAGATCACTTGGGAGGCAACTAAAATTTTCGCCGAGATGGGCTTTCGCGTGGCCGAGGGTCCGGAACTGGAAACGGAGTTCAATAACTTCGATGCTTTAAATGTGCCAGCTGGTCATCCGGCGCGGGCAATGCAAGATACTTTTTGGCTGAAGCCGCGCGAGAAAGGGGAGTTGTTGCGCACGCACATGACGGCAGTCTCACTCCGCGAGCTCGTTAAAAAGCAATTACCCTTGCGAGTGGTGTCGCCCGGCCGGGTGTTCCGCAATGAGGCGACCGACAGCACGCACGAGGCGCAGTTTTACCAGTTTGACGCGCTGGCGATTGACCGGCCGGGCGTAATTACGATGGCGGACCTGAAGGGGACGCTGGAAACCTTTTACAAAAAACTTTTCGGACCGCAGGTTGAACTGCGCCTTCGGGCCAGCTACTTCCCGTTCGTTGAACCTGGTGTCGAGGTGGATATCAAATGGGGCGATCGCTGGCTTGAGGTTTGCGGTGCCGGTATGTTGCACCCGAATGTCTTTAAAGCGGCCGGAGTTGATCCAGCCGAGTGGCAGGGGTTTGCTTTTGGTAGCACGATTGACCGTCTAGCCATGATTAAATATGGTATCGAGGACATCCGCCATTTTTATGCTGGCGATTTACGCTTCCTAAAACAATTTTAATTTATGAGATTTTCTTATCGCGAGTTGGAAAAATTTTTTGAGCAACCGTTGCCTGGTGTAGACGAAACCGTGGCGGCTTTAATTGGTCACGCTTTTGAGGTGGAGGAAATTGTACCAACTGGAGACGACTGGGAGATGGATATTAAAGTTTTACCGGATCGAGCGGCTGATGCTAAATCTCCGCTAGGGATGGCCCGAGAGATTGCAGCCGTTTTAAATCTGCCACTTAAAGACGCTCTAGCGCCACTGCCGAACGCGGAGACGGCTCGTATCCAAATTACTTTTAAAGCAGAAGACATTTCACATCTGCTTGGCGTGGCTCTTGGTGAGCACGAAATCATTGATTACTTAAAGCGAGTCCGGGTGGTAGTCGGGCATGGCACGGATGATCAGCTCGAAGCTTTGATTCCACCCGAGCGTCAGGATTTAAATATTAAAGAAGATTTAGCCGACGAGGTGGCGCGACTTTATGGTTATGAGAATATTGCCGCGCGAGTGCTGAAGGCCGATGGGGGACAGGTTCCCGATCACCCCAATTTTATTTTGGCTAATAAAGTGCGCGAGCATTTAATGGCCGAGGGTTATACGGAGGTTTACGGCTATACCTTCACCGATCACGGCGACGTGACCATCGAAAAGCCGCTCGCGAGCGACAAAGCTTGGTTGCGGACTAATTTAAAAGAATCAATGCAACGCGCCATTGAATTTAATCTCCAGCACACGTTGTTTGATAAAGATGAGGTGAAACTTTTCGAGATCGGGACGGTGTTTATCGGTGATAACGAACAAGTTAATGTGGTGGTTGGGGCGGGCCGCAAAAAGCCAAAGCTTAAAATTGATGTGACCGAATACGAACTTGCTGACATGGCCGGACAACTTGACGAGACATCGCCCAACTTGGATCCGTATATTAAAACAGATGTTCACTACGAGCCGGTCTCGGCTTACCCGCGCATTATCCGGGATATTGCGGTTTGGGTTCCCAATGCGACTACGGTGGAAAGTGTCGCGGATTTAATCCGCTCGGCTGCTGGTGAGCTCTTGGTGGAAGGTCCGGTGCTCTTTGATCAATTTGAAAAAGGGGAGCGCCAATCACTGGCTTTTCGCCTCGTGCTCCAGTCTGCCACTAAAACTTTAGTGGATAATGACGCTAATTCCGTGATGGAAGAAGTGGTGGCAATGCTCGAAAAACAGCCCAATTTTGAGGTCCGAAAGTAGTTTGGTTTGAGGGGTGAATTATGCTATACTAAGCCCATAGAATATGGCTAAAGAAGAGACTAAAAAGCGCCATTATGACGCTGACGATATCGTTGTTTTGGAGGGCCTAGAGCCTGTCCGTAAGCGTCCTGGAATGTATATTGGTTCGACGGGTCCAGATGGTCTGCATCACTTGATGGTGGAGATCTTCGACAACTCGCGTGACGAAGCCATGAACGGCTCGTGCAACGAGATTGAAGTGGCTCTTTTGCCCGGCGAGGTTGTCCGGGTTGCTGATAATGGCGCTGGTATCCCAGTGGCTACTCACTCCAAAACCAAAGTCTCGGCACTGGAGACGGTTATGACCGTGCTGCATGCTGGTGGCAAATTTGAAGGCGATGGTTACAAAATCTCCGGTGGTTTGCACGGCGTGGGCGCCTCGGTGGTTAACGCTCTTTCCACTTGGCTTAAGGTTAATGTCTTCCGCGATGGCGGCCAATTTTATCAGGAGTACGCCCGCGGTAAGAAGAAGGCGGCCGTTAAAAAAGTTGGCAGCTCTAAGCTCCATGGTACGGTGGTGACCTTCCAGGCTGATCCGACCATTTTCTCTACCACGGTTTACGATTGGGATCGGATTGTAAATCACTTGCGGGGCCAGGCCTATTTGGTTAAGGCGCTACGGGTGCGGGTGATGGATTTGCGACAGTGTACGGGCAAGATCGCGGATGAGGAGGTGCTTTATTTGAGCGAGCTGGGCCTAGAGGGACCATCGCAAACTTTTTACTTTGAGGGCGGCTTGCTTAGTTTGATCCAATTTTATAATCAGACCGAGAAGCCAATCCACAAGAATATTTTTTATATTGAGAAGGAGGAGAGTGAGATTAATGTGGAAATTGCTTTCCAATACATTGATGATATTGCCCCGCGCGAGTTTAGCTATACCAACAATACTTCCACGCCTGAAGGTGGTACGCACTTAACGGGCTTCCGGACCGCGCTGACCCGTAGCTTAAATGATTACGGCCGAAAGAATAATTTAATCAAAGAGAAGGATGGTAACTTTACCGGTGATGATGTGCGCGAAGGTTTAACGGCTGTTGTTTCAGTTAAGTTGCGCAACCCGCAATTTGAGGGTCAGACCAAGGCCAAACTCGGAAACGTGGAAGTCCGCGGCGCCGTGGAGACGGTGTTCGGCGCCGCGCTCCAAGCCTACTTGGAGGAGAACCCGGATGACGCCAAGATGATCATTAACAAGGTCTCCTTGGCGTTGCGGGCTCGTTTGGCGGCCAAGGCGGCTAAGGATAGCGTCTTGCGTAAGGGCGCGCTCGAGGGTATGACTTTGCCGGGTAAGTTGGCCGACTGTCAGACTCGCAATGCCGAGGAGGCCGAGCTGTTTATTGTAGAGGGTGATTCGGCCGGTGGCTCTGGTAAACAAGGTCGCGATCGCCGCACCCAAGCCGTATTGCCACTGAAGGGTAAAATTTTAAACGTGGAGCGTGCTCGTCTCGACAAGATGCTCGCTTTTGCCGAAATTAAGTCATTGATTATTGCCCTCGGCACCTCGATTGGCGATACCTTTGATGTCTCTCATTTGCGCTATCACAAAATTATCATCGCGACCGATGCCGACGTTGACGGCGCTCACATCCGCACGCTGCTTTTGACGCTGTTTTATCGCTACTTCCGCCAGCTGTTGGAGGGGGGCTTTATCTTTATTGCTCAACCGCCACTTTATAAAATTAAGAAGGGTAAAGAATTTCATTACGCTTATTCGGATGACGACAAAAATGCCATCTTAAAATCATGGGGTGTTGATTTGAAAAAGTTTGAGGAGGTGTCCGACGCTGGTGATGAGCCGGAAGGGGAAGGCGCAGTGGAGGATGAAGCCTCAACCAAAGGAGCAGCCACGCGCAACGCCAAGGTCTCAATCCAGCGCTACAAAGGTTTGGGTGAAATGAATCCGGAAGAACTCTGGGAGACAACCATGGATCCAGTCAATCGGATTTTAAAACGAGTTGACGTTAACGAGGCCAGCGAAGCCGACAAAGTCTTTACTATGCTCATGGGTGACGAAGTTGAGCCACGCAAAATCTTCATTCAGTCCCACGCCAAAATGGCGAACCTGGACATCTAGCTTTCTCTGCGCTAGCCTAACAGCAGAAAGGAGGTGATAAATGGAATTGGCGCAAATGTTGGAATATAGCGCCGGTCTCAAGGTGAGACTGAATGCGGCTGGGCGAGCCAAGGGGTTTGAGGAATTTGCCAACCTCTCACCGGATTCGGAATTCCAAATTGCTGGGACTCAGCCTCACCCGCAAGGCGCTGATCATTTGCCGTGGTTGTTCCTCGTTCTGGGAGGCAAAATCTCCAAGGACCCACTCTCGGCTACCTGGTTTGACCTTTTGGTGTGAAATGATCGCACAACTAATAGCCGTCCGACGAAAGTTGGCGGCTATTTTCTTGCTTTTAATTCTTGGAGGAGGTCGCGAATAAATTGTTCCGGAGCAACATTCTCGAGCTTACCATTGTCACGAGACTCGATGGTGAGGAGATTTTCTTTTACTTCTTTATCACCAACCACAATCAGGTAGGGGATTTTTTCGGTTTTGGCGTGGCGGATTTTTTTGCCGAGACTCTCGTTGTTGTCATCTACCGCGACGCGAATACCTTCGTTTTTAAATTGTTCAGCCAACTTTAAACTGTAGTCAAAGTGAGCCTCGCCAATTGGCAAGATTTTAACCTGCACGGGCGAGAGCCAAGTAGGGAAGGCGCCGCCGTAATGCTCGATAATAAAGGCCAAGAAGCGCTCAATAGCACCAATCGACGAACGATGAACAACGACTGCCTCCTTCTCTTTGCCGTCAGCATCAGTGTAAACAAGCTTAAAGCGCTTAGGCATCACGAAGTCGTATTGGACGGTAAAGGCGGTGTTCTCCTTACCTCGGACATCCTTCATTTGAATATCAATTTTTGGACCGTAAAAAGCCGCCTCGTTAGTCGCTTCGCTAAAGTGAGCTTCGCGCTCCTTTAGCACTTCGCGTAGTTTTTGCTCGGCTTCATCCCAAGCCGCGTCATCCTTATAATACTTTTTATCATCAGCGCGATCGCCGAGGGAGAGACGGTACCAGTAGTCAGTACCCTGCACTAAACCAAATTTGTGAGCAATATACTCGATCAAATCGAGCGCCCGACTGATCTCGTCTTTGGCTTGTGGGGCATCCTTGCAAATAATGTGGGCGTCGGCTAAACAAAACGAGCGGACGCGAACCAAGCCCTGTAGTTCGCCCGATTGCTCGTAGCGATAGAGTTTGGCTAGCTCGGCAATCCGAATCGGCAGTTCGCGGTAGGAGTGGGGGGAAGATAAGTAAAGCTCGAAGTGGTGCGGGCAAGTCATTGGCCGCAACATAAACTGCTCGTCATCAATGGCGATTGGGGCGTACATTGAGTCCTTGTAGTAAGGATAGTGGCCTGATTTTTCGTAGAGCTCGAGCTTGGCAATATCGGGAGTATACACATGCTGATAGCCGCGCTTAATCTCCTCGTCCACAATAAAGCGCTCCAACTCGCGGCGGATAGTGGCGCCCTTTTCGGTCCACAATGGCAAACCTTTACCCACCGCGTCAGAGAAGACAAAGAGGCCTAACTCGCGTCCCAAAGTGCGGTGATCGTTGGGTTCGAGGGATTGATCATCTGGGGTTTTCATGGCCTCAACTATACCACAAGAGGCCGAATGCCCCAACTACTCTTCGTCCTGGACTTTACCCCGCAATTCGGCTCGTAATTGATCCTCAGTTTTGTCGGCATCCTCCGGGTGAGCCTCCTTGTGATGCTCCACCATCTCGTCAATTACTTCAGTACTGGTAAAACCACGGGCCATAAAGTTATCGTCCTTCCCTAAATCTTTGCATGATAATGTTTTCATGCTCGACACTATAACTAAGTGTAGTGAATAGAAGATTAACTGAACAGGAAAATTTTCTTATTTACAATGCTTTGATCGCATCAATGACGATTGAGGGTTCGCCGTTGCGGTGGGAGATGCGGCCTTTGACGGCGACGCAGCGCTCCGGTTGGATCAGTTCCTTAAACTCGCGGTAAATTTTCGTAAAGACGACAGATTCGATCGTGCCGGTATAGTCGGTAATTTTAATAAAGGCCATTTGTTCGCCCTTTTTAGTTAAGATTGGTTTTACCTCCTCCAGCAGGCCGGCGGCAACGATTGGTTTGCCATCCTCGGTCTCGCGCGCTTTTTTAATCGTATGTTCGCTGTTTAAAAATTTATCTTTATAGACATCCAGCGGATGACCGGAGACATAAACGCCCAAGAGTTCGCGTTCCCAAGCCAAGCGCTCGGCTGTGGCCACCGGCAGGCACTCGCGCAATTTGAGCTGCGGAATGCTTGAGGTGTCAGCCATCAGGCCGAAGAGTGACGACTGATTGTCACCGGTCTTCATAGTTTCTTGGTGGAAGGCGAGCAGGTTATCGAGATTGTAGAGCAATTTTCCTCGCTCCTCATTTAAGCTGTCGAGCGCGCCGGCTTTAATTAGCGACTCCAGTGATTTTTTATTTAAATTACGATGCTTCACTCGCTCTAAAAAGTTGGCAATCGAAGTGTACTGTCCCTTAGCTTTGCGTTCCGCCACAATCACGTCCGAAATTTCCGTCCCCAAATTTTTGATCGTGTACAAACCAAAGCGGATTTTATCACCCGCGCTATCTTTAATAACCGTAAAGTCACCATAACTTTCGTTAATGTCTGGTGGCAAAACGGGGATACTCATGCGCTTTGATTCGGAAATAGTTTCGGTCACGGTCTCAGTGTTGCCACTTTCCGCCGAGAGCACAGCTGTCATGTACTCGGCGGGGAAGTTGGCTTTTAGATAGGCGGTTTGGTAAGCGACGCGGCCGTAAGAGGCCGAGTGAGCTTTGTTGAAGCCGTAAGCGGCGAACGGTTCGAGCCAGGCCCAAATCTCGGTCGCTTTTTCTTTGCTCCACTTGGAGTGCTCCATACAACCCTTTATAAACTTCTCGCGCTGTTCGGCCATGAGCTCGGGGATCTTTTTACCAACGGCCTTGCGGAATTTATCGACCTCGCCCCAACTGTAGCCGGCCAAGTCGTGTGCCATAATCAAGAGGTCGTCCTGATAAACGAGCACACCGTAACTTTGTTTTAAAATTGTTTCCAGCGACGGATCAAGATACTTAATTAATTTGGGATTATGTTTGCGCTCAATATACTCGGGAATAAATTGCATTGGACCAGGGCGATAAAGCGCGACCATGGCGTTAATATCGTGAATCGTCGTTGGTCGCAGCTCCTTTAGCCAGCGCGTCATCCCGGCGCCGTTAAGCTGGAAGAGGCCAATGGTCTCGCCGCGAGCGAGCATAGCAAAAGTTTTAGGATCATTAAGCGGGATCGTTTCAATATCAATTTTTTGATCCAAGGTCTGCTCTACCAAGTTGATGGCACTCGAGAGAATGGCCAAGTTGCGCAAACCTAAAAAGTCGAACTTGGTTAAACCGACGCCGTCCTCACCGACGGCGTACATATCGTATTGAGTGATCATTTTGCCACCCTTCGGATCAAACTGCAGCGGCACGTACTCATCAAGGGGACCGGGGGCAATGACGACACCCGCGGCGTGAACCGAGATGTGACGCGGGTTGCCCTCGATTTTTAACGACAGATCAATAATTTGTTTGGTGTCGGCATCCTTGTCGTAGAGCTCTTTAAGTTCGGGCGTGAGTTCAAGCGCGCGCTCGATCGTCATGGGGAAGCCCTGGCTGCCCATCGGGATCAGGGTAGAGATTTTGTCGCCAGTGGCATAAGGGTGGCCGAGCGCGCGCGCCACATCGCGGACGGCGCCGCGCGCCATCATCGAACCAAAGGTTCCAATTTGCGCCACCTTGTCATCACCGTACTTGTGACGCGCGTAAGCAATAATTTCGTCACGGCGATTATCGGCGAAGTCCATATCAATATCGGGAGCGGATGGGCGCTCGGGGTTTAAGAAGCGCTCGAAGGGGATCTGGTACTCCAGCGGGTTAACTTTGGTGATGTTTAAAACGAAGGTCGTCATGGAGCCGGCGACCGAACCACGAATGTTGTAGTAAATGCCGTGCTCTTGGGCGTAGCGGATCAGGTCGGCCACGACCAAAAAGTATGAGGCGTAACCTTTAAGCGCAATGACGCCCAGCTCGTGATCGAGCCGCTGGCGCGACGGTTCGTCGTCGGCGAGCCCGCGTTCTTTAATACCTGCATCCGTTAGTTGGCGGAGTAGGGAGTCCGGTGTTTCGCCGGGCGGGATCGGGAAGTTAGGAAAGACGAATTTGCCGAGCGTCAGCTCCAAACTGCAAGCCTCGGCAATCTTAAGCGTGTTCGCAATAGCATCGGGCGTCTCGGCAAAATATTCTTTGGCCGTGGCCGGACTGATAAACGAAAAGTCCTCATCGCGGTTAGAGAAACGCTTGGTCTCATCAAAACTGTTGGTTTGAATGGCCACTAAAGTATCGTGGGCGAGATTATCGTCGGGATGTAGGTAGTGCGCGTCTTGCGTGGCCACCAGCGGAATATCAAGTCGGCGGGCGAGCTTAATAATTTCCTGTTTAATTTCTTGTTGGCGTTCGATCTTGGGGTGGTGCATGATCTCTAGGTAATAATTCCCCTTACCGAAAATTTCTTGATGCTCCAGCGCCACCTTCTCGGCCCCGGCATAATCTTTGTTCCAGAGCATCTTCGACAGTTCCGAGCCCAAGCAGCCCGACAAACAGATCAGCCCTTCGCTGTGCGACTTCAACAAGTCCTTGTCCATTCTTGGTTTGTAATAAAAGCCCTCCAAGTTGGAGTGAGTTACCATCTTAATCAGATTCTTGTAGCCCGCCATATTTTTGGCCAAGAGTGTGAGGTGATAGCGGCGGTTGTCGATGTTCGGTTCTTTATCAAAACGAGTGCGGTTCGCAATGTAAGCCTCAACGCCAATGATCGGTTTGATGCCCGCTTTTTGGCAGGCCATATAAAAATCAATCGCGCCGTACATCGTGCCGTGATCAGTCAAGGCGAGCGCCGGCATGCCAAACTTTTTGGCCAGCTTTACCATCTCGTCAATTTTGGACAGGCCGTCTAAGAGTGAGTAGTTGGAGTGATTGTGGAGGTGAACAAAGGACATTGCCCTGATTATAGCAAACCGACTGATTGTTGATTAATCTCTACCTTAGTGGTACTGTTTGAGCCAGAAAGGGGACCCGTATGCTGATGGAAATTCCGACAAATGAACTGTGGTTCTTGGTGCGTTTTGGAGGCCTTTTTCTCGGCGGTCTGGTGTTCTTCACCTTCCTTTACCTGATGCTGGAACTGGAAGGAAAATCAAAGGAGAGCTAATCGGTGTACGCAAAAGCTTGGCTCATGTGGGGCTCACTCTTCGTGGTGTCTATGGGGCTGATGCTGCTGGTGGGCAATACGGTGGCTCGATTTCTGCTGCAGATGTTCATTCTGAATCATGTTCCTTCATAGGCAAATTCGTTCGCCACTGCTCCTTACGCCGACCCCTGGTCGGCTTTTTTATGTTAAAATTAAATCATGAGTGAAATTAAACCAGGTATCTACAAGCACTTCAAAGGTGGGCAGTATCGGGTGATTGGGGTGGGTAAGCATAGTGAGACGATGGAGCTCTATGTAATTTACGAGGCGCTCTATGATAATCCGGCGGGCAAACTTTGGGTTCGGCCGCTCTCCATGTTTACCGAGTTGGTCACGCGTGATGGTCAAACCTTTCCTCGCTTTAGTTATGTCGGTGACAGCGCGGTCTAAATATTTGGTGGGCATTGATGAAGCCGGCCGGGGACCGCTCGCGGGACCGGTGGCGGTGGGTGTGGTCCTAATTGAGTACCGCGAGTTACCGAAGCTCGAGCGGCTGTTTCGGGGAGTGAAGGACAGTAAGCAACTGTCGGCCCGTCAGCGCGAAGAGTGGTTAGGCAAATTAAAAGAGGCCCAGGCCGAGGGGATTTTGCGGTTCGCTAGCGCTTTGGTCGGTAATCTCCAGATTGATAATCAGGGAATTGTGGCGGCCATTCGGCTGGGCATTAAATGCGGCTTAAATCGGCTAGCCGTCTCGCCCGCCGAAAGCGAAGTACTTTTGGACGGCAGTTTGCGAGCTCCGGCCAACTACCTCAACCAGCGGACAATTATTCGGGGCGACGAAAGCGAGCTGATTATTGCTTTGGCTTCAATTGTGGCCAAGGTCCGGCGCGACCATTACATGGTCGCTTTGGCTAAAAAATTCCCCCAATATGGCTTTGAGCAGCACAAAGGCTACGGTACAGCCGCCCATTATCGTCAGATTCGGCAACACGGCCCGACCTCCTGCCATCGCTTGTCTTTTTTACCCTAATTAGCTATACTCCTGCCATGGTTGTACGCATGCGACATACCCGGGCTCATACTGGCAATCGCCGATCTCACCACGCGTTGGTGGGTGTGGCTCTTGCCGAGTGCGCCAAATGTGGCGCCAAAACGATGCGCCACCGGGCGTGTCCGTCATGCGGTTCCTACCGCGGCCGAGAAGTTTTGAATGTTTTAGCCAAGGCTCAAAAGTCTGAAGCAAAAACCAAAACCGCTACCGCTCGCGGCAAGAAGTAGAACCTTTTAGTCCAAAACTATAAATGGCCAATCGGCATTTAGGCAGAAGTATTGCACTGCAATCCCTCTTCGAGTGGGATTTCAGAGGACACCCTGAGAGCTCGCTCCCTGGTGTGGTTGAACGTAATGCCCAAGAATTTGCGCCGGGACTAGAAGACACTTCGTTTATTCTCTCTCTGGCGGATGGCGTCGCTAAGCGCCGCGAGAAACTCGATTTTATAATTGAAAAGGCGGCCCCCGAGTGGCCGATTGCCCAAATTGCGATTACGGATCGTAATATTTTGCGTTTAGGGCTTTACGAACTATTGTTTGTTGATAAGAAAGAGGTGCCCGCTCGCGTGGCGATTAACGAAGCGATCGAGCTGGCCAAGACCTTTGGCGGGGAGAATAGCGGCAAGTTCGTTAACGGTGTTTTGGGTGCCGTTTATAAAGAGATGGGTGAGCCGGGCAAGGACGACATTCCGGCCAAGAAAAAGCGGATCAAAGACATTCCTTACGATCAGATGCCAGTTGAGAAATTGGGCGGCGCGGTTATTTACTGCAAAGACGCGGGCGAGGTTTACTTGGCTTTAGTTCACGACGTCTTCGGTTACTGGACGCTCTCCAAGGGCCATATTCAACCGGATGAGGAGCTACTCCAAGCCACCGAGCGCGAAATTAAGGATGAGATGTCACTGGAGGTGACCGTTAAGGATAAGCTTGGCGAGAACGAATATATTTCTTCCGATCCCGAGAAGGGCAAGCTCCGCAAGCAGGTCTCTTATTTCTTGGCCGAGGCTAAAGACAAGAGTCAGCTTCAGCTTACCAAGTCAGGTGGTTTGGACGAGGCGCGCTGGTTTAAATTGGCAGAGATTCCTGACTTGCGCATGTATGATGATGTGGTACCCTTCATCACCAAAGGCATCAAGTTATTAAACGCGTAACCGTATGTTTGACTTTAATTTTAAAAATAACGAACTGCTTAAGCAGGCGCTCTTGCATCGCTCGTACTTAAATGAGCATCCGGAGATTAAACTGGACCACAACGAACGGTTGGAGTTTTTGGGCGATGCTGTGCTTGAACTGGTGGTGACCGATTATCTTTATCATAAATACCCTAATCGGGATGAGGGTGAGTTGACGGCTTACCGAGCCGCGCTGGTAAATGCCGAAACGCTAGGTAGTGTGGCGGCCGAACTGGGCGTCAACGATCACTTGTTGCTCTCGCGCGGCGAGGCCAAGGATAACGGCCGCGCTCGACAGGTTATTTTAGCTAATACTTTTGAGGCGATAGTGGGCGCCATGTATTTGGATCAAGGTTATGCGGCGGCGCAAATTTTTATCGGCAAATATTTATTACCGCTGACCGACGAAATTGTCGCCAAAAAATTATGGGTGGATGCCAAAAGCTACTTCCAGGAACAAGCCCAGGAGCTACGCGATATTACGCCGACCTACAAAGTGTTGTCCGAACTTGGACCGGATCATGACAAAGTTTTTACCGTTGGTTTGTATTTAGGTTCCGAACTGGTGGCTAAGGGTCAAGGTCCATCCAAGCAGCGCGCCGAACAAGAGGCGGCTCGGGCAGGCCTCGCCGCCAATGGCTGGGATTTACAAAACGAACGTCACACCTAGGCTATGCGGCTCAAGCAGTTAGAACTCTCTGGTTTCAAATCTTTTGCTCACAAAACGACGTTTTTGTTTGATAGCCCCATCACCTCAATCGTTGGACCAAACGGTTCCGGCAAATCTAATTGTGCCGAGGCCTTTCGCTGGGTTTTAGGCGAGCGCTCAATGAAGTCGTTGCGCGGCGCTCGCGGTGAGGATTTAATTTTTAACGGCGGTGGCGGCAATGCCAGCAAGATGAACCGCGCGGCGGTAACGCTCGTCTTTGATAATCATGACCGAAAGTTTAATGTTGATTTTGATGAAGTCTCAATTACCCGCGAGGTTTATCGTGACGGGACTAATGTTTATTTAATTAACGGTTCCCAGGTCCGCTTTCGCGATATTATCGAACTTTTGGCAGCGGTTAGTCTGGGTTCCTCCGATCACTATATTGTAAACCAGGGTGACGCGGATCGGATCTTAAGCGCCAATGCCAGCGAGCGTCGAGTGATGATTGAGGACGCGCTCGGGCTGCGCTTGTATCAGTGGAAGATTGAAGAAAGCGAGAAGAAGTTGGAGAGGACCGAGGAAAATTTAAAGCAGGTAGAGTCGCTGCGGCGCGAGCTCGCGCCGCATTTGCGCTTTTTGAAAAAGCAGATGGAGAAGATTGAACAGGCCGACGCGCTGCGGCTTGAACTTAAACAATTATATTTAGAATATCTTCAGCGCGAGGAGGAATATTTAGCTCGCGAGACGCTGGTGCTGCGTGACGAGCGGGAACGGCCGACAGCCGAGCTGGCAGATATTGATCGCAAACTTGGTGAACTGGGTCAACATCACAACGGCGAGAGTTGGGAAGAACAAACCCAGTTGCAGGAGATTGATAAAGAGCTGCGGCAACTGGCTGGCCGCCGTGATGAACTGGCGCGCCGCCTGGGTCGGCTGGAAGGGATGCAGGAAATTAAGGAGGCGGCCGCTCGGACCCGGGCGGAAGAGTTGGAGCGCGACTACAGCTTCTCGGAGGTGACAACTTTTACCGAAACGATAAAGAGCTATGTCGATCAGGCCGAGCGCTTGTTTGACGTTGGTTCGGTTAAAGGTTTTTTGACGCGGATCCGGACGGCCATTACCGAATTTTTAGAGCACGGCCGCTCGCGTGAGGCAGACCAAAGCGCGGAGACCGAGCTGGCGGGCATTCATGAGGAGAAGGCGAAGGTAGAGGCCGAACTGGAGACGGTCGGTGAACGGGAGCGGGTGCTCCAATTAGCGCGGGCGGATCTCTCGGTCAAAATGGCCGAGCGAGTTAAGCAAGCGCGCGAAGCGGAGCGCGAGACTTACGAATTGCGGGCGCGCCGCAGTGAGCTGGCCGCGCGCTTGGGTACTTTGGCGGCGCGAGAGAATACTTTAAAAATTGAAACCGAGAACTTTAAACGCGAGTTGGATGAGGCCAAGGTGTTGGTTGATACCGAGGTGGTGCGCTACCGGGAGCTTGGCTTAACTTTAGTGGCCGACAACGACCGCTCGGCCCAAGAGGAGCGCCGCCGCAAAATTGAGCGGGCAAAAATTCGGCTTGAGGATTTAGGGATTGAGTCAACCGACACAGTAAAGGAGTATCACGAGGCGACCGAGCGCGATGTCTTTTTAGCTAAAGAAATTAGCGACCTAGAGGCCAGTGGTGTGGCGCTTAAGGAAATAATTAAAGATTTACAGAACAAAATCGACAGCGAGTTTAAAGATGGGATTCATAAAATCAATACGCACTTCCAAGAATTTTTTGCCTTGATGTTTGGCGGTGGTACCGCCGGCCTCTCTCTGATTGCGGAGAAGAACCGTCGCGGCGGGGAAGCCGATGCCGATGATGAGGAGGCCCAGCTGGGACGATCCATGCGCGAATTGGGCGAGCCCCAAGAACCGGCCAAGGAGGGGATCGAGATCAAAGTTAATTTGCCCCGCAAAAAGATCCGGGCGCTTGAGATGCTCTCGGGCGGCGAACGGGCGTTAACCTCAATCGCGCTTTTGTTTGCAATGTCTCAAGTTAATCCACCGCCATTTTTAATCTTAGATGAGACGGACGCGGCGCTGGATGAGGCGAACTCTAAAAAGTACGGTGAGATGGTGGCTAATCTGGCCAATCACTCCCAATTAATTTTAATTACCCATAACCGCGAGACGATGAGTCATGCGGGTGTAATCTACGGTGTCACCATGTCGAACGATGGTGTTTCCAAACTCCTTTCCATTAAGTTTGACGAGGCCGCCATTTTTGCAAAATAAAAAATCACCCCAAGAAAACTCGGGGTGACTGCTGAGACAGTGTGGCTATCGTTAGAACAAACCGCCTTTCGTCTCAGATATTTAGAGGGTACAGTAATCGTATCGTCTTTTCAGACATTCGATGATTCGTACCCTCTTCAGAAATCACAAAATCTTATGAACTCTGAAGAGGACCCCTGATTCGCGGTGGCGAATCAGGGGTTGGCTTAAGAACAAGGAGGGGCTCGTCCGAGTGGACATCACTGTTCTCGTTCTCAAGCCACCTATTGTGGTGAGTGGGACATGAATTCATTAGCTTTAAAGCAGCACTAACATCGTCCCACTCACCTCGTACAGAAAGAGCTAGCTTATTTTAGAGGGTACATCTCCTTTCTCGTCTCTTTTGAGTCAAACCGATAATCGTACCCTCTTCAGAACCCACAAAACATTATGAACTCTGAAGAGGACCCCTGACGCGCATTGGCGAGCCAGGGGTTGGCTTAAGAACACAGTTAACATCGTCCAATCGGACAGGAAGGTTCTAGTTCTTAAGCACCTATTGTGGTGAGTGGGACAGGAACCCATTCGCTTAAAGCAACCACATTATCGTCCCACTCACCAATTCGCAAAGATCTATTTAGAGGGTACATCGTACCAATCGTCTCTTTTGGGAGACATCTCTACTGACGTACCCTCTTCAGAAAATTCAAATCGTAAATTTAAAATCTCTGAAAAGGGTTCCTCATCAAACATTGCTGCCTAATGAGGAACTTTTTGGCTTCAGGACAGGTCAACTATCGTCCGATTGGACAGTGATGGACTCGTTCTCAAGCCGCTGCGGCGTTTTCTCCTTCATTGTTCTCGACTGGTGCGATCTTGCTCCACTCGCGCCAGAGCCACTCGACGAACTTGGTAATCGTTCGCCAGGTAGCCATCCGGTGAATGTGAGCCGGACCGTACTGCTTCTTGCCAGTTTCGGGATTGATCCGCTCCGGGTGTTTCTCCCGGAAGGTCACCTTGTACCGACGGAGCATCTGCCCCCAAGGCGAACGGGGTCGCTGATTGAACTGATCGCCGATCAGGTACAGAGCCTGACGGGCATCGGGATGCCAGTTGGCCACCTCGCCACTGCGCTTGCGCGCGAAGGCGCCATTTGAGGTACAGGCCACGCCACAGAACTTCTTCAGCTTGGCAGCGGTGGCAAAGCGCCGAATGTCGCCAATGGCCACGACCAGTCGCGTGGCAATCATTGGACCGCAACCCTCGAGCGGCTCGAAGATCTGCTGGTAGACCGGCAGTTGCCGGACCAGCTTCTCGACATCCACAATCCTGGCTCGTTCTTCGATCTCGAGCGCCTTCAGCGTGGTGTTACTGGCTTTGGCCTCCAAGAAGGCCAACTCAAGCGTTCGCTCCGGTGCCAGGCCTTCTTCCACGAAGGTCCGGCCAATCAGGCGTTGGAAGAGCCGCTGTTCGCAGGCAATCCGTGCCTTCATGGCATCGATCCGGTCCCGCCAGGCAATGGTCAACTTGATCTGATCAAGATCAGCCTGTCGCATGGCGAGGAAGAGTTCGCGGCGCTCCCGAGCCAAAGTGGCCAAGAGTTCCGCGTCGGCTTCCTTTTTGCCGACACCCCGGAGATCGCAGAACTGTTTGGGAGTGATGCGGATAATTTCCGCGCCAGACCCAAGCTTGCGGCACTTCCGAGCGATGGCGTAGGCCAAGTAATTGCCAGAGCCACCGAGTGTCATCGCGACGATGTCGCCGGAGCGCAGGCCCTCGAAGGTGATCGGGACCTTGACCACCTTTTCTTCTTTGGTGGCGGGGTCCTTCTTCTTTTTGAGCTGGCGATCCAGGTACGCCGAGAGATCTTGGCCGTCCACCACGTCGGTGTAACCGACAGGGTAGCGACCCTCGATGAAGTCCATCTCCTCGGTCTCGTCGGCCAGCTTGTAGGTGACGCTTTTGTCGCCCTCCAAGATGGTAACGATGGTGGGTCGAGGTTCACCCACGACGGTGCGCTTCACCCGATGGGTGATGCCAATAAAGCGAGGCATGGTAAGTCCTTCCTGCCCAATGGGCAACGGTATGAAGGGGGAGGCCCGTCTGCGCCGCAGACAACAAGACCTCCGAGTCAAAGTTCAAGTATGGGGTGGGACAAGAGACCGTTCGTCTCTACGACACTGTACCCTTCGTCCCACCCCCCTGGTTTACATCTAACACATCAATATAAAAAGTCAACCCCACCCGACGTTTAGTCGAATGGGGTTGGTGCAGGGCATTAAATACTTCGTCTTTAAAAGACATCCCGATTATCGCCCCGCGATACTGAAAGATCAAAAGAATGGGGTGGACAGCTGTGTACTCGTTAAGGAACAAATACCTTCTCGTCCACCCCAAATTTTAGAGGGTACACTGCCATATTCGTCTCATGGAGACACAGCCTTCGGCGTACCCTCTTCAGAAATCACAACAGATTATGAACTCTGAAGAGGACCCGCCGTGGCCTAAGCTTTGGCGGGTAAGGCTGGAGACAAGTGTCAGCTCGTTATTTAACAAGTCCTTGGCCGTCTCTAGCCCATCATATAACTACCATTTGTATATAAATTGTCAAGACCCCCCCGAGTAAAATAAAACCCCTGTCTGCTTGACGCATAAGGGGTAGCAACACCCGTGTCTTCGGCTCAAGGCCACGTACGCAGTCGTCGCTTAGATGAAGTTATATACTTGATTGTTGAAGAAGTCAAGTGCTATACTCAAGCGATGAAACTTATATTTAATTGGTTAGTGTCAGCGATTGCGGTCGCGATTGCGGCTTATGTGTTACCTGGGGTGAGCGTGGATACGGTTTGGTCCGCTCTGATTACAGCGGTGGTGTTGGGTGGAATCAACTTGTTGATCCGACCAGTGATTTTGTTTTTAACTTTGCCGATCAATATTTTGACGCTCGGCTTGTTTACCCTAGTGATTAATGCCGTTTTAGTGCTCTTGGCCAGTGCCGTGGTGCCAGGCTTCCAAGTGGCGAGCTTTTGGTGGGCACTACTCTTCAGTATTGTGCTGACAATTGTTAACTCGGTGCTCCATCGGTTGAGCCAGTAGGGGCTTGACAAAATATACAGGGGTGGTATACTAAGAACAGTAACAGATAGGGTCGAGGCCGGTGGTCGACCAAAGCCCTATCTTGGCTCTAATAAAGGATTCAGAGCCATGTTCGATGAAATGACACTCGATGATGTGCGGGACCTCGCTCAGAGCAATGAGGGGTCACTGCGGTTCTCTGCCAGGTGCTATCTTACGCGCCTGGGCATCAGCTGGTGAGGATCACCAGCACCGAGATTGTCGTGGAGAAGAGAAGCAAGGCACCCCAAGCTGTGGGTGCCTTTTCGTTTGTCTTAAATAAAGACAAAGTCGAGCATGCGCTCTTTTACATCAGCGCGAGTTAGTTTTACTTTCACTTTATCACCTAAGCGATAGCGGCGATTAGAGCCTTTGCCGATCATACAATAATTTTTCTCATCAAAGACGTAGTAGTCATCCTTCATTTCGGCCAAGCGCACCATACCCTCTGCGAGAGTTTCCGTTTCTTGAACGTAAATGCCCCACTTGGCTAGACCGGAGATCACGCCGGTAAAGACGGTGCCAATTTTATCTTCCATATATTCAATTTGTTTGTAGCGGATCGAATCGCGCTCGGCCTCTTGGGCGGAGATTTCCATTTGCGAGGAGTGGAAGGCGAGTTCGTCATAGCGTTTTAAAAGTTCGGCGGCGGGTTGGCGGTTTTGGCAATATTCCGCGAGCAGGCGGTGAACCATCACGTCCGGGTAGCGACGAATTGGCGAGGTAAAGTGGGTGTAATAGGGGAAAGCCAAACCATAGTGGCCGATATTCTTCATTGAGTAAATCGCTTTAGCCATGCTGCGCATGGTCGCGGTTTGAATCATAATTTCCTCCGGCTTGCCGTTGACCATTTTTAAGAGCTCGTTAATACTCTTGGACGAGACGCCGTGATCATCAAACTTGAGCCGATAACCGAGTGGCGAAATAAAGTCAGCCAGGCTACGGAGTTTATCAACATCGGGCTGGTCGTGGATGCGGTAAACAAAGCGGCCGTTCTCGTCGTTCACTTTTTTGGAAACATATTCGGCCACTTTGCGGTTAGCCAAGAGCATGAAGTCCTCAACCAACAAGTGGGAGTCGGTACGCTCTTTTTTAACCACCTTAATTGGTTTGCCGTTCCCATCCAGCACAAATTTAATTTCGGTGGTCTCAAACGAGATAGCACCCGCGGCCATCTTTTCGGCGCGGAGCTTGTAGGCGATTTTATTTAAACTGCCAAGTTCCTCGGCATAGAGTCCGGCTTTGTCGTCTAAAATCTTTTGCACTTCCTCGTAGGTGAAGCGCTTGTTAGAGTGCATGACGGTGCGGCCATACCATTCGTCAATAATCTGGAAATCCTTATCAAAAGTAAAAATGGCCGAAAAGGTCAGCTTGTCCTCGTTGGGATTTAAGCTACACAGGTCGTTAGAGAGCACCTCGGGCAACATCGGGATGGTGCGGTCGACCAAATAAATTGAAGTGGCGCGCTTAATTGCTTCGTTGTCGAGTTTAGTGCCTGGGACCAAGTAGTGCGAAACGTCGGCAATATGAATACCCACCTCGACTTTGCCGTCCGCCAACTCGCGGTAGGAGAGAGCGTCGTCAAAGTCTTTGGCATCAAAAGGGTCAATCGTAATCGTGAGGACATCGCGGATGTCGCGGCGCTTGGTAATCTCGTTAGCAAAATCTTGAGCAGAACTAATTTTAATCGCGTCCGCTTCGGCATCTACTTCAGGCGGGAAAGAGGGTCGGAAGCCCTTCTCGTACACAATGGCCTGCATTTCGGTGTTGTGGTCGCCAGGCTTACCAATGACGATTACGACTTCGCCAATCGGTTCTTTTTTAGGATCATTCCATTCCGTAATGCGGGCCAAAACTTTATCACCCTCATGGCCGCCGCCCAAAGCCTCTTCGGGAATTAAAATATCTTTGTAAACCCGCTTGTCGTCCGGCACGAGGAAGAAGAAGTTGCCTTCGCGCTCCAGCGTACCAACGTACTCAAGCTTTTTGCGCTCTAAAATCTCAACGACTTCGCCGGTACGCAGTTCGCCCTCCACCTCGGGGTGAAGCAAAACTTTAACGGTGTCGCCGGGCAGGGCCGTATTAAGAAAATTGGCATCAACCTGAACGGACTCTTCGGGCAAGGCGCGCTCGCCGCCGGGTTTGCGGGGAGAAACGAAGCCCATACCTTTGTGGGAGATCTTAATCGTGCCTTCGAGGTAACTCATAATTGCGGGCAGTATAGCATTTTTTAGGCATAAAAAAAGAGTCCGGCAATTTGCCCTTGCCGGACTCTCGATTCAGGATTGTCTTGCGACGTTGATCCTGAACGGGGTGAACTACTAACCGAGTGCCGCGTTGGCTGGCGTGGCCAAACCGTTGACGACGACATCAACGGCCCGATCCATACCCTCGAAGATTCGCTGCAGTGGCGTCTGCTGCTTCTTGAGATTGCCGATGGCAATCCTCATTCGGCGCTCAACTTCGTCGGGGCTGAGCGGGGTGATGGGAGGTGGCGCTTCCGTGGCTGCTGGCTGGGTTTCCCCGGTTACAACCTGGGCGCCGTGGAGTCCTTCCTCGACGCTTTCCTGGTCCATAACTTCCTCGCTTCCTGTCTGCGGTGCAGACTGTAAAAAGAAAAGGGCTGCGGTGCTGAAACTAAGCTTAACATGTTCTGTAATGTCAAGCAAGGGGGTTAGGGGACGACGGTGGATTGACCAACTGGGGCCAGTTTGATACTATAACCCCACCTATGTTAAAGATTCGCTTACAGCGTGTTGGCCGCAAGAACGATCCGTCGTTCCGTTTAGTCGTGACCGACTCTCGCAAAGACTCTCAGAGTGGCAAAATTGTTGAGTCAGTGGGTTCTTATAATGCTCGCCAAGGCAAGCCGATTATTAAACTTGATCGCGTTAAGCACTGGCTCTCGGTTGGAGCCCAAGCTTCCGGCACTGCTTACAATCTCTTTATTGATGCTGGTTTAGTTAAAGGTAAAAAGATCAACGTCTTACCTCGCAAGACTCCGATTGTTGCCCCGGTTGCTGAGACTCCAGTTGCGGAGACCCCAGCGGCTGCCCCTGCCGCTCCCGAAGTTGAAGTTGTTCCCGAGACTCCCGCTGAAGCTCCCGTTGCCGAAGCCTAAACTCTTAGATATAATTATTGATAGCTGTACTGTCGAGTACTGCCTTACTATTTTTGTTGACACATTATGGCTGAAAAGTACCAAGATCAAGAATTTTTGGAAGGTCTTATTAAGTCTCTCGTGGATAACCCCGCTGATGTAAAGATCGACCGCAAGGTTGATGAGATGGGTGTTTTAATGACGCTTGATGTTAATCCCGCTGATATGGGCAAAATTATTGGTCGTCAAGGCAATACGGCCAAAGCCATCCGGACGCTCCTGCGCGTGGTGGGGATGAAGCACAATGCCCGCGTTAATTTGAAGATCAACGAACCAGCGGGATCGGAACGCCCCGATCCTAAAAGCGCTGCCGCTGGCATGGATGATGTGATGAACGACATCAAAAACTAATTATTTCCCGTGCTGACATTCCACGTTATTACTTTGTTTCCCGAGTCACTGGACTCGTATATTGGCAGCTCGATCATTGGTCGGGCTGTTCGTGATAAAAAAATAAAAATCAAAACTTATAATCCGCGCGACTATATTAAAGCCAAAAATGAGTCGGGTTATAAGCAGGTAGATGATCGGCCGTATGGGGGTGGTCCAGGTATGGTGCTCCAGGCATTGCCCATGATTAAAACCATCGACAAGGCCATCAAAAATTCAAAATCAAAGCCTAAAATAATCTTCTTTGCTAAAAGCGGCACACAGTTTACTAATGAATATGCCCGTAAGACGGCGAAAAAGATAACGGACGTCATCTTAATCTGCGGTCGCTATGAGGGGATTGATGAGCGAGTGCGGCAGATCTTTAAAGCGGAGGCGGTTACCGTTGGTCCTTATGTGCTGACGGGCGGGGAACTGCCGGCGTTAATTGTGATTGATACGATGGCGCGACAATTACCGGGCGTGCTGGGGACTTTTGCTTCGGTGGAGGAGGAGCGTGTTGCTGGCAGTGCGGTCTACACTCGGCCCGAAGTTCTGGAATATCAGGGTAAAAAATTTAAAGTGCCTAAAATTCTTTTATCAGGCCATCATAAAAAAATCGACGAATGGAAAAAGTAATTGAGTCGGCCAATAATTTCACTAAACTTAAAACTGCTCAAGGAGTGCCACTGTATGTGATGCCTTTACCGCATCACGAGACAGTGGCAGTGGGGGTGTTAGTGCATGCCGGTTGTCGGGATGAAGTTTGGCCCAGTCAGGCGGGACTTGCTCACGCTCTTGAACACATGTTCTTTCAAGGCACCGAGCGTTTCGCTGGTAGTAAAGAACTCTCGGCCTATCTGGAGCGAGTGGGCGGCGTGATTAATGCCTGGACTTGGACCGAGATGACTTTCTACTGGCGCTCGGCACCGGCCGCTTTTGCCGAGCGCGCTTGGGAAACATTAGCTGAGCAGTTGCGCTTTCCGACCTTTCCCGAAGCTAAAATTCCGGTCGAGATGAAAAACGTGGTGCAGGAGATCCGCCGGGCCCATGATGATCCTAAGTCGTTTGTGGCTCGCCAAGCGAACTCGCTGTTTTATGGGTCGCATCCGCTGGGTCGGGATACGCTTGGCACAGAGGCGGCGGTGAGCTCGTTCACCCAAAAAGATTTTAAAGGATTTTGGCAAAAGTATTATCGGCCGGAGAATTTTGTCTTTATTGTGGCAGGTAAGATTACTCCCGAAGCGGCCCAAAAATTATTTGAGACGCATTTTCCCGAGCCGGCCACGGGCACTACTCGAACTCTGGCTCCGGAGGCTTTTGTCCCACCGGCGCCGGCCACGCACAAGCTGGGGCGCGAAATTCAGCAGGTCCACCTTAACTTAACCTGGCCAGCGCCAGCCGCCAGCCACGCCGATTACCCGGCGCTTCGATTATTTCAAACCATGGTTTCGGGTGGGATGTCTTTCCCACTCTTTCAAGAAGTGCGGGATCGGCTCGGTTTGTGTTACGAGGTGCGGGCGAGCCTTACCCCTTGGAGCGATGCGGGAGCATTTGTGGTGTATGTCGGCACCGATCCGGAGCGTTATGAGCAGGCAGTTCGGGCGGTTAAGGAGGTGATGGCTAAAACCGCTACGGATGAGGAACTTTTTAAGGCGGCCCAAACCACCATGATCGGTCGCTTGGCGCTGACCTACGAGAGTCCGGCCGATATTATCTCGCTCGCGGCTCAAGATGTGACTCGTTTTGGTGAGGCACGCGGCTATAAAGAGGCGATTGCTCAGATTGAGAGCGTGAGCTTCGCCGACATTGCTCGGGTGGTAGCCAAATATCTGGATCCGGCCCAGGCCCAGCTTACCCTCTTGGCTCCCCACCGCTAGGGTGTTGACATAAAGCGCTGGCGCGAGTATACTCTTTTCAACGATTGAGTCACTGGTATTCTCCTAAATTTTATTAGCAGACGCTAAATTCCCAAGGGATAGGGAATTTAGTTGGCGTTTTTTAATTTTCAAAAACTTTTTGATGCAAAAAAAGTACTTTTCGCGTCATCGCGAACCGTTGGCTAAGGTCAGCAACTTAGTGGAGACGCAGTTGGCTTCGTATACTTGGTTGATTACTGAAGGATTAAAGGAATTGTTTAAGGAATTTTCGCCAATCAAGGACTACTCCGAGAAAAAGTTTGAACTCGAGTTCTCAAGCTTCCAGCTTGATGAGCCAAAATTTAACGAGCATCACGCGAAGGTCAATCAGTTGACCTACGATACGCCACTGCGCGTGAAGGTGAAGTTAAAGAACAAAATCGTCGGGGTGGAAAAGGAGCAAGAAATCTTTTTAGCTGATTTCCCCCTCATGACGCCGCACGGTACCTTTATTGTGAACGGTAATGAACGCGTTGTCGTTTCCCAGCTGGCGCGCTCCTTTGGTATCTTCTTTACCGAGAATGAATTGCGCGGCAAAAAGTACTTTGGCGCTAAAATTATCCCCGCTACCGGTGCTTGGATTGAATTCGAAACCGAGACCGATGGTGTTATTTACGTTCGTATTGACCGCAAGCGCAAGTTCCCAGTTACTTCGCTCATCCGCCTCTTTGCCGATTTTGGTGGCAAGAGTTTGACGGATGCGGAAATAGTGGAACTCTTTGCTGGGGTCAAAACCGAGACTGACTATATTAAGAACGCCTTAGCCAAGGATCATGCCAAAACGTCCGACGACTCCTTCCTCGAAATCTACAAGCGTCTCCGTGACAGCGACTTGGCGACAGTGCCAAATGCTCGCGAATTTTTGGCGGCGCTGTTTTCTCGTGAGCGCTACGACCTCTCGACGGTTGGCCGCGTGCGCTTCAACAAGCGCTTCGACAAACCAGCGACTGCTGATGACAAGTCCAAGCGCGTTTTGACGCTCGATGATATTGTCACGATCGTCACGCACATTATTACGCTCAACAACAGCAAGGATGCCGTCGCTGATGACATTGACCACTTGGGTCTTCGCCGCATCCGTAATGTTGGCGAAATGCTCCAGGCTAAATTAAAGGTGGGTATGATGCAGATGCGTCGCAACATTCAAGATCGAATGTCGACCATCGACTCGGGCACGACCTTGCCGATCAACTTTATTAGTCCACGGCCACTCCAAGCTCGGTTGAAGGAATTCTTCACTACCAACCAGCTGTCGCAGTTTATGAACCAGAAGAATATTCTGTCGGAAGTGGAGCATCTCCGCACGCTCTCGGCTTTGGGACCTGGTGGTTTGACTCGTAAGCGTTCGGGTCTTGAGGTTCGTGATGTGCACACCTCGCACTACGGCCGCGTTTGTCCAATTCACACTCCTGAAGGTCCAGGTATCGGTTTGATTTTGCACATGACCAACTATGCCAAGGTTAACGAATTTGGCGTGATTGAGGCTCCTTATCGCAAAGTTAAGAACGGTAAAATTACCGAGGAGTTGGTTTACTTAAATGCTCTTGAGGAAGAAAATTATATTATTGCTCACGGCGCTACGCCCTATAACGGCGAAGGTCAGATCTTGGTGGAGGCGGTGGATGTGCGTATTCAAGGCAAACCAGCGACCGCGCCGCTCGCTAAGGTGGATCTAATTGACGTTGCACCTTATCAGGCTTACTCGGTGGCCACGGCAATTATTCCGTTTTTGGAACACGATGACGCTAACCGTGCACTCATGGGTTCGAACATGCAAAAGCAGGCCATCCCTTGTGTGGTGCCGGAGTTCCCTCTGGTTGCTACCGGTTTGGAGGGTAAAGTCGCTCACGACTCTGGTCGCATGGTTGTGGCTGCAACCGCTGGTACTGTCACGGCGGTTGATGGTCGCGAGATCGTTGTCGATAAGACGCACTACTCGCTCGTCAATTTTATGAAGACGAACGACAATACCGTCTTTCATCACCGGCCAATCGTCTCGGTTGGTCAGAAGGTTAAGGCTGGAGAAATCTTGGCTGACACTTCCTCAACCGTTGATGGTCAGTTGGCCTTGGGACAAAACGTCCTGGTGGCCTTCATGTCACTCGGTGGTGCTAACTACGAAGACGCGATTGTAATCTCAGAGCGCTTGGTAAAAAATTCTAAATTTACGAGCATCCACATTGAGGAGTTTAAAGTAAATGTTCGCGACACTAAGCTTGGACCGGAAGTGACGACGCACGACATTCCAAACGTCGGTGAGGCGAAGCTTAAGAACTTGGACGAAGACGGCATTATCCGCATTGGTGCCGAGGTTGGTCCGGGCGATATCTTGGTTGGTAAGATCACGCCAAAGGGCGAGACCGAACTGACGCCAGA